>CAZEXK010000009.1:0-55038 GCA_964516815.1 uncultured Helicobacter sp. | reverse complement strand
TTGTGGTTTACGAATGAATGAATTACTAACATTGCGTATTAAAGATATATATTTGGGATAGTAAGAGCCAAAAAGATAGAACAGTTCCACTTCCTTCTTTAATAAGAAATGAGTTAGCAATACAAATTGATAAAGTAAGTCAAGTACATACTGAAGATATTAAAAAACTTAATAAAAATTCAAATATACTTCCCATTTTTTTCCTTTTATTTATAAATGTATTGTCAAAAGACAATACATTTAATTATTTTTTAGGAGCTATCATCTCTTCAGGTTTTACATAATTATCAAATTCTTCTTCACTTAATATTCCAAGTGCTAAAGCTTCTTCTTTTAAAGTTGTACCATTTTTGTGTGCAGTTTTTGCAATCAGTGCTGCTTTTTCATATCCTATATATGGATTAAGTGCAGTTACAAGCATCAATGAGTCATTTAAATATCCTTTGATATTTGCTTCATTTGCTTCAATACCTATTGCACATTTATCATTAAAAGAATTCATAGTATCACTTAATAGCCTGATTGATTGCAATAAGTTATATGCAATCACTGGTTTAAATACATTTAATTCAAAGTTACCTTGACTAGCTGCAACTGAAACACAAGTATGATTCCCCATAACTTGAACAGCTACCATAGTCATAGCTTCACTTTGAGTTGGATTAACTTTTCCAGGCATTATTGAAGATCCAGGTTCATTTGCTGGAATATTTAGTTCCCCTATTCCACATCTTGGACCTGAGGATAACCATCTTACATCATTTGCAATTTTCATCAAATTTGCAGCTAAAGCATTTAATGCTCCACTTAAAACAACTTCTCCATCATGTGAAGTTAATGCATGAAACTTATTTGGATGAGATTTAAATGTATATGAAGTTCCAGTAATATCATTTAAAACTTCACTTACCATAGGTGAGAAATCAGGATGAGAGTTCAAACCTGTACCAACTGCAGTACCACCAATAGCTAATTCTAAAATATGCTTAATTGAGTCATCAATTTGTACTAAAGCTTTATCTAGCATATCAACATAAGCACTTATTACTTGTCCTAATGTTATTGGAGTAGCATCTTGCAAGTGAGTTCTACCTATTTTAACTACATTTTCAAATTCTTTTGATTTTGATTGAAATGTTGATTTTAAAGTATTAATTGCAGGTATTAAGTTATTTTCAATTTCTAATACAAATGATACTCTCATTGCTGTTGGATATGTATCATTTGAGCTTTGACCTTTATTTACATCATCATTGGGATGTATGGTTTTTTTAACTCTAAAATCATCTCCAAGTATTTCACTTGCACGACTTGAAACAACTTCATTCATATTCATATTTGATTGTGTTCCAGAACCAGTTTGCCATACAACCAAAGGAAAGTTGCCGTCTAGTTTATTTGAAATAACTTCGTCACAAGCTTGAGAAATAGCATTACATTTTATAACATCTAGCCTATTTAGCTTATTATTTACTATTGCACATGCTTTTTTTAAGTAAGCAAAACCTTTTACTACTTCTTTTGGCATTTTTTCTTCACCTATTGTAAAGTTTTCTATACTTCTTTGAGTTTGTGCAGCCCAATAGCTATTAATAGGAACTTTTACATCCCCCATTGTATCCTTTTCTATTCTAGTTTCCATTCATATCCTTAGTATTTATTTATAGCAAAGACTATCATTTTTAAGCGTATAAACTACTTAATTGTTTGCTACACATTATTTAGTTTATACATAAAATTTAACATATTTAGAAATTAATTAAGCTAACATTAATAACATTCTTATTTTTAACAATTAAATGTAACAATTTAATATTACTTTAAACATAAATAATATAGAATAAATAATAATATGAGTATATTATTAACAAAATTTATATATTTGGTGGGTTTTTATGCATTTATCTTTAAAAAAAATTAATATTTTTGATTTATTGTTTAATGTTAAAAATATAACATTTATTCACAAATTTATTATGCTTAGTTTTTTGTCTGTGAGTCTTTATTCTCAAAATAGTATTGGAAATTTAGCTTATATAACTACATCTATCCAAACATGGGATAATAATACTACAAGTGTTGAAAATTTAGCAAAGATTGTCGATGGAAATATAAGCTTTAATTCCGATTCATATATTAGTTCTTCAAATGCAAGTAATAAAACAATATCATTTAAATTTAATAAGTATTATAAAAATCCAGAACTTATATTTTACAATCATGAAACTAATACATCATTAATAGTTGGTAGTATAATAAAAATTAAAAAGTTTGGAGTTATTGTTGCTACTCACCAAATAACATCATCTACTCAAGAAATAAAATACAAACCAGATGCTAATATTAGTTTTAATGAAGTTGAAATAACTTTTTCAAATAACAATCAAAGTTTTAGAGAAATTGAAATCTTTGCAGATATACTTATGCCAAATAGTGAAAAATATATAAATTTAATTGACTATACAAATAACAATGCTAGATTAGTTGAACAAACAACCGTACAACATGGATTTAATGGAAATTATGGACGTAATGATGCATCTAATGGTGATCATTTAGTAACTCTAAATACAAGTATAGGTTTTAATTGGGCACCGCAATCTGTATTGTTTAATGATAGTGATATTAATTCTATATATTCCACAAAAATTTATACAAAATATGGAATAGCATGGGAAAATGTAGGAAACTATCCAAATAATATAGGAGTGTTAATTGTTGATGCACAAAAAAAAATTACTGCTTCTATTGCAGCTATATCAAATATGTGGTCTTATGATGGACAAGTAACACAAGTTGAAATTTTTGCTAGTACAGAAGATACTTTACCAGCATTTGATGATAATAATAAATGGATAAAATTAGTAGATAAATCAAATGTTGATCAAAATCCTCTTATAAATGACTCAATAAAAATGACTCAATATCATTTTTCACAATCAGTTAAAGCTAGATGGTGGAAGGTACATGCATATAATGATGGAACAAGTATTGTTGGTGCTTGGGATCCTAGTTATTCTGATGAAGAATTAAAAGAAGAATATATTGAATACATTGAATTAAGAAGTTTCAAACTTTTTGATAATAGTGAAAGTTTTATAATTAATAATAAACCAACATCAATGAATGAAGGGGACACAAAAAGTTTTTATATTACTTTAGGGAAAAAACCAAGTTCTAATGTTGTTTTTAATATTACAAGTTCAAATCAAAATGAAGCAAGTGTTACATCACAATTAACAATCACTCCAAATAATTGGGATAGTACCTCAAATATAGTATATGTAAACTCAATTAATGATAACTTACTAGGTGATGATAATACAACTATATCAGTATCAATAGATAATCTGTCAAGTGCAATAGAATACAGAGGAACAAATAATGAAAATTTTTTAATTGATTTTATTGACAATGATATTCCATCTATTGTATTAAGTAATTTGACAAGCGAAATAAATGAAGGAAGTAGTCATACTTTTAATATAAATTTAGGTTCAAAACCAAGCTCTAATGTTTTATTAAATATTACTAATTCTAATGGGAGTGAAGCTAGTATTGTTTCTAATATTACTCTTACACCTGATAACTGGAACACAAATCAACATCAAGTTACAATAAATTCAATAGATGATTTTTACGTAAGAGATGATAATACTACAATAACAATCTCTATTGCTTCCACAGGTGATAGTGAATATGCAAATATAGCAAATAAAAGTTTTACAGTTAATTTTAAAAATGATGATGAGGCCGGATATATATTAAGTAACAAACCAAATTCAATGCACGAAGATACAAATACAAGCTTTAATGTCATATTAACATCAAAACCTCTAAATGATGTCGTAGTTGATTTTACATCGAGCAATACTAATGAAGCAAGCGTTACTCCAAGTATAACTTTTACTTCAAATAATTGGAATATAGCACAAGCTGTAAACATAATTTCAATAAATGATTTTGAAGTAAAAAATAATCACAGTACCATTATAAGTACGCAAGTAAATAGTAGTTCTAGTAGTGAGTATACTAATATAAATTCACAAAACTTTACTGTAAATTTTATTGATAATGATGTTAAATCTATAAATACAGTATTGTGGTTAAAAGCAGATACGAATACAAGTACTACAGTAGATGGTCAAGTAGTAGATACTTGGATGGATTTAGGAATTAATAATAAGCAATTTATAAAAACTGACAATCCCACATATGAAGATGACAATGAATCAATGATTAATTTTAATCCAATTATTAGATATGACGGAAATGATTCTTTTGTATCCTCAAGTAATCCAAATACATATAAAGGTATCTTTTCACCTCTAATAGAGTATAGCAATACAAAAATATATCTAGTGTCAAAATCAAAAGATAACAACGGTGTTAATGCTAATATTTATTATCAAAATTTAAAAGGAACAAATAATGATATCTTTTTAAATATTTCAAATGGTTCACAAATAGAATTTAATTTAGGTTCAAATACATTAACAGTAAATGAAAATGATCATACAAATAGAGTTGATATATGGACTAGTGCATCTTATAATGGCGAAGTAGAACATTACCATGAAATAAGAAAAAACGGTTATATAAAAACACATGTAAACTCATCAAGTACCTTTATAGGTGATAATAATAGTGAATTTTATTTATCCAAAGATTATAAATCTGACATAGCTGAAATAATAGTAGTATCTGGTAATAAATTACCAGAAGCAAATCAATTAAAATCTATAGAAACTTATTTATCATTCAAATATGGTAAAACTTTACATAATAGTTTTGGAAATATGATTTTATCTGATGGTTCTGTTGTATACTCAAGTGATGCAATTTACTGGAATAACATTATTGCCTTAGGAAAAGATTCTAGTACAAGTTTAGATCAAAGAATTTCAAAATCAATAGAAGATGCAGCGAGTTTAACACTTAGTTTAGATAATGATTTTACTAAAAAAAATTCACTACACGCTGATACCTTAGAAAATAATGACTATATAATATTTTCTAATAACGCAGCACAAAGTAACACTACAACTACTTCTAATGTTAATTCTACTTTATTTTCTTCAAGAATATCAAGGGTATGGAAAAGTAAAAATATTTTAAATTCCAGTAAAACTATAAATATGAAATTTGATAACCTTCCAAATATTGCTTCAAATGAAAGATATGTATTATTATCACATACAAATACAAATTTTGCAACTAATTATAATATATTGAAAAATTCTAAAAATGGTGAATTTTTAGATGTACCTGTAGAAACCAATAATAATGGAATGCATTATTATACTATAGCCATACAAAATATTGATTTAATAATATCAAAATCAAATTTAAATATACAAGAAGGTAATTCAGAAGAATTTAAAGTAAAATTAAGTGCTTCTATAGACTCAAATGTTATTCTAAATTTATCTAAATCAAATGACAAAATAAATATAAATAAAAGTAATTTAATTTTTACACCATTAAACTGGGATGTAGAGCAAACTGTCAATATAAGCGTAATAGATGATTTAATTGATAGCAACAATGTTTCACTTGTAACTTTGGGTATTGATGTTAACTTGTCTGATCCCAATATCCATGGAGTAGTTGATAAAAATATTAATATAAATATTATAAATAATGATTTTACTCCAATATTTACATCTACTAATACTGTAAGTGTTCAAGAAAATCAAAACCTTGCTATAACATTAAGTGCCAGTGATCAAAATGAAAATGACACATTGACATTTAGCATATATGGTGGAGATTCTGAACTTTTAAATATTAATCCAATAAGTGGAGAAGTTACATTTAAAAATAATCCAGATTTTGAAACTAAAACTACATATACTTTCACAGCTAAAGTTAGTGATAATATATCTTTAAATAGCCAAGATAATATAACTGTAAATATTACAGATGTTATTGAAGCAATAATAATGGATGATGTAAATATTAGTATAAGCGAGAACATTACTGACAATAGTATAATTCATACTTTAAATGCTAATACTACAAATCCTAACGGAATATATTCTTATGAAATTATTTCAAGTACTAATGATGGATTATTTGTTATAAATTCACATACTGGTGAAATTCAAGTAAAAAAAGCAAATGAAATAAATTATGAAAATACTCAATATTATGATTTAGTAGTTAGAGTTAGTAATACAACATTAAGTAAAGATGTAAATATACGTATTAATATCAATGATGTAATTGAAGTTGTTAATTTTGTTATCCAAAATCCATATTCTACATTCGTAGATGAGGGAGTAGATTTTATTTCACCAATAGCAAAATTAAGTAATGAAGCAATTGGACAAGTTACTTATACAATTAGTGGGAATGATGTAAGTTTATTTAATATTGATGAAAATACAGGACAACTTAGTTTAAGTGCAAAAAATTATAAAGTACAAGAAGATTCGGACTCAAATAATATATATGATATAAGTATAAATGTAATTGACCAAGATGGTAATCAAGCCAATAAAGACATAAGTATTGCCATTAGAAATGTAAATGTTGCACCAGAGATATCTAATGTTAGTGATTTAATAAAAGTAACAAACTTTAGTAATTTTGATCTAAACTTCCATGTAAATGATGAAGATAAAGATGATTTAACTTTAGAAATAACTAACTCAAACCCCTCACTATTAACTACAAGTTTTACAAATACCACAACGCAAAGTTTTAATGATTATAATCAAAGTAATTATAATATTTCATTTTCATCAATATCAAATAAATTTGGTTCATCCATAATACAAATAAAAGCTAGTGATGAATATGATTTAACAAGTTCGTCTAATTTTGAAATACAAGTTCCAGCTACTTTTGATTTTCCAAATATTTCTGGTGATATAATTGAATTAAATGAAGATTTTTCTGATTATAATATTACTCTTTCAAATATAGATTTTCAAGGAGAAGATCAAGCATCTGTTTCTATTAGTTTTTCAAATGCAAATATTGTAAATATTGTAAATTCAAATATTATTGTGCCATCAAGCCAAATAAATACTGTGTTAACATTACAAAGTATACAAGATATTTATGGTGATGTAAATGCTACAGTAACTGTGCAAACAGCTTCGTCTACTGTACAAAAAAATTTACAAATTAAAATAAATCCAATTAATGATAAACCCACAATTACAGGGACTCCAAGTAATGCATTAGAAAATATTGCGTATTCTTGGACACCTACATATTTTGATATTGATAATACAGATTCTCAATTAAGCTTTTTTGCTAATAATTTGCCATCTTGGGCTAGTATAAATATTAATACTGGTGAAATTACAGGAATACCAAACTTTACTGACTCTGGTTTGTATGAATATATTGAATTGATTGTTAGTGATTTAAATTCTACATCTAAATATATTGTCAATATAGACGTTAGAAATAGCAATATCGCTCCTACTTTAGAATCATTCACTTTTAATGTGGATGAGCATTCAAAAAATGGAACAGTCATTCAAAGTGTAGTTGCCAATGATGCTGATAATGACAACTTGACATATTCTATTATTTCTGGAAATACAAATAATGCATTTGCTATTAATTCTAGTAATGGCGAAGTTAGTGTTAATAATTCAAGTGAATTAAATTATGAAAGTACTACCTCTTACAACTTAACAATACAAGCAAGCGATGGAAATGCAAATACAAGTAATACTCTTATAATAGATATAAATAATATAGATTATACTTACACAATAAGTCCTATTAATTTACAATTAGATGAACAAAGCGGTATTAGCAAAGATATAAATATTGTACTAGACCAAAGACCAGCTTCTAGTGTAAAAATAGATTTGACATATTCATTAACTAAAATTAGTATAAATAAGTCAACAATAAATTTCACATCGCAAAATTGGGATATACCTCAAGTTATTAAGGTTACTCCTGTGGATGATTTTTTAAATATTGATGTTAACACAAGTATAGAATTTATTATAGATGATAGTAACTCACATCAAGAATATAGTACCATAAGTAATAAAACAGTAAATATAGAAATGATTAATGATGATATATCATCATTTTTTATTAATAATGCTCCTGAATCTATGAATGAAAATTCAAATTCAAGTTTTTACATAACATTAGGTTCAATTCCTACATCAAGTGTTATTTTAGATATTACATCTTCTAATGAAAATGAAGCAAGTGTTACTTCTGCAATTGTTATTAACCCTAATGACTGGAATAGTACAAACAATAGTGTTAATATAACTGCCATTGATGATTTGTTAAAAGAAGATAGTAGTGCAACAATTACAATTAGTATTAACTCATCAAGTGCACAAGAATATAAACATTTAGATTCACAATCTTTTGACATAAATATTTTAAATGATGATACTGCCTTAGATATTATTAATAATTATGCATTTTCAAATACTAATATAGTACCTACACTTACTGAATATCATAATATAGGAATGTCAGATATTACTAATTCAAATATAAATTTTATGAATGCTCTTGTTGATATTTCGACTAACACATCAATGAATGTTAATGAAATCAGAACACTTAGTAATTTTGTCACTAAAGAATTTGAAAGTATACAATTAGATGAAAATTTTATTGATTATGATATCAATTTAAATACACCATCTATAACTAATATTAATTATAATGTAACAATATCTAACCCCACATTGTTAAATACAAATTTTGAAAATGATATTTTGATTTTATCATCAAATGAAAATCAAAATGGAGATGCTACTATTTCAATAAATATGACTATTGGTACACAAATGTTCACAAAAGCATTTTCAATTGATGTAACCTCTGTAAATCAAGCACCAGTATTTACTGCTGAAACTTTGGATGAACTATCTAATACTATTAATTTAATTTCTAACATGATTGCTATACCATATATTATTAATATAGATGCAACTGATGGAGATAATGACAATATTATTTACAGCGCTACAAGTACAAGTGATAAAATTAATATAAGCATAAACAATGAAACTGGTGTATTGGAGATTACTTCAACAATTCATACAGTAGGTAGTGGTATTATAAATATACAAATAAAAGATAAATACAATGCTATGACAACTGCTACAATTAAATTTAATATTTCTTTACCATTCGATGAGTTTATTGATGATAACAATGGTCAAACAAAAACTTTAAAATCAAATAAAATAGACCAAAATTCTACTTTGGATGAATATAACTCTTACATTAAAATAGACAATGGAGAAGTAAATGAAGTACTTATAGATAATAATATTACACAAATATCTTTATCGAGTTTAAATATAGATATACAAGTAAAAGATAATGGATATATAGAATTAAGCAATGGAAGTAATGATGTCACACTTAATAAAACTGGTATTGATATTGACATTACAAATAATGGAAATATTGTATTAAAAAGTCCATTATTTAATACCCCTTCTGATTTAAGTTGTAAATATATTACGTCTATTTTTCCAAGTATTAATTCAATTACTACGGAACAAATTATACAACAAGATGGCAAAAAAGATATTACATCTACATTTATTATGGATATACCAAATAGCACATTTACTATAAGTGAAGAAAATACAGCTATTCATTATGGTGAGTTCACAAATGAAAATGATAAAATTGTAAAAGAAACAGTAATGATGCATTGTGATGGATCAATGAGCATTAATGTTGACATAGAGGATTTAAACTCATCTTATGTGGCTATTAATAATCAAGAAACCAACATAACTATAAGTGACGATGGACATATAAATGTGGATACACCTTACTATGATAATAGCAAAAAAATACAAGAAAAATTAAATATATCACTAGATTCAAACAATGGAAAAATAAATACAAAAAAAACAAATAAATCAAATACAGCAGATGTACAGTATAGAAATTATTTAGCTGGAACAAAATTAAATGTAATAAATGATAATTTATCAAATATACAAGTCTCTCTACCAAATATTAGACATATTAGTGTTAGTATTACTAATGAAAACAATGAAACAAGAATATCAACAATGGATATAAATACTTCCATTTCTAATAACGAAATTAATAGAATAACAACAGAACAAACTGGTGTGATAACGACGCAAATTAATGCAAGTACTATTAATGCTCAAATAAATGATTTTTTGGATGGAAAATTGTTAAGTAAAGTAATTGCTAATGGTAAAACTAGTAAATCTATCTCACAATTAGAAGGTAGTAGTGTTAAGGTTAATTCACATAATGTGATAACTGCATATAAAAACCATAATACTAGTGCTCGTTCAGTTATACAAAATAACGGGAAATTATATCATGAGATAAAATATGATGATATAATTAGTAATTTTACTGTTGGCTTAGAAGGTGCAAATACTATAATATCCAATGATTCTAGTAAAAATGTTATTGTAGAAACTTCAATTAATAATGTAAAAATTAAAACTAAATATAATGGAGAAACAATATATAATGTAAAAAATGATATGGCAAATACAAGCGTAAAAACTTTTATAAATGGATCAAAAACAACACTTACTGATGATATGAATTTAACATTGAATGTATATAATGAAATAAAATGTATGTATGCGCAGGTTATCACAAAACAAACAGGGCAATCATATAGTATATTTAGAACTGTGGATTGTAATAATCCAAGTAATGAATTAAATACCTACTCCACATTAATTAATAATAATTCATTTAATACCAATAATAAAATAACTATAAATAAAAATAACAATGATGATATTGTTTTTACAATATCCACACCATTAAAAAAAGATAAAAAATTAGAATTTTAAGGATAAGACATGAAAATAATTATACACTCAATACAAGTTTTATTAATTTTAATATTATTTAATTCTTGTGGATCTGTAGATACACAAGAAGGAGAGTATAGTAGTAAAACATACAATGGTAAAGGCATAATAAATTGTAATTTAAGTAATAAAAATAATGCAACAAATGATTGTAATGGCTATACATGTTTAAAGAAACTTGATACATTGGTATCATTATCAAATGATACCGTATTAAATATTGTTCATATTAGCACAAATGAAAAAAAAGTATGTTTAATAAGTGGTTCATCTTTGATTATAAGGTAATATATAATATGATGTTTGTAATGAATTCAATACATAAAAATATTTTTATCATCTTGTTACTAATTACACAAGTAATGTCAAATGATTATGCTAATGAAAATGATAAAAACATTAAGCCAAGTCAAATAGATTTTGATTTTAATACAACAATAATTGCTGAGGATACATTCTTATATGAAACAATTCCTGTTAAGATTAAAACAGTTAAGAATATTAAAAAAAATTCTCATCTTCGAGTTTATGAAACAAGATTTATAAAAGGTTATACTTATCCATGGTATAAAGTACATGGAGGTTGGGTAAATGGTCCTTATTTATATCTAAATAAAAATGAAAAAATAAAAACACAGCTTAGTAAGATAAAAAGTAATATAATAGAACATAATAGTACAACAAAAACCAAACATAATGAAATATCTTTAGATCTTATTATCAATCAAAAAGACGAACTAAGTAAAAAAAATATAAGAATTAAAGAAGATGAAAAAAAACCAAAAGATAATTATTACAGTTTTATAGGATTATCACTTGGATATTCTACTATGAATGTAACAAAACAAAATATTACTGGTGATTTACAATTAAGTGAAGAATTATCTTATAAAACAATAAATAATAATATAGAAATAGGATTAAAAAATAAAAAAGCTACATTTACTATAAATTATGAAAACTTAAAATACAAAGATGTCACTTTTAACAGATATTTAATTGGTGCATTTAAATCACTAAACTATACATATAAACCTTATGTTGGTGTACTACTTGGTGTTAGTTATATAAAACTTACAAAATCACATATTAACGCTAAAATAATAAAAAAAGAAGGTAAAGTTACAACATATGGAGCTCAATTTGGAATAGATAAGCAGATATCAAAAAAGTTCTCTTTTCATTCTTATATAAGATATTTAAATGCAAAACATAATACATTATTAAAATCCAGCACTCAAGAATCACAAATATTACGAAATCAACATTTAAATATAAATATCGGTATTAGATATTTATTTGATTTTTAGTATACATAAAATAATCAACTTTTTAAAAAATAGCATTAAATTAACTTATACTATTGTACAATTACAAAAAATTTAGGAATAAAAATGGATACAGATTTAATAATCGCTTATGGACTTCAAATAATTGTTGCTATTGCAATATTTGTAATTGGTAAAAAAATAGCAGTATTTTTAAAAGATATACTTTTAAAAATAATGAAAAAAAGCAATATAGATGAAACATTAGCTAAGTTTTTAGCAGATGTAGCTTATGGAGCAATGTTAGTATTTATAATGTTAGCTGCCCTTTCAAAACTTGGAATTGATACTACTTCATTTGTAGCTATGTTTGCTGCAGCTGGTTTAGCTGTTGGATTAGCATTTCAAGGAGCACTAGGAAATGTTGGAGCTGGTGTCATGATTATTTTCTTTAGACCATTCAAAATTGGTGATTTTATTGATGCTGGTGGAACTATGGGTACAGTTGAAGAGATAAATATTTTTAATACTATGTTTAAAACTGGTGATAACAAAGTTGTAATAGTTGCAAATTCAAATATTATTTCTGGAAATATTACTAACTTTTCAGCAAAAGATACAAGAAGAGTTGATTTAACATTTGGCATTGGTTACGATGATGATTTAAAGCTAGCTAAGCAAACACTAATTGATATAATAAATTCTGATTCAAGGGTATTAAAAGATCCTGAACCATTTGTAGCAGTTAGTGAATTAGCTGATTCAAGTGTAAATTTTGTTCTTAGAGCTTGGGTTAACAGTGCTGATTATTGGGGAGTATATTTTGATACAATTGAAAATGTAAAAATTACTTTTGATGAAAAAAATATCTCAATTCCATATCCACAAATGGATGTACATTCAAAACTTGATAAGTAATAATTAATATTATGCGATACTATAAAGGTAACTTTATAGTATCGTTAATATTTTTCAAATCATCAATTTTATAAAAATAAATATCTCTTTTTGATTTAATAAACTCTATAGTATTAATATTTATTTCCTTATATTAATAATATTGTCTTTAATTATTTTTGACAAATAATTTCTATTTGAGCTAAGTAATTTTTGTACTAATTCATAATTTAAATTTTCTTGAAGTTCTAATAAAATATCTTCTTCATATAATTTTTTGAATCTTCTATTTTTTTATTAAAATGAGATATAGTTGCATTAGTTATTTTAATATATGGATTATTTATTTTTTCATTCAAGCTAGTATGTGCAATTTTAACATCACTTATAGCGTTTAATGTTAGTTTATGATAGTTTTTTAATACATTTTCATAAACCTTGGATACAAAATGCCTAGTAGATGAAAATTCTAAATCTGATGCTATTTCTCTATGTTTTCTAATCAATTCAAATGGTTTTTGCCAATGTCAAATTTTATCATATATTTTTTCATATTTATTGCATAAGATTATCCATAAAGCATCCTTAATTTGAAATTACCCTAATTATATGACAATATATTGATTTAAAAATAAATTTTTACTTTGTTTTATAACTTTTTGTTTATAGTATTAATCGATTGCATAAACTAATTCATTGTATTTAATGAAAAGCAAGATATTTTAAATATCAGGAATTTCAACTATTGTATCATTAAATGTATCAGGGATATCTATTTGTGTATCAATATGATTATCTGATACACTATTAAAAGTTGTAATAGTAGGAGCAACATTATGTGGTAAATCTTTATCAACAAATTTTGTAAGTTCTTTATGAAAATCAAGTTTTATTGTTCCTGTTGGTCCATTTCTTTGCTTACCAATTATTATTTCTGCTTCTTCTATTGGTTTATTTATAAAAGCACTTTTATAGTCTTCACCTTTATCTTTTGATTCTTTTTCTTTTCTAGCTTCATCTCTTTCTTTGTAAACATCATCTCTATATACAAACATAATTATATCAGCATCTTGTTCAATTGAACCAGACTCTCTTATATCGCTTAGCATTGGTCTTTTATCTGGTCTACTTTCTAAACCTCTATTTAGCTGAGAAAGTGCTATAATTGGTACATTCATTTCACGAGCTAAAAGTTTTAATCCTCTTGATATTTCTGATACTTCCTCATGTCTAGCTTTTGAGCTAGTACCTTGCATTAATTGTAAATAATCAATAATTACCATTTTGATATTATTTTCAGGATTTCCAGCTATTTTCCTAACTCTTGCTCTAAGTTGATTGATATTTACAGATCCACTATCATCTACAAACAATTTTTTTGTATTCAAATCTTCAAAAGCTTTACTAACATCACTCCATTGTTTATCATTTAAATCACCTTTTCTAACATTTTGCAAAGCAATTTTAGTTTTTGCACTAAGTAATCTCATCATTAACTGTTCAGCTGGCATTTCTAATGAGAAAAATATAACTCCAACACCTCTTTGGATATTTTGTAATGCAGTGTTTAAAACTAAAGATGTTTTTCCCATAGCAGGACGTGCTGCAATTATTACCAAATCTCCTTCATTAAAACCTGTAGTTTTTTTATCTAATGCATCAAAGCCTGTTGTTTCACCAATCAAATATGAATTACCTTGAGCTTTCATTTTTTCCATATGTATTAAAGTATCACTTGTGATTGTAAACATATCTTTTAGTTCAGAACTTGCGCTATCTGTTGTAATTTTATATAATTTATCTTGTACATAATCAACTGCTTGAGGTGCTGGTAATTCATCTTCTATTGTTACTTTTTTTATTTCACTAGCTAATTGAATAAGTTCTCTTTTTATAGAAGCATCTTTAATTTCTTTTGCGTATGCTTGAGTATTTGTAATTGCATTAGCCGATAAGATTTCAATAATAATAGAATCATCAACATCTTTTGGAGAAACTTTTTTTCTTAAAAATTCTTCATCTATTGGTAGATCTTCTATATTCAATTGTACCATTGCTTCGAATAATTTTTTATGTACTGGTAAATAAAAATCCTTAGCTTTTATTATTCCTAATAAATCTTCAATGATTTCTGGATTAAATAATATTGAACTTAAAACTGCTCTTTCTATATTTAACGCATAAATTTTATCCATATTATTTTTCCTTATTTTGTTTAAATGGCAATAATGGTAATGAAATTGTTCTTTTAATAACATTAAATATAGCATTAGCACTGTCGTTTACAAGATGAGTTTCAAATGTTTGCTCATTAAAATTACCATTTATATTAATTTTAGTAACAATATTACCATCTTTTCCTATTAGAATATAGCCAAGTAATGGTATATTACTAATAAATTGCGCATAAGATTTTAAAAAAATAACATCCACCAATGCATTTATTTTTTTGTTTTTAAAATCAACTGCAATATCTCCTGTAAAATCAGATATACTACCTTTAGTTCTAAAGTTTTTTATCTTTAATTTTTCACTTTTTACATCATATTTAAAATTTAAATTTCCTTTTTTAATATAATATCCATTTAAATCAAAATTATTTTCTCCTAATTTATATATAGTTGGTAAAGCCAATATAGGATTAATAAAAGCAGGAGTTGTATTAATAAATCTAATTAAATTACTAACAACGGCAACATCTTTTAATGTACTTTTCCTAATATAAACATTACCATTAATTTTTTCATTATTTCCCTTAAGCATAAAATCAAAACTACCTTTGTCAAATTTTTTATTATTTAGTATTCTATTTAAAAAATTAGCACTCAATTCTTTTGCATTTATTTCATATCCATTTTCATTTGATAAAAAAGATATCATATTTTTTTCATTTTTTGCTTTTATTTTTGATGTTATTGTATTTTTATTCAAAGTTACATAAGCATTATTAATATCTATATATCTATTATCATATGCTAAATTAGAATTTTTTATAAATATTGAAAGTTTTGCAAAGACATGATTATCATTACTTTTTAATTCATTGGAATTTAAATTAGCATTTAAATTATCAATAAATATTTTTATAGATTTAAAATCATCTTTTGTTATTATTCTTATTTTATCATTTTTACTTATTATGTCAACAAGTTTTAAATCATTAAATAAGCTAGAAACATTATTAATTTTTATTTCATGATTGTTAATTTTATCAGATACATAGCTAAAATTAATAGCAGGAATTTTAAAATCAATTTTATTATCTTCATGATGCAGTTTATATGCAAAAGTTTTATTTTTTATTCTTAATTTTTTAAAATTTAAATTAGCAACATTTATACTACCATTGCTATGATTTGTATCCATATTTGTTGTATTGTTGATATTTAAATATGAGTTTATATATTTAACATTGCTATTAACTGAAAATATATTTTTCTTCTTATTTATTTTTACTTTATTAAAAAATATTGTGCTTATTTTTTTGTTTTTTTTATATGAAGCATTATTTACATATACATTTATATCATTATAGTTTGAATCAAAGACAACTGTTAGTGCATCGTATTTAAATTTTAAATCATTTATTACAATATTTCCAATATCAGATTTTATATCAAATTTATGATTTTTATATATTAAGTTTAAATTCTTATAATTTATTTTCTCATCTTTTGTTGATATTAAACCATTAAAAGAATCAATAAACAATATATCGTTTTTATATTTTACAGATATTTTTTTTGCTTTTATTTTCATTTTATTATAAATTAAATTAGCATTTAATACTTCAACATCAACATCAATATTTATTCGTTCATTCCCATAAAATGGAATGTTTATATTTACATCAATTGTATTTTCTCCCTCAAATTTTGAAATTGGTAAAGTTAAACCATAATAAGAGATTATTTTAATAATTTTGTTTGTTATTTTATCTTTTGATTTTAATTTTAATTCTAAATATGCATCACTTGTTACATTTTTAACACTTGCGCTTGATTTTGGTAATTCAATGTCATCTACTTTTGGATTATGAAAATCAAAATAAATATTATCATTTTCATAGGTTATAAATGTACTTTTAGTAATTACTGGTTTTACAAACTTATCAAATGTTAAAGAAAAATCTTTTACTTCAAAGTTTTTAATTTGCAAGTTTTTAAAATCTTTTATGTCATTATCAGTTAATTCAAACTTACCTTTTAATGATAAATCATGAGTAAAATATTTAAATTGTTTGATATCAAATAAGTAATTTTTTTGCACTTTATTTATATCTAAATATGCACTAAACCTATGTTCTTTAAAACTATTTCTATCTGTAAATATAATATTTTCAGATTTTATTTCTAATTTTTTGTCATATTTAATATTAAAGTTTGAAATGCTTATATTTTCATACATAATATTATTTAATTTTAATTCACTAGTATTACTATCCTTTGTAATATATGCACTACTAGCATAAACTGAACTTTTATTATCATCAAATCCAAGTAATATTTCTTCTATTTTTAGATTATTTAAAGAAAACATATTATTATTGATTAGTGGTATTTGTGCAGAAAAATTTATATTATTTTCAATGTTTTTTAATTTATCAATAAATATATATAAATTATTATTGTAAGTCTTAATACTCATATTTAAATCAAAATTTTGTTTAGTATTTGCCCTTTTATCAAAATAATTTATTTTATTGGCTCTTACAATGAGTTTTTTATCATATTTAATATACAATTCTGAAATATTAACATTATTATATGAAAGATTAAATACAGTGACTCCTGCAAAAATAAAAACCGATGCAATTAAAATAATTGAGACTATAAAAAATAAGATTATTTTGAATAAGACAATACTATTTTTTAACATAATTGAAGTATTCCTCGTTATTTTGATTATACTTAGTTTTTATCTAAGCATAAGTTTAAACTCAAAAAGAGTTATCTTTATTCCTAAAGGTTCAACAAATAGTATTATAACATATTTAAATAAAAATAATTATGATTTAAATATTGTGGATAAAGCTGTTATTAATTTTTTTGGTTATCCACAAAATGGTTGGATAGATCTTAAAACTACCCACATGACAAAATTTGAATTTTTATATAAACTTACTAAATTAAAAGCAGCCGTTAAAAGTGTGATTTTAATACCTGGAGAAACTTATTATTTTTTTCTAAAACAAGTATCACAAAAACTTAAAGTTCCACACGATGAACTACTAAAATCATATAAAAAATATGCCTTTAAACTAGATGGAAATATATTAGCACAAACATATTTTTTACCTTATGGTATGAAAAGTGATGATATTGTAAAATATTTAATAAACTATAGTAACAATGAATATAAAAAATATTCATTAAAAATATTTGGCACTTATAACAAAGAAGACTGGTATAAATATTTAAGTATGGCCTCAGTCATACAAAAAGAATCTGCATCTAAAGAAGAAATGCCAATAGTGTCAAGTGTAATTTATAATAGAATTAATAAAAAAATGAAATTACAAATGGATGGTACTTTAAATTATGGTAAATATTCTCATACAAAAATTACACCTAAAAGAATAAAAGAAGATACAAGTGGATATAACACATATAAAATTAATAGTATCCCTTTAAATCCAGTATGTGCAGTTGGTTTTGATGCTATTAAATCTGCAATTTTTCCTAAAAAAACAGATTATTTATATTTTATGAAGAGCGTTGAAGGAAATAGTCACATATTTTCTACAAATTACAATTCTCACAAAAAAGTAATTGATGATGTTAAAAAATCAAAAAGATTTACAGATTACTTAAAAAACAAAAAAAGCAAAAATAAGTTACATAAAAAATCAAAAAATCAAAAAAATATTTCTACTAATCAACTATGGCAAAGTGTAAAGTAAATTTATATATCATATTGTAACAAAAATTATTTTCTTTAAACATTATTTTTGCTTTTATTATAATAAAATAATAATATAGCTATTATAATCAAGCTATTATAATAAAAATACAAAACATAAGGAAAAAAACATGGCAAAAATAATATGGACAAAAATTGATGAAGCACCGGCTTTAGCTACTTATTCTCTTTTACCAATCGTAAATGCATTTACTAAAGCTGCAGGTGTTGAAGTTGTAACTTCAGATATTTCATTAGCAAATAGAGTATTAGCAAGTCAAAATTTGGCAGAAGACGAATTATCAAAATTAGGAGAAGTGGTTTTGAAAGAAGATGGAAATATTATTAAACTTCCAAATATTTCTGCTTCTATTGGTCAATTAAAAGATTGTATTTGTGAACTTCAAGGTCAAGGACACAATATTCCAGATTATCCAGAAAACCCAAAAGATGATAGCGAAAAACAAATTCAAGAAGCATATTCAAAATGTTTAGGATCTGCTGTTAATCCTGTATTAAGAGAAGGTAATTCAGATAGAAGAGCTGCATTAGCTGTTAAAAAATTTGCTCAAAAGAATCCTCATAAATTAAGAGACTTCCCTACTTCTCCTAAATCATATGTTGCACATATGAATGGTGATGGAGATTTTTATGGTAATGAACAATCAGTTACTATGAATAAAAACCAAAAAATCACTATTAAATTAAATGGGAATACATTAGGAGAGATTGATGCTATAGACAAAGAAATTTTAGACGGTACATTTATGTCAAAAAATAAATTAAAATCATTTATTGCCAAATCTATACAAGAAGCAAAAGAAAATAATGTATTATGGTCAATTCATTTAAAAGCTACAATGATGAAAATATCAGATCCAATTATGTTTGGTCATGCATTTGAAGTATTTTTTCAAGATGTATTTAATAAATATGAATCAACATTTAAGGAGTTAAATGTAAATGCAAATCTAGGTATGAGTGACATAGAAAAAAAGATTAGTGGGCATAGTAAAGAAGAAGAAATCAAAGCAGCATTTCAAGCTAATGTTGATGCAGATTCACCAAAAATAGCAATGGTTGATTCAGATAAAGGTACTACAAACTTTAATGCATCAAATGATGTAATTATAGATGCTTCAATGCCTGTTGTTGTAAGAGAAGGTGGTAAACAATGGGATAGAAATGGTGATGCTATTGAATGTGTTGCTGTAATACCAGATAGTACATATGCTATGTTCCATGAAGAAATGCTTTCAGATTGTGTAAAAAATGGTCAATATGATGTAGCTACTATGGGATCTATGGCAAATGTAGGACTTATGGCGCAAAAAGCGGAAGAATATGGTTCACATCCTACTACATTTGAATTAATAGAAAATGGGAAAGTAACAGTAAATGCTCAAGATGGAACAGAATTAATGAGTTTTGAATGTGAAGCTGGAGATATTTGGAGAATGGCAAGATCAAAAGATATTCCAATTAAAGACTGGGTTAGACTAGCTGTGGAAAGAGCAAGAATTGAAAATGTTCCTGCTATTTTTTGGTTAGATGAAAATAGAGCTCATGATGCTCAAATGATTTTAAAAGTAAATGAATATTTAAAAGAACATGATACAAATGGTTTAGATATACAAACTATGAATGTTACAAATGCTACTAGGTTTACAAATGCTAGAGTTAGAAAAGGTGAAAATACTATTGCTGTTACTGGTAATGTATTAAGAGATCATTTAACAGATATGTATCCAATTTTGGAACTTGGAACATCTGCTAAAATGTTATCTATTGTTCCATTATTAGCTGGTGGAGGATTATACGAAACTGGTGCTGGTGGATCTGCTCCTAAACATGTTGATCAATTTGTAGAAGAAGGTCATTTAAGATGGGATTCTTTAGGTGAAATTTTAGCCTTAGCTGAATCACTTAGATTTATTGGACAAAAAAATTCAGATGAAAAATTAAATGCTTTAACTCAAGCACTTGATATTGCAAACAATTCTTATTTAGATAATAACAAAGAACCAAGTAGAAAAGTTAATGAACCAGATAATAAAGCTTCACATTATTTTGTTGCACAATACTGGGCAAATGCTTTATCACAATCTGATAACAATGAGTTAGCTCAAAAATTTTCACCTATTGCAAAAGCTTTGATTGATAACGAAGATACAATTATGTCTGAACTTTTATCAGTAGAAGGTAAAAAACAAGATATAGGCGGATATTTTAATCCAAATGATGAATTAGTTCAAAAAGCTATGCGACCGTCTATGACACTAAATAATATAATTGATAATATATAATTAAATATTAATATTAAAAATAAAAAATAAAAAGTAAGTATTACTTACTTTTTAAATTTAAAAAAACAATATATTATCTTTATCTTAACCTTTATTAAATCAAAAATATTATACACTAATAATTAAAGGAAAGTTATGGCAAAAGGTAAAAAGGTCACTGTAATAGGTACTGGTAATTTTGGTTCAACAGTAGCATTTATATTAGCAATGACAGGTATATGTCATGAAGTTGTCCTTAGAGGCCGAAATATTGATATTGCTAAAGGTAAGGCACTTGATATGTCTCAAGCAGCAAATGCCGCAAGACAACATACCGTAGTAAAAGCTGCTATGAAGCCTGAAGATATTGCAAATAGTGAAATAGTAGTAGTGACAGCTGGAGCTCCTCGTACTCCAGGAATAAGTAGAGATGATTTACTTTTAAAAAATGCACAAATTGTAAAAAACTACGCTCATGAAATTAAAAAATATGCTCCTGATTGTATTGTAATAGTTGTAAGTAATCCACTTGATGTTATGACATATGTAATGTTAAAAGAAACAGGATTTCCCAAACAAAGAGTTCTTGGAATGGCTGGGATACTCGATAGTGCAAGAATGGCACACTTTATATATGAAAAATTAGAATATGGAGCAGGACAAATTAGAGCGACAGTCATGGGTGGTCATGGTGATACTATGGTACCTCTACCAAAATTTACAACAGTAGCTGGTGTACCAATTGAAGATTTGTTAACAAATGAAGAAATAACTGATATAGTTAATAAAACAAAAAATGGTGGAGCTCAAATTGTAAATTTATTAGGTGATGGTAGTGCTTATTATGCCCCTGCAAAATCTACTACAGTTATGGTTGATGCTATACTAAAAGATACAAAACAAATTTATTCATGTGCTGTTTTACTTGAAGGTGAGTATGGTTATGATAATATAGTAAGTGGTGTTCCAGCAATGATTGGAGCAAATGGTGTTGAAAAAATTATTAAAATGACGCTAAAACCATTTCAAGAAGAACGATTTAGAAAATCTGTAATGAGTGTTAGAGAACTCACAAATAAATTGTATGTATTAAATTTTTTACCTAAGGATAAAATATGAACAATACAAAAGTAGCAATAATTGGTGTTGGTGCAGTAGGTGCAACAGCAGCATTTTCATTAAGTATGTTAGGAGCATGTAAGGAAATTGTACTCTTTGATGTAGCAAAGGGTGTAGCACATGGAAAAGCAATGGATATAGCACAAGCTTCATATTATGCTCCCAAAGATACTAATATTAATGCAGTTGATAATATTAATGATGTAAAAGACTGTGATATAGTTGTAATTACAGCAGGTGTACCAAGAAAAGGTGATATGACAAGAGCAGATTTGCTTTTAATAAATGCAAAAATTATAAAAGATGTAACTACTAGTATTAAAAAATCATCTCCTAATGCAATAATTATTTGTGTATCTAATCCATTGGATGTAATGACATATGTAATTTCAAAAATTACACAATGGCCATCAAATAGAATAATAGGAATGGCAGGAGCTTTAGATGGCTCAAGAATGGCATACCAAATACAAAAGAAAACTGGTTATAGTGCAAAACAAACTGGTTCTTTAGTTATAGGTGATCATGGAGAAAATATGATTCCTTTACCACAAAATGTATGTGTAGGTGATATACCTCTTAATGAATTAATATCAAATGATGATATGCTAAATATTATAGAAAATACTAAAACTGGTGGAGCTCAAATTGTTAGCCAATTAGGTACTAGTGGATATTATGGTCCAGGAAGAGCGATTGCACATATGGTTGAAGCTATTATTAACGATAGTAAAATAATTATACCTTCTAGTGTTATGCTAAATGGAGAATATGGATATAAAGATATAACAGTTGGTGTTCCAATAGTATTAGGTTCAAATGGTGTTGAATCAATAGTACAACTAAAATTAGATGAGCAAACAAAAGAAAAATTTAAAATATCTGTAGAATCAATACAAGAAGGTATTGATATATTAAAAGAAAATAATTTCTTTTAATATATTTGCTACATAAAGTTACATATTATAATATTGAGTAGTATATATACATATTTTGACTTTTAATGATAATCGAATTTTCTTAGTAATTGCTTTTAAGTATATTAGATATACTGTATAAATTTCAAAATAATAGGAGTAAATATGAATATTCATGAGTACCAAGCAAAATCAATTTTTTCAAAATATGATCTACCCATACCAAAAGGTATTATGGCTGAAAGTGTTAGAGATGCTGTTATTGCTGCTGAAACTTTAGGCGGTCCACTTTGGGTTGTAAAAGCACAAATACATGCCGGAGGAAGAGGACTTGGTGGTGGAGTTAAAGTTGCTAAATCTTTAGAAGAAGTTGAAATGTATTCAAATGAAATTCTTGGTATGAATTTAGTTACACACCAAACTAGCCTTGAAGGTAAGCTAGTACAAAAACTATATATAGAAGATGGTGTAGATATAAACTCTGAATTATATTTATCTATAGTTTTAGATAGAAAACTAGAAATGCCTATAATAATAGCCTCAACCGAAGGTGGAGTAAATATTGAAGATGTAGCTAAAAATTCACCTGAAAAAATAATAACAATTCCAATTGATACAGCTATAGGGTTTAGAAAATTTCACGGTACACAATTAGCACTTGGTTTGGAAATTACAGATAAAAAAGAACAAACAAAGTTTATATCATTTGTAGAAAAATTATTTACCTTGTATATGGATAGAGATGCACAAATGGCAGAAATAAATCCTTTAGTTAAAACTAATACTGGTGATTTTTTTGCTCTTGATGGGAAAATGGAATTTGATAATTCAGCTTTGTATAGACAAGCTGAAATTGCAGCTATGAGAGATGTAAGTGAAGAAGATGCCGATGAAATAGAAGCATCAATGCATGGCTTATCTTATGTTGCACTAGATGGAGAAATTGGCTGTATGGTAAACGGTGCTGGATTAGCTATGGGAACAATGGATACTATTAATCACATGGGAGGTACTCCTGCAAACTTTTTAGATGTAGGGGGTAGTGCAAACGTCCAAACAGTTGCAAAAGGTTTTGATATTATTTTAAGAAATCCAAATATAAAAGCTATCTTTGTTAATATATTTGGAGGAATTGTTAGATGTGATAGAATAGCAGATGGTATAATAGAAGCAACAAAATTAACAAAGATAAATATACCAGTAATTGTAAGACTTGATGGAACAAATGCTTCACAGGCATCTGTAATATTAAAAAATGCAAATATTAGTAATTTAATAGTTGCTAATGATTTAGCCGATGGTGCCGCAAAAGCAGTAAAAGCTGCAAAAGAGAGTAAATAATGTCAATTTTAGTAAATAAAAATAGTAAAATAATTGTGCAAGGGTTCACAGGTAAAGAAGGTACTTTTCATTCCCAACAATGTTTAGATTATGGAACACAAATAGTAGGTGGAGTTACACCAAATAAAGGTGGACAAGAACATTTAGGAAAACCTGTATTTAATACTGTTATTCAAGCAATTAAAGCAACAAATGCAACAATTTCTATGATATTTGTTCCTCCTGCTTTAGTAGGAGATGCCATAATGGAAGCTGCTGAAGCTGGGATCAAATTAGCTGTTATTATAACAGAAGGAGCTCCTGTTAAAGATATACAAATTGCCAAAGCACATGCAAAGAAACATTCAATGATGACTATAGGTCCAAATTGTCCTGGTATAATAACAGCAGAAGAATGTAAAATTGGAATAATGCCTGGTAATATTTTCAAAAAAGGAAGTGTAGGATTAATTTCAAAATCTGGTACACTTACTTATGAAGGTGCAAATCAAGTATGTAAAGAAGGATATGGAATAACAACAGCAGTTGGTATTGGAGGAGATCCAATTATTGGATTATCTTATAATGATATTTTACCAATGTTTGAAGCAGATCCTGAAACTAAAGCAATTGTAATGATTGGAGAAATTGGTGGTGACCTGGAAATACAAGCAGCTAAACTGATAAAAAATCAAATAACTAAACCAATAGTTGCATTTATAGCAGGTCAAACTGCACCTAAAGGTAAAACTATGGGACATGCTGGTGCTATTGTTAGTGGAGGAAATGGAACGGCTTCTGAAAAAATGAAAGCACTCAAAGATGCGGGCGTTACTGTTGTTATTAGTCCTGCAGATATTGGAAAAGCTATTAAAGAATTACTTAATTAAGAAGTAATAAAGTTATCAATCAGTATTGATAACTTTATTGATAATTAATTGTTTATATAGCCTAATTCAATTAATTTATCGTATATTTTACCAAATACTGGTCCTGCAGCACTACCTCCGTGTCCTCCATGTTCAACTAAAATTGTTACTACATATTTTGGATCTTTATATGGAGCATATCCTGTAAGCCATGCATGAGATCGTTTAAAATATTTTAATTCATGTTCTTTCATTCTTTTCTTTTCTTCTTGAGGTATACCTACTACTTGAGCTGTTCCAGTTTTTGCTGCAATTATAATTTTTGATTTTACATGTCTAGCTGCAGTACCTTTAGGTTTATTTGTAACATCATACATTCCATTATGTATAATTTCTAAGTTTTTTTTGGATAAATTTAAATCAATACTTTCTATTAGTGAATCGTCTTTTAAAAGGTGTGGTCTTACAAGTGTACCATCAACTAAAGCAGCCGTATATCTAGCTATTTGAATAGGGGTTACTGACAAATACCCTTGTCCTATTGCGGATACAACAGTTTCTCCAATATACCATGGCTGAGAATACTTATTAGTTTTCCATGCTTTGTTAGGATTCACTCCTATAAATTCATTTGGTTGGTCAATTCCAGTTTTTTGTCCAAATCCAAATTTATCAAGTGTTTTTGATATATTATTTATTCCTATTTTTAATGAACCTTTATAAAAAAAATCATCACAAGACTCTCTAATTGCTTTTCTAAATCCAGTTTTTTTATGTCCCTCTTCTATCCAACAACGGAATTTTCTTTTTCCTAGTTGTAAATTACTTCTGCAATCAACTTTAAAATGTGGACTAATATTATTATCTAATAATGATAGTGCTGTTCCCATTTTAATGACAGATCCTGGTGGGTATAAACCATTTACTAGTTTATTACTAAATGGATGATTGAAGTTTTCAATAATATTTTTCCAATTACTAACACTTATTCCATTTACAAAAATGTTATTATCAAATTCAGGGAAAGATCCCGCACTTAAAATCTCACCTGTTTGCACATTCATAACAATAACAGCACCGGATTTATCACTAAATAAATTATGAATATATTGTTGTAATCTTATGTCTATTGTAGTGTGTATATTTTTTGCATAAGCATTATTTTTTTTTAAAACTTCTACTGATTTATAATATGCATCAACTTTTACAACTTCTTTAGATAATTCACCTTGTAAGATATTATTGTAATATCTTTCTAATCCGCTTCTTCCTGTTGTTAAATAATATTTGCTTTTGTCATTTTTTTTAATATCTTTTTTGTTAACTTTTCCAGTATATCCTATAATATGTGCTGCTACACTTTTATATGGGTAAAATCTTTTTGCTGCTGATACTATTTTGATATTTTTTTTAGAATTAAAAATTGAATAATATTTAAAGAAATCATCATATGAAATATAATCCACTACTGAAATATATTCATGCTTATAAGGGCTATCTTTTTTCTTATATTTTTTAAATAATTTTTCAACACTATATTTTGGAAAGTATTCATTGATTAAATTTAATGATTTATGCAATTCTTTAATGTACTTTGATTTACGCATTTGAGGTTTGATTGTGATTGAAAATCCAATTTTATTTAAAGCTAAATATTTACCATTTCTATCCAATATTGAACCTCTTGGGGCCGCTGTATACTTGGTTTTTATATAATTTTTCTTTGATAATTCTTCATAATAAGAATTTGATTTAATACTTAAAGAATAAACTCTCCAAAGCAATACCAAGCATACAATAAGTACAAAATATATTATGATTTTTATTCTCATAAAAATACCAACAAAAATATATCAATAAAAAAATTAAATAAAATTTTAAAATACAAATCACTATTAGCATCACCACTTAAAATAAATAATAACAACATTCCTATATAAAATACAATAGTTATAAAAAAAATATAAATAGCCTTTGATGTTAAAGTATATTTTATTTTGGGAATAACAAAAATGTATATAAAAAAAGATAACATAGACAATACACCTATTAATAATCCATGCGATATCTCTATAACTATAAATGTAAGAACAACTGTAGCTAATGAGTACCAATATTCATTTTTAATACAATATATAAATGACATAAAGACAATTCCAGCTAAAAAAATTGAAAAAAAATGTATCGGTAAAATAATATTTACCAATGAAACAAAAATAAACATTAAAAAAATTAATATTGGATTTGAAAATCTACTAGTATTATCTGTTATCATATTAAAAATGTTTCTCATATTCATAAGGTGATATAAATCTAAAACTCAACAAGTTTTCTAGTATTGCAAAAATAACAATAAAATTAATAAAAGAACTTCCGCCATAAGAAAACATTGGTAAAGGTAAACCTACAACAGGAGCATAACCTATGACCATTAATATATTAACACTCATATTTAAAAATATTAGTAACCCCACTCCTGCGGCAAAGGTTCTTATTAAATAATCATCTTTAAAAAATAAATTTAATATTAATAAATAACATATTAACAATGCATAAAGACTAATAATTGCTAAAGAACCTATAAAACCATATCTTTCAACTAAATAAGCAAAAATAAAATCACTAGTAGCAATTGGCAAAAATTTTAATTGTGTTTGGGTAGCTTCATCTTGTGTTTGACCTAATAAACCACCTGAACCAATTGCAATTATTGATTGCTGAACATGATAACTAGGTTCCTCTGAGATAAAATCACTTATTCTTTTTTTTTGATAATCTTTTATTAAATAAGTATATACAAAAGGAGAAGATAAAGATATAAGTACAACAATAGCAATTATTATTTTTAAACGAACTCCAACTATAAATAAAATACCAAAACCCAATAACAATAAAATCAAAGACGTACCTAAATCTGGTTCTCTTACTATTAATAAAAACGGTAATACAATATAAAATGATAATTTCAAAAAATCCCATAGCCCATAACCTTCAGGAGGTGGTGGATTTCTAAAAATAAGATATGCTAGCATCAATATAAATACAGGTTTAAATAACTCTGATGGTTGTATTGTCAAATTTATATATGGTATTTGAAGCCATCTAGTTGCTCCAAGCTTTGTAGTACCAACTAATAAAACTGCAATTAATAATACAATACCAATCCAATACAAGAAAGGTATAAACCTAATTAGCCTTCTAATTGGTAAAATAAATACAAAAACAAATGCTAAAAAAGCAACAAAATAATATACTAATTGCTTTTTAGCTAGTGTCTCGTTGATTTCGCCAATTAAAAAATGAGATGCAAAAATCAACGGAATAATAAATAATATAAGTTCATAATTAAAATGTGTTATAATTCGTTTGTCAAAAAAATTCATAAAGAAAGAATACCCAAATATGACTAAAGAGTTTATTGTAGATGTAGCAATTAGATTAGATAAGTTTCTAAGTATTAAACTTCAACAAAATAGAAATCAAATAGAACAATTAATCAAAAAGAACTTTGTAAGAGTTTCAAATAAAACAAATGTTAAAACAGGTTTAAAATTAAAATTAAATCAAATAGTAACTGTAAATTTACCAAGTATTAAAAAAATACCTGCACAAGAAGTACATTTTGATATACAAATCATTTTTGAAGATGAATACATACTTGTAATTAACAAACCATGTGGAGTAATTGTACATGGAGCTCCAAGTGTAAAAGAAGCTACATTGGTTGATTGGCTTAAGAAAAAAGGAATATCATTATCAACTATTAGTGGAGAACAACGACATGGCATTGTCCATAGATTAGACAAAGGTACTAGTGGACTATTAGTAATAGCAAAAACAAATGAAGCCCATGTAAAATTATCCGCACAATTAGAAAATAAAACTATGGGAAGATATTATCTTGCACTTAGTGATATTCCTTTGAAAGAAAATTTAATTGTAAATCGTAAAATTAGTAGAAATGTAAACAATCGATTAAAAATGGCAGTAGGTACAAAAGGTAAACACGCAAAAACTGCATTTGCTAAATTAATTTCTAACAAAAATATTCAAAATAATTCAAATAAATATGAAATAATATGTGCTAAATTATTTACAGGAAGAACCCATCAAATAAGGGTACATCTAGAATCAATAAATAGACATATATTAGGCGATACTTTATATGGTTTTAAGGGCAATGATAGTACTATACATAGAATTTATCTACACGCTTATTGTTTATATTTAGTTCATCCAGTAAGTAATGAGCTTGTTACTTTTGTTAGTGATATACCACAAGATATGCTTGAACTTATAAATAATAACTTTGAAAAGGAAATAATTGATAAAAAAATTAATAAAGACTATATTATTAAGTGCTTTTGTGATACTTCTAGCTGGTTGTGCTTCAGTAACTAATACATTTAATAAATCATCTAATATTGATGCTAACTTGCCAACAATAAGTTATGATGGAATTAAATTTATTTCAGATAACAATTCTATTGCGTTAGAGTGGAAGGTAATAAATGATCCAAATGTTTTGGGATATAATATTTATAGAGCTAATGAAAAAGAAGGTAGAGACGGATTAAAAAAAATTGCTACTTTAAATAACAAATATACAGCACATTACCTAGATAAAGATCTTAAACCTGCTACAAATTATTTATATGCAATATCAATTATTTCTATAAACAAAACTCAATCAAATTTATCAAGACCTTTACTTGCAAATACCTTTGAAGGACTTGCATCTATTAGTTATTCTTTGGCTATTGGAGAACTACCTAGACAAATTAAAATTTTATGGAGACCTCATGATAATCAAGCAATTGAGTATTATATAATACAAAGAAATGATCCAAAAAATTTAAAGTGGAAAACTGTAGCAAAAATAAAAAATAGATTAAATGCTGAATATATTGATACATCTTTAAAAGACGATTATACTTATACTTACAGAATAAAAGTATTAACTCATGATAATATTTTATCTTATGCTAGTAAACAAATAAGTGCTAAAACAAAAGCTTTACCAAAAGCTCCTAACATAACAGCTGTTAGTCAAGATCTGCCTAATAAGATTCTTCTTAAATGGTTACCTTTTGGTGGAGATGAAATCAAGCATTATAATATTTATTCAAGTAAAAGCGAAAATGGTTCTTATTCCAAAGTAATTAGCGCTAAAAGAAATGATGATATATTTGAACACATATTAAATCGACCTGATGAAGTTAGATATTACAAAATTACTTCAGTTGACAATGATGGTTTAGAAACGTCAAAAGATACTGTAGAATATGTAATAGGTAAAACTTTGCAACGACCTAAAGTGCCACAGTTAACACTTGCATTAATCAAAAATAATGTAGCAATGATTAATTGGGATGCTGGAGATAATAGAGCAATTTATTATAATGTTTATAAATATACTAAAAAAAGTTTATTTAATACAAAAAAAGAAAAATTCGAAAAAATTAATTCTAATAGTTTTACTGATAGCAATATTGTAAAAGGTGTTAAGTATATATATAAAGTAGAGGCTGTTGATTCTAATGATCTAGCATCATTAACAACTAATGAAATATTATTAACATCCCAATAATAATAAAATTATTTATATAAATTATGCCGCATATATTAACTAATATACACGATGATATAAATCTTCAAGATATAAACGCGAAAAATTTTGAATTTATTGCAAAAAATAAATTCGAAGATAAGATATGTGTAAATATTGACAATAAAAAATTTTTATTAACAAAAATAATAAAAAATAAAAAGCATCTAATTAAATTAGATCAAGCAACTAGAGTTACTCCTATTTATCTTGCAAAACAAGCACTTAAAGAATATGCTAAGGTTTGTAATAGTGAAATATTATTTTCTAATATCTATCATAATGAAAATAAATTAGTTGCAAAAGAAGAATTTTTAAAAGATATTAGTTTTTTTGTAAATGATTTTCATACAAACAAAGAAATTTGCGTTGAAGTTGGTTTTGGGAGTGGAAGGCATATTTTACATCAAGCAAAAAAAAATCCAAATACAATATACATTGGACTTGAAATACATACTCCATCTATTGAACAAATGCTAAAACAAGTTAGAATATTAAATATCAATAATATTTATGCAGTAAATTACGATGCTAGATTATTTTTAGAATTTTTATCATCAAATAGTATATCTCAGATATTTGTTCATTTTCCAGTTCCTTGGGATAAAAAGCCACACAGACGAGTTATAAGTGATGAATTTGTTAAACAGTCTTTAAGAGCATTAAAAAATGGTGGAAGTTTAGAATTAAGAACAGATAGTCAAAACTATTATGAATATTCAAAGGAATTGTTCAAGCAATTTTCAAATAATAAATGTAAGATATTAAAAAATCAATCTTTAGATATTTCAAGTAAATATGAAGATAGATGGAAAAAGATGCAAAAAGATATTTGGGATATAAGTATATATTCTAATGAAAATTCTAAACAAAGAGTTTTAGAAGATGATTTTACATTTTATATTGACAAAAATCTTGATTTTAAAAAAATTCAAAATTCAATTAATAAAAAACCAATAGTTATAGAAGATTATTTTATACATTTTTATCAAATGTACATCGTAAATAATAGTTTATCTCTTATTGCACTTAGTATGGGTAGTTTTTCTAAACCATTAAGTATATATCTTATTTTAGAAAAAAATAAAATTTCATATTTTTCTAATAATCCAATACCAACAAGTACAAATTACAAAGCACATGTACATATAAATAAATTTTTTAATGAGGTTCTAGTATGATATTAGCTAATAATATATGTCTTAGTTACGAAGATGGTCAAAATATAATTCAAAATGCAAAATTTAAAATAAATGAAAAAGATTTTATATTTATAACAGGTTCAAGTGGTTCTGGAAAATCTACACTACTTAAGTCATTTTATTCAGACATAAAGCTAAAAAGTGGAGTGTTATTGGTAAATAAATATAATTTGTCAGATATTAACAATAAAAAATTAAGAAGTCTAAGAAAAAGTATTGGTATTATTTATCAAGATTTTAAATTAATAAAAGAATATACAGTTGAAGAAAATATTATGTTACCTTTAAAAATCAATGGATATAGCGATAAATTATCAAGAACTCAAGCACATAAATTATTAAGACATGTAAAATTGCCTACAAAAGCAAAGTCATATCCTGATGAGTTAAGTGGTGGAGAACAACAAAGAGTTGCTGTTGCTCGTGCATTGTCACATAATCCCAAATTGATTTTAGCTGATGAACCAACTGGAAATCTTGATGATTATTCTGCTGATGTTATTTGGAATTTATTAAAAAAAGCAAATGAGCAATTGGGTATTGCTGTTGTTGTAGTAACACATAGAATTCCTGAAAATCTTGGAATATCATTTAGAAAATTTTCTATTTCATCAGGTGAGATATATGAATCTTAAAAGTTTTACATCATATTCTATTGCATTAATTGTAATGCTTATTTCATTTACAGTTTATACTTCTATAAATAAAATAGTAAGTAATTATGAACAAAATATTAACGATGATTATTCTATTGTCGTAGTTTCAACAATACCATTAAATAAGTCAAAAATAAATGATATTTCCAATATTGAGGTAAAGAATATAGTTCATTTAGATAAAGAGAAAATATTAAAAAGTCTTAATGAAGACACATCATCAGGAACTTTTGATTTATTACAAAAAAAACTACCTTATTTTTATACTATATCATTACAAAATTTTCCAACATCAAGTACACTGCTACAAATAAAAACTCATTTAGAAAAAATAACTAGTATAAAAAGAGTTGAAACATTTAGTAAAAATCATGATAATATGTATTCTTTACTTTTATTAATAAAAACAATAGTATCAATCTTATTTGTAAGTATACTTATTTTTGCACTTTTACTCATGCTTGATAATGTAAAAATATGGCTATTTCAGCATTCAAATAGGTTAAATATTATAAAACTCCATGGTGGTTCAATATTTTATGGTGCTAAACCTATAATAAAAATAGCTATTTTATCTAGTATATTTTCATTTTTATTTACAATTTTAACTGTATATTATTTGGGAGTAAATCTAGATAAACTTTTAGAACCTGAACTAAGTAATATAATTCTTACAAATTTAAAACCATATACCATATCAGAAATTTTTAAATTATTAATTATATCAATTGCTTTATCGTTTTTTACTGTTTTTGGAATATTAATAAAACATAGAATAAAGTAGAATTCATGCTCAAAAAAATTGTTTTATTATTTTTGTTGTCTGTTTCTTGTTTAATGTCAAATAAAATTGACGATAAAATTTCTTTAAATAAAAAAATATTAGACAAACAAAATAAAAATAAAAAACAAACTTCTATTAGAATTGAAAAACTAGCAAAAGAAATTGCAAGTGAAACAAAAAAATCAAAATCATTAGAAAAAGAATTATCAATAATATCTAATACAATTTTTTTAAATAATATTAAATTAAAAAAATCAAAAGAAAAAATCAAAAGTTACGAAGATGAAGGTAAAAAATTATTAACAAGAACAAAAACTATCGAAAATGAAATAGTTGATTCAGTTATTGATAAATATTCGATATCACTTAGTAAAAAACTAATAAACCAAGAATCACTAAAAGATATAATAAACCAAGAAAAATATGAACTTATATTAGATAATGCAAAAGATAAAATTTTAAAATCAAATTTAAACTATTTCAAAATAGAAAATAGTAAACGAAAAAATAACTTACAAATAAAAAAATTAGAAAAATATATAAGTTCTCAAGAAAATAAAAAAAAACAATTTAAAGCCTTACAAAAAAAACAAAAAGCATCTTTAAGTACTTTAAATGATAAGCATAAAAGATATAAAAATATATTAAAACTTATTATTAAAAAGCAAAATCAACTAAGTAGTATATTAGGTGACTTAAATATATTAAAAATTAAAAAAGCTAAAATTGATAAATTAAAAGAAAGTCTAAAAAAAGAAGCTTTAAAGAAAAAGAAAAAGAAAAAGCTCATTGCAATAAACAAAGATAAAACTAAAAGAGTTATTATCAATAAAGCTGAAGATATAAATACATTATCAAAAAAAGAACTTAATGATGAAATAGAATTAAATGTAAAAAATGTAGGCTCTTCTGCTAAGGGTATTGCTATATCTAATTATACAGGTAAAAAGACTATGGCACCTCTAAAATCATATGTTGTAAGTAAAAAATTTGGAAAGTATTATGATCCGGTTTATAAAATAAAATTATTTAATGAATCTGTATCACTAAAATCAAAAGTCAAAAATGCTAAAGTATATAATGTTTTAAAAGGGAAAGTGGTTTATGCAAAAACTAACCAAGGAGCATTGGGTTCAGTTGTAATTGTAAAACACAGCAATAGTTTACATACTGTGTATTCACAACTAAGTAATATACCAAAATCAATAAAAGTAGGAAAGTGGTTATCCACGGGTTATGTTGTAGGTAGAGTAGAAGAAACTTTATTATTTCAAGCTACTAAAAGCAATAGATATATAAATCCTTTAAAATTATTTAAATAATGATTACTAACACTTCATACTCTACGATTAAAAATAATTTTTTAGATGATTGCCTTAAAGCAAATAAAGTATTATCACATTATATTAATAATGAATTGGGTCAAAAAGATTTTTTATCGTTAAATACCATTGGCTATGGTGGAGATGATATAAAATATATTGATAAATATGCAGAAGATATATTTGTGAAGTATCTTTTAAAATATGCAAATATTATTAGTGAAGAGAGTGGATATATAAAATCATATATTCAAACATCAAATATTATTTATTTAGATCCTATTGATGGAAGTGATAACCTTGTGTCAAGCTTACCTTACTACTGTACATCTATAGCCATAGAAATAAATAATAAAGTATCTATAGCTTTTATATATAACTTGGTAAATGATACATATTATTATAAAACATTACATAGCACAAATATAATTTCAAATAATCATAATAAAGAACCAATAGGTATTTTTGAAAGAGCTCATAGCAAACCAGAAATAGTCTTAAAATTACAAGAATTAAATTTAAAATTTAGAAGTCCAGGAGCTACTGCATTATCTTTAGCAAATACTCATAATTATAATTTTTTTCTATTAGCTGGAAAAATTAGAAAAGAAGATGTTAGTGCTGGATTGTTTATTTGTAATGATTTAAATATCTATGAAAACAAGAGTTTTCTTTTAGTTTGCACAAATAATGTAACTTTTCATTCAATTAAAGAAATAATTAAAGATATTTAAGATATAAATCCTTATAGAAATTTTAATTTTATTTATATAATAAGATGATACAAGAGGAAATAATATGTCACTTTTAATAACTGATGAATGTATAGCATGCGATGCATGCAGAGAAGAATGCCCAAATGGCGCAATAGAAGAAGGTGATCCAATATATATCATCGATTCTGACTATTGTACTGAATGTGTAGGTTGGTTTGATGAACCTCAATGTGTTGAAGTTTGTCCAGTTGATTGCATAATACTTGATCCCAATAATCAAGAAACAATGCAAGAACTTAAATTTAAATTCGCTCAACTACAAAAAGAAGAACAATAGTTTAAATGGCAAAAATAACAACAATTATTGATATTGGTTCAAATTCAATGAGAATGGTTGTTTTTGTAAAAACAAGTAGATATGCATTTCATTTAATAAATGAAACTAAGTCAAAGATAAAAATTTCACAAAATGCATATCTAAATAACAACGAATTACAAGAAGAACCTATGCGACGTGCATTTCTCGCACTTAAATCATTTTTGAATATTGCAAAAAATTTAAAATCTAGAAAAATACTTTGTGTTGCTACTTCTGCACTAAGAGATGCTCCAAATAAAAATGAGTTTTTGTTAAAAGTGAAAAAAGAACTTGGTTTAAATATAAAAATTATTGAAGGTAAAAAAGAAGCTTATTTAGGTGGTGTTGCTGCTAATAATCTTATACAATGCAAATATGATTTTTTTACAATAGATATTGGCGGTGGAAGTACTGAGTTTTCATTAAAACTAAACAATGAAATTAAAGACACAATTTCTCTAAAAATTGGAACAGTTAGACTTCATGAATTATTTTTTGATAAAGAAGATATAAATGGAGCTAAAGAGTATGTATTTAAGCAATTGCAATCGCTTCCAGAGGGTTTTCTTGAAGTAAATACTATTGTTGGCTTAGGTGGAACAATAAGGTCCTTAAGCACTGCTATAATTGCAAATTCAAATTATCCTTTAGATGACATTCATGGATTTACTTATGAAGTAAATGAATATGAAGACTTTTTTAAACAAATCATAAATGCAAATACAAATAAAGAACTCAAAAAATTAGGTTTTAGAAAAGATAGACACGATACAATTAAAATAGGAACTTTTATTTTTTATACTATATTACAGTATTTAGATGTAAAAAATGTCATCACTTCTAGAGCTGGAGTTAGAGAAGGATTGTATCTAACTGACTTATTAAGAACATCAAATCATAAATTCCCTCATAACTACAATATAAGTGTGAGAAGTTTACTAGATAGATTCACATTTGACGACAAACAAACTTCTTATTTAGGTACTAATATTTCTAAAATATTCAAAGCCTTAGAACCAGTACATCAACTTAATGAAAAATACAAATCATATTTGGTAGTTTCATCAAAACTACAACAAATTGGTATAAGTTTAAATTATTATAAAAATTCTTCACATGGTTCAAACTTTATTTTAAATGCACTATCATATGGTTTTACTCATGAACAAAGAATATTAATAGCAAAAATTATAAAATATTCAAAAAATGATTTAGTAAAAAAAGATGACATTTATGAATACAAAGACTTATTACCAAATATTCATAAATTACAATGGCTGTGTTTTATGCACTCATTAAATAAAATTTTAAATAGCGAATTCTCAAAAATAAATTATACTTATAAATTAGAAAATGATTATTTATTTATAATTTGTGATAAAATACCATACTTAATTGAAAATCAATTAAATAAATTAAATACTCCAAGTGATTTAAATATTAGGATAAGCACATGAATATTGCCATACTTAATCTATCTGACATTCATGAAGTACAATATAGCATTGATTGTATGCAAAAGATGCACGATGAAATAATTTCATGTAAAATTGATTTATATGTAGATATACAAGTTGAAAAACAAATAAAAAATACTTCTTTGATAAATGAAATTATCCCATTAGATTTACAAAATTTAAATATTTTTAACTTTAAAAATAGATATTCACTTATGAAATATTATTCAAGAAATAGATATCATATTGCAATAGATACTCAAGGTACTTTTAAATCATCTTTGTTTAACTATTTTTTAGCTGGGAAAACTGCTGGTTTTCAAAGGCTAGGTTATAAAAATACTTTTATAACTTTATTATATGATGAAAAAATAGAGCTTATTCATGAAATGGATAAAGAATATAAAACAAAATTAATTTTATCAGAAACCTTTGGATTTTAATTTAAAATGATAGATTATATAATTTTTATTATCTATAAAATATTCAAATTTTTAGTATTAATTATACCTTCTAAAATCATTAAAGTTTTTTTAGATTTATTAGCAAGTTTTATTTACTTAATAAATAAAGAACATAAAAAATATGCTTTTAATAATCTTGACTTTGTATATAAAGATATTCTAAGCAATAAAGAAAAAATATTAATTGTAAAAAAAACTTATCAAACTTTAGTTTATAATTTATATGACTTTATCATAAATCAAAAATTAACACTTAAGCAATTTGATGAAAAAATTACCCCAATAAATGAAGAGGTAATATTAAATGCTATCAAAGAAAATAAAAAAATCATACTAATAACTGCACATTATTCAAACTGGGAATATGGAAATACTTGGATACCATTAAAATACAAACCAACAACAATGGTCGGTAGACCAATGAATAATAAATACTTTAATGAAGAGCTAGATGAAACAAGAAGTAGAAACAATACACAAATGTTAGAAAAAAAAGATGCAGCAAGAGGATTGGTAAAAGCTTTAAAAAATGATAGAATAATAGGTCTTGTAATAGATCAACACAACTCAACAGGAATAGAAGTAAACTTTATGGGAGCTAAGGTACTAAAAAGTGATTCATCTTCAAAACTGGCAATAAAATTTAATGCTGTTATCATTCCATTGTTTTTCCAAAGAACTTCTTTTGGAAAATATGATGCAATTTTTTATGATGCAATTGATCCAAATGATTTTAAAGGTAAAAATCAAGTTTTGAATTTAACTCAAATTCAAGCAAATATTATAGAACAACAAATCAAAAAAAATCCTTCACAATGGCTATGGCAACATAAAAGATTTAAAGTCTTTAACAAAGAAATATATCAAAAATAAATTTTTAATGTATTTACAGTATAATTAAATATTATCTTGTAAAGGTCTTTTGTGAACGAACTTAAAAAATATTTATATTCTACAAATATAGAAGAATTGCATGAATCACAAATTGCGAATTTATTAAAAGATTTAAAAGATGATGATTTTAAAGATGCCATAAAACTTATTCCAACAGAATTAATAGGTGACGTTGCATTAGAGTTACCTGATAGATATTTTGAAGATTTTATTGATGTATTTGATACAAAAGAACTAGCACATGCTGTATCTGAACTTGAGAGTGATGACCAAACAGATTTTATGCAAGATTTGGAACATCATGATGAAGAATTGGCAAGCGAAGTTTTTAACAAATTAAATGTAGATGATCAAAATGATATTAATACACTAAAAAAATACGATGAATTAGAATCTGGTGCATATATGCAAACAGAGCTATTTATTGCAAATGAAAATCAAATTTTAAAAGATATTGTAAACGAATACAAAATATTAAAAGAAAATGAAAAATTAGAAAATATTCATACCTTGTTTATAATTGATGATCAAAATAAATTAAAATATGCAATTAAACTTGATGAACTTTTAATTTTTGATTTTTCAAAAACTATTAAAAATAATATACATGAAAATGATACTTCTTTTGCACCTATTTATTCTTATGATTACGATTATATAGACTTAGCAGTAAAAAAAATTCAAGACTATGATTTAAATGCACTAGCTATTGTAAATAATAAAAATGAGTTAGTAGGAAGAATAACATCTGATGATGTATATGATATAATTAATGAACAAGCAACTGATCAAATGTATAACATGGCTGGTGTTGATGATGATGCTGAAGAAGCTGAAGATATTTTACAAGCAGCAAAAACTAGAGGTGTATGGTTAGGTATAAACTTATTAACAGCAATCTTAGCTTCTGCTGTAATTGGAATATACGAAGAAACAATCAATGCTTATATAGCCTTAGCAATATTAATGCCAATTGTTGCATCAATGGGTGGGAATGCTGGAACTCAAAGTTTAACGGTTGTTGTTAGACAATTAGCTCTAGGTGAAATTGCACAAAATGATGCAACAAGAACAATAAAAAAGGAAGTTATATTATCTTTGATAAATGGTACTATTTTTGCAATAATTATGGGAATAATTTCATTTATCTGGTTTGATAAGGGACTTCTTGGAGTTGTTATTGCATTGTCTATGATGATTAATATAATTAGTGCTGGTTTTTTTGGTTCTATGATTCCATTGTTACTTAAAAAACTTGATATAGATCCTGCAATTGCTAGTACTGTACTACTAACTACAATTACTGATGTTCTTGGGTTCTTAAGTTTTTTATCCTTAGCAAAATTAATATTAATGCCATAAAAAATTTTAAATTATTTATTCTTCTTCATTAATCATTTCAAGCATTTCTTCATATAACTCTTCACATTCATCTTCATCTAGCTCATCATTTTGAATATCTTCTAATATTTGTGTAAATTCTTTTCTCATTTCTTGCATTTCTTGTATTTCTTCTTCATCTTCTTTACTTGCTTGTTTATTTGAATTTATTTCTTCAAATATATCATCAATATGATCTTCAATATCTGGAATTATAACGTCTTGTATTAAATCTTGTAATTTTTTATAACAATTATTCATTATTTGCCTTTTGTTTTTTTATAATTATACTATTTTTTTAATATAAACTATAGAATATACAAGTGGTATATAATATAAGTTAAGTACTGTAGCCCATAATATTCCAAAGCCTAATGAAACTGCCATTGGCTGTAAAATTAGAGCTTGACCTGAAGCAAAAAATATCAAAGAACTAAGTCCTAGGACTGTAGTAAAAGATGTAAGGATAATAGGTCTTAACCTTAAGAGTGAAAACTTTTTAACTTCTTCTATATTTTTTGATTTTTGAATGAAGTCCATCATAATAATACCATCATTAACTATAACACCAGCTAGCCCCACTATACCAATTACACCAGGCATTGTAAGATTTAATCCCATTATTTTATGCCCAATTAAAACTCCTAAAATAGATAAAGGAATTGTACTAAGAATTAAAAATGATTTTAAAATTGAATCAAACATAACAACAAGAGATATAAATATAAGTACAAGAGCGATAAAAAAAGCCTGCATCATTTCCATTTGGACTTTTTTATTTTCTTCTTGCTCACCTTTTATTTTTACTTTTACATTTTCAGGCAAAGAATCTAAATGTTTATTTAATATAGTAAAAACTTCATCAGAAGTAATATTATTTAAAGAAGCTGTGATACTTTGTATTCTTGTACCATTTTCTTTTAAAATTTGACTAAGACTCATGTGCTTTTTAAACTCAACTATTTCATTAATGTTTATTTTTTTATTGCTATTTGGTATACTTAATTCAAAGTTATCAAGTGAAGATTTGTTGTTCTTGTTTTTACTTACAAAAACAATATCAATCATTCCACTTTTATCATACATCTTGCTATATGCTGTTTTAAAGTAATATGGCTTTAAAGCACTAACAATATTTGTTTCATTAAAACCCAAACTTTGCCCATAAGAATTTACTACAAATTTTAAATCAAAATTACCTATTAATATATCGTCAAGTATATTATTAACACCATCTATTTTGGACATTTCATTTTTAATAGTATCTATTGCTTGTCTGACATCTTTAAGTTCTACTGCACTAAATGCAATTTCAATATCATTTTTTACAATTCCAGCACCTGGTACTTGTATACTAAGTTCATCATAAACACTTGAGTTTAATTCATCACTTAATACTAGTTTCATTTGTTTTGCAATATCTTCAGCTGCATCTAATCTTGTCATATCTTTATCATCGTATTTTGGACTTAAAACAGGATTTATATATTTATCAAAAATATTATATGCTGCTCTTTCTTTTAAATTCACAAATATTTGAAAATAAAACTCTTGAAATTGAGCTATTTGTTTACCATCAAGTTTTAAGCCAACAACAGAAGATATAGAGTCTATTTCATCTCCAAGTTCAAAGTTTTTGAGTAGTTTTTTTTCTAATTCATATACTTTTTTCTCAGTTTGTTCTAATGAATTTCCAGCACCAATAGAACCTGAAATATATATTTGAGTTGTATCAAATTTTGGCATAAATTCAAACTTTGAACTCATTGCTAAAAGTACACTTCCTACAATTATTCCACCAAGTAACACTAATAAAGATATATATCTACCTTTTAATACAATATTTAATAAATAATTATATTTTATCTTTAATTTATCCCAAATACTTTTCTTATCTTGTATATTTTTATTTACTTTAAAAGTATGTTTTGCATGTAATGGTAAAAAATAAAAAGCCTCAAAAAGTGAGGATAAAATAAGTACACTTATCATAATAGGTAGTATTTTTAAAAAAACACCAGTTTCTCCACTCATCATTAAAATAGGTAAAAAGGCAAATATTGTAGTTGCCGTTGCTGTTAACACAGCTGGAAACATTTCATAAGCCCCATCTAAAGCAGCATCAAATTTATTTTTACCCATTTCAAGGTGTCTATATATATTTTCACCAACTACAATAGCTTCATCAACAAGCATTCCTAATGCTAAAAGCCCACCCAACAAAGAAAGCATATTTAAACTATGTCCTAAAGATTCAGCAGCAATTAAACCTATCATAAAACTAGTAGGAATACCCAATGCAACAACAAATGCAATTCTTGCATTTATAAAAAATAACAATGCTATAGATAAAAGTATCACTCCAAATACAATATTAGATACAACTGTATTAAGTCTATTTTTAATCCAAACTGAGGAATCTAAATAGGTATCAAATTTTACGTCTGTATATTTTTTTTCTTCTTGTTCTAATATCTCTTTTATTTCTTTTACTAAGGAAATTGCATCACCCGTGCGTCCTTTATTTATACCAATTGACATGTTTCTTTTCGCATTAAAATGTGATAGAGTACTTGCATCTCCTAGTTTAAATTCAACATTGGCTATATCTTTTAAATATATTTTAATATCACCAATTTTTAAAATGCTATTTTTTAATTTATTTAAATCTTTTTCTCCATTTATACTTGAAATAAAATAATGTGTTTGACTATCTTTAATATTACCTGCTGGAAATATTGAGCTCATTTGCGAAATAGTTTGTACTACTAACTGCTTGTTTAAACCATAAGCATTTATTTTATTTTCATCAAAAGTGATTAACAATTGATTTTGACTATCTTGCCAAATACTTAATTGTGATAAGTCTGTCAATTTTGAAAGTTTTGATCTTACATCTTTAGTAATTTTTAACAATTCTTTTGTTGATTTATTAGAGCTTATTGATACAGTTATTAATGGAATTGATAATTTAATCTCACTAACAGTAGGTTCATTCATATCAGAGGGTAAATCTGATTTAATTTTACTTACTATATCTTTTACATCAGCAATAACATCAGAAACATTATTACCACTTTTAAGAGTAATATTTATATTAAAAAAATCACTCTTAACAGTAGTAGTTATTTTATCAGCTTCACTTAAATTTATTAAATCATCTTCTATTTTATCAACAGCCATTAAATCTAGCATATCACTACTAGCTCCTGGATACACTCCTTTAATGGATATTGTATTTAAAGATGAAACTGGAAATATTTCTTTTGGAATATTAATATATGAAAAAATACTAAGCATAAAAATAAATAACAATAGTATATAATTGAGTATGGGCTTTTCAAGTGCAAATCTAATTATATTTTTTATCATAATTATTTTTATTTTCCTTTTGCACTTTGTATTTTATTTACATAATCATAAGTTACATTTATTTGTTCTTTTTGAGGTAAATTATTTGATAATTCATTAATAACAGAATTAAAATCATTAAATAAATAATTTGACATAGATCCAGGAATTGAATTGATTTCATTTAAGTACACTTCATCATGTATAACAAAAAAATCACATCTTATTAATGAACCTTCAAAGGTATTATTGTATATTTTTTCAAAATTGTTTTGTAATTTATTTACAAGTTTTTCATGAATATCTGCTTCATTAGCTTGAGATGTTCTTGCAAAATCTAAATATTTTTTATCAAAATCTAAAAAATCTTCTTTAGCTGGCTCTTCAACTATTGAAAATATAAATTTTCCATTTATTTTTGCTCCTGCAAGATTATATTCTTTTACCCCTGCTACAAATTTTTCTATTATAATTGCATCATCGTATTCAAAAGCTGTATCAATTGCATAAGCTAATTCGCTTTGATCTTTTACAATACTAACTCCTATGCTAGAACCTAAGCTATTTGGTTTAATAATAACTGGAAAGTTACTAATACTAATGCTATTTATTTTATCTTTTGTAAAATAGCTAGCATCCAATGTTTTAACATCATTATCTTTAGCATACGATTTTGTGATATATTTATCATAAGATACCACACAAGCAATATTTCTAGGTCCAATAAAATCAATATTAAAAAACTCAAATAATGATGCTAAAATACCATTTTCTCCATCTCCTCCATGTGTAAGATTTAAAATAACATCAAATTTTAAATGTTTATTTCCAAACATTGAAGACTTTATAAAACCGTTTTGAACTATATTTAGCTTATCAAAATTTTTATATTCCCCACTTGAAAATATTTTTGATGTAATTTTTGAAGATGGAATATCATAAAACTCTCTATGCTTATTTATAAATATAAATTTAAGTTCATTGTTTATTACTTTTTTCATAGAAATTGCAGAGACAATACTTATCTCATGTTCATAACTTTGACTACCAAAAACTATTGCAATTATTTTATTCATTATATTACCTTATCTACTTAATTTTTTCAAAGCTTCTTTTACAAGCTCTTGAGTACTGTTTGATGTACATGTTTTTAATGTCTTGTTTATTATTTCTTTTTTAAATCCTAGTGATTCAAGAGCTAATATTGCATCGCTAATATTTAAATTTGCATCTTCTTCATTATTTGAATTATCAACTACAAAACCACTTAACTCAACTAATATTCTACTCGCACCTTTAGGTCCAATACCAGGAACCCTTTTTAAAGTATCAACATCATTGTTACTAACAATTTGAGCAAAAGAAGATGGCGTAAATGTTGAACAAATAGCTAAAGCGACCTTAGGTCCAACTCCATTAATTTTAATTACTGTATCAAAAAGTTTTTTTTCATTTTTATTTAAAAAACCATACAAGGTATTAGCATCTTCTCTTATTATTTGACTTATGTAAAGTTTGACCTTATTTTCACTTATTGACGAAGAACAATTAATTGAAACAAAAACTTCATGTATTATGCCATTGGTATTTATATGTAAAAATGTTGATTCTTTTTTTTCTATTATTCCTTCAATTCCAACTATCATTTATAACCTTATATAATATATTTTAAGTTTAAAAATATACCTAAATAATGCTTATATGCTTATTTAGCACAGTCTTTTTGTTCTAAATTATATAATATATAATTGTACTTTATTTATTGTAATTGTATTTTTTAAGTTTAAAAAAACTATAATAATTTTTTTTAATAAATATAATATAGGATATAAGTATGAAACATTTTCTAAGTTTAAAAGATTATACTAAAGAAGAAATATTAGAAATTATTGATTTAGCTTTTAAAATAAAAAAAGAAGTAAAACAAAAAATGTTTAAAAATTATATGCCTAAACAAACACTAGGTATGATATTTGAAAAATCAAGTACAAGAACAAGAGTTAGTTTTGAAACAGGTATTTATCAACTAGGAGGAATAGCTTTATTTTTATCTTCAAATGATATCCAATTAGGTCGTGGTGAACCTATAAGTGATACATCAAGAGTTATTTCTTCAATGGTAGATATGATAATGATAAGAAATGATTCGCAAAAAGAATTAGAAGAATTTGCATCATATTCAAAAGTTCCTATTATAAATGGTTTAACTAACTTATATCATCCTATACAACTTATGGCTGATTATATGACTATAGTAGAACATAATTTACAAGATAATTTAAAAGTAGCATATGTAGGAGATGGAAATAACATTACGCACTCATGGTTAATGTTAGCTTCTAAACTTGGCTTTGATTTATCAATTGCAACACCTAAAGGATATGAAGTAAATCAAGATATACTTGATGATGCTTTACTTTTTGCAAAAAAATCAGGAGCAAAAATCACTACTTGTTATGATGTAAACCAAGCAGTTCAAAATGCTAGTGTAGTCACAACTGATACATGGATTTCAATGGGACAAGAAGAACAAAAAGAACTTAGAATAAAAGCTTTTGATGGCTTTATTGTAAATGATGAATTAATGAACAAAGCAAGAAAAGATGTAATATTTTTACATTGTTTGCCAGCTTATAGAGAGTATGAAGTTAGTACAAGCATTTTTGAGAAACATAGTAATATTATATTCAATGAAGCAGAAAATAGACTTCATGCTCAAAAAGGCATAATGGTTTGGTTAGATTCAAAAAGATATAAAGATTAGTTATAATTAATTAAATAACTTTGTATCTTTACCATCAAAACTAATTTGATTTTTCTTTTTCATATATTCAATATGTTCTTTCTTAGTTCGATTATCATTTAATTCATTAGTAATAAATGCCATTATTCGACTTTATCTTTAATTTTTCTATTTGCTCTCATTTTTTGAGATGCTAACTTTCTCATGTCTTCAGTTGTATCTAGCTCGTCCATAATTTCTAACCCTAGAAGTGTTTCAATACAATCTTCAAGTGTTACAATTCCTTCTGTTTGATCATAACCATCAGTAACTATGAGCATATGCTCTTTTGCTTTAGTAAAACTAATAAGTGCTTTTGATACAGGTATGTTTTCATTTATGCTATCAATATTACTCATAATATCTTCCATAGTTTGCTCTTTATTTTTAATAGCATTTTTAAATAATTTTTTAGTTAATATCACACCTACTATATTATCAATATTTTCAGAATATACAGGTACTCTTGAAAATTTATATGTTCTTTCATCGTCAAGTAAATCTTTAATTTTTGCATCTTTAGATACAGAAAACACTACTGATCTTGGTGTTAATATATCTTTGATTTTCATAGCTTTTAACGTTAAAGTATTTTCAATGATATCAGATTCTAAATCATTTATTACTCCACTTTCTTCACTTAAAAGCGCAGTGTGAAGTATCTCTTCTCTTGTGATTTCATCTAGTCCATCATTTTTATTAATTTTTTTGGTTATAAACATTGTTATTATTATTATAGGATATGTGATTAAAATAAAAAATTTAATTAATTTTGTAGCTGGTATTGCTAATTCTTTCCAATAAACTGCTCCAATTGTTTTAGGTATTATTTCTGCGACAAATAATATCAAAAATGTAAGAGTAATAGAAACAAGAAAAATAATATTAGCATTTCCTTCAAATACTTTTTGTGCCTGTATACCTATTGCAGTAGCACCTAATGTATTCGCAAATGTGTTTAAAATAAGAATAGATGAAATAGATTTGTCTATATCTTCTTTTAATTTTTTTAAAGCTCTTCCAGCTTTTTTATTTTTTTGTTCAAGTACTGAAATATATGATATATTTGTTGATAATAAGACAGATTCTAAAACTGAACATAAAAATGAAACTAATAAAACTAATGCAAATAATAGTATTAATATTTCCATAATTGCTCATTATATGTATTTATAAAGCTAATGGGGGGATAGGTATCCAATGTAAAAATTCCTTAATGTATTTTTTATGGTTTTATTATATCACAAATAATTAAAATTTTATTTATATTTAATATATTGAACCAAATGACCCTACAATTTTTCCCATTACACTAATTTCATTTTTATTTACAATTTGTATAGGATATTCTTTATTATCAGAAATAACATCAAGTTGCCCATCAATTCTTTTTTGTATTCTTTTTACAAATAAACCATTACTATTTGTAAATGCATATATTCCATCTCTAGATACATCTTTTTTACTAGTATCCAAAAATATTATATTTCCTGTAGTTAAAGTAGGTTCCATACTATCTCCACTCACATTTATAGCTTCAATATTTTTTATACTTTTTTCTCCTCCTAATATTGACATAAAATAATCAGGAACATCAAGTCTTTCATAATCATCATTTGCATCATATGCACCTCCTCCAGCACTTACAGAAATTTCAGGAAAATATTTTATCCAATACTTATCTGTGCTATCAATTAACGAACTTGGATCTTGTCCATATAAAAGCCAGTTTATAGATATCTTTTTAATAGCACAAAAATCTAAGATATTTGAAAATGGTATTTTGTTCCTTGTTTTCATTGTTGCAAAATTTGCTTGAGTAATATTTAATGAATCTGCAACATCTTTATCAAATATTTTCCCAATTCCCTCATCCTTACTTAACACATCCTTTAATTTTTCAATTATATTCACTACATCTAACATATTTTAACCTTTTTACTTTATTTAATTAATTATAGCAAATTATATGACAAAATGCAATATTTTTGTATTAATTAATAAAATTATGTAATAGTTTTATAAATTAAATACAAAAAGGAAATATAATAATGAAAAAATTACAAAAAATTAACAATAAAATCCATGAATTGTCAAATGAATTTGATAACTTTCTATACAAATTAGCAGATGTACTACTATAAGAAAACAAAATAATAAATAATAAAGCTTTTTTTTTATAAGATTGCATAGATGTTTATATTTAAGTTAAATAACAATTTATATTCTTTATAATGTTACTTTAATATGATAAATAATTTTTAAATATAGGAAATATATGGAAGATGTAAATTTAATAACTGAAGCACTAAAATTCATGGCTTTGGGAATGGGAATTGTATTCACATTCCTAGTCATCATGATTTTTGCACTTAAGTTACAAGCAAGCCTAATTAGCAGGATTTTAAAAGAAGACAGTAAATTATCTAAAACTCAACATCGTAAATCATCAAATACTGATGACTCAAATATCACAGCAGCAATAACTGCAGCAATCATTTTTCACAATAATAAAGGTTAATATAATATGGCAAAAAAATTTATTGATATAATGGACACTACATTTAGAGATGGATTTCAATCTGTTTTTGGTGGAAGAGTTCTTATGGACGATTTCTTTCCTGCAGTTGAAGCTGCTAAACAAGCAGGTATAACACATTTTGAATTTGGTGGTGGAGCTAGATTCCAGTCTTTATATTTTTATTTACAAGAAGACGCATTTAAGATGATGGATAGATTTAGAGAAATAGTTGGACCAGATGCAAACTTGCAAACACTTTCTCGTGGTATAAATACAGTTATGTTAGATACAGGTTCAAGGGAATTAGTTGATTTACATGCAAAAATGTTTGCAAAACACGGTACTACAACTATAAGAAATTTTGATGCATTAAATGATGTTAGAAACTTAGAATATTCTGCACAATGTATAAAAAATCATGGATTAAAACATGAGGCCGTAGTAACTATGATGGACTTACCTCCTGGATGTGTAGGAGCTCATGATGTTGCATTTTATGAAAAAACATTAAGAAATATTTTAGACTCAGGATTACCTTATGATTCAATTTGTTTTAAAGATGCAAGTGGAACTGCAAATCCAAATAAAATTTATGAAACAATTAAAATGGCTAGAAAGCTTTTAGGTGATCAAACACATATAAGACTTCATACTCATGAAACAGCAGGTGTTAGTGTAAGTGCATATTTAGCTGCACTTGATGCAGGTGCAGATGGTATTGATTTAGCATCTTCTCCTGTTAGTGGTGGTACAAGTCAACCAGACATACTTACATTATTACATGCAACAAAAGGTATGAATTATGATTTAGGTGGATTAGAAGTATCTAAAATATTAACATATCAAAAAACTTTAAAAGATTGTTTGAGTGATTATATGCTTCCACCAGAAGCAACTCAAGTTTCTCCTTTAATTCCATTTTCTCCAATGCCCGGTGGAGCTTTAACTGCAAATACACAAATGATGAGAGATGACAATACTTTAGATAAGTTTCCAGAAGTAATTAGCGCTATGCAAGAAGTAGTAACCAAAGGTGGATTTGGAACATCAGTAACTCCTGTATCTCAATTTTATTGGCAACAAGCATACGCAAATGTTATGTTTGGTCCTTGGAAACAAATTGCACCAGGATATGGTAAAATGGTATTAGGATATTTTGGAAATACTCCCACAAGTCCAGATCAAGATATAATCGATTTAGCAAGTAAAAAATTAAAATTGGAACCAACAACAGAAAATCCACTTGATATTGCAGATAAAGATCCTAGAAAATCTTTAGCAGCATGGAAAGAAAGATTAGAGATTGAAGGATTACAAACAAGTGATGAAAACCTATTTATTGCTGCAGCTTGTGAAGAAAAGGGTATTTTATTTTTAAAAGGTGATGCACCATTAAATATAAGAAAAATAAGTGAACAAAAAGTAAATAATGAACAAGGGAATAATGAAATGGCAGATGGTAATTATACAGTAGTAGTAGATGGTAAAAAGTTTAGTGTACAAGTTGCACAAGGTGATGTTGATATTCAAGTTGCTCCAAGTGCTACACCAATAGCGGCTACTCCAGCTCAAGAAAGTGCAGCTACACCAGCATCTGGAACTCAAGTATTAGCAAGTGTTAATGGTAATGTTTGGAAGGTATTAGTAAAAGTTGGTGATAAAGTTGAAAAAGGACAAGTTGTTTCAATTTTAGAAGCTATGAAAATGGAAATTGATATAGAAGCACCATCTTCTGGAACAATAACAGCACTTAATGTCGCACCAAATGATGTAGTTGAAGAGGGTCAAGCCCTTGCCACTATTGGCTAATTATTTATAATGGAGATAAAATGAATAAAATAATAGCCTCATTGCTAATTATAACTATTTGTGTTTTTACTGTAAATTTAAGTGCTTCTTCTAATATAGAACCTGTCAATAATATAGAAAAAGAAGAATATCAAAGCAAAACATTAAATGAACTTATAGGTTCATTTTACAAAACTACAAGCATCAATGCTTTTTTAAATCCAAGTTCTGATGTAATGACATCTGAACCAAATCCAAAAGATATACGACCAATGACAAATTTTGAACAAACATGGGGACGACTCATAATGTTTTTAATTGTAGGTATATTATTTTATCTTGCTATAGCAAAGGGTTTTGAGCCATTGCTATTATTACCAATTGCATTTGGAGGCTTACTAGCAAATATTCCATTAGCTAATATGGGTGGAGAACATGGTATGCTTGGTATTATTTATAACATGGGTATAGCTAATGAATTCTTCCCTTTACTAATTTTTATGGGTGTTGGAGCTATGACTGATTTTACGCCATTGCTTGCAAATCCAAAAACCGCAATTTTAGGTGGTGCCGCACAATTTGGAATATTTGGTTCTTTAGTTGGTGCTGTTGCATTAGGGTTTAGTTTACAAGAAGCTAGTGCTATTTCAATTATTGGTGGAGCAGATGGTCCCACATCAATATTTATTGCTAATAGACTAGCTCCAGAAATGTTAGGTGCTATAGCAGTTGCTGCTTATTCATATATGGCGTTAGTACCAGTAATACAACCACCAATTATGAAAGCACTTACAAGTGAAGCTGAAAGAAAAATTAGAATGCCAAAACTTAGAAAAGTACACAGATTGGAAAAATTATTTTTACCAATCTTAATTTTAATGATGGCAATATTGATACTTCCAGAATCAACACCACTTATTGGTGCATTTGCATTTGGAAATTATTTAAAAGAATCTGGTGTTGTTGAAAGACTAAATGAAACAATGCAAAATTCACTTATAAATATTGTAACAATATTTTTAGGTTTAGGAGTTGGTTCAAAACTTGCAGCAGATAAATTTTTAGTATTAGATACAATGGGAATCATGGTTATTGGATTAATAGCATTTGCTGCAGGAACTGCATCTGGAGTTTTAATGGCAAAGTTTATGAATAAACTCTCAAGTAAAGATAATCAAATAAACCCTTTAATAGGTGCTGCTGGTGTTAGTGCTGTACCTATGAGTGCTAGGGTTGTTAGTAAAGTTGGTCAAGAATATGATAAATCAAATATATTATTAATGCATGCAATGGGTCCAAATGTTGCAGGTGTAATAGGTTCAGCTGTAGCAGCTGGTGTATTGTTATCAATATTCAAATAAAATAAAGTAGGGAAAAATGTCTGATATAAAAAATTATATTGATTTAAAGAACATAGGTAAAGTTTACAGAAATATTGATGCTGATACATTAATTAATCATGCAGTTAAAAATGAAGGAGCTAGAATCTCATCATCTGGTGCTTTAATGATAGATACAGGTATATTTACAGGAAGAAGTCCTAAAGATAAATATTTTGTTGATGCATCTCCTTCAAACGAATATATTGCTTGGGGTGATGTAAATGTTAAATTAGATCAAAGTAAATACAACAGATTATTAGAAAATTCAAAAGAACAATTAAGCAACAAAGACATTTATGTTATTGATGTATTTTGTGGAGCAAGTGAAAATTCAAAAAAATCTATAAGATTTATTACTGAAATTGCTTGGCAGGCACAATTTATAAATAATATGTTTATAGCACCAAATGAACATGAACTTGATAATTTTAAACCGGAATTTACAATTTACAATGCATGTAAAACTCATAATAATAACTGGAAAGAAGATGAAATGAATTCAGAAGTTTATGTAGCTTTTGATATTCAAAACAATGAAGCTGTAATAGGTGGAACTTGGTACGCTGGAGAAATGAAAAAAGGTGTATTTTCAATGATGAATTATTGGTTACCAATAGATGGGAAAATGGCAATGCATTGTTCTGCAAACGTAGGAATTAATGGAGATACTGCATTATTTTTCGGACTAAGTGGAACTGGGAAAACTACACTTTCAACTGATCCTAAAAGAGCTTTAATTGGTGATGATGAACATGGATGGGATGATGATGGTGTATTTAATTTCGAAGGTGGCTGTTATGCTAAAGTAATAGATTTAGATAAATCAAGTGAACCTGAAATATTTGCAGCTATTAAAAAAGGTGCTATTTTAGAAAATGTTACTTCAAATGAAGATGGTGTTGTTGACTATAGCGATTCCTCAAAAACTCAAAATACAAGAGTATCTTATCCAATACAACATATTGAAAATATTCAAGATGGAGGTTGTGCAGGACACCCAACAAATATTATATTTTTAAGTGCTGATGCATTTGGTGTATTGCCACCTGTATCAAAACTTACAAAAGATCAAGCAATGTATTATTTTTTAAGTGGATATACTGCAAAAGTAGCGGGAACAGAAAGAGGTGTTAATGAACCTACAGCTACATTTTCTGCTTGTTTTGGTGAAGCATTTTTACCTTTACCTCCTACAAGTTATGCAAAACTTTTGGGTGAAAAAATTGATAAGCACAATGTGAATGTATATCTTATTAATACTGGTTGGACTGGTGGTGCATATGGTACTGGTACAAGAATGAGTATAAAAAATACAAGAGCATGTATTAACGGTATTTTAGACAATAAAATTCAAGATAGTGAATTTGAAACATTGGATATATTTAATTTAAAAATTCCAAAAACACTAGATGGTGTTGATACAAATGTATTAAACCCAAGAAATACATGGAGTGATAAAAAATTATACGATGATGCTGCAAGAAAGTTAGCAAATATGTATATAAATAACTTCAAAAAATACTTAACAAGCAATAGTAATTTTGATTTTACTCATGCTGGGCCTACAGTTAAGTAATATATTACAATAAAAAGGAGTAGAATACTTTTAAATTCTACTTTTTATAATTTGTATAATAACTTTAAATTATAATTTCTTCTTTAACACTTAGTCCAAAACCATTTAAACCAACAAAGCTATGTTTACTAGTACCTGATGTTAATAAGTTTAATTCTTTTACATTTAATTTCTTTAAAATTTGAGCACCTATTCCAAAGTCTTTCATATTTTCTTTATGTTCATCATTATTTTTTAAAAATACTAAAATTCCAGAATTAATCTTTAAATATTCAATAGTACTTAGCATAGAATTTAAAGTTTTATTATTTAAAAATAATTCAATATCAGCAGATACCGTATGAAACTTTACATTTGCAAAACTACCAACATTACCAAATTTAATTATTGTGTGTTGATTCGATAAATGGTCTTCAAATATTATTTGTTTAACATTTAAGTCAAAAAACAATGTATCCTTAGATTGTATTTCTATTACTAAAGATTCATGAGCTAATCTATATTCAACTAAATCAGAAATATATACTTGAACCATATCATGTTTTTTAGCAAAAATATCTAAGTCATCTCTTCTAGCCATAGTTCCATCTTCTTTCATTATTTCACATATAACAGACTCTCCTGTAAGCCCTGCTAATTTACATAAATCAACGCTTCCTTCAGTATGTCCCGTTCTTACAAGTACTCCTCCATTTTTTGCAATTAAGGGGAAAATATGTCCTGGTTTAACTAATTCTGCATCATTACTAATAGGATTTGCTAAGATTTTAATAGTATCATCTCTTTCTGCTGCACTTATTCCTGTTTTTGCTTTTGCACAATCAACAGAAACTGTAAAAGCAGTTTCATAAGATGAAGTATTACTTGTAACCATTGGATTTAAATTTAATCTATTAGCTGTTTGTTTACTAAGAGCTACACAAATTAAACCTTTTGCATGAGTTGCCATAAAGTTCACATGTTCAGGAGTACTTAATGCTGCTGAGTATACAAGGTCACCCTCATTTTCTCTGTCTTCATCATCTAGCATAATTACCATATTACCTTTTTGTATCTCTTTTATTGCATTTTGTACACGTTGGATTACTTGCATTTATTCTTCTTTTATTTTTAATTTATTATAACACAAAATTACAAATTATCATAAAATAACTTGACAAAAAATATTTTTTGTACTATAATTTCACCAGTTAAAGAAATGGGGTATCGCCAAGCGGTAAGGCATCAGCTTTTGGTGCTGACATTCCTAGGTTCGAATCCTAGTATCCCATCCACATGTTAACTACATATCGCGGAATAGAGCAGCACGGTAGCTCGACGGGCTCATAACCCGTAGGTCGCTGGTTCAAATCCAGCTTCCGCAACCAATCACAAACC
>CAZEXK010000008.1:0-56275 GCA_964516815.1 uncultured Helicobacter sp. | reverse complement strand
GAAGTAGCTAAAGAAGTTGTAAAAGAAGAAGTAGAAGTAGCTAAAGAAGTTGTAACTGAAAAAGTAGAAGTAGCTAAAGAAGTTGTAAAAGAAGAAGTAGAAGTAGCTAAAGAAGTTGTAACTGAAAAAGTACAAGAAGTAAAACAAATAGTTACTACAACTAAAAGAGAAGAAGTACAATTGGGTGCGTGCAAAGGATGTCATGGAGCTAACTTTGAAAAAGTAGCTTTAGGAAAATCTAAAATTGTATCTGAAATGACTAAAGATCAAGTATCTGAGGCATTAATAGGTTATAAAAATGATACTTATGGTGGAGCTATGAAAGGTATCATGAAAGCACAAGTTGTTAAGTATTCAGATGAAGCATTACGTAATACAGGATTAGGAAAATAATATTTTTATTGATTTTACATATATAAATGAAAAAGATAAAAGTCTTACAAATGAATTTTTATATAGTAAAACAAAGAAAAAATATATTTTAGGTATAAATGCATTAGGAAAGTCATTGCTAAAACACATCCAAGTAGATGGTATAATTGATGACTTTTCAAGAGTGCAAAGTTCAAGAAAAAAAAGCATACTAAATATTAGTGATGTTCCTTTAAAAAATTCAATAATATTAAGCGTATCAGCTGGTAGTCCTCTTGAGGTTCAAAATACACTCAATAACCTAGGTTACACAAATCTTAATTATTTAAGTTTATATAGATATTGTGATATTTCAATAAAAGCCCCCGCTTTTATTGATGATTTTAAAGAAGATTATTTAAGTAATAAACACAAATACCTTGAAATATTCAATATGCTAAATGATGAAATATCAAAAAAAATTTTTACAAAAATTATAAACTTTAAAATAAGTTTTGATTTATCATTTATGAATGGTTTTACAAATAATCATGAAGAACAATATTTTGATAAAGATATATTACCAAAATTTGATCAAATAACTTTTGTTGATGGTGGTGGTTATGTAGGAGATACTCTGCCTTCAATTATAAAAAACTATCCAAATTACAAAAAAATATATTTAATTGAGCCAAATACTTTACACTTAAATATTGCAAAAAAAAAATTTGCAAACACAAGAGATATTGAATTTATAAATTATGGATTGGGTAAAGAAAAAATCATATCAAATAAAACACAAAACTTAAATAATAATTGTGAACATGACTTTGTAGCAAGTAATATAAATACAATAGATAACTTAGTAGATAATAACATTGATTTTATAAAACTAGATATAGAAGGTGCTGAACAAGATGCTATTATGGGAGCAAAAAAAACAATAAAGAATAATCATCCAGTTTTAGCTATATGTATTTATCATAAAGCAGAAGATTGGTATAAGGTACCTGCTTTAGTTTTTAGTATTAGAAAAGATTATAAAATATATCTAAGACACTATATGGAAGGTATTTATGAAACGGTTATGTATTTTATACCAATAAAATCAAATGTTATTTAAAAAGTCATATAAATTTAGGTATTTTTTTAAATCTTGAATATCATGTTTACTTAAACCTTCTTTTATCCATTGTTCTAATTCATTTGGAATACTATTTTTATATGGCTCAATTAAAATGTCTTTTTTCTCATTGTTAATATAACTATTTATTGCAAGTTCTTTAATATGATTTAGAATTGTCATATCTTTAAGGTCTCTATTATTGGATATTTCTTTGACATTTAAATTATCATTTATTAAGTCTAATGTTTGTAAATATGTTTTGCTTAAAACCCTAGTAGTATTTATTCCTTGATTTTTGTAGTCTTTACACATATTCATAAACAATTCGCCAAAACTGTCAAGTTTTTGTTGACCTATTCCGCTTATTTGTAAAAATTCTTCAGGCGATGTTGGTAAAGTATTTGATATATCTATTAGCGTTTTATCTGAAAATACCATATATGGTGCTATTTTATTTTGTTTTGCAAGCTTTATTCTTAAATTTTTAAAACTCTCATATGTTTCATTTGTAGGAGTAGTTTGTTTGTATTGGCTGTACGATTTACTAACTATTAAGTCATCTTTATTTATTTGTACTTTTCTTTTGTTTGTTAATATTTCTCTAGCTTTACTGGTTATTTGTACGGTTCTAAATTCGCCTTTTATAATTATAGCATCTGCATCAAAAAGTGCATCTGCTATATTTGTCCATTGCTCTTTACTAAAATGTTCACCAATTCCATACACAGATAATTTATCATGAGAAAAATCTAGTATTTTTTGCTGTTTGGAACCTCTTAATACATCAATAATATAATTTTGTCCAAATCTTTCACCAGTTCTTAGGATGGTAGATATAAATTTTTGTGCATCAATACTTATATCTATATATTGTTTATCATCATCAAGACAATTGTCGCAAATACTTTCACAATCATCTATATCATCGTCAAAGTACTTTGCTATTAATTTATGTCGACATTTATCTGATATACAAAATTTATAGATGTAAGAAAGTTTATCGTAGTTTGCATCTTTGTAAACTCCATTTGGCAAATTATCAATAAATACTTTTTTTGATATTTCATCTGCCTTAGAATATAACATCAACACATCTGAATTTAACCCATCTCTACCAGCACGCCCTATTTCTTGTGAATAATTTTCTAATGTTTTTGGCATAGAAGTGTGAAGCACAAAGCGAATATTACCTTTATCTATACCCATACCAAATGCAATAGTAGCTACTATAATTTTTATTTGTTCATTTTTAAATTTAGTAAAAATTTCATTTCTAAGATTTGCATTTATACCTGCATGATAAGCTAGAGTTTGGAAACCTTGGCTGTTTAAATAAGAACTTAAGGTTTCAGTCTCTTTTCTTGTAAAACAATATATTATTCCACATTCATCTTTGTGAGTATTTAAAAATTCTTTTATTTGTGCTCTACCATTGCCTTGTCTTCTTTGTGAACGAATGATGAGATTTTTTCTTTGTATTTTACCTTTTATTGAGTTTTCAAATGGTATTTTTAAAGTGCTTAATATGTCTTTTTGTACGCTTGATGTTGCAGTTGCTGTAAATGCTGCAATAGCAGTATTTGCAAAATTATCTTTAATATGTTTTAATTTCCTATAATCATCACGAAATTCGTGTCCCCATTCACTAACACAATGCGCCTCATCAATCACAAAAAAATTTATATTTATTTGTTTTAATTGATTTAAAAAATATTCATCAGTAAATCTTTCAGGAGCAAGATATAAAAACTTTATATTAGTATTTTTTGCATCTTCAATGATTGCATTATTTTGTTCATGAGAATTTAATGAGTTCAAAGAACTAGCACTTATACCATTTGCATTTAAGTTCATAACTTGATCTTGCATCAAAGCTACAAGTGGAGATATGACAATAGTAACACCATCCATCATCATACTTGGAACTTGAAAAATAATTGATTTTCCACTACCAGTTGGTAAAATAGTGAGTAAATCTTTATGTTGTAAAATTTGATCAATAGCTTCTTCTTGTAAAGAAACAAAATTATCAAATCCAAAATATTTTTTTAATACTTCATGTTTATTCATTTATGTCTTTCATTAATTATTTTGTATTATAGCAAAATTAAGAATTCAAAAGAGATTTGATATCATTCTTTTTAATTTAAATAAAAAAAGGTAAATATTTATCATTGAGTTAAAATATCATTTTAACTCATGAAGAACAACTCAAGTGTGACAATCCACCTATTCCAAAAAACTCAAGAGGTTTTATCTTGTAATATTTATCTTCAATTTCTTTTGATTGTTCATCATAAGGTTTTGTCATTACTTCTTGTAATTCTTTTAACAAAGTATAATCACCTTCATTGGCTTTTTGATACGCAGGTACAAGCATCCATTCACGCAAAGTATATTTTGGATTTTTTAGCTTCATTTTTTTTGATATTTCTTGAATACTATTAGTTTTATTTGATTTTTCAATAAGTGATCTCCAAGTTCTAAACCATTTTGACCAACTCGTACTTAGTTCTTGTGAAATATTATCATTATAAAAACTTTTTTTTAAAGCGCTAATTTCATTTGGTATAAAAGACAGTTCACGAAAAAATATTGTGTAATCAACTGGCGTTTGTGTCATGAGTTTTTGTAGCTCTTTTAATAATTCATCATTATAAGTTTCAAGCCCTAGTTTATTTGTCCACATTTTTTGCATTTTTATTTGCATCACATCTAAAAAATCGTCGTTTATTTTTTTTAGTTTATTTAGTGCAACTTTATTTGATAATAGTAAAGGTTCTAAAGATAAATAAAACATGTTAAAATTTTCTTTTGCGGCCAAGGTTTGATTTAGAAATGAAAAATGATGTCCTCCTCCTGTCCATGGTTGGTAATGTGGATTATACTCATTACAAAATCCAAATGGACCAAAGTCAAGTGTATACCCACCTGCTGCACAATTATCACTATTAAAATTACCTTGACAATATCCAACTCTAATCCAGTTTGCCACAAGTGAAGTAAGTCGATTTGCGAATTCTTTTGCAAGTAATATTATTTTTTCTTGCATGCTTAGGTTTTTATCAATAATATTTTCATATTCTCGATCTATTAAATGCAAGACAATTTGTTCAAGTTCATTGATTGCATTTGGGTGTTCTTGCTCTTTAACACGTCTGGCAAATAGTTCAATTTGACCGACACGAATAAATGATGATGCTACACGAGTAGATATTGCAACTGCTTCTGATATGTGCATATCTGGATCTCTTGAAGTCGAACTTTCTGAATACCATGGTCTTTTGACTTCTTCTGTTGTGGAAACATATAAACTAAGTGATCTAGACGTTGGAATTGATAGTGCGTACATATGTTCTTGTGCCAAAAACTCTCTAACACTTGAACGTAAAACAGCACGACCATCTGCACCACGACAATATGGTGTTCTGCCTGCACCTTTTAATTGCATTTCCCATCTTTTAGAATTTATAAGAACTTCTAGTACAGAAATAGCACGACCATCACCATATCCATTACCTGTTAGAAATGGACATTGAGCATAATATTCATTTCCATATATAGAAAGCGCATAACCAGTAGACCAGCCTATTTTTCTCATTGGTTCAGGAATATTTGAAATATCACCAGTAAACATTTTAATAAATTCAGAAGATTTTGCCATTTCATCAGCAAAACCAAGTTCTTCAAAAAAAATCTTACTATGTGTAATGTATTTAGGTTTTTCAATTGGCGTTGGAGTTACTGGTACATAATGCCCTGTAAAAACTTCTCTTGGTGCGTGATCCATCCCATTTTTTTTAGAATCTGGATCACGATTTAGCTTATCCATATAAGAATAATTTGCAAATTTTGCAAGATCTTTTAAACTTAATATACTTTTTGTGACTTTATGTTTTGACAATATTTTTCCTTAATATCAAGATTGTATTTTTGTTTATTATATTGTATTTTTGCTTTTTTATTGATTGTAATTTATCATAGTTAAATAGTAAAAATTAATTGATTATTAGTTAATTTTATATTCCTATTTTTTAATACCAACTTAGATATAATCGCGTTTATATAATATATTAAGTAAAAGGTAAATAATGTTAAATTTTAAACAAACATTCATAGGTTCTTCAATAAAAAATGATACTTTATCTGGACTGGTTGTTGCAGTTGCACTCGTTCCTGAAGCTATTGCATTTTCATTTATAGCTCAAGTTAGTCCAATAGTTGGACTTTATACTGCTTTTATTCTTGGATTTATTACTGCCATTTTTGGTGGAAAACCAGGAATGATTTCAGGAGCCACTGGGGCAGTTGCTATTGTGTTAGTTGGTGTTAGTTTAGCTGCAAAAGATATTTTGATATCTCAAGGTATAAGTGGTGATGCCTTATCTTTTGGTATAGTTCAATATATTACACTAACAGCAATCATAGCTGGTATTATTCAAATTTCCATAGGTATATTTAAATTAGGTAAATTTATAAGATTAGTACCACAACCAGCACTTCATGGTTTTGTAAATGGACTAGCTGTTGTAATCGCAATGAGTCAGTTAAAATTTTTAGATGACGCAAGTATTGTAATGTATATAATTATTGCAGGAACCATGATTACAATGTATTTAGTTCCAAAATTTACAGATGTTATACCTTCTGGATTAATAGCTATTATTGTTTTTACTGCTGCTGTTTATTATTTTAAATTAGATACAAAATTAGTTGGTGATTTAGCTTCGTTAACTCAATTTAAAGGCTTATTACCTCAATTTCAAATTCCTGAACTAATACTTGACTTTGATGCATTTAAACTTATACTTCCATATGCAATTATTATATCTCTTGTAGGTATAATTGAATCACTATTAACTCTTTCTGTGTTAGATGAGATTTCAGGTAAAAGAGGAAGTGCAAATCAAGAATGTATCGCACAAGGTACTGGAAATATTGCTTGTGGTTTTTTTGGTGGAATGCCTGGGTGTGCTATGATTGGTCAAAGTATCATTAATTATACAAGTGGTGGATGGGGAAGATTATCAGGTATTGTAGCCTCTATTGGTTTAATACTGCTTGTAGCTTTATTAACTGATTTATTAAACGTAATACCAGTTGCTATATTAGTTGGAATTATGTGGATGGTAGCTATAGGTACTTTTGAATGGTCTAGTTTTGCAAGAATAAGTAAAATGCCTAAAAGTGATGCTTTTGTATTACTTGTGGTTACTGCTATTACAATTGTAGCTGATCTAGCTATTGCTGTGATTTCAGGAGTTATTATATCTGCATTAGTATTTGCTTGGAAACATGCAAAAGTAACAGCAAAAATTCATTTAGAAGATGATGGAACTAAAATATATGATTTTGATGGTCCATTATTTTTTGCTAGTGTTACTGATTTTAATGAGCAATTTGATTTGGCACATGATCCACAAAATGTGATTTTAGACTTTAGAAATACAAGAGTTATGGATATATCAGGAGTAGAAGCAATAGATGCTATTACAAAAAAATATTCAGAAGCTAATAAAAGTATAAAACTAAGACATTTAAGTAGTGAGTGTAAATCAATAATGACAAATGCAAAACAATTTTGTACCTTTGAAGAAGATGATCCAAAATATAAAGTAGCATATGATTATTAAATCATACATTAAATAAAAAAAGGAAAAGTTTTTAGCTTTTCCTTTTTTTATTTATAATAGTAAAGTTTTAGTTTCTATTCAAGCAGTTTAAATCTATAAATGCAATTTTAAGTCTATGAACTAAAGAGTTTTGTCCTGCTCTTAGCCAAACTCTTGGATCATAATATTTTTTGTTTGGTTTATCTTGCCCCTCAGGGTTTCCAATTTGATTTTGTAAGTAGTTTTTATTTTTATTTTCAAACTCTCTAACTCCATCCCAAAATGCCCATTGCGTATCAGTATCGATGTTCATTTTTATAACACCATAAGAAATTGCTTCATTTATTTCACTTTTATCACTTCCACTGCCACCATGAAATACAAAGTTAACTGGTTTTGTTTCACATGAAAGATTATTTGAAATGTATTCTTGTGAATCTAAAAGAATTTTTGGAGTTAATTTAACATTTCCAGGTTTATACACTCCATGAACATTTCCAAATGATGCTGCAATCGTAAAGTTTTGTGATATTTCACTTAGCCTATTATGTGCATATAATACTTCACTTGGTTGAGTATATAATAATGCATTGTCAATATCTGTATTATCAACTCCATCTTCCTCACCACCTGTGATTCCAAGTTCAATTTCAATCATCATATCAAACTTGTTCATTAACTTAAAATAGTCAACACAAGTATTCATATTTTCTTCTAAAGGCTCTTCACTTAAATCTAACATATGTGATGTGAACAATGGTCTTTTTGTAGCATCGTAGTGCAATTTACTAGCTTGTATTAATGAATCAATCCATGGTAATAGTTTTCTAGCAGCGTGATCTGTATGTAATATTACAGGAACATTATAAGCTTGTGCCATCATATGAATATGTTGAGCACCAGAAATAGCACCTAATATTGATGCATTTTTGGCTTTACAACCCTTACCTGCATAAAAAGTAGCTCCACCATTGGAAAACTGTAATATAATCGGTGAGTTTACAATAGATGCAGCTTCTAATACTGCATTTATACTTTCTGTATTTACAACATTTACAGCGGGAATTGCAAAGTTGTTTTCTTTTGCATAATCAAATACTTTTTTTGCCTCACTACCAGTTAATACACCAGCATCTACAATGTTCAATACGCCCATCATATTTCCTTATTTATATTGTATTTTTGCTTGAGACATTTCTTTTTTAATAATTGCATCAAGTTTTTCTTTAAATTTGTTTTGTCCTAAAATAGCATTGATTTTATTTTGAACTTCAGGAAAGGCAATACTTTTAGATTCTTTTTTATCATTTAAATGAATAACATGATAACCATATTGAGTTTTCACAGGTGTTTTTGTAATCTTACCTACTTCTAATGCTAATGCTGCTTTTGAAAAATTTGGGAGCATTTTTTCTAGAGTAAACCAGCCTAAATTTCCACCATTTTTACCACTTGGTCCTGTAGATTTTTTTATAGCCAAGTTTTTAAAATCATCTTTTATATTTTTAGATGAACTTAGTTTTTTTATTAATTTTTCAGCTTCTTTTTTTGTTTTTACAAGTATATGACTTGCATTTAATTGCAATGGTTGCATAAATAATTTTTGATTATCATCATAATATTTTTTTGCATCTTCTTTGGATACTGTTACATCTTTTGATATGCTTTGTAGCCATATTTGAAGTGCCAATTCTTCTTTTAAACCTTTAATAGTTAAATTTAAAGTATCTTTATATACTTTAGTGTTTGGTATATCAGATTTTAATGCTTTTTCTGAAAGAATTTTCTTTTGAATTACTTGATCAATTGCTTGTTTTTGTTCTTCTTTTTTTAATGTATCAAAATCAACTCTTTGATTTTTTAGTGCAATTGAAATATCTGTTTTGGTAATATTAATTCCGTTAACAACTGCATATATTTTATTATCATCTGCTGCATTTGCAGTAAGACAAAACAATAAAGCAGTTAGCGTTAATTTATTCAAATTATTTTTTATGAGCATTTTATATCCTATATATTTTTGCATATTTTAGCCAAATAATACTTAGTAGTTATTTACCTATTTTGTACGATAATTGTAAATTTTAAAATTCGTTTAAGAATTATTTAAAATACGATTTTTTTATGTTATAATTCCACCTATAAATAATAAGGGAAATACAATGAGAATATTAATAGTTGAAGATGAAAGCACTCTAAACAGAACATTACAAGAGGGACTTCAAGACTTTGGATATCAAGTTGATGTTGCAGAAAACTATAAAGATGCAGAATATTTTGTTGAAATTAGAAACTATGATTTAGTACTTACAGACTGGATGCTTCCAGATGGAGATGGGCTAGAATTGACAAGACTAATTAAAACTAGAAGTTCTAGAACTTCAGTCGTTATTGTTAGCGCAAGAGATGATAAAGAAAGTGAAATAATTGCTTTAAAAACTGGTGCTGATGATTATATTAAAAAACCATTCGACTTTGATATTTTACTTGCTAGAATTGAATGTAGATTAAGATTTGGTGGTACTAATGTTATTACTATTGAAAACTTATCTATTAATCCAGATGAAGAAAAAATCATTTATGATGGAAATGAAATTGAATTAAAAGGTAAGCCATTTGAAGTTTTAACACACCTTGCAAGACATAGAGATCAAATAATATCTAAAGAACAATTACTTGATGCAATTTGGGAAGAACCTGAATTAGTAACTCCAAATGTAATTGAAGTTGCTATTAATCAAATTAGACAAAAAATGGATAAGCCTTTAAATATTGCTACGATTGAAACAATCAGACGAAGAGGTTATAGATTTTGTTATCCACCAAAAGATAGCGATGACATCTAGTAAGACAGATGAAAAAAAGAAGTATCCATAAAGAGTTTTCATTTAAACTTATTATTGCTACTACTTTATTTACAATTGTAATGTCTTTTTTATTTTATGGCTTCACTAAAGCAACTATATATGAAGATGTTACTGAAAAACTACAAAGAAAAGCTAGTATTATATATAGAGTTAATGTAAACTCTTTAAAACACAACAAAAAACTCAAACTTTTGGTTACTGATGATATAAGTGTTGATTTAGTAAAAATATATACTATGAGTGAAATTACCTTTAAACAAAGATATGATAATAAAGGTAATCATTTCATAGAATTATTCTATCCTTTTGATTTGATAAATCATACTTTTATAAAACTTAGTAAAAATATACATGCAGAAGATATGATGCTTAAAAAAATATTTTCCAATATTTTTATACTTTCAATTGCTGGTTTTGTTATGGTGGTTTTATATGCTTTAATTGTCTCTCGTACATTATTGTTTCCTATTATTAATATTTCTAATAAACTTTCAAATATGAATGAAAAATCATTTGAGAAAATAAATGAAAAGCGTCTTCCAATTGAATTTGTACCTTTGGCTAAATCTATTAATTATTTAACAAAAAAAATGAATACATATGTAAAACAACAAAAAGAAATATTTATTGGTGCTGCTCATGAGCTTAAAACACCATTAGCAGTAATAAAACTTAAAAGTGAAGTTACTTTAATAAAAGCTAGACCTATTGAAAAATATGAAGAATCACTTAGAGTAATTATCAATGAAATCAATGGTTTAGATAAAATGATTACTTCAATTTTAGATATGGGAAGACAAGAAGGTACACAACTAGAAAAAGCTATTAAAATTGATATTATTTCATTTTTAAAAGAAAAAATAAAAAACTACACTCTACTTGGTAGAGAAAAAAATATAACAATTGAATTTATATGTGATTTAAATAAACACAATATTACAATACAAATTACTTTATTAAATCAAATTTTACAAAATTTTGTACAAAATGCAATTAAATTTACTAAAAATGAATCAACTATTACAATAAAAGTTATTAATATAAATGATTTTATAACTATTGAGGTTATTGATGAAGGTATGGGAATACCTGAAAATGTAGACTTATTTGCTCCATTTAAAAGAGTAGGAAATCATCCAGGAACTGGACTTGGTTTGTATTTATCAAAAAATTCTTCTGACTTTCTGGGTGCTAGTATTGATATACAAAATAGATCAGATGGAATACAAGGAGCAGTTGCTAAACTTAGTTTAGCTTCAAACCCTAATTGTGAATTAAAAAATATTTAATTATTTGTTTAATTCCATGTGTTCAAGTTTTGTACAGTAGTTTTGAACAGCTTTAATACCAGCATCTTTTGCTTTTTGCATTGCTGCATTATTGACTAAACCTAATTGTGACCATACACAATAAATATCGCCTCTTTTAATACATTCATCAACAATAGAAGCAATTACATTAGCTTTTCTAAATATATCCACAATATCCACTTTATGCGGAATTTCTGCTAAAGATCTATAAACTTTTTGACCTAAAATAATATCTTCTTTGGGATAAACAGGATATACAGTAAATCCATTATTTATTAAATATTTAGCAACCATATTACTAGCTTTAGTTTCATCTGGACTACATCCCATTATTGCTATACTTTTTGTATTATCAAAAATCTCTTTCATTTCGCTCTTATTGCTATTTACTGTTGCAAATTCACATTCCATTTTTTATCCTTATTTTTTATTTAAATTTTTTGAAGCTCAGCTTCTTTTTCTACTTCTTCTAAAAATCTTGGGAGAAGCTCTTGTGTTGATAATTTTGTTAATATTTCACCTTTTTTTATAATCAACCCACTACCTTTTCCATAAGCTATTGCAACATCAGCACTTTTAGCTTCTCCTAGTGCATTTACTACACATCCCATTACAGAAAGATTTAATGGTGTTTTTATATGTTTAGTTGCTTCTTCTACTTGTGCAACTGCTGTTACTAAATCAGCTTCAATTCTACCACAAGTAGGACATGATATTATGTTTACACCCTCTTTTGATATACCCACATCTTTTAAAATTGCTCTACCTACATCTATTTCTTTTTCAAGTTCTCCTGTAATTGATACTCTAAGAGTGTCTCCAATACCCTCTAGCAATAAAGAACCCAAACCTATAGAAGATTTTATGGTACTATGAAATAAAGTTCCAGCTTCAGTTACACCTAAGTGAAAGGGATAATTATTCATAGGTCGTAACATTCTATAAGCGTCAACTGTTCTTTGAACATCGCTAGCTTTCATTGATATTTTCATATTTGTAAAGTCTAAATCTTCTAAAAATTTTATATTATAAAGAGCTGATTCAACCATTCCTCTTGCTGTTTGTCCATATTTATCTTCAAATTGAGCTTCAAGTGAACCACAATTTACTCCAATTCTTACAGGAATATTTCTTTGTTTACAAACATTTACTATTTCTTTTATTCTTGATTTATCACCGATATTTCCAGGATTGAATCTAATACAATCAACATACTTTGCAGCTTCTAATGCTAGTTTATAATGAAAATGAATATCAGCAACTAATGGCAAAGAAGTATTTTGTTTTATAACTTTTAATGCTTTAGCCGCTTGCATATCTGGAACTGCTAATCTAACTATATCAGCACCTGCAAAATGTAAAAGCTTTATTTGCTCAATAGTGGCTTCTATATCACTTGTTTTTGTAAAAGTCATTGATTGTACAGATATTGGAGCATCTCCACCAATTGCTACATTGCCGACGTATATTTTTTTCGTGTCATATCTTTTAATCAAGATTATCCTTTAATAAAATTATATATTATAATAGCAAAAAGAACTTAAAATATTATATTCATAATAAACTAACATATTGCCTTTTGTAAAGTAAATTTTCATATAAAAATGGTATAATCATAAAAATTTAAATTATTGGTGTTTTATGGAAGAAGTTAATTATTTTGATGTTGTTGTACTAGTTTTAGTACTACTATTAGGATTAAAAGGTTTAATTAGAGGTTTTATCAAAGAAGCCTTTGCTTTAATAGGAATAGTGCTTGGTGTTTACATTGCATCTAAATATGCATTTGAAGTGGGAGAACTTATTTCATCAAATATAATTCCTATTGAAAGTGATAATGTAATTTTGCTAAGTGGTTTTATTATTACTATTGTTATAGTATGGGCCTTTATATATGTATTTGGAACGATTGTAAGTAGAATATTTTCACTCAGTGGACTTGGAATATTTGATAGAATATTGGGCTTTTTATTTGGTGCTGGAAAGATATTTTCTATATTCGCCATAATAGTTTTTGCAGTAAGCAAGGTCGGATTTTTGGAAAAAAACTTAGAAAATATAACTGCAAATAGCATAATGTATCCCATGCTAATTGGTGCAGGAGAGCTTATTATTAAAATAGATCCAATAAAAATTAAAGACGAAATAACTCAAACCATAGATACAACAAAAGCTAATATTGAAGATATTACTAAAAAAGAATAGGTAAAATAATGAAAGAAAATATTGTTATTGAAGAATTAAAGACTATTATTAAAGATAAAGGTATGAAGTATACAGAACAAAGAGCTTTGATATTACAAATACTTTTAAATATAGATGAGCATTTAAATGCTGAAGATATACATGCAATAATTCAAAAAGACAATCCAGAACAAAACATAGGTATAGCTACAATATATAGAACTTTAAAGTTTTTAGAAGAAGTTAAGCTAATATCGTCAATATCATTTGGTACTGATGGTAAAAAATATGAAAGAAATACCAAAAAACATCACGATCATCTTATTTGTACTTCATGCAATACGATTATTGAATTTTTAGATGAAGATATTGAACTTAAGCAAGAACAAATAGCTAAGAATAATGAATTTATAATGCAAAATCATAGTATGCAAATATATGGTCTATGTAAAAAATGCCAATAAAAACAAATACAAGGACAAAATAAATTGTTTGAAAATAAATATATACAACAAAGAATTCAAAAAGCTAATCAATTAAGAGAATTAGGGTTAAATCCTTATTCTAACATCTCTAAAAGAGATACTAAAGTTGAAAAATTTTTGGATGAAAATTCAGCTTTAATACAAGAGGATGAAGATAATAGAAGAGATACTAATAAACAATACGTAGTATCTGGAAGAATTAAATTTTACAGACTAATGGGTAAGGCTTCATTTATAAAAATTGAAGATGAAAGCGGTCTTTTACAAATATATGTTGCTAGAGATAATTTAAGTGAAGGTTTTTATAATAATATATTTAAAAAACTTATTGAAGTTGGAGATATTATTGAAGTTCAAGGCTATCCATTTGTTACTGGTAAAGGAGAGCTTTCTTTGCATGCTAATAATGTAAAAATACTAACTAAATCAATTTCACCTTTACCTGAAAAATATCATGGACTTGCTGATAAAGAATTAAGATATAGACAAAGATATTTGGATTTGATTATGAATACGGATGTTAAAAAAACTTTTCATACAAGATCTAAAATAGTATCACTTACTAGAAGATTTTTTGAAGATAAAGGCTTTTTAGAAGTTGAGACACCAATGATGCATCCAATAGCGGGTGGTGCAAATGCTAAACCTTTTATAACCCATCATAATGCTTTAGATGTCAACAGGTATTTAAGAATTGCTCCTGAACTTTACTTAAAAAGACTAATAGTAGGTGGTTTTGAAGCAGTATTTGAAATAAACAGAAACTTTAGAAATGAAGGGATGGATGCTACTCATAATCCAGAATTTACATCTATTGAATTTTATTGGGCTTATAAAACATATAGAGATTTGATAAATATAACAAAAGAATATTTTTTATATTTATTTGAGCATTTAAATTTACCTACATTATTACCTTATGCTGATTTACAAATTGATTTTTCTGATTTTACTGAGATAGCATTAATTGAATCATTATCAAAAATAGGTGGAGTACCTGCTGACATTTGCAATGACAAAGATAAAATAATTTCATACTTAAAAAGTAATAATATTGATGTAAATGATAAAATGAATTTAGGTCAATTGCAAGGTGAATTGTTTGATGAATACGTTGAGGGTAAATTAATAAATCCTACTTTTATTACTGATTACCCAGTGGAGATATCACCACTTGCTAGAAAAAATGATAACAATACTGAACTTACAGAGAGATTTGAATTATTTATTGGTGGTAGAGAAATTGCCAATGCTTTTTCTGAATTAAATGATCCTTTGGATCAATTAGAAAGATTTGAAGGACAAGTGTCTGCAAAAGATTCTGGAGACGATGAAGCACATGAGATGGATAGTGATTTTGTGAATGCCTTGTCATATGGAATGGCACCTACGGCTGGACAAGGTATTGGCATTGATAGATTAGTTATGTTACTAACAAATCAACAAAGTATTAGAGATGTATTATTATTTCCAGCAATGAAACCAATTGCTAATGAAATTGATTTACATACTGATGAAACAACATAAATATACAAGGATATAATTTGAACTTTATAAAAAACGATAATTTACAAGTTGCGGATAGTGAAATATTTGCAATGATTGAAAATGAATTAGAAAGACAAACAGATCATCTAGAAATGATTGCTAGTGAAAATTTTACTAGCCCAGCAGTAATGCAAGCTATGGGTTCAGTTTTTACTAATAAATATGCAGAAGGTTATCCTTATAAAAGATATTATGGTGGATGTGAATTTGCGGATGAAGTTGAGCAATTAGCAATCAATAGAGCTTGTGAAATATTTGGGTGTAAATTTGCAAATGTACAACCTCATTCAGGTTCACAAGCTAATGGAGCAGTATATGCTGGTCTTATTAAAGCAGGAGATAAAATTTTAGGAATGGATTTATCTCATGGTGGACATTTAACTCATGGTTCAAAACCTAGTTTTTCTGGTAAAAATTATTCTGCTTTTACTTATGGCGTTGAACTTGATGGTAGAATTAATTATGAAAAAGTAATGGATATTGCTAAAATAGTAGAACCAAAAATTATAATTTGTGGTGCTAGTGCATACGCTAGAGAAATTGATTTTGCAAAATTTAGAGAAATTGCTGATGCGGTTGGAGCTATACTGTTTGCTGATATTGCGCATATAGCTGGTTTAGTTGCTGCAAATGAACATCCTAGTCCTTTCCCTCATGCACACGTTGTTACAACGACAACACATAAAACACTAAGAGGTCCAAGAGGCGGAATGATTATGACTAATGATGAGGATATTTCCAAAAAAATAAACTCAGCAATCTTTCCAGGTATTCAAGGTGGACCTTTAATACATGTAATTGCTGCAAAAGCAGTTGCTTTTAAAGAAATATTAGATCCTTCTTGGAAAGAATATGCAAAACAAGTAAAAAACAATGCTAGCGTACTTGCTAGTGTTATGATGCAAAGAGGTTATGATATAGTTAGTAATGGAACAGATAACCATCTGATACTTGTTAGTTTTTTAAATAAGGATTTTTCAGGTAAGGATGCAGATATTGCTTTAGGTAATGCTGGAATTACTGTAAATAAAAATACAGTTCCAGGTGAAACTAGAAGTCCTTTTGTAACTTCTGGTATTAGAATAGGAAGTCCTGCATTAACTGCAAGAGGTATGGGTGAAGATGAGTTTAAATTTATTGCAAATAAAATTTGTGATGTTTTAGACAATGTTAATGATACTCAGTTACATAGCACCATAAAAAATGAACTGAAAGAATTATCAAAAAACTTTGTAATTTATACACAAAGTACATATTAATAAAAGGCAACTCATGAATATTAAAGGCGATGATTTTGTTAAAAATCTTGAAATCGAAAAAGAAAAAGAAAAACTAAGAAAACAAACAAATAATCTAGATAAACTAAAAAAACAAACTATTACATCAAATACATTTGATGATTCAAATAATACAATAATTAGTAATGATTTTCATAATGCTAATGAACTAGATGATATTGTTTTACTAAATGATAGTAATAGTAAAGAAAAATATATTGTTTTAACTTTTGCATTTGTATTGTTGTTTCTTATTACTCTTATAATTATAAGACTTCTATTTCAGCCTGAACAAACAAATAAATTTTCAGATGATAACTTTATAAGTCAAGATGCTAGATTAGATAATATCCATTCTAATAAAATAGATAACATATCTGATGATATTGCTTTAAATAATCAAAATAATTTAAACGACAATAATACTAATATATCTCAAAATTATGATTTGAAAGAACAAAAAGGCGATCTATTTAGCATAAATCAAAATGAGATATCAAATTCTATTAAAAACAATGAAATCTTAATTGAAAAAGAAAAAGTAGAACCCTTAGTTGAAAAAGAAAAAGTAGAACCCTTAGTTGAAAAAAGATCAATGACTCAAGTGGTTCAAAAAGAAGAACAAACTATTCAAGCACCTATCAAAGAAATAATACTAGAAGATAAAATTATAGAAAATAGACACTTAACTCCACCTATGAAAGATTTTAAAATCGAAAAACGAGTTAAGAAAGTTTTTCCTAAAAAAATAGAAGAAGTCAATAAAATACTAAAACCTAAACCATCAAAAAATGCTTATTATGTACAAGTTGGGGCATTTAAGACAAGCCCTAGCCCTTTACTAATTAATAAGTTAAAAAATTCATCTATGTCATATATTATTCGTAAAATGACAGTAAAATCACAAACTTATGAAAAAGTATTGGTTGGACCATTTGATAGTTACGCTCTTGCTCAAAAAGATTTACTTAAAATAAGAAATGCCAGTAATAATAAAAAGGCATTTATACTAAAGATAAAATAGTGCAGTTTTTTCATGATAAACTATTTTTAGATGAATTGACTCCTGTATCAATTTATCCAAAAATGAAGAGTTTATTTAAAGAAGAAATTACTTTTTTATTTGAGTCTGTTGTAAATAATAATGAGGGTAATTTTTCTTATATTATAATAGGAGATAGAGAAAGAGTTATTCATGAAAATGGTAAATCTTATTATATTAATGAAAAATCAATAAAAAGTGAAATTAATGAAAACCCTTTTGATTTTTTAAAAGAATATTACAACAAAATAAATACTCAAGCATACATACAAAAAAGTGAAGAATTAGGAGTTGGTTTAATTGATGGTTTTATTGGCAATGTATCTTATGATATGGTAAAACAATTTGAACCAAAACTAAAAGATGCGATGAGTAGTTTAAAAGATGATATTAATATACCTGATTTAGATTTAATACGTCCAAAAATGGTTTTGATATATTCTCATAAAAATTCATATTTAACAATGGTAACCTCAATGCCCTCTTTTGAAAAATACATCAAGCAAATAAAAACTATACTACAAGAGCCTTTTTCAACCATACCATTAAAAAAAGCTGAAATATTATCTGAAGGTACTTTTGAACATAGTAAAGATAAGTTTTTTAATATGGTTAAAAAATCAAAAGAGCTTATAAGATCAGGTGATATATTTCAAGTACTTATGACAAATAGATATACAGCTGAAGTTAATATTGATTCTTTTAGTTTTTATAGAGTATTAAGAAGCAAAAACCCTTCACCATATTTATATTTATTAGAATATAAAGATTTTGATATAGTTGGTTCTTCACCTGAAGTTATGGTAAAATTAAGTAATAATAAAATATTACTCAGACCACTTGCTGGAACTAGAAAAAGAGGAAGAAGTTCAAAAGAGGATGAAAGTCTTAAAAATGAACTTTTAAATGACACTAAAGAATTAGCAGAACATATTATGTTGATTGATTTAGGACGAAACGATGTAGGAAGAGTAGCAAAGGCAGGAACTGTGAAAGTAGTTGATAAAATGAGAGTAGAAAAGTATTCTCATGTTATGCATATAGTAAGCGATGTTGAAGCATATCTTGATAGTAAATATGACATGTTTGACTTATTTGCAGCTACATTTACAGCTGGTACGATGACAGGAGCACCTAAAATAAGAGCTATGGAAATAATTGCACAATTTGAGAAACTTAAAAGAACTTTTTATTCTGGTAGTATTGCTTATTTTGGATTTGATGGTAATATGGATAGTGCGATTACTATTAGAACGTCTCTTGTTAAAGACAATAAGATAATATTTCAAGCAGGTGCAGGTATTGTTGCTGATAGCGTTGATGAGATGGAATACTTAGAAGTCAATAATAAACTTGCTGCAAATATAAACACTTTAAAGGATTTAAGCCAACTAGTATGAAACTTATAATAGCTATTATTTTTATTGTATTTAATTTTATTGCTTGTACAAACGAAACAAGTGTAGAATCAAATAGCGATACAAAAATAGCATATTTTGTAGATTCAACAGTTAATGGTCTTGAGTATGAGTGTAAAGACATCAATGGAATTACTGGTGATTATGAAAATAAAAATGGTAGTTTTAGATATAAAGATTCCTGTGAGGTTAGATTTACGCTTGGTAAAGTATATGTAGGTTCAATTCATGGTTCAAAAATATCAAAAATAAGTGATGCTTCTAGAAGAATATATCCAACGAATTTAATTAATGATATAAACACAACAGATTCAAATGATTCTAGAGTTCTAAATATAATAAGATTTTTACAATCTTTAGATGATGACGATGATATTAAAAATGGAATTAATATTACTCAAAATAGTAGAAATACCTTAAATAATGTAACTTATTTAGACCTAACAAGTATGAATACTAGCAATGAAGACTTAAATAATAGCTTTTCAAGTGAATATCTAAATAAAAAACTAATGTCTTCTACTAAAGCATTAGAGCACTTTGAACAAATACTAAGAGAACAAGTTGATCCAAATGTCGATACAACTGGTCCTGCTATTCCGTACTTAACAAATAAAATTACTGCCATTAATACTTCTACTCAAATACAAAAGATGATAGAGCTAAATGGCGAGCCATTAACTAAGGTTTTTATGGCATATAATACTACAGGTGATGATAGTAATTTAAGTTTTGACAATATTGTATCTTTAGATGATGATGGTAAAGCTGAAATAAGTTTGACTTTTGATGATATCAATGCTTCTTACTTTCATTATTATTTTTATTTGCAAGATAACAAGCAGTTTATTTCTGACACCTTACATATAAGTGTATTTAAAGATACAACTTCTCCTAATGTTCAAAGCAATGAAATTAGCATTCAAATATCAGAACAAGAACTATTCGTTTCTAATATATTTGCAAGTGATAATTCTGATTTAACATATAAGATATTAACTTTAAGTGAAGATAATAGAAGTGTGAATTACAACTTATTTGAAATTGATGAGAATGGAAATGTTTCTTTTAAAAAATTACAAAACTTTGATGATAATGCAAATTATTCTTATACCTTAGTTGCAAATGCACAAGATGAAGCCAGTAATGGTACAAATGTTTTTATAACAGTTGATTTGTTTAATGTTCTTGATAATCCTCCTGCTCTTACTAGTGATGAATATAATATATCTATACTGGAAGAGCCACAAAATAACATTATAATTTATGAGCTTAATACCACACTTCAAAGTGATATAGATCAGTATCCAGATAACAATCTATCCTTTTCTGCAATCACTTATGTATTGCACAATCATACTGATTTATTTGAAGTTAATACAACAACGGGTAGTTTGAGTATTAAAAATAATACAGACGATTTATTTGATTATGAAAAATTAAATAAAAATGATATAGATTTAAATATAAGTGTTGAAAATAATAATACTACAGATAGTGGATTTCAAACATTTGTTAATATACATATAAATATTGTAAATAAGATTGATACTACACCATCATTTACTTTAAATTCTGCAGTTAGTATTAGTGAGCATAATAGTAGCTCATCTATAATAGTTGACACTGCTATAAAAGATATAAGCAATAGTGATTATAATTTGAGTATGCTTTTTAGCATTGAAGCTGGGGATGATGGTAATTTTAGCATAAATGAAAACACTGGGGCAATTACTATTATAGGTGATAATTTAGATTTTGAAAGTAAAAATGAATATACTCTTAAAATTAGAGCAACAAATACTTTAGATACAAATAAGGCTATAGATAATTTTTATGATGTAAATTTAACCATAAATATTTTAGATGTAATTGATAATGCACCAGTAATAATATATAAAAATCTTATTGCTGTTATACCAGAAGATACAAATGCTAACTTTACAATAGCAAATGTAGATACAAATGGCTCAATTGCAGATGAAAACGTTACTACTTCTTACACTTTAATAACACAAGATACACCTTTTAAAGTTGACAACGCTGGAATAGTTTCAACTTCAAGAAAATTAATTAATGACTATAATGAAAGCATGGATGCCAATAGCTTAACATCATATACTTTAGAAATTCAAGCTTCAAATACTTGGTGGAATAATAGTATTAATAACAGTAATATAATAACTTTTGATATAGACATAAGTAACGTTGTTGATAATGCGCCTAAAATAAAACTAGAAAACAATATAAGTATAAGCGTTGATGAAAATTTAAGTTCACAATTAAATAAAAATAATGTAGATGCTAAAAGCTCTAGTAGTATAGGTATGCAAATAACTCAAATACTAAAAGATGGTAATATATCAGATGAAAATAATATAACTACTTATCATATAATAAGTGGAAATGATGAGGGTAAATTTTCAATAAATGAATTTAATGGGATTGTAGATCTTAATATAAGTTTAGATTATGAAACAACACAAAATTATAATTTAGGAATATTAGCAAAAAATACATGGTATGATGGTAGTCTTAATGATAGTAATATTTTAAATCTAAAAATAGATGTCAAAAATAAAATTGAAAAAACTCCAAAAAAAATATTACTAGAAAATATTAATGTACATGAAAATACAGATACAAGAACGATAATACATTCTATAAAGCAAGCTCTTTCCCATTCACCATCGACTATAGATGAATTAAGTTTAACAAATTTTGCAATAGTTAATGGAAATGATGGTAATTTTACTATTTTATCGCAAGCACAACAAGATGCAAAATTTACTTTTGGAAATTTGATGCTAGATGGAATTGCAAACAAAAGAGGTAATCTAGATTATGAAAGTAAAATATTTTATAATTTAGATATACTTACTAGTAATGCTTTTGGAGATACACATCAAGATATTAATATTTCAATTATTGATGATGTTGACGATGAATTACCATTTTTAATAATAGCAATTAATTATGCTGATATAAGTTTAATAACAATGGAAGATGATCTTGAGACTTTATTTTTTAATGAAAAAACTGACAAATCAAGATTAAGTGAATATTTTAATACTGTTAGCAAGGGTAAATTTACAATATCTGCAGCAAAAGAAACAAATGGAATAGCTAACAATGGGATTATTGTAGTAAATTTGGATAGAAATCATACTAAAAGTCCAAATCAATTACGAGTAGATATACAAGATGCTCTAAGTATATCAAGTAATGATGTGGATTTTAATGATTTTGATACTTATAAAAATATAAATACAAATGTTGTGCAAAACGATGGTGTAATTAGTGATAAAGAATTGCAAATTATTTTTATAATTGCTGGTGGAGATTATACTTATGGTCATTATGCTAAATACAATGTAGTAAATAATATCAATTCAGATATTGCTATTACATCTGTTACTGGTACTTTTAAAGATTTAAATTTATCTCTAGATTCTAAAAAAATAAATACAAATTATTATATCATTGGCGAACTTTTAAACAATAAACAAATTTCAATTGGATTAATTGCTAAACTTGTTTCTGAACAGTTACTTAAATTTACAGGAACGCAAGGTGGACATGAATCTAATGAATTTGCATTAATGGGAAATGGATTTTTAGGTTTTGATAATAATCATATTTTTACATCTCATCCTGTTCATCCATCTGCTTTTAACAAGGTTAGACAAGGTTGGGTTATCCCTACTTTATTAAAATCTGGATTTAATGATGATATAAATTTTTTTAATACTCATGATAATACCAAAAAATTTAATATTTATAAAATTGATGATAAAGATTCTAATATTTATTATTTATTAGAAAATAGAAACTACACTACAGATGGATCTTATGTAAAATATGATAACGGAATAAGAGGTTTAATAAGTGGATTTAAAGGTGGAATAATTATTTGGGAAGTAGATTTAGATTCTCAACGTATATCAACTGTAAAATTAAATAATACTCAAAATGTAATTTTTAGAGATGGTAATTCTTCTATTAATGATTTGCCTGCTCATGTTAGAGATGTATTTGAATTTACAAATACAGGTACAATGATTGGTAAGGATGATGATGCTGGTAATAAACAATACACTATAGGAATAAAGGTAAAATAATGTTTAAATATTTATTTATAATTTTTATATCTATGTTTATAATATCTTGTTCACAAAGTGATGTTAATACAAACAAAAATGAAGATATAGGGTATTTAATTGATGCTAAAGTCTCAGGAGTACAATACGAATGTAATAATATTCAAGGAATTACTAAAATAGATGGTAGTTTTAACTTTGATTATGTGTGTGATGAAATTGTATTTAAAATTGGAGCAATTACTTTAGCTAGTATACCATCAAGTCAAATACCTTTTGATAATAAATTTTTTATTAGTGATATAATTGATAATAATGAAAGAAATGATAGCAATAATACATCAGTAAAAAACATTATTAGACTTCTTCAAACATTAGATGAAGATATGAATCCTGAAAATGGAATACATATTTCTAAGACTACAAGAAATAACATACAAGATACCTCTGCACATAAAATATCATCACCTCTAATTAGCGAAACTGATTTAGAAAATATAATTAAAGATTCAGATTTAAATAGAACTTTGGTAAGTCCAATAAAAGCATTGGTTCATTTTGAACAAACATTAAGAGATAATAATATTCATGTTGACACCGTACCTCCATATAAACCAAGTTTACAAAAAACTTTGCTTGCTAGTTCAAAAGAAGATAATATATTTGTGAATATAATTGGAGAAAAAAATACTTATATTTATTTAGATGGAAATAATACAAACTTAAAATTAAACAAATTTGGTATATTTGAAGATTTTACTTTAAATATCAGTGGAGATTCAAATATATTTTATGATTTTAATATAAGTTTAAAAGATGAACATCTAATGTCAGAAGCTTTACAACTTCATATTTTAAAGGATAGAGAAGATATTGAAAAATATGATAATTTTAGTTTTTCAGCTTCTTATGATATTAATCTAAGTGAAGGTAATACTTCTGTATTTAAAATTAAAATCAAAGATGATAGCGAAGATCATAATTTGAGCCTAATATATAAAATAACAGGTAATGATAAAGACTTATTTGATGTTAATTCTTCAAGTAAAATGTTATATTTTTTAAATGATATAAACAATATAGAAACTAGAATTCATAAAATACAAATAAGAGTTTCAGATGAAGCAGATCATTTTATACAAAGTGGAGATATTGATATAAATGTTATTAATTAAAGTATTATTTACTTTTTTTTACTAATGGTACATCTAAGTCATATTCATCATGAAAATCTTTTGGAAGCATAAGTTCTTGATAAACAATTTCTAATTCTTCATCTTCAAGTCGCTCACCTTTTCCTCTTGTTACTATTCTTATTGGTGTTCCATCAAATTGTAAATATTCTCTTAGTATATTAATAACATATCTTTTATATGAAAAATGCAGCATTTTTGGTTTATTCATAACTAAAGCAATAGTTGGTGGACTTGTATTGAACTGTGTAGCATAATAAATTCTTAACCTATTACCATTTGGAGATGGAAGAGCATGTCGTCTCATTGCTTTTTGTATTGTATCGTTTAAAATAGATGTTGAAATTCTTCTGCTATAATTAGCATGAATATCAATTATCATATCTTGTAATTTATCTATATTTCTATTTGTAAGAGCTGATACTGCTACTATTGGAGCATAATACAAAAACTTAAATCTTTCTCTAATTGAATTGGATATTTTTTCATAAGTGTTCATTTTTTCATCCCACTTATTTAAAACAATTATAACACCCAATCCAAATTTATCAACAAGTCCAGATATTTTTTCATCTTGATCGCTAATAGGTTCACTTGCATCAATAACTACCAATGCCATATTTGATTGCTGTAACATATCTTCTGTACGCATTAAGGCATATTTTTCAATACCTAATATTTTACCTTTTCTTCTTAGTCCAGCTGTATCTATAAATGTTATTGTTTTGTCATTATAAACATATGTTTCATCAACTGGATCAACTGTTGTACCAGCAATTGGACTTACAACTGATCTTTCTTCTTTTACTATTGCATTTAATATTGAGGATTTACCGACGTTTGGTTTTCCTATAATTGCTATTTTGATATGATTATTATCAATATTCTTATTCTCATTAACTATATTTTCATTGTCCATAGTTTCAAAACTTGAATAATCTTCATTTGTTTCAAAATCATTTTCTGGTAAATCTTTTTGATTTAATTCTTCAATACTAGGTGTCATGTAACTATAAAGCCATTCAAATAATTTTATAGTTCCTCTATTATGAGAAACTGATATTGCAAACATATTTTTTTCATCTATTCCAAAACTATAAAAATCCCATATTCTTTCTTTTTCTTTTTCGTTGTCAATTTTATTTATTACCAAGGCCAAAGTTTTACCTAATGCTTGAAGTTCATAAAAAAGCATTTTATCTTTATCATCTGGTATGTTTTTACCATCAACCATAAAAAGTATAATATCTGCTTCTTTTGCAGTTTGTACAGCTTTTCTTTTTACAACTGAGAATATAGAATCATTGGTTTCATCAATTCCTCCAGTATCAAGTATTAAGGCTTCCCTATCATTTATCTTAACTTCTCTTCTTCTTACATCTCTTGTAGTTCCTGCCATATCGCTAACTATAGCAACTCTCTTTTTTGCTATTCTATTAAATAGTGATGATTTACCTACGTTTGGTTGTCCTATTAGCGCTATTTTTACCATTTAATTTCCATTAAAATAATACCTTACAAGATACGTACGAACCTTTTACGTCCACATTATAATCTTCATGATCGTCATTTAGATTTGTGCCACTCCATACATAACCTTTATAACCATAAGAAATATATGCATTTCTCATAAATCTATAGCTAATTGAATATGAATAATCTTTTGTTTCTATGTCACCAAAAGATAACATACTTATTTGTCCTTCTAATAAAGTGTTTATTTCATTAATATGTATTTTCATTGAAAGATGAGGCATAAGTACAATTGAATTTGGCCCTTTGACTTTAGTATCTTCTATTGACTGTACATAATTTATTTTTTTTATTTTAGCACCAATATTAAATTCAAAAGGACCTTGATATAAATAACCATAAAATGTTGTGTTTATTTGTGAGTAATTAATCTTAGAAGATACTTTATTGGTATAAGGAGTACCATTTACATATTTCGTGCCATTTAAAATTGCATTTGTTGTACTTGATAAATTAAAATAATCAATATTAACGTTTGGAAGCCATGTTATATTATTTTTTAATTCTAGACCAAAAGTAGTAATATCTTTTTGTGAAAAGCCCAAATCATCTTTAAAACTAAGACTTGAGGGTCTATTGTTTTTTATTTCACCTTCTATGTTAGAATGCCAAATATCCACGCTTAAAGTAATATTACCTAATGTATCTTCACTATTATTGTAAGATGCCAAAAGATTTATGTTAAGTAAAAAAATAAAAAAAATACTTTTAAATTTAAATGTCATTATTATCCTTTTTTATATATAGTGTCTGACTCGGGAAAGAGAATTCACTATTATTTTGTTCTATAATTGCCATTATCTTTATATTTACATCTTCTTTAATTTCAAGATATCTTGCCCAATTAGCAGTTGATGTAAAAGTATAAATAAATATAGACAAACTACTATCTTCAAATTTATCAAATCTAACTAACATGGTTTGATCTTGTGCAATATCTTCATGAGTTTCTAACATTGTAGTAATATCTTTTACTATTTTTTTCATAATTATAGAACTTGTGTCATAAGTTAAACCAACTCTAAATTTGATTCTTCTAACTCCCCTTCTTGAAAAGTTTTCCACAGGAGTATTTGCTAAAATTTGATTTGGAACTGTTATTAGTGTTTTTTCAAATGATCTAATTTTTGTTGTTCTTAGTCCTATTGTTTCAACAACACCCTCAATTGAATCAACTTTTATCCAATCTTCCATCTTTAATGATTTATCAGCCAATAGAGTTAGTCCACCAAATAAATTAGCCGCAGTATCTTTTGCAGCTAGTGCAAATGCTAAACCACCCAATCCTAAAGATGCAATAAATGCACTTATATTTATATCCCATATTTGTAAAATAGCAACTAAACCAAAAACAAATACAAATATTTTTATTGCTTTTACTAAAAATAAGTTTATTTCTTCATGTAAATCTTTTCCAAACTTTAATGATACTTTTTTTAAAGTATTTTCAAATATATCCACACTGTCAAATAATATTGAAAAAACAATGTAAATAACTGCTGATTTTAAAAGAGCATATATTGCTTCATTATAAAATGATGCATATTGAAACGAAATATATAAACCAAAAAGAACAATAAATTGTTTTATAGGTTCTATTAATATTTCTATAATTCTGTTGTCAAATGTATTTTTTGTTTTACTTGTAAAAATTAGTAAAATTTTTACAATATATTTAGAAAAAAACTTTCTAAATATTAAAAAAATTAAAAAGATAGCAATAGCAATGATAATCTCTTCGAGAGCTTTGTTTTGTAGAATATTCATAATCGCATTATATCTAATAATAATTAATGAATACCTAAAGACAATTACAATAAAATGCGAATATGACTAAAGATACTAAAATCGCTATCCAATATATGTTGTTAGCTTCATTTTTCTTTGCAATCACTGGAGCATTTGCTAAATTATTAAGTCAAAACTTACCTTCTATTGAGATTGTTTTTTTTAGAAATGTTTTAGGTTTGATTATTATTTCTTATGCCTTATATAAAATTCCTCCAATTCAAGAATCTGGTAAGCTTTTTTTACTTATTAGTAGAGGAATTATTGGATTTGCAGCATTGCTAATGTATTTTTACAATATTTCTAATATACCATTAGCCGAAGCTCAAACTTTTACGAAAACATCTCCTATATTTACGGCTATATTTTCGTATTTATTATTAAAAGAAAAATTAAATAGCAAAGCATGGGTTGCTATTATTATTGGTTTTCTAGGAATACTTTTTATTACAGGATTTGATTATACACAATTAAATAAAACTGATTATTTGGGAATATTAAGTGGTTTAGGTGCTGGTTTGGCTTATACTTCTATTAGAGAATTAAAAAAATACTATGATACTCGTGTAATTGTATTATCATTTGTACTTATTGGAACAATTGCTCCTATAATATTGATGATTATTTCCCAAGAATATTCTAGTGAAAATTTTGATTTTATTTTATCAAAATTTGTTATGCCATTTTCTTATGATTGGCTATATATTATTGGACTTGGTGTTAGTGCAACCATCTCTCAAGTATCCATGACAAAGGCCTATTCTCTTGCAAAAGGTGGAATTGTTGGTACTATTGGATATAGTAATATTATTTTTTCAATCTTTCTTGGAGTACTACTTGGTGACAATTTTCCTACATTTTTTGTTTTAATCGGATTTTTCTTAATTGTATTAAGTGGAATAATGGTAACATATTACAGTAAATAATTGCAATAACTTATTTTATTATATAATTAAGGAGAAAAAATGAAATCACAACATATAATTATGTGTATAGACTCAGACAAAAAAATCTTAAAAAAATTACAAGATAAGATTAGTAAAGTAATAGATAATACATATATAATATATACTTATACAACAGCAGAAGAAGCATTGGTGCATTCTTTTGAAAATATTGCTAATGGTTTTGATATATTAATGACAATATCATCTTATGACTTTTCTAGTAAAGGTAGTGAAAGATTCTTAGTTGACTTTCATAAGCACTCCCCCTACACTAAAAATGTATTATTTTCAACTAATTTAAATACTGAGATAATATCTGAGATTATAAACAAATCTAGTATTTATAAAATAATATCTAAAGACTTAGATGTTTATGATTTTGAATTAATGATTTTGGACACAATCAAAGTTCATGAACAAGAAAGAAGATTAAGAGAATATCAAAATATTCTTGAAGATGCTGTAGATAAAAGAACACAAGAATTAAAAGATATAAATATTAAATTGCAAGTTTTAGCTACTACTGATTCCTTAACTGGAATAAAAAACAGAAGAAGTTTCTTTGATTCTAGTGAACCTATGATTTCTTATGCTAAAAGAGAGAAAAACGAATTTGCTATTGTTAAAATAGATTTAGACAATTTTAAATATATAAACGATACTTTTGGTCATGATACAGGCGATACAGCTTTAAAACTAATTGTTAATACATTAATTGGAATAGTTAGAAAAAGTGATATTCTTGGAAGAATTGGTGGAGAAGAATTTGCAATTTCATTACCTAGTACGTCAAGTAAAGGTCTTACAATGGTTGCGAATAAAATAATTTCTGCTATTAATGACCTACCATTTACAAATGATGATGGAGTTCTTATTGCATTAAGTGCTAGCGCAGGGGCTACTATGTTAAGTGATAAAGATGAAAATCTAGACGACATAATGGCAAGATCTGATGAAGCCTTAGAAGAAGCAAAATCAAATGGTGGAAATCAAGTAGTTTTTAGCCAATAAAACTACTAGCTTATATAATTTTATGTAAGCTATTTGCTTTTTTCATCCAATCGACAATTTCATTACTCTTATCATTTTTTATCATTGACTTTAATAAACTCAATTGTTCTTCATATAAAGTAATGGATTCTAGTACATTTTGTTTATTCTGACTAAATATATCTCTCCACATATAAGGAGAAGATTTAGCCACCCTACTCATATCTTTAAATCCACCAGCAGCAAGTGATACTATATCTTTAGGATCTTCATGATTCATAACAGTAGTTGCTAATGCAAAAGATAATGCATGTGGTAAGTGTGATATATATGAGGCATGAATATCGTGTTGTTCACTTTGCATGAAAGTTAAGTTCATGTTTAAAGTCGTAAAAATTTCTATTGCTCTATTTTTATGAAAACTACTACATTTATCTAAATCACATAAAACCATCGTCTTATTTTCAAACAATCCATCAATAGCAGCTTTTGGACCAAATTTCTCTGTACCTGAAAGTGGATGTGCTGGAATATAGTTTGCTTTTATTTCTTTAGGAATATTTTTTACAATTAAATTTTTTGTACTTCCAAAATCAATGATGGTAGTAGTATTTGCTATGTTTTTTAGTTTTGGTAAAAAAGATATGATTGCATCAACAGGAATTGCTAATATAATTATGTCACATTTTAATAATTCTTCAATACCAATTATTTCATCGACTATATTTAATTTTATTGCATCATTTTGGTTTTCTAAACTAATATCATATCCATTTATTTTGCTTGATATTGCATATTTTTTAATAGCTTTTGCAAAAGAACCCCCAATTAAACCAAGACCAACAATTCCAAATATCATATTTATACCTTTAAAGATTATTGTGTAATTCTATCTTAATTTACCTATTATGTACTTTTTGTTATACTCTTATCTAATTTTCATAAAGGATTGTTATTTGAAAATACTATTTGTAGCTCTTGCTTTGATACTTAATCTAAGCGCTTCATATAAGGCAAATGAAATAAAAATAAACGGCTTAACACAAATTTCTGACAAAATTGCGGTTGAAGTCTTAGGCATATCAAAGGGTGATACTTACACATCAAACGATATAAATGATGCTTTAAAAAGATTTTATGAGTTCAATTATTTTAGCGATATTAAGGTTTATAATAAAAAAAACATATTGCAACTTGACTTTATAGAAAAACCTTTTATTATTAACATAGAAATGAAAGGTTACAAAACAAAAGGTGATGATCTTGAATTTTTACTAGAATTAATGAATATTAAAAAAGGTAATATGTACAGTCCTCAAAGAGTAACAAATGCTAAAAAAATACTCTCAGATCAATTAAAAGATGAAGGTTTTATACATTCAGTTATAGAAGTTAATGTAGAAAAAATCAATGAACAAAGTGTTTCTATAATTTTTAATGTAAATAAAGGTGATGAAATCATCATCAAAAAAGTAAGCTATATTGGTGCAAAAAACTTAACTGATACTGACTTTGAAGAACATACTGCAAATAAGCAAGAAGATCTAGTTTCTTGGTGGTTTGGACAAAATGATGGAAAAATTCAATTTTCGCAAATGCAATACGATTCAAGAAGAATAAAAGATGTTTATTTACGTAATGGTTATTTGGATGCTCGTGTTACTCCTGCATATTCTAATATTGATTTTAATACAAATGTAGCAGATGTTGATTTTAATATTAAAGAAGGAAATCAATATAAAGTAAATAAAATAATTATTTTTCATAACAACAAAATAATAAAAACTAAAGATATTACTGATTATTTTTTACAAAAAGAAAAGAAAACCTTTAATATTTCAATGATTAGAAAAGATTTAGAAACTATTAAAACAAAAATTGCTAATAAAGGCTATGGTTTTGTAAAAATAAATTATGATATAAGAAAAAATAGAGCAAATAAAACTACTGATGTTATTTATAATGTAGTTGAAAACAACAAAGTTTATATAAATGATGTAATAATTAAGAATAACACAAGAACATTAGATAGAGTTATTAGAAGATATATATATCTTGCTCCAAAAGACTTATATAATTTTAGTGAATTAAAACAATCGAAACACAATCTAAAAAGAACTGGCTTTTTTAAATCCGTTAAAATTACAGAAAAACTTGTTTCACATAATCAAATAAACCTAATTGTAGATGTTCAAGAAGCACCTACTGGAAATATAGTTGTAGGTGGTGGATATGGTTCTTACAATGGTTGGATGATAAACGCAAGTATTAAAGATAAAAATATTTTTGGTTCAGGGCTTGATTTAGGTTTTTCTGTTGAACATACAAATAAATCTGATTCAGCGACTATAAGCCTTGCAAATCCTTCTATAAACGATAGTATATACAGTGGAAATTTTAAACTTTATAAGAAAAGATCATTAATTACTAACAATAATAATTCTAGTATTGGTGATGAAACTATAAATTCAAAGGGATTGGAATTAGGAGTAGGACGATCGATTAATAGATTTACTAGAATTGGAATACTTTATGGACTTGATCAAGAAGATATAAAATTTAGTAATGATGTTAAAGCTTTTGAGAATTATCTTACAAGTTCTGCTACAACATACATAAATTTTAATAATACAGATGATTATAATTTACCAAGAAGTGGAATTAAAGTTGGTACTAGCTTTAAGTATGCTGGTATTGGTGGTGATGCAAAATATCTTCAAAATACAACATACTTTAAATACTTTCTTGGCTTAAATAAATACATAAATTATGATGCTATATTTAGATTTAAAACAAAAGTTGGTTCCATACAAGATTTGGGTAATATATTCAATAAAACATATTATATGGGTGGACCAACAAGTCTTAGAGGTTATAAATCTTATGCATTTCAACCTAAAGATAAAATTGAAAATCCATATAAAAAAACTATTACAAGTACGATTGAATTAAGTCTTCCTTTAATCAAAAAAGCAAATATGAGATTGGCATTATTTTATGATAAAGCTTCAATAGGAGAAGAATCATTAAATGAAATTAAAAAATCATCTTATGGAGTATCTATAAATTGGTTTTCACCAGTTGGTCCTGTTCAGTTTATATTTTCAAGAGCAAATAAACCAAGCGAGGAAGATAAGCTTAAAACCTCAAACTTTGAATTTAGCTTAGGGAATACATTTTAAGGAGTATACTATGAGTAATTATAATAGAATGACAAATGAACAAGCATTGGATTTATTGAACAATGCCTCTTTATTGGATCTATCAAAAATGGCTAGTCAAAGAAAAAACGAGCTACATCCAAAAAAAATAACTACTTTCGTAGTTGATAGAAATATAAATTATACAAATATTTGTTGGGTTGATTGTAAATTTTGTGCTTTTTATAGGCATGAAAAAGATGAAGATGCATATATACTTACATATGAAGAAATTGATCAAAAAATAGATGAATTACTTGAAATTGGTGGTACACAAATATTATTTCAAGGAGGAGTTCATCCTAAGCTGAGAATTTCTTATTATGAAGATTTAGTTGAACATATTTCATTAAAATATCCAATGATAACTATTCATGGTTTTTCTGCAATTGAAATAGATTATATAGCTAGAATTTCAAAGCTTACTTATGAAGAAGTAATACTACGTCTAAAAAACAAAGGTTTATCTTCTATCCCAGGTGCTGGTGCTGAAATACTTAATGATGATGTAAGGGATATAATTGCACCTAAAAAACTTGATGTTGAAAATTGGATTGGAGTTCATGAAGCCGCTCATAATGTTGGAGTAAAATCTACTGCAACTATGATGTATGGTACGGTTGAAACATATGAACAAATAATTGGACATTGGCAAAGAATAAGAGAATTACAAGATAAGACAGGTGGCTTTAGAGCATATATTATGTGGAGTTTTCAAGGTTCACATACTAAACTATCTAAAGAATTACCTAATATTCCTGCTTTATCTTCAAATGCATATTTGAGATTATTGGCTGTTTCTAGATTGTATTTGGATAATTTTGTAAATATACAAAGTTCATGGGTAACTCAAGGTTCTTATATAGGACAAATGGCTCTTAAGTTTGGTGCAAACGATTTGGGTAGTACTATGATGGAAGAAAATGTAGTAAGTGCTGCTGGTGCAGCTAATGAAATGAATCAAGATCAAATGATTAAACTCATAGAAGATTTAGATGAAAAACCAGCTAAAAGAGATACAGCGTATAATATTTTACAAAGATTTTAATTATGCAAAAAACATATGTTTTTTGCATAATATTCTTTTTTATATTTCAAGGAAACACAATGGCTATAGACTTAAATACAATACAATACAAAAATAAAAAAATTCCCGTGTTGTTCGAAAAACATAAAACACTCCCTATTTTTAATTTACAATTAGTTTTTAAAAACTCAGGCTACATAAACGATGTTAATTTATCTGGATTAACTAGTATAAGTTCATCTATGTTAAATGAAGGTACATTAAAAGATGGAGCTATAAAATTTTCTAGTAAATTAGAAGATAATGCTATAGATATTTACGTTAACAGTGGTTTAGAAACATTTGTTATAGAAGTATCTTGTTTAGAAGATCAATATACTCTAGCATTAAAATTTTTACATGAATTATTAAAAAATCCAAATATTAGTGAAAATAGCTTAGAAAAAATAAAAAAAAGACATATAAGTAAACTTGCAAGTAAACAAAATGATTTTGATTACATAGCATCAACAAATTTAAAAGCACTAATTTATAAAAACACACCCTTAGAACATTCAAATATTGGTAATGAAGAAGATATTAATAAAATCACGTTAAGTAATGTACAAAATAAATTATCAAGTGCACTAAATATAAATAATCTAATTATAGTTGCAGGTGGATCAATATCTTATGAAAAATTAAAGCAAGATTTAAAACTTATTTTTGATGAATTAAAAGATGAAAAAACTAATACATTTAAAAAAATTGAATTTAGTTCTAAACCTAATACATCAATAATCAAAAAAGATACAGAGCAATCTTATATATACTTTGCTTCGCCTTTTGATATATCTTATGATTCAAAAGATAATTATAAAGCAAAACTTGCTTCTCAAATATTGGGTGCTAGTGGTTTTGGTAGTAGACTTATGGAAGAAATTAGAGTAAAAAATGGTTTGGCATATAGTGTTCATGCTACTTTTATAAATAAAAAATCATATTCTAGTTTTTCAGGTTACTTGCAAACAAAAATAAGTAATACTAATAAAGCTAAAGATATGGTAGAGAAAATTGTAAGTAAATTTGTAAAAAATGGAGTTACTCAAGAAGAGTTAGATGCAACAAAAAAATTTTTATTAGGAAGTGAACCCTTAAGAACTGAAACATTTTCACAAAAGCTAAGCAATGCTTTTTCATTGTTTTATAAAGATTTACCATTAGATTATAATAAACAAGAATTAGATTTGATAAAAAATATAAGTTTAGAAGAGCTAAATACTTTTATTAAAAAGCACAATGAGATAAAAAATATTAGTTTTTCAATAGTTACAAAGTAGCAAGAAGATATAGTATATAAAACAAAAGGAAATAAAATGAATAAAAAAATAATTTTAAGTACGTTATTAGTTGCTACATTTCATACCCTTAATGCGGATTTTTTAGGTGCAGAAGCTGGCTATGCAATATGGAATCCCAGTCTTAGTGGAACAATAAAAGGAGGAACTAGTGGTGAATTAGATATTCAAAAAGATTTAGGATTTTCATCAAGTAATAATAGTTTTTTTTGGGCTTACTTAGATCACCCTATTCCATTATTACCAAATATCAAAATTCAACAAACAAATTATACCACTGAAGCTAGTAAAAATAAAACAGTATCATTTTTTGGAAATAAATATAAAGGAAAAGTTACCTCTGAATTAACACTAAATCAAACTGATATTATTGCTTATTGGAGAATACTTGATAATTGGGTAAATTTTGATATTGGAATTGATATAAAAAATATCAGCGCTAATATCAAAATAAATTCAGCGTCTGCTTCATCTACAAATAAAGATTTTAGCGTTGCCGTACCAATGATATATGCAAAAGCAAGATTTGATTTACCATTCTCAGGACTAAGTATTGAAGCAGATATTGCTAAAGTATCTTATGGTGAAAATGAACTTTCAGATATAAAAGCTGCTATTGTTTATGAATTTGATATGGGTCTTGGTACAACTATTGGGATGAGAAATCAAAAAATTGTTATTGAAGATGTTTCAGATATCGCTGCTGACATACAAATAAGTGGTGCGTATGCTAGTGTATTTTACCACTTTTAAGAGAAAAAGATTTAATGAATAAAATAAATAAACTAATTATATTTATAAGTGTTTTATTTGCTTATACTAATGCAAGTGAAACAAAAACATATAAGTTTGAAAATGTAAACAATAATGTATACGTAATGCATGGACCAGTCGAAGAACCAAATGAAAAAAATAAAGGCTTCATGAATAATCCTGCTGCTATTATTGGTGAAAATGGAGTTACAATAATAGATCCTGGTGGATCATTGTATGCTGGTAATTTACTTATAAAAAATTTAAAAACAATCACAAGTAAACCTATAGTAGCTGTAATTAATACTCATATTCATGGTGATCATTGGCTTGCAAATAAAGTTATAAAAGAAAATTATCCAAAAGCAATAATTTATGCTCATCCTCTAATGATAAAAAGAGCTAAAAATGGTGAAGCATTAGCTTGGATAAAAATGGTTGAAAAGTTAACTAATGGAGCAACTAAAGGGATGACACCAGTATATCCAACAAAAAAAACTACAAACCTACAAACATTAAATATTGGTAATCAAACATTTATAATTCACAATCCTACTCTAAAAGCACATACAAATACAGATATCATGATAGAACATGTACAAAGTAAAACTATGTTTTTAGGAGATAATGATTTTTTAGGTAGATTTGGAAACTTTGATTCTTCTTCAAGTATTCATGGAAATATTGAAGTATTACAATACGCTATTTCTAAAAAAATGACTACTTATGTACCTGGTCACGGAAAAAGTGGAAATGCAAAAAATAGTGTAGAGCCTTTTTTAAATTATATGATAAAATTAAAAGATATAGTAAAAAAAGGTTACTTAGATGACTTAGAAAGCTTTGAAATAAAACATAGTGCTATTGAAGCCTTAAAAGAATATGAAACTTGGGATACTTTTCATGAAAGAATTGGAAAACATATAGGAAAAATGTATGAAGAGATTGAAGCTAGAGATATTTAAATATAATCTCAAAATGACAATCACTTAAAATATATAAATCATTAAATAATCATATCACGATTTTTATATCGTAATTCATGGCATTTTCACGTAAAAAATGTTATCCTTTCACTAATTAAACAATCATTCAAGGATTAGAAATGCCATTAAACGACTCATGCAAAAAAGTATACATAACAACACCTATTTATTATGTAAATGATATAGCACATATAGGACATGCCTATACAACAATTATAGCTGATATGTTAGCAAGATATAGTAGATTAGTAGGACATGAAACATACTTTTTAACTGGAACAGATGAACATGGTCAAAAAATAGAACAAAGCGCAAAAACCAGAAATAAAACACCACAAGAATATGCAAATGAGGTTAGTGGTAAGTTTAAAACATTATGGGATGATTTTGATATTACATATGATAAATTCATAAGAACAACTGATAATGAACATAAAATAGGAGTGCAACATGCATTTGAAAAAATGTTTGAAAAAGGTGATATTTACAAAGGTAATTACGAGGGTAATTATTGTGTAGGATGTGAAACATTTTTTACTGATGCTCAATTAATTGATGATGAAGGTTGTCCTGATTGTGGAAGACCAACTACTATAGTAAAAGAAGAAAGTTATTTCTTTTCATTGTCGAAGTATCAAGATAGGTTATTAGCCTTATATAAAGATCAGGATGATTTTATTTTACCAAAATCAAAATCAAAAGAAATAATAAATTTTGTATCTGCTGGTTTAAATGATTTATCTATATCTAGAACCTCATTTGATTGGGGAATTAAATTACCAAAAAGTATGAATGATGATAAACACGTAATGTATGTATGGCTAGATGCATTACTTAACTACATAACAGCTTTAGGTTATGGAACAAATAATAACAATATGGATTTTTGGCCAGCATCTACACAACTAGTAGGTAAAGATATTTTAAGATTTCATACAGTATTTTGGCCTGCATTTCTAATGAGTCTTGATTTACCAATGCCAAAACATATAGCAGCTCATGGATGGTGGACTAGAGATGGTCAAAAAATGTCAAAATCAAAAGGCAATGTTGTTAATCCAAAAGAAATAGCTGATGCATATGGATTAGATGCTTTTAGATATTTCATGTTAAGAGAAGTTCCCTTTGGACAAGATGGTGACTTTTCACAAAGAGCATTAATAGATAGAATTAATAGTGATTTAGGAAATGACTTAGGAAATTTATTAAATAGAATTATTGGTATGAGTGGTAAATACTTTGACTATAATATTGATTCATCTAAAGTAGAAAAGTTCCATCAAAAAGAATTAGATCAAGTAAATTTCATTTTAAAAAATATTCAAGAGTATTTATACAATATGCAAATAAATAGATATCTTGAAGATTTATGGAAAGTATTGACTATTGCAAATAAAGCCATAGGTGATCATGAACCTTGGAACAAAATGAAAAATAATAATGAAGATGAAGCAATGGCTTTAGTAGCTTTAATAGTAAATATTATGGCTAAGGTATCTATACTGCTAGATTGTATTATGCCAGAAAAAGTAAGTAAAATAGCCTTGTCTTTAAATATACAAATCAATAAAGATTTGTATGACAAATTAATCACAAATGAAAAACTTATCAACACTACTAAAATCACTAAAATTGATGCCTTATTTCCAAGAATCGAAGAAGCATTGATTGCAAGTGCTGATGTACAAAAAACAGAACAAATAGTTGAAAAACCAAGAAAAGAGATGAAAGAAGAAAGTAACAATGACAATTTAATTACAATTGATAAATTTTTTCAAAGTGAATTGAAAATAGGAACTATACTAGAGGCCGTTGAAGTTCCTAAATCAAAAAAATTATTAAAAATACAAGTTGAAATAGGTGAAGACAAACCAAGACAAATATTAGCGGGAATAAAAGAGTTTTACAATGCACAAGACTTAATAAATACTCAAGTTTGTGTTGTAACAAATTTAAAACCAGCAAAACTTATGGGAATGATGAGTGAAGGTATGCTTTTAGCTGCAAAAGATGAAAATGGGCTTAGTTTACTTAGACCAGAATATAATAAGATATCTGGAACTAAAGTTAGTTAATATTAAAAATGAAAATAACGTCAATAATAGATATAGTCAAAGGTAAATTACAAAATATTCCTTCTATATCTTTTATTACTCAAACTCACACTAAAGTTAAAAAAATAAATTATGGTGATTTATTTATATCTTCTAATTTACTTGATATAAAAAATGCCATTCAATTAGGCGCTTTTGCTATAATATATGATGGTGAAATTGATGAAATTGAATTTGATTATGAAATAGCATGGATTAAAGTTGAAAATATTGAAGATGCTTGTTTAAAGTTAATGAGATATCATTTAAGTACATTTTACATAGACGTTTTATTTGTTGATGAAATAAGTTATGATATTTTTAATATTTATAAACGCAAATCATCTAATCAAGTCTACTTAGATAATGATATTAAAAATAACTTAGAATTAATACAAAACAATAATCATATACAATGCATAATATCAAATGATATTAAAACTTTAAAAGCAATTTATCCAAATTGTAGAAAATTTATAATACACTCCTATGATTTAAAAAATTTAACTATTCATTCTTTATTTGAATGTACTTTCACTTATAAAGATACATATTATTATAAAGCTAAAATACCAGTTATTTATATTGATAACTTTATTAGTGTTATACATTATTTAAAAATAAAAAAACCAGACCTAAATAAATTAAATAATTTTAAATATATGAAATCAATATTTATAAATAAATCTTTGTATGTATTGGACCATGGGAAATCTAGTACTTTTATAATTGCTAATAACATTAAAAAAACAAATTTTCTTGAAATTGCATTTTTAAATAGGTTTTACTCTCATGCAAAAATACTAGTATGTCACGATGAAGATGACATGTCATTAGTAAACATAATAAAAAATGCAACTTATAATGCACTTTACATTACCTCCAGAAGTAATTTAGAAATTATTGAATTACTTAAAAAGCATAGGACTAAAAGTATTGAATTGTTTTAATTTATGCAAGCTTATATAATAAACATAAACAAAGTTAAAGACGAAGATTTAATAGTTACTTTATTAAGTGAAGACAATATTTATCTTGCATATAGATTTTATGGAGCTAGACATTCACATATAAATATTGGCTATAAGATAGATTTTGAACTTGAAGTAAATATGAAGAGTACTATACCAAGATTAAAAGATGTTTTACAAATTTCATCATTTTGGATATTTGATAATGATAAAATGTACCATTGGCAAAGATATATAAAATTATTTTATACTCATTTAAAAGATGTTGATACTCTTGATGGGTTTTATATTAATTTATTAGATACTTTAGCATTAAAAATGAATAAACAAAATCATAAAAGAGCAATCATTGAATCCTATGTTACTTTGTGTGATTATGAAGGTAGATTAAATAAACAACTTGAATGTTTATTATGTGATTTGAAAATTATTGATGACATATCTCTTGTAAGAAGTTTTATTCCAACTCATGCTTCATGTTCATATTCAAAATCATTTTCTATAGAAAATATAAAAGAACTTTTTAATGACAAAACACTTGTAAGTTTTACAGATGAAGAAGTAGATTATTTGTGGTATGTACTAATGCAAGGTTTATAAGTTCTAAACATAAAAGTACCTATAAATAGAGCTGGTTTAGCTTTATCAATGTGATATTTTTCTTCAGTTGCAACAAAGTAGTAACCTATTACGAAAACAAATATAGAAGCAAAACCTACCCATATCATTGTTAAATCAGGTGTAGCACATCTTGTCCAGTACTCGCAACTGCAAATACACTAAACAAACTAACTAATAAAAGTTTTATCATTCATTATCTTTAATAAAATGAGCACCAATAGATTTTTTTCTATTTATAGCACTTTGAATAATTGATTTTGCAGTAATTAACCTTAAATATAATAATCTACCAACATCCTCATTTATGTATGATTTTACTTCATCAAGTGCATCAATTAGCTTTTGTTTTCTTCTTACAATACCTACATCAGTCCACATAAGATTTCTTAATCCATTTTTAATAGCCTTGTCAATGTCTTTTTGTAAAACATGATGTTTAATGCTTAAGTTTACTAATTTACTAGTGTTGATATTATATTGTACTTTTAGTGAGTTTAAAACACATAATTTAGAATAAACCAGTCCTTCTAAAAGTGAGTTTGATGCTAGCCTATTTGCACCATGTACTCCAGTACACGCTACTTCTCCAATAGCATAAAGATTTTCAAATTCTAAAACTTTTGAATTTAAATCTACTTCTATACCACCCATACTATAATGAAAAGCAGGAGAGATAGGTACTCTTTGAGATGGTAAATCAAAACCATATTCTTTTAAGTTTTTGTAAATATTTGGAAATCTTTTTTTAAAAGATATTTTATCAAAGTTTTTAAACGATAAATATATCTTTGAATCTGTTTTTAAAGAATGATCAAAAATTGCTCTTGAAACTATATCTCGAGGAGCCAAACCTTCATCTTTATGATAATCTTTTAAAAATGCGTAACCATCTTCATCTTCAATTAATGCGCCCTCTCCTCTTAGTGCTTCTGTAAGAAGTTGTTTTCTAGCATTTGGTGAATCAACAAATACAGTTGGATGAAATTGCATCATTTCCATATCTTTTAACTTTATACCTTTTTCAATACAAATACCTTGAATGTCACCAGCTATTGTAGTAGAATTTGTATGATATCTATAAATAGAACCCACTCCACCAGAAGCTATTATAGTATTGTTTGCGTATAAAATTTCTTCTTGATTATCTGATATTACTTGAACTCCATACGATATATTATCTTTAATAAGTAAGTCTATTACTATGGAGTTTGTTCTGATTTCATGCGGACAATTTTTTAGTAAAAACATATGCAATTCTCTACCAGTTGCATCTCCATCTGCATGTAAAATTCTACTTCTACTATGTGCTGCTTCTTTTGTGTATGCTAATTTATTTTTATCATTTAAATCAAAATTCATGTTATCATTAACTAAGTCTTTTATTGTTTCAATAGAATGAGTACTTAAAAATTCAACAGCTTCAATATTGTTTAAATTATTTCCTGCATTTAATGTATCTTCTACATGAGAAGAAATGTCAGATTCATCAACTGCACTTGCTACGCCACCTTGAGCAAAAAATGTATTGCATTCCCAAGGTGATTTTTTACATAATATTAAGACTTTTTTATCAGCTGGAATATATCTTGCTGCATTTAAACCAGCAACACCAGAACCAATAATAATATAATCGTAAATCATCATTTTATATTTACTTTAGCTACATAAATTGGATCTTTTTTATTTCCACACCCACTAACAAATATGCTAATTATGAAAGCGATTATTGTTATATTTTTCATATTAAATTACTCCTATAAATTTAAGCAATGTTATCTCATATTTAATTAGTATTTGATTAATCTTATTGTATAATCGTGCCTATAATACATAAAGGTAATTAAATGAATACAGTTTTAGCTAAAAGAATGGATACATTGTCTGAATCAATGACAATGGCAATTACTACGCTTGCTAGAGAATTAAAACAAGAAGGTAAAGATATTTTAAGTTTTAGTGCAGGCGAGCCTGATTTTGACACACCACAAATAATAAAAGATAGTGCAATTTATGCTTTAAAAAAAGGCTATACTAAATATACAGCAGTTTCTGGTACACCTGAAATAAAACAAGCTATTGCAAATAAACTAAAAATTGAAAATAATCTAAATTATAAACCATCTGATATTATTGTAAATGTTGGGGCAAAACATAGTTTATTTAATATATTCCAAGCATTAATAGATACAGGGGATGAAGTAATTATTCCTGCTCCTTACTGGGTAACTTATCCCGAATTAGTAAAATACTCAGGAGGAATACCTGTAGGAATTAATACCAATGATGAAAGTGAATTTAAAATAACTGCTCAGCAACTAAAAAATGCTATTACAGAAAAAACTAAAATATTAATTTTAACAACACCTTCAAATCCAACAGGTAGTATTTATTCCTCAGAAGAATTACAAGAAATTGCTGATGTTCTTGAAGATACAAATATTTGGATTGTTTCAGATGAAATGTATGAAAAATTGATTTACGATGATTTGAAATTTACTGCAACTGCTAGTATAAATGAACATATGTTTAATAGAACAATAACAGTAAATGGACTTAGTAAATGTGTGGCTATGACTGGTTGGAGATTTGGTTACTTAGCTAGCCCTAATAGTACACTAATTAAGGCAATGGTAAAGTTACAATCACAAAGCACATCTAATATTAACTCAATTACTCAACACGCTTCAATCTTAGCTCTTGAAGGTAAGGCAAATACTGATATTGAAAATATGAGAATTGAATTTCAAAAAAGAAGAGATATAGCGCATGAGTTACTTAATGAAATAGAAGGTGTAAGTGTAATTAAACCACAAGGCGCTTTTTATTTATATGTAAACATTACTCAAATTGAAAATGATTCTATGCTTTTTTGTAAAAAACTCTTAGAAGATGGAGGTATAGCAGTTGTTCCTGGCTTAGGATTTGGACTTGATGGTTACTTTAGATTTTCGTTTGCAACAGATGAAACTACTATAAGAGATGGCATTTTGAGAATTAAAAATTTTGTAAAAAATTATAAATAAAAATTCTTTTATAATATATGAAAATGTCACCTGAAAAAAAAGCTACTATAGTATCTTCTAGTATTGCTGCTATTTTAACTATAATAAAATTGTTTATTGGAATATTAAGCGGTTCAGTTGCTGTAATTGCTAGCGCAATTGATAGTGTATTGGATTTATTCGTTTCTTTATTTAACTTTTTTGCCATTAGCAACTCCGAAAAACCAGCAGATAGTCAGTTTAATTATGGTCGAGGAAAGATAGAAGCTCTAGCTAGTGTTATTGAGGGTACAATTATAACAATATCTGGGTTTTTCTTATTTTATGTTGCTATTAATAAATATATCACAGGAGAGATATCTTCTTATGCAGAGATATCAATAATAGTAATGATAATTTCTTTAATTATTACAACAGCTTTGGTTATTTACTTAAACTTAGTTGCAAAATCTACAAACAATATGGTTATTAAAGCAGATGCCTTACATTATAAAGTTGATATATGGGCAAATATTGCAGTTTTAATATCTTTATTACTTGTTTATTATACTAACAACGAAATATTTGATATTATAATAGGTGCAGCAATTGCAATATATATTATTTATAGCGCTTATGAACTTATTCATGATGGAGTTATGGTTTTACTTGATTCATCTCTTAATGATGAAATGACTATACGAATTGAAAAAATAATAAAAAATGAAACAAATGTAAATGATTATCATTTATTAAAAACAAGAACTGCTGGACATAATAATTTTGTAGATCTTCATTTAGTATTTAACTGTGTGATAACCTTAATGGATGCACATATAGCCAGTGATAATATAGAAGAAAAAATAAGATTACTTGATAAAAGTAAATTCTGGATTATTAATATACATCTAGATCCATATGATGACTTTTCAATCAATGACCAAGAAGTTAGTATATCATAATGGCCAAAAAATCTACTACATTCGAATGTCAACACTGTGGAGAACAATCTGTTAAATGGATTGGAAAATGTCCTTCTTGTGGTGGTTGGGATAGTTTTTATGAACTAAGTACTGAACAAAAACAAGAAAGCATTAAAATAGCTAAAATGTCATCTCAAAATTCAAAAGCAACTCCTATAACCAAAATAAAAGAAGAAAATATTGTACGATTTTCTACTTTTAACGAAGAATTTGATTTAGTTTTAGGAGGAGGTGTTGTTCCTGGAAGCTTGACTTTAATTGGTGGTAGTCCAGGTGTTGGAAAATCAACTTTACTTTTAAAAATTGCTGGTAATTTAGCTAAAAAAGGTAAAAAAGTATTGTATATATCAGGAGAAGAAAGTGCAGGACAAATAAAACTAAGAGCTGTAAGGCTTGATAGTATGCATGATGACTTGTATTTATTATCTGAAATATCATTAGAAGCTATTCAAGATGAATTTTTAAGACAAGATTATGAAATTGCAATTATTGATTCTATACAAACTATATATTCTGATAAATTAACTTCAGCTCCTGGTTCTGTATCTCAAGTTAGAGAAATCACATTTGAGTTAATGAGAAAAGCCAAACAATCAGATATTGCCATGTTTATAATTGGACATATAACTAAAGAAGGAAGCATAGCAGGTCCAAGGGTTTTAGAACATATGGTTGATACAGTTTTATATTTTGAAGGTGAAAGTTCCAAAGAACTCAGAATATTAAGAGGTTTTAAAAATAGATTTGGAAGTACTAGTGAAATAGCAATATTTGAAATGACAAACAAAGGTTTAGAGAGTGCAAAAGATATAAATAGAAAATTTTTTGATTCTACAAAAGCCTTAAGTGGTTCTTGTTTAACTGTTACAATGGAAGGTAGTCGTGCTTTAATATTGGAAGTTCAAGCTTTAGTTACAGACTCAACTTTTCCAAATCCAAAAAGAAGTGCCACAGGATTTGATACAAATAGATTAAATATGCTATTAGCATTATTAGAAAAAAAACTAGATTTACCTTTAAATTCATACGATGTATTTATAAACATAAGTGGAGGAATAAAAGTAAAAGAAAGCTCCTGTGATTTAGCTATAGTAGCCGCAATTATTTCTTCTTTTAGAAATAGACCCATTGCTAAAGAGTCTGTCTTTATTGGTGAAGTTTCTCTTACAGGAGAAATAAAAGATGTACAAAGTATGGAAAATAGATTAAAAGAAGCATCAGCTCAAGGAATAAAAAAAGCTATAATTTCAAAAAAAATATCATCCAAATTGGATATAAAATGTTTTGAAGTTGACGAAGTAATAAAAATGTTAGAACTATTTTGATAAAATACAAATGAAATTATTTAAATACAAAAATAACTTTAATCAAAGGAAATACAATGGCTAGAGACTTATGTGCAAGCATGAAAATGGAAGAAGGATATATGATGATGAGTGTTGATTACAACAATGATGAAAGCAGAGCTAAAATACAAGCTGCAATTTCAAAAATTGAGCGTGAAATGAAAATTTATCCTAGCGTTCTTAGGAAGTCCATTAGCGATACTGCTGGAAACTTTTCTATAGAATTTGAAGTTGATAATGTTTTAAGAGAAGGTGGTAATTTTTGTGAAATGCTTATGAAAGAACTGAATATTCAAGATTGTTTAGTATAAGCTTTGAAAACCAAACCAACTTTGATATTAATATAGATTTACTAAATAATATTTCTAATGAATTCAGCAAAAAAGAAATAGAATTTATTTTATGTGATAATTCTTATATAAAAAAACTTAATAATCAATTTAGACAAAAAAATACAGCCACAGATGTTTTAAGTTTCCCTTATGAGGATATGCCAATGACTCCACTTGGGAGTATAGTAATATCTTTGGACTATGCAAAAGATAAAGCACATGAATATTCACATAGTATTTTAGATGAGATAACTCTACTATATATTCATGGTCTTTTGCATCTTTTAGGTTATGATCATGAAATAGATGATGGACAACATAGAAACTTAGAAGAAAAATTAATTAAAAAATATAAACTACCTAATAGTTTGATAATAAGGAATACATAATGGATATAGTAATATTTATAGTTTCAATGGCAGCATTGATATATGGAGCTGATTTCATAATAGAACAAAGTGAAAAATTAGCTTTACATTTTAATATATCTGCTTTTATAATTGGAGCTACATTAATAGCCCTTGGAACATCTTTACCTGAAATGGCTGTTAGCATGAGTGCCGCACATAAAGGTAGTGGGGACATTGCTGTTGCAAATGTAATTGGAAGTACTATTTTTAATATAGCATTAGTTTTGGGTAGCGTATTTTTAATAGCAAAAAAGATAAATCCTAGTCGTGATTTATTTGCAAAAGATTCAGCTTGGTCTTTATTTCCTATTTTAATATTTATTCTAATGAGTATTGATGGAAAACTTTCTATGCTTGATGGATTTATATTTTTGACTTTAATGGCCGCTTATTTATTATTTTTAATACAAAGTAACCAAGTAGAAACTAACGATGAAAATGAAAAAGAAAAATTTGCTTGGAGCAGAACAATTATAATTTTACTTATTGGATTTATTTTTGTAGTTGGAGGAGCAAATTTTGCCATTGAAAGTGCTTCTAATATTGCTAGAACATTTGGTATAAGTGAATGGATTATAGGATTATTTTTAGTAGCATTTGGTACATCTTTGCCAGAACTAACAGTAGCAATAAAAGCAGCAAGAGCAAATAATGCAGATATGGCAATTGGTGCAATTATTGGTAGTAACGTAGCTAACTTTACTATGGTACTTGGTTTGTCCTCTATTATAAATCCATTAAATGTAGATTTAAGTGCAAATTTCTTTGACATTACCGCTGCTGTTATTGTAAGTGTAATGCTTGTATTTATTACTGCAAACAAATTATATAACAAAAGTGCTGGTATTGTTCTAATGAGTGTATTATTACTTGTAATCGCAAATGGATTTTAATTAAATTTGATATTAAAAATATTTTTAACTTTATTTCTTTGTAGTTATATTTTTGCTTTAGAATTTAAAGTTGCAAGCTATAATGTAGAAAATCTTTTTGATATGAATAAAGATGGTACGGAATACAAAGAATTTATACCAAACACACAATATTGGAATAAAAAAGCCTTAAATAAAAAAATAAATAATATTTCAAGAGTTATAAATGACTTAGATGCAAACATAATATCTTTACAAGAAATAGAATCAAAAAAAGCCTTAATGCTGTTACTTAAAAAAATTCCTCAATATAAATATCATTATTTTTTAAAGAAAAAAACTTCTGCTATTGGATTGGCTATATTAAGCAAGTATAAAATCATAGAAAATGAAAAAATAATTGTAAGTAAATATAATATTCATTCTCGTCCAATTTTAAAATCTACAATAAAAATAAATGATGAAAAAATAATAATATATACAAATCATTGGAAATCAAAAAGAAGTAAAGAAAGTACAAGGATACCATACGCTCAAGCATTATTAAAGAATATAAAAGCATTAAACAAAAATACAAAATACATTATTTTAGGAGATTTAAATTCAAATTATGATGAATACATAACTTTTAAATATGATAAAAAATTAAACGATACTTATGGATATACTGGAATAAATCACATATTAAACACAAGTAAAAATGGAAATTTAATCAAAAAAAATGACCTACATAAATATAAAGATGTACATTATAACTTGTGGTTAGAATTAAAGACTAACAATAGGTTTTCTAATAAATTTAGAGATGAAAACCAAACTCCTGATAACATCATAATATCACCATCTTTATTATTAAGTGACGGTATAAAATATAAACAAAACAGTTTTAGAGTTTTTAAAAAAGATTATTTATTTAAAAATAAAATATATAGATGGAATGGTAAAAAACAAAATGGATACTCTGATCATTTACCTATATATGCAACTTTTACTAATAATTATTATGAAATTAAAAAAAATAAAAACATAGTTGAAAGCTCAAGAAATACAATTGATTATCTTTATAAAATTGAAAAATTAAATAAAAATATTTTATTAAAAAATGTAATAGTTATATTTAAATACAAAAACAAAGCTATAATTAAAACAAAAAATTCTAGGGCAATTTTAATTTATCAAAAAAATAATAATCTTAAACTAGCTTATTCTTATGATTTATTAGTACAAAATATTGATAATTACTATGGTTTAAAAGAAATTACTAAAATGCAAATAGTAAAAAAATTAGAAAAAGTAAAAAGTTATAAAAATTTGTATCTTCAAAAAAATATAACTAAACTTATTAATGAAAATAATCAAAATGAAATTATCTTAAATATTAAAGTAAAATATGATAAAAATTATTTATATTTAGATAATAAAAAAGTTAGTGTATATTTCGAAAAAAATATCAAAAAACCTAAAGATGGTGATTATATACACATAAAAATAGCACATATAAGTAACTATAGAAAAAAAACTCAACTACATATATATAAACAAGAAGATTTTAATATTTTATATTAAAATCATTTACATATCAAAGGCATTTCTAATAATAGAATCTTGTAATTTTATGACATCTTTATATGCTGGTTCATTTTTGGGTAAATGTCTGTAAGATGCATAAATTGTACCTGGGTTTGATTTTAGTTCATATACTGCTATTGAATAAGGGCAACCTGAAATTATATGTGGATTTACTTTTATCATCTTGTGAGATAGAGGAACTTTACAAAAGAAATGAATTTGTGCTCCATTATAAGTATCTTGTATAGTACCTACATCCTTAGCTGTTCTATCTAGTAAAGCTTTTGCATGAGATGTATATGATATAACAATACCTTCTTCAACTATGCTATTTTGTATGGCTTCATTCATATCTTTCCACGTTTCATCTTCTATACTATAAATAACAGAAAAGCCTATTTTTTGAGGGTTTTGTTTTTCTTGAGCATTTATCATATTATTGCTAATACTAAGTAGTACTAAAATTTTCAATATGGTCTTTATAATTTAATTACCTTTTGTTTTATCAATTTCTTTTTCATATGAATAAACCATATAATCAAACATTTTTGTACCATTGTTTGCTTTAAAAAACATACTCATTTCAAAGTATCTATACCCTACTCTAAAAAATGCAGTAAAAGGAATAAAGTATGATATTAATGTTTCATATGTTCTATATGGATATAATTTTTCATGATTTTGTTTTAAATCTTTTAATATTTCACTTTCTTTTTGCAGTTCAGTAATATCTTTATTACTAAAAGTATTAAATGCCAACAACATGTTACTTAAAAACATAATAACATTTAAACTCCAACCCAAAACAAATATTTCATAATAACTCAATATAATCTCCGTATGTATTAATAAACAATTATATCTAATTAAAAATAATGTTAATATTATAAATAATACAAATTATACTTATCAATTAACAATTATTTTGTTATAATCAGAGGAAAAAATTAAGGACATAGTTTATGTTTAAAACAATTATGCCTCTAAATGCAATTATTGCAATGAGGTTTTCAGGTTTGTTTATAGTTCTACCTTTATTAGCAGTATATGCATTAAGTTTAGAAGGAGCAACCACTGCAACAGTAGGTTTAATTATGGGTGGTTATGCACTTACTCAAATGATATTTCAAGTTCCTTTTGGTGCTGTTAGTGATAAAGTTGGAAGAAAACATACTATTGCCTTTGGTTTAATAATTTTTGCTATTGGTTCAGTTATTTCTGCAATGGCTACGGATATACAAACACTTTTATTTGGTAGATTCCTACAAGGTGCAGGTGCTATGGGTGCTGTTGCTATTGCTATGATTAGTGACCTAATAAAAGAAGAACAAAGACCAAAAGCTATGGCATTAATGGGTGGTACTATTGCTGCATCATTTGCAGTATCAATGTTATTGGGTCCTGTTATTGGAGCTAGTGCTGGTGTTCAAACATTATTTTATTTAGTTGCTTTTATGGCATTATTTTCGATTGTAATATTATATAAATATGTACCAAATCCTCCTAAAATAACACATACTTACAATGGAACTAATAAATATACATTCTTAAAAGACACAAAACTAATGAAGATGAACATTACTAATTTTTTTCAAAAAGGTTTATTAACTTTTGCCTTTGTAATTATTCCAATTGTACTTACTAAAGCTTATGGATGGGACTTATCAGAATTATGGAAAGTTTATTTACCAGCAACCATTGCAGGAATTATCGCTATGGGACCTGCTGCTATTTTAGCTGAGAAAAAAGGTATGTTTAAACAAGTATTGATTTTAGGTATTGTATTTTTTGCAATAGCATATTCTATTATTGGTTTTTCTAGTGCTGATATTAATGCAACAGTAGTCAGTGATAGTTATATATTGTTTACAGTTGGTATAGTAGTATTTTTCATGGGCTTTAATATGCATGAACCAATTATGCAATCATTAGCTACAAAATATGCAAAAGTACATGAAAAAGGTGCTGTATTAGGAGTATTTAATAGTTTTGGTTATTTAGGTACTTTTATAGGTGGCTATGTTGGTGGAATATACCTTGATTCAATTCCTTTGGAAACTATTGCTTATGCTATTTTGATTATATGTATTTTTTGGATACTTATTATAGCTAGTCTACCAAACCCTTCTAAAACAAAAAATGTTTACTTAAATATAAGTGATACAAATCAAGATAAGTATGATGCACTTCATTATGAAGATGGTTGTATAGAGTGGTACATAAATGATAGTGAAAAAATCATAATAGTGAAATATGATACTCATATTTTAGATGAAGAAAAAATAAAAGCAATTATTTCATAACGACAAGGAATAGCATTGGAAATTAGTATATTTGCTTTAGAAAAACTTATTTTAGAAAACAAAGAAAACATTTCCAATTGTAAAAAACAATTAGCAGATTTAAATAGTGGAAAAACAGTTTTATCTTCTTTAAAACAAGCATCAATAGAAAATACACTTGAACGATCAAGTATAGATCTTGAAAATTATTTAGCTATATATGAGGCAATACCAGCATCTGAAAAAGAAAAATTCAAAGAATTGCAAAGAGTACAAGAAGCCTTACAAAAACAAAGTTATTATAAACTTCAAAAAATAAGAATGAAAAAAAGTCTAAATATTACTAGGAATCAACGATTAGAAGCTATGATGATAGTAGATGAATTGCCTGAGAGTGTAAATTTTGAAGATAAACAACTAATAGAAATATCAGAAGTTGTAATCAAAAATAATATAAGAGAAGCAAAAGAATTAGAAGATGAATTAGTAATAATAAAAAAAGATTTTGATAATGAAATATCAGCATTACAAGACAATAAAGATTTAAAGTATTTTGCATTTTTAGATTCATATATACCTATAATTGTTTTACATTTTAAAACATTTATTGATGATATTATAAATGAAATTGAAAAATACAACGAAGAAGAGGTAAAAAAAGAAGACCCAATACTAAAAACATTTAGTGGTTTGCCAAAATATGAAGATTGGTGGATAGAAGAACTTTTTAGAAATCATCAAGCATATTTTGCATTGTATAAATGGAAAGATATTATATCTGGTCTTTGTTTAACTAAACACGAAAAAATAATTTGGGAAAAACTTTTCAACAATTGGTTGATGATAAAAAAGATTCTAAACTCCAAAGAAGAAAATGCATTTGATTATAACCTTATCTTCGATAATATGATTTTTAAATATGCAAAATTGGATGAAGAGCTTGATATAAATAATTTAAAATCCATGGAAAAAATAATTTACAATATTACAAAAAAAGAAGATTTTACAAAAACTAGAGGTGAGCATGAACTACTTACTACTTATTTACAATGGAAAACAAAAAAACAATTAAATAATAATCACGAATAAAACCAATTTTAGGTATAATGCGAAAACATATAAAGACAAAAAGGCTAAAAAAATATGGTAAAAATTGTAAAACTTAAAAAAACATTCGGTTCGAGAACTTTGTTCCAAGATATTAACTTGTCATTTGATACTGATAAGAGATATGGACTTATTGGTGCAAATGGAGCTGGAAAAACTACTTTTTTAAAAATGCTTTCAGGGCAAGAAGAAATTACTGATGGTGAAGTACAAATTCAATCAGGTAAAAAAGTAGGTGTTTTAAGTCAAAATCAATTTGAATTTGATGAATTTACATTATTAGATGCTGTACTTATGGGTAATAAAAGATTATACGATACTATACAAGAAAAAGAAAAATTGTATCTAGAAGAATATACAGATGAAATTGGTGAGAGATTAGGTGAATTGGAAATTATATCTTGTGAAGAAGATCCTACTTATGAATATGATGTAAAAATTACAAAAATACTTGAATCTTTAGGATTTCCAGCTTCTATACACAATGAACTTATGAGTACTTTAACGGGTGCTGATAAATTTAAAGTACTTTTAGCACAAGTGTTATTTCCAAAACCTGATATATTATTTTTAGATGAGCCAACAAATAACTTAGATATAGAAACTATATCATGGCTTGAAAATCAATTGCAACACCATGATGGTACTATGGTAGTTATTTCACATGATAGACATTTTTTAAATGCAGTTTGTACACATATATTAGATGTAGATTTTAAAACTATTAGAGAATTTTCTGGTACTTATGATGATTGGTATATAGCTTCAACTGTTCTTGCAAAACAAGCACAAACTGATTATGATAAAAAAGCTAAAGAAAAAGAAGACCTTGAAGCTTTTGTAAGAAGATTTAGTGCAAATGCTTCTAAAGCTAAACAAGCAACCTCAAGACAAAAACAACTTGATAAAATAGATTTGTCTGCAATTGCAGTATCTAGTAGAAGGGATCCTTCTATTGTATTTAAACAAGATAAACCTATATCTAAAGAAATACTAGAAATAAAAAATGTTTCTAAGTCATTTGATGGAAATTTAGTATTAAAAGACATAAATATTATGCTTGATAAAAAAGACAAAATAGCATTAATTGGACACAATGGAGCTGGTAAAACTACTTTGTGTGAAATATTAATGGAAAATATAAAACCAGATGCAGGAGAAATCAAGTGGGGTGCAACTGTTAATATTTCTTATTTCCCTCAAAACACTACTGATTTGATAGTGGGTGATACAGTTTTATATGATTGGTTAAGAGATTTTGATAGAGAAGCTGAAATAGCTGAAATTAGAAATTGCCTTGGAAGAATGTTGTTTAATGGTGAAGAACAAGAAAAATCTATTAAAAACTGTTCAGGTGGGGAAAAACATAGAATGATGTTAAGTAAAATTATGCTTGAAAAAAGAAACTTTTTACTTTTAGATGAACCTACAAATCATCTTGATTTAGAAGCTATTATTGCTATGGGAGAAGGACTTTTATCTTATGAAGGAAGTGTTATTTGTGTATCTCATGATAGAGAATTATTGGATGTTTTTGCAAATAGAATTATAGAAATTCAAGATGATGGTACTATTTTAGATTTTGATGGTAGTTATGAAGAGTTTTTATTGTTTAAAGAACAAAATAAATAAGTAAGTATTTTTGATGTTGTATTTTATCTTAATTATTTTGATACTTTCTTATATATTTAAAAACAACATAGTTGAATTTTTAAGACAAATCACTTTTTTACAAAATATTAAAGTACAGTTTATAAGTACTTTATTGTTAATATCAATTATTATTGTAATATTAATAATAACTATTAACTCAACAAAATCAAATAAACAATATAATAGTATAAGTAATAATTATAAAAAAATAAGAACACCCTCTAGTCAAAATAGACCAAACCCAATATTTGATGTAAATACATATTGGTAATATTATAATTATAAATAATGTATATAAAAATAAAGGACAATACCTTGAATGCTAAAAGATTTAGAAGAACTAGAATAAACAAAACGCTTAGAGGCTTGATAGCTGAAACAACACTAAATACAAATGATTTTATATACCCTCTTTTCGTAAGAGAAGGTGAAAATATAAAAAGAGAAATTTCTTCAATGCCTGGTATTTTTCAAATGTCAATCGATCAAATTATAAATGAATGTGAATATATTAGAACAATAGGCTTAAACTCAATAATATTGTTTGCCATACCTGATGTTAAAGATAGTGTTGGAAGTGAATGTTTAAGTCAAGAAAGTATAATAAGTAGAACTATAAGAGCTATAAAAAATAAGTTTCCAGATATGTTTGTAGTGACTGATTTATGTTTTTGTGAATATACAGATCATGGACATTGTGGTATTTTAGATGATAACTCAACTGTGAATAATGACGCAACACTAGAACTATCTGCTCAACAAGCATTGGTTCATGCAAGAGCTGGCGCTGATATGATTGCACCTAGTGGAATGATGGATGGTATTATTGAAACTCTTAGAACTACTTTAGATAAAAATGGATTTGAAAACTTACCAATCATGGCATACAGTACAAAGTTTGCTAGTGCTTATTATGGTCCTTTTAGAGATGTAGCTGAATCAACTCCTAATAAAGGTGATAGAAAAATGTACCAAATGGATGGAGCAAATAGATTAGAAGCTATTGAAGAATCTTTAGAAGATGAAAGACAAGGCGCTGATATACTTATGGTAAAACCTGCACTGTCATATCTTGATATTATAAGAGATATTAGAAATGAAACAAATTTACCTTTGGCTGTTTATAATGTAAGTGGAGAATATGCTATGATTAAAAATGCAGGATTACAAGGGTTAATTGATTATGATAAGGTTATGATGGAAACATTACTTAGTTTTAAAAGAGCAGGAGCTAACATAATTATCTCTTATCATGCAAAAGAAGCTTGTGAACTGCTAAATGGTATAAATAAATAGTGCAAAACTTTACAATATACGGAAATCCAGTAGAGCATTCAAAATCACCACAAATGCATAATGCTGGATTCAAGTATATAAGTCTTGATGCAAATTACACTAAAACATTTTTACAAAATGCAAAAAATATAAAAGAAGAATTTTTAAACTCAAATTTAAAAGGTGCAAATATAACAGTACCACATAAAGAACAAGCATTTCTAAATGCTGATATATTAGATGAATTTGCTTTACAAATAGGAGCAGTAAATACATATATAAAAGAAAATGAAAAAATAAAAGCCTATAATACTGATGCTCCTGGATTTTACAAAGCTATAGAAGAATTCAAAAATGTTAAAAGTGTATTGCTTTTAGGAGCTGGTGGAACTTCTAAAGCAATAGCGGTTATATTAAATAAAAACAATATAAAAACTACTATTTTAAATAGAAGTGAAAACTCAAAAGCATTTTTTATAAAACTTAACTGTACATTTTATACACATGAGCAAATAAATACAAATGATAAATATGATTTAATAGTAAACTCCACAAGTGCAGGACTAAAAGATGATAATTACCCTGCTCCTTTAGAAGTATTGGAAAAATTAATGAAAAATACTACTTATGCATTTGATTGTATTTATGCAAAAATGACGTCATTTTTACAATTGGCTAAAAGATTAGATATTCAATATAAAGATGG
>CAZEXK010000007.1:41446-64570 GCA_964516815.1 uncultured Helicobacter sp. | reverse complement strand
CAACGGCCACCTCCTTAAAAGGGAGATGCTCTACCAGCTGAGCTAACAGGTCATAAATTATTGCAATTATGCTTAGCAATTGTGGATGAAATTATATAAAAAAATCTAAAAATTGTCAAGGCTTTTTAAATTAAATTCTAATATTTATTAAATAATATTGAAAATACCATCTGCACGGCTTGTCTTTGTACGTTTATTCTATCTCCTTTAAAATGATATATTTTTACATTACTAAAACCTTTTGTGTCTTTGATTCCAATTACTACAGTTCCTACAGGTTTATCATTTGTTCCTCCATTTGGGCCAGAAACTCCCGATACTCCAACACCAATATCTGCATCAAATTTTTTTAAAACACCATCTAACATTTCATTTACTACTTCAATTGATACTACTCCAAAGTCAATCATAGTTTGTTTTTTTACATTTAACTCTTGCTCTTTTATTTTATTTGAGTAAGTTATTACTGATCCATTGAATATTGATGAGGAACCTGATATGGAAGTAATAGCTGATGATATCAAGCCTCCAGTACATGATTCTGCACATGTAATTGTAAGTTTGTTTTGCTTTAATCTATTTTGAAAATTAATCATATCTTGTTCATTCATATTTTATTCCTTTTATAAATTTTATTATAAATTTACTAACATTAAGATATAATCGCGTATATTTAATTCAAGGATACAAAATAATGATTGATTATAAAGATTCATTACTATTGCCAAAAACAGATTTTCCAATGAGAGGAAATCTACCACAAAACGAACCTAAAAAATACAAACTTTGGGATGAACAAAAAGTTTATGACAGAATGAAAAATAATAGAAAAGGTAAAGAAAGCTTTACTTTTCATGATGGACCACCGTATGCAAATGGAAACATACACATAGGTCATGCATTAAATAAAATATTAAAAGATATTATTGTTAAGTACCATTATTTTGATGGAAAATCTACAAGGTTTACTCCTGGTTGGGATTGTCATGGTTTACCAATTGAACAAAAAGTTGAAGAAAAAATTGGTGGAGCTAAGAAAAAAGCATTAGAGAAATCAAAGTTAAGACAACTTTGTAGAGACCATGCAAGTAAGTTTATAGATATCCAAAAAAATGAATTTAAACAATTAGGTGTAATTGCTGATTGGGATAAACCATACCTTACTATGGATTTTAAGTTTGAAGCAAACATATATAGAGAACTAATAGCAATTGCAAAACAAGGTTTATTAATTCAAAGAAGTAAACCTGTTTTTTGGTCTTGGGCTGCTCAAACAGCTTTAGCAGAAGCAGAAGTTGAATACAAAGATAAGGTATCTCCGTCAATATACGTTGCTTTTGAAATGCAAGATGAATTTAAAAAAATTCATAACCTAGAAAATCAAAAAGTTTCTTTTATTATTTGGACTACAACTCCTTGGACTCTTCCTGCAAATACTGCAATTTCATTAAATCCTACACAAGACTATGTATTAACAAGCGATGGATTCATAATTGCAAATGCACTTTATGACTTTTGTATTACAAATGAAATAATAAAAGGTAAGATATTAAAAACATTTGAATCAAGTATATTTGAAAATAATATAGCAATAAACCCACTAAACGGTAGAACTTCTACTATTGTTTTAGGTGATCATGTACTCATGGACTCAGGAACTGGTGCAGTCCATACAGCTGGAGGACATGGAGAAGATGATTATAAAGTAAGTTTAAAATATAACTTAGAAATTATTATGCCAGTTGCAGCAAATGGTACTTATGACAATACAATTGTAAGAGAAAAACTATTACCAAATCCACAAGAGTTTTTAAATGTAAATGTATTTAAAGCTAATGATAGAATCTTAGAACTTTTAGAAGATGCCTTAATTAAAAAGGTTGATATAACTCATTCTTACCCTCACTGTTGGAGAACACATAAACCAATTATTTTTAGAGCTACAAAACAATGGTTTATATCTATTGATGATGTATACGGTAAAGGTGACAAAACTTTAAGAAACAATGCATTAAATGCAATAAAAGATATTAAGTTTTATCCATCTCATGGAGAAAATAGATTAAACTCAATGATTGAAAATAGACCAGATTGGTGTATATCAAGACAAAGAGATTGGGGAGTTCCTATAGCATTTTTTATCAATAAAATTACAGGTGAAGTAATATATGATGAAAAAGTATTAGATTATATAGCTGCAATTTTTGAACAAAAAGGCGCTGATGCATGGTACGATATGAGTATTGAAGAACTTTTAGTTCCAAACTCTGGTCTAAATGCCAGTGATTTAGAAAAAACTATGGATATACTTGATGTTTGGTTTGATTCAGGGTCAACTCAAAATGCTGTATTAAGAAGTGGTAATTACGATGCTGGTTCTTATCCTGCTGATATATATTTAGAAGGAAGTGATCAACATAGAGGTTGGTTTCAATCGTCACTTTTAACATCATTTGCTTCAAGTGAACAAGCTCCATATAAAAATATTTTGACTCATGGATTTACTGTTGATAGTAAAGGTGAAAAGATGTCAAAATCTAAAGGTAATGTACTTGCACCAGATAAAGTGATTAAACAATATGGATCTGAAATATTAAGACTTTGGGTTGCTATGAGTGATTATCAAAATGATTTAAAGATATCTGATGAAATTTTAAAACAAATGAGTGAACAATATAGAAAAATAAGAAATACTATACGATTTTTATTTGCAAATATTTCTGATTTGGATGAAATTAAAGAAATTCAAACATTTGGAACTTTTGATACATGGATAATTGCAAAAAGTAAAATAGTATTTGACAGTATTGATGCAGATTTTAAATCATATGATTATAGTAAGGGAATAAATAAACTTAACAACTTTCTAGTAGCTGATCTATCAAATATTTATTTAGATGTTTGTAAAGATAAATTATACTGTGATTCAAAAAATGGGCTGCAAAGAAGAGCCTCACAAAGTGCAATGGCAATGATTGCCAAATCACTTATAAGTACTTTAGCACCAATATTAACTTATACTATGGATGAGTTATTAACTTATGCACCTTCATTTATTAAAGATGATGCTAAAGATATATTTGACTTTAAAAAATATCATTTACCATTTGTACAATCAACATTAAATACAGATGTTTTATTTCAAGCTAAAGAGAAATTTAATGAATCAGTTGAAATATTAAAAAAAGATAAAATTATTAAATCAACTTTAGAATTAGTTATTTTTACAGATTGTTCTGATATACTAGAGTTAACTAGTACAGAAGCTGAAGATTTATTTATTGTTTCTAAGCTAATAAAACATAGTGAAGAAAATTCACTTGCCACTTTTAAAGTAAATGACTTTACATTTGAAGTTTATAATGCAAGTAAAAGTAAATGTCCAAGATGCTGGAAATATAGAGCACAAGATGAGCAATCACTTTGTCACAGATGTCATAGCGTTGTAAATTAAGGAATAAAATGCAAGAAGCAATAACACTAACATTCGTATTTCAAAGTATTGCTGTAATATTAGTTTTAACAGGTATTGCAATTGTTTTGGTCAATATAAAAGCAAAAACAATAAAAAATAAATAAAAAGGAATTAAAATGAGTATGCCATTTTCAGATGAAGATTTGCAAGAACCAGTAAGTAATATCATTACTACAAAAATAGCACCAATGCTAGCCAAAGATGGTGGAGCAATACAATTACTAAAAATAAAAGATTCCAAAGTATTTATACAACTACAAGGAGCATGTGTAGGATGTGCAGCTAGCAGTAGTACATTAAAATTTATAGTTGAAAAAAACTTAAAAGAATTAATACACCCAGAACTTGAAATTGTAAATGTTGCTCAAGGTATGGAGAAAGATATTTAAATGATAAAATTTGATGAACTTCTACAAAAAGCCCATGGCTTTTTTGTAGCTAGAGACTATGCTAAAGCTTTATTCTTATATTCTCAAGTATCTTATAGTGATCCAAAAAATTTAGAATATCAAATATACGCTTTATTTTGTGATATTGCTAGTGAAGATTCACAAAGAGCTCAAGAATTTTTTGATGAATTTATTATTCAAAAAAATATTAATTTTACAAAAGCAGTTTCGAATATAAAAGATTCTATTAATGCATATGATGGAGATCAAGATATGCTAATAAAAATGCTTGAAAATGCATCTTTACAAACTATTGAATCTTTAGACTCAATTGCATACAGTGACTTTTTAGACTTAGAAGAAGCAAGGGGTTCTTTTAGAATTGCTTATGAAGATATAATGTTTTCAACAAAAGTTGCTATTCAAAAAAAAGATGACTTAGTTGATTTTATTAACAAACTAATAGAAAATGGATTTGATACCACTGCATACTCTTATCTAGATGGTTTCAATGAAATTTTTTCATATGACAAAGATTTAACTGCCTTATATGAAAAACTAGAGAATAAAAATAGTGATAATAAGCACAAATAATTACACTTTTACGGACAATACACGTGATATAAATGAAGATACTATTTTAGTATCTTCGAAGCAAAATGAAAAATATATTGCATCAATCAAAAATATAAAAAATATAATTCAAGATAGTAAATTAAAAGATTATTTTGATTTTTCACAAATAAACATCATAGGTATTACAGGAACAAATGGAAAAACTACAACTGCAGCTGCTATTTATTCTTTACTACTTGACCTAGGATACAATGTAGCTTTTCAAGGTACAAGAGGATTATATATAAATGAAAAAAAAATAAAAACATATTCACTAACTACTCCTGTGCAGTTAGAAATATTTGATAATATTCAATTATCATTAAACAATAATTGTACTTATTTTGTGATGGAAGTTAGTTCTCATGCCCTAGAGCAAAATAGAATTTGTGGTATTGATTTCGCCCTTAAAATTCACACTAACATTACAAGAGATCATTTAGATTATCATAAAACATTAGAAGAATATATCAATGTTAAAAACTCTTTTTTTGCAGATGATAGTGTAAAGTTAATCAATAAAGATGATAAAAATGTTAAGTATTTTTTAAAAAACGCTTTAGCCTATGGATTAGATAATCCATCAACATATAAAGTACAAGCCTTTACATTTAAAGATACAACAACAGTTGCTTTACAATATAAGCAAGAAATGTATAATTTTACTAGTGATTTAAGGGGTACATTTAATGTTTATAATTTAACAGCTGCAATTAGTTCAGTACATATACTTACTAAAAAACCATTACAAGATATTTGTAATCATATGGATAATTTTGCAGGAGTAAGTGGAAGAATGGAAACTATATCATTAAATCCTCTAGTAGTAGTTGATTTTGCACATACTCCTGATGGAATGAAAAGTATCTTTGAAAGTTATAAAGATAAAGAAATTATATGCGTATTTGGTGCTGGTGGAAATAGAGATAAAGATAAAAGAGCTATTATGGGAAAAATTGCAAATGAATACTGTCATAAAATTGTACTAACAAGTGATAACCCAAGACATGAAAATCCTGATGATATAATAGATGATATTTATGCAGGTATAATTGATACTTCAAAAGTTCATATTGATTTAAATAGAAAAGAAGCTATAAAAACAGCAATAGCTCAGAACAATGACAATACTGTTATATTAGTATTAGGAAAAGGTGATGAACAATATCAAATAATATATGATGAAAAGCTACCTTTTAACGATAAAGAAACTATAAGCAATATTTTAAATATTACTAGTTAAGAGTATTAATTCAGATAATTTTAAATTTTATTAGATAAAATCAACAAACTTAACAAATACAAGGAAATAAAAATGGAAATGCCAACAGTACCACAACCAACATACCAAATATTTAAATGTGAACAGTCTTCACCTCCTGGTATTCCAAAACCATCTTGTGTAAATGATAGATCAAAAGATTTATATAATTACATTGGTGAAAGTTTAATGAAAAAAGGATTAATGGGTCCAGTGCAACTTATCAAAACTTCTTGTTTAGGTAGATGTATGCAAGGTCCATTAATGCAAGTAGTAAGTCAAACACAAAGATTTATGTATACAAAATTAACTAAAGAAATTATAGATAGAATTTTAGATGAACATATTAAAGGTGGAAACCCAGTTGAAGAGTATTTAATTACTGAACAATTCTGGGGTGAACCAGCAAAAATCAATTAATAAAAAACTAATAGGTAGTAAAAATGTTTGATGGTATAGATTTAAGTAAAATAAATTTAACTGAAATGATGGGGCAAGTTCAAGAAATGGCCAATAAAGCAAAACAAGATGGCCAAAATCAAGTATTCACTGCTAAAACTGGTGGTGGTATGATTGAGTTATCTATCAATGGTAATAGTGAAGTAATTAACTTACAAATTGATGATTCTTTACTAAGTGATAAAGACTCTTTGCAAATACTTTTAATATCAGCTATTAATGACGTTATAAAACAAAGTGATGCTAATAAAAAAACTATGGCTATGAATATGATGGGTGGAATGCAACCATCTACTAATTAGTAGAATAAATGCAAAATAAACTACTACTAAATGATTTTGAAGATTTTTTAAATAAAAATCTTCCTATAAGTAAAAGTTTTCATCCAATTTTTCAAAATGCATTAAAAGAAATGTTAAGTGCTGGAGGTAAACGATTTAGACCCATGCTTCTTCTAACAGTTGTAAATGCTCTAAATCCTTTGTTAATAAAAAACTCCTTTACTTGTGCCTTAGCACTTGAATTTTTACATACTTATTCATTGATTCATGATGATTTACCTGCAATGGACAATGCTAGCTTAAGAAGAGGTCATCCAACTTTACATACTACTTATGACGAAGTAACAGCAATATTGGTTGGTGATGCACTAAATACTCATAGCTTTAACTTATTAGCAAATGCACATCTTCCTTCAAATACAAAAATAAAATTAATTGATGCACTAAGTAGTGATGGTGGAATTAATGGTATGATAATTGGTCAAGCAATTGATTGTTATTTTGAAAATACAACTTTAGAACTGAAAAAATTAGAATTTTTACATATTCATAAAACAGCAAAATTAATTGCTTCATCTCTTAAAATGGGTGCTATTATTTGTGATGTATCAAAAGAAAAACAACAAAATTTGTATGATTTTGGAATAGATTTAGGTTTATTATTTCAAATTCAAGACGATATTATAGATGAAACTCAAAGTGAACAAGAAGCAGGAAAAACAACATCAAATGATGAAAATAAAAATTCTTTTGTAAATTTACTAGGTCTAGATAGTGCAATTAATTCTGCAAATAATTTAGCAATAAAGTGCGAAGATACATTAAATAATTTTGATGAGAAATTAAAATTACCACTAAAAAAACTTTTAAGTTCATACTTACATAGACATAAATCTTAAGACTTAATAGGTTTTAAAAAAATAATTTCATCACTTTCATTGATAAAATATGAATGAATTCTTTTAAAGCCAAAATCATCTATATTTTTTCTTTTTATTGTTTTATTTTTATGAGATATAAATAACATTAACATATCAATATTATTTTTTACTGTTTCAAATAAAATATATCCCCCTTCAATCATACTAAAAGTTGATTTAATTTTATTAAGATTATTTGATATAAAAACTTTTCTATTTTTTATTTTAAATAAATTTATATCCTTATCAAATTCATTTTTATTTGAATATATAAGTATATCACTTGCCTTGTTATTTTTTGCAAATCTACTATCAAGAGTAGGTCTATCAGATCTTACCGTATTTCCGCCAATTATAAGTAAATCTAATTTTGTTCTTATTTCATGTACTATATTTAAAGATTCTTGCGTAGTAATATAACCACCATCTACACTTCCATCAAATCTCATAGCTAATTTAAAAAATCGAAATTTATTTTTTTGCCATAATTCATATGAATACAATAAATCTTTACATTTTTGTTCTTCTAAGCCTACATTTACTTTTATTCCACTGTCTTTTAAAGTTTTTAATCCTCCACTTGCAGTTTTATTAATATCTAAAGTCCCAATATAGACTTTTTTCAATCCAAGTACTTTTATTAAACTGGCACATGAAGGTGTTTTACCTATATGGTTACATGGTTCTAATGTTACATATAATTCACATTTATTAAATATATTGTTATGATTTTTTATCAAATATTCATGTATTTCATAAGAAGATTGTATATTTTTTAAAGAAGAATTTGGATTTAATTTTAAATATGCTAATTTAAGAGCATTGACTTCAGCATGCGATTCACCTGCAATTTTATGAACTCCTATAGATAAAATTTCATCATTTAGTACAACACATGAAGCTACAGCTGGGTTTGGATAAGTTAAAAACTGATATTTCCAAGCTTTGTTTATTGCTTGAATCATATAAGTCTTATTCATAAAATCTTTATTTTTTCCATTCATAATAAGTTGATATTGACAATACATCATTATAGGCGATTTTAAATTTTTCATTTTGTTCATCAAGTACAGTTAATATATCATCTTCAACACTTATAAGTTTTCCTTTGAATGACTCACTAGAATATTCTTTACCTTTGATATTTTCACCCACACTAGCTTGAACATGTTCTAAACTTTTTAATTTTCTTTCTATTCCAGGACTTGAAACTTCTAATAAATATTTACCTTTCATTGGCTCTTGAATATCTAATAAAGGAGATATTATCTTACTTATTTCTTGACATTTATCATGTGTAATACCACCAACAGCAGTTATTGTTACTCTAAATATATTAGAATCATTATCTTTAGCATTTGTAATTTCATAAAGTGAAACATCACATCCTTCTACAGCAATCTTAATTTGTTCTTCAAGTGTCATAGTTACTCCTACTACTTTTTAATTTGTGCAAATAAGTTCTCAAGTCTTGCACTTTTTTCTATATTATTATCTTTTAAAAACTCAAAACTTGGACATTTATACCATCCTGTTGCATTCAAACAATAAGACTTTATTCTTGAGCTAGCTTTTTTTAGTAGTGACCTTACTTCTTTTAGTTCATTATTATCAAAATCACTTGCATCAAAATATACACGAGCATCATATTTACCATTTTTACAATCAACTTCTGTAATTGTAAGTGAATTAATTCTATAATCACTTAACTCCGCTAATGCTTCTGGTATCAACTCTTTTAACAATGATTCTGTTCTTTGAAGATTTATACTTTTTTCTTTCATTATCTCTCTTTTATTTAAAAGTTAATACAAGCGCAAGGTTTTGTTAAACTAAATATAAAAACGTACGATAGTACCTTTTATAATTAGTTTTATGAAAGTTTGTGCCTCTTGGACTTTTAATCTATTTTTTGTGCTTCTGTATGCTCAATAAATGTTTCTATGTAATCATTAACTTTAACATCATTAAATCCTTTAAACATAATACCACACTCATATCCGTTTGCTACTTCTTTTACATCATCTTTAAATCGTTTAAGTTGATCAATAGTACCAGTATAAATTACAACACCATCTCTAATAAGTCTTGCCTTACCACCTCTTATAACTTTACCATCACTAACTTTAGAACCAGCAATTGTACCAACTTTAGGGATTACAAATGTTTCAAGAACTTGTGCTTGACCTGTATTTTCTTCAACAACAATAGCTGACATCATACCACCAAGCGCATCTTTGATATCATCAATTAAATTATAAATAACACTATAAGTTTTAATTTCAACACCAAGCGATTTTGCTTTTGTTTTAACAGCTCCAGTAGGTCTAACATTAAATCCTAATATTACACAGTCATCACTAGCACTTGCCATTGCTATATCAGCTTCAGTAATTCCTCCAACACCAGAACTTAAAACTTTTACTTTTACTTCATCATTTTTAATAGCTTCAAGCGATATTTTAATAGCTTCAAGTGAACCACCAGCATCAGCTTTAATGATAACAGGTAAAGCTTTAATTTTACCTTCTGCTATTAATTCTGCCATTTCATCTAAAGATACTTTTGTAGATTTAGATAATTCTTTTGCTCTTGCATGTTCAGCTCTTGTTGTTGCAATTTCTTTTGCTTTTATTGCACTTTCTATCGCAACTAAAGATACACCAGTTTTTGGAACTTCACCTAGACCAACTACTTGTCCTGTTCTACTTAATCCCAGTGATTTTACACTTTTTCCACTATCATCAATAATGGCTTTAACTCTACCAAAAGTAGTATCAGCAACTATATTATCTCCGATTTTTAATTCACCATTTTGAACTATTACTGTAGCAACAGGACCTCTTCCTTTTACCGTAAGAGATTCTAAGACAGTTGCTTTAGCTAAAGCCGTAGGATCTGCTTTAAGTTCTAATAGTTCTGATTGTATAAGTATATTTTCTAACAAATCATCAATACCAGCACCAGTTATTGCAGATACACCAATAAATTCTATATCTCCACCCCAATCAGTTGGAGTTATTCCATGTTCTGCCATTCCAGATTTAACCATATCTATGTTTGCAGTTTCTTTATCTATTTTGTTAATAGCAACTATAATAGGAGCACCACTTTCTTTTGCAGCTTTTATAGATTCAATTGTTTGTGGTTTAACGCCATCATCAGCAGCTACAACTAATATAATGATATCAGTAATACTAGCCCCTCTTCTTCTCATAGACATAAATGCTTCGTGTCCTGGAGTATCAACAAATGTGATTTCTTTTGCATTTTTTTCAACAGTATATGCTGAGATATGTTGTGTAATACCACCAGCTTCACCTGCAGCAACTCTAGCTGATCTTATTTTATCTAATAATGAAGTTTTACCATGATCTACATGTCCCATGATAGTTACAACTGGTGCTCTTGTTATAAAATTAGATGTATCTATAATATCTTCATTGTATGATTCTTCATAATTAACTTCTTCAAGCTCATCTTTTATAGTAATTTCAATATTAAATTCTTCCCCAAGAATCTCAATTTCGTCGTTTCCTAAGAAATCATTTTTAGTCACTAACATACCTAACATAAATAATGCAGAAATAACTTCAGAAGTTGTTTTCCCACATTTTTCTGCAAATTCATATACTCTACACTCTTCTGGGATTGTAACTTCTGTAATATCAATTAATTCAGCTTCTTTTACATATTTTCTTTTCTTTCTTTTTCTACTTAAACCTCTTGGTCTATTTCCAAAAGCAGATGGTCTTACAGTTTTAATTTGTGCTGGTTTTTTGGGTTGTTCTTGTAAAAACCTTGAAGTTTCTATTAAATTCATATCATCAAGTACAATTTCTTCACCTAAAATTGAATCAACTGCATTATCTTCTTTATTTCCTGTAAACGTTGAATTATCGTTTCCACCAAATACATTTATTTTTCTTCCATGCTCATGAGATTTTGCAGGTGATTTTTTATGTACTTTTTTACCTTTATACTGTTCACGTGATGTGTCAGATTGTTTATTATCTCCAAACAATTCACTCATTGATTTAATAGCTTTTGTTTTATCACCCAACTTAGGTGTTGTATCAGATATATGTATATTTGGTTTTTTTTTCTTTACAATTGTAAGCTTTCTTCTTTTTAATGGAGCTTCTCCTTTTTCTAAAGATTTTTTGATCAATGGTCTAATTACTCTTTTTTCTTCAGTATTTTTAATTTCAATTTCATCTATTATTTTATTTTCACTAACTTCTGTTGTAGTATTTGAACTTTCTTCTTTTATTTCTTCTTGTACAATTGTTTCTTCTTTTACTATTTTTGTAATTTCAGTTTCTTCTTCTTTTTTATCTATTACAATTTCTACTTCATCTTCAATAGTTTCTTTTATAATTTTAGATTCTTCTTTTATGTCATCTTTTTTTACCGAAATATTTTCATCTTCTTCAATAATTTTTTCTTTAGTAGTATCAACAATTTCTTCAACTACTAAATCGGCGGCTTTCTCAACTTTTTTTGTTATTGAAGTTTTTTTTACTTCAACCTTTTTTTCTTTAATAGTATTTTTACCTGTAAGCATATAATTAACTATTTCTTCTGCTTGATCATATGTTAGTGTACTTTGTGGTGATTTTAGAGCTATGCCTAGATCAGTTGCTTTTGCTATTACTTCAGCACTTGTTGCCCCTGATTCTCCTGCTACTTCATATACTCTTACTTTATCTTCCATATTCTTACTATCTCCTCAAGCTGTTTTTCATAATCAGCTTTATTTTTACATTGTCTATACAATGATTTTATTAAACCCTTAGGGTTTGTAATACAATCTTTACATAAATAAAAACTTCTATTTTTACCTGTAAAGTATACAAGTTTTTTATCTATACACTGTAGTCTAATAAGCATTTTTTGCAAATGCTTATCTCTACAAGCGATACATGTTCTTATTTGTTTTTGTACAGTTTCCACGGATTATATCGAAAATCTACTTAATACTCTACTTGAACGCCATTATTATCTAAATCACAAGAATAAATTCTAAAATGCGGAAAACTATCTTTTAATTTTGACACTAATTTTTTTGCATCTTCTGCATATACAAGATTAAAAAATGACGAACCACTACCAGATAACGTCGACATTAATGCACCATTTCTTTTAGCTACCTTTTGTACTGCAAATAGTTCAGGCATTTGCTTCATCCTATAATATTGGTGCATTTTATCATTTGACGCTTCTTTTAGCATATCCCAGTTTTCAGAGAAAAACGCAGCACTTAATAATGATGCATGTCCTACATTGTAAATAGTATTTTCTTTAGAATATTTATACGGTAAAGTTTTTCTTGAATGATTTGTAGATATAGGTTTATTTGGTATTACCATAACAGCTTTTAATGTATTTGGCAATTCTTTTTTAATAAAATTTACTTCATGGTCTTTTACACAAGCTACCGTAAAACCACCCATAACAGCAGGTGTAATATTATCAGGATGAGATTCATAAGAAAGAGCAAGATTCAAAATATTTTGCTTGTCTATTTTCATATTACAAATTGCAAAAGCTGAAGTAATTGCAGAAACAATAACAGCAGATGAAGAACCAAGTCCTCTTGATAATGGTATTTCATTTATAAACTCAAATCTAAAATTTTCTTTATGTGTTGTCAAATTATCATAAAAATCATTAAATGTATTTACAAACATATTATTATCTTTTAATTTTGCTATATTTGAACCCTCACCTTTTAATGATACACTTTTAAATTTTGCAGGTTTTATCATAACTTTATTTTTAATGTCTAAAGCTAATCCTAAAGTATCAAAACCCGGTCCTAAGTTTGCACTTGTAGCTGGTATCGTAACTGTCATATATCTTCCTTATAATTTTTCCCATAATGTACCGTTATTAGTATCCATTATGGCTATTTTATTTTTTGCAAGTTCATCTCTAATCTTATCAGATAATGCAAAGTTTTTTTCTTTTTTTGCTTCATTTCTTTGTTTTATAAGAATATTTATATTATTACATTCTTCTTTGCTAATTCCAAACTGAAAATATTCAAAGCTATCTTGATATGCAATACCTAAAATATCACTTAAAAAATCAATATTTGCTAATAATTCCTGCTTTAATGCCTTATTTTTAGGTTCTTTATCTAATTTATCATTACAATTAGCTACATACTCATCAACCAATGACAAAGCAATTGAAGTATTCATATCATCATTCATAGCTTTTAGTATTGAATTTTTAAACTCTTTACTTACATGTGATTGTTTTTGACCATATGCTCTTTTTTTTAATCTGTATAATTTATCTAATCGTTTTTTAGATGATTGTAAATCAAGTGAAGAAAATGAAAAATCAGACCTATAATGTGTACTTAACATGTAAAATCTAATAACTTCTCCACTATATTGTTTTAACGCATCTTTTAAAAAAAAGCTATTTCCTAATGATTTGGACATTTTTTCCCCGTTTATATTTACAAAACCATTGTGCATCCAGTATGCTGCTAACTCCTGATTGTAAGCCAATCTTGTTTGACTAGCCTCATTTTCATGATGAGGAAAAAGTAAATCAGCTCCACCTGCATGAATATCAAGTGCATATTTAAAATCATGGTTAGAAATGTGTTCATCAATCATAGCTGAACATTCACAATGCCAACCTGGTCTTCCATCACCAAAAGAAGCCTCAAAACTCAATTCATTTTCTTTAAATTTCCATAAAGCAAAATCTTTAGCATTTCTTTTGTTTATGTTTTGTTTTATTCTTGCTTGTGAATTTTCATCAGATATTCTATTTGATATATTCCCATATTTTTCATCTTTACTAGTATCAAAATAAACAGCATCATCTAATATATAAGCACAATCTTTTTTTAACAAATTAGAAATTAAATCTTTCATAGCTTTTATATTATCTGTAGCTTTTGGTTCAAGAGAGTGTGCAAGTATATTTAATTTTTGCATGTCGCTTTTATATGATTGTATATAATAGTTTGTTATTTCTTCTAAAGATTTTTTTTCATCATTCATTTTTTTAATAATCTTATCATCTATATCTGTAAAGTTTTTTGCAATAAAAACTTCGTAAGAGTTTTCTTTTAAAACTCTATGTACAATATCAAATACAATAGAAGATCTTGCGTGACCTAAGTGAGCGTCATCATAAACAGTAGGTCCACAAACATACATTTTTACTTTTTGTTTTTCTTGTGAGACAAAAAGTATTTTTTGCTTTTTAGATGAATCGTAAAATTCTAACTTCATTATATTGTTTAACCATTATTTAAATAATGCTTCAAGCTCAGAAGCATCTTTTTTAGGAGTTACATCATCACTTTGTACAGAACCTTCATCAGTAGTTTCACCTTCTAGTACATTTAATTCTATTTCATGTTTTGTAAGCATCGAAGCTAGTCTAATATTTAAGCCAACTTTACCTATAGCTCTACCTTTTTGATCAGCATTAATAGTTACAATGGCTTTTGGTTTTTCTTCTTCATTTTTTGCATCTTGAATTTTAACAGAATTAACAACAGCAGGACTTAAAGCTCTACTTATAAATATTTCAGGAATTGCAGAAAATTCAACACAATCAATATTTTCATTATTTAGTTGTTCTGAAACTGCATTTATTCTTATACCCTTAACACCAACAATAGCTCCAATAGGATCTACATTAACTTCATTTGTTGATATGGCTATTTTTGCTCTTGAACCAGGTATTCTAGCAGATGCTTCAATACTAATTCTTTCATCTTTTAATTCTGGAACTTCAAGTGCCAGTAAAGCTTCAAGAAATTTAGGTGAAGTTCTACTAACTTCAACTATTAGTCCATGTTGTTTATCAACTCTAACTGCTCTTACAACAGCTTTTAAGGCATCTCCAACTTTAAATATTTCACCTTTTATTCTATTTTTTCTAGGTAATATTGCTCTTACCTCACCTATTTCCATAAATGAATTGTCTTGTTTATCAACAGATGTTACTGTAGAATTTATAGTTTGCCCTACTTGTGAATTATATTTTTGAAATAAATTATCTTCTATATGTCTTTGCAATCTATATTCTAAATTCTGAAATAATATAGAAGCTGCATTTCTTCCCATAGATTCAAATTCCAAATCATAATTTAAAAAATCGCCAATTTCTAGATCTTCATCTAGTTTTTTTGCCTCATCTAATGATATAAAGTTTTCTACATTATTTATTTTTTCGTATTCTTCACCCTTATCATTTACTTCTTTTGTAAATTCAATATGAAGTCTCTTTTCATTATTATCAACTACTTCAATTTTTTGAAATAAATTTAACTTTTTATTACCTCTATCAATTTCTGCATCAAAAACTACAGTTTCATCGATCATTTTTTGAGCAGTTTTAATCAATGACTCTTTTAATGCAACTTCAACTTCAACAACTTTTAAACCCTTTTCATAAGCAATACTATCTATTATATCTATTATTTTATCCATCTAAGATTCCTTCTTTTAACAATGCAATGGTTTTTGGTGTTTTGTGTAAGAATTACCGTTTGACATGCTTTGTGTTTATTTTCGTATTATAGTAAATTAAATCTTAATTTTTAATTTACTATTTACTTACTATATTTTATATCACTATGAAATTGTTTTAATTTTATAGATTGATTATTATTGTATTTTTTAAAATATTTACATGATTTAGTAAGTTTACCTTGGCATCCTTTTTCAAAATAATAAAGTGCTCTTGTCATGTCTTGGTTAGTTCCCAAGCCGTTAGAAAATAAGTATCCAGCAAAATAACATGATCTTGCATCACCCTGTTCACAGCCTTTAGGTAATACTTTTACTGCTCTTTTAAATGACCCTTTTGCATATAATGTAATTCCTTTTTTTATGTCATCTGCAAATGATATACTAAATAGTAAAAATAAAACTAAAATAATTTTTATGATTATATTTTAGCCTACAACTTTAATTGCATCACTTATTATTCTAACAATATTTTTAATTTCTTGTTCACTTACAATATATGCAGGAGATAACACAATAGTATCACCAGTAGCTCTTACTAGTAAATTATTTTTATAACATTCAAGGGAAATAGCATTTCCTCTTGCTCCTGCTGTACCATTGGATTGTAATTGTATTGCTCCCATTAAACCAATATTTCTTATATCAATTATGTTTTCAATATCTTTTAAACTATGAAGTTCTTTTGAAAAGTAATTACCTTGTTTATAAGCTTTAATTGGAGCAGTTCCATTAGTTAGACCTTTTGCCATTGTAATAATATCTGGTTTTATATCAAATCTATCAGCTGCAAATTCAGATTTAACAAAAACTCTAGGTTCATTGTTAAATATTTTATGTAGGAGTAAAAGCTTTCCAAAGATTTCTCATATTTTCGATATTATTATTTTTTTATCTGCTTTTTGTTTGTATTTTATGTTATTTTATTAACGTTATTGCATTCCTCTAATTTTGTTTGTTTTTCTTTGCATATATTGAATTGACAATAGCAATAATACAGAAAAAATTAACAACATAGTAGAAGCAGCCAGAATTGTGGGACTAATTTGTTCTCTTAATCCAGAGAACATCTGCCTTGGAATCGTCTTTTGTTCTGGTGAGGCTAAAAATATAATTATAATTACTTCATCAAAAGAAGTAATAAAAGCAAATAATGCTCCTGAAATTATTCCTGGTCTGATAATTGGAAACATTACATTAAAAAATGTATAATATCTTCCTGCACCTAAACTGTTAGAAGCTTTTGTTAAATTTGTATCATAAGCACTAAGTGCAGATAATACATTTAAAAGAACAAAAGGTACTCCTAAAATTGCGTGAGCAATAATTAATCCTGTGTATGTACCAAGAAGATTCACATAACCATAAAAGAAATACATCCCAGCTGCTAAAATAATTAAAGGAATAATCATAGGTGATATCAATATTAACATCAATGTATTTTTAAAAGGTACTTTTGGAGAATTTAACCCCATAGCTGCAATTGTACCTAATATAACAGCAACTATTGTACTAAATACAGCTATTATAAATGAATTTTTAATAGCCATCATCCATTTTGGATCATTAAAAAAATCCTCGTACCATCTTAATGAAAAAGCCGATGGATCCAAACTTAACATTTCTTGTGAAAATGAAAAAAATGAACCTGAGTTAAATGATAATGGTACCAATATTAATATTGGCAATACCAAGAATAAAAATACGACATAAGAAAATAGTTTCATAAGTAAACTAAATTTCGAGTAAAATAAATTTTCAATTTTTGTTATCATTTTTTATCCTAATTTTAAGTTATTAACACCAACTAATTTTTCATAAAACCAGTATATTATTAAAGTAATTGCTAAAAGTATTCCACCCATTGCAGATGCAAGCTCCCAGTTATTTGATGTTCTCATATGAAATTCAATCATATTACTAATCATCTGTCCATCAACTCCACCTATTAATGCAGGAGTAATATAATATCCTATAGATATAATAAATACCAAAATAGCTCCGGCACTTAACCCAGGTAATGTAAGTGGTAAATATATTTTTCCGAATGTTATAAAAGGATTTGCTCCAAGTGAACTAGACGCTTTCACATATACAGGATCCATAGCTCTCATAGAACCATACAATGGTAATATCATAAATGGCAATAATATATGAGTCATAGAAACAATCGTAGCAAACTGGTTATATACAATATCTAATGGCACAGAAATAACTCCTAAACTTAGCAATATATCATTAATAACTCCTTTTTCTTGAAGCAGTGTAATCCAAGATACAATACGTACAAGTAATGATGTCCAAAATGGCAATAATACAAAAATCATTAGTAAGTTTGCTTTACTCTTTGGTAAAGTAGATAAATAATATGCAGTTGGGTAACCTAATAATATTGTTAAAAATGTTATTATAAAAGCCATATAAATTGTCTTCTTTAATATAGGAACATATATTTGTGTTTCTTTTAATTCTATATTACCTTCTATATCATATTGCATATCTAAAGCTGCAAGTATATATGACATTGTTAAACTATTATTACTACGCTTTATTGCCATCCAATAATAAGGATTATTCCATTTTTTAGAAATACTTAATAAATAGTTTTTATAATTAGTAATTTCATTAAGATTTTTTCTTTTTATTTTTCTAGAAGTTTTTTTAATAACACTTCCAAAGCCTGAAACTTTTCGGTTTAATTCTTCAGCTAACACTCCACTTTGTCTTTGTTTAGCTAAACTTTGAAGTTCTATTAAAAAAACTTTTAATACTTTTTCTTTTGGGGCATTGTTTTTATAATCATAGTCTTGCATCAAAACAATTGTTTGGGGCAACAAAGTTTTTACTTTTGGATTATAAACAGCCTTTGCAAGGATAAGTAAAATCGGAACTAGAAAAAATATCAAGATAAAAACCAGCAAAGGAGAGACTAAAAAAAATGCCTTTACCTTTGCTAATCGTTCTTGAGCTTTATAAAAATTTTCATCATTTTTCATTTTAACTCTTTTTGCTTATTTTTTTAATAACCAAGAATTATATTTTTCATTTAATTCTGTAGAATAATCTGACCAAAAACCACCATTTACTTTAAAACCTTCTTCAAGGTGTGCAGAAGGTAACTTTGCTCTTGTTTCGGCTGATAATTGTGCTGAAGAAGAAGCTCTTGTTGGTCCATAATTAACATCTTTCATTCCAATAAGTGGTTTTGTTCCTGTTGCAAATGCAATAAATTCTTTTGCTTTCTTTAAGTTTTTAGTACCTTTTAAAATACCCCAGCCATCCAAATCAAATGCATTTGCATCCCATACAACTGTAAAATCTGTAACTCTACCATTTGCAGATTGTACCATTATTGCAGAACCATCATTTAACATTTGAGGTGCTTGTGACCAAGAATCGAACCAAATAATACTATCTTTAATTGTATCTAGTTTTGCAAATGCTCTTTTTTGTCCAGCTGATGTTTCTAAAACTTCATAAACTTTACTTTTTTCAACCCCATCAGCAATTAATGCCCATTCTAGATTTACTTGAGCTCTTTTTCTCATTCCTCTTTTACCTGGAAATTTTTTAACATTAAAAAAATCTGATATTGTAGTTGGTTTGTTTGAACCTATAAACTTTTCATTGTATGCAAATGCAACAGACCAATAAATATTACCAATACCACACTCGTTACTTAATGCGTCTGGATAGAAATCTTTAGATGCTTCTACTCCATTATCACCTTTTGGCAAGTATGAAGGATTAATAACTTCTAATAAATTTTCGCTACAAGCTTTTTCAATATCAATGTACTCAAAATCAACAACATCCCATTTGATACTTCCAGATTCAACTTGAGCTTTAATTTCTGCAATTCCACCTTTATAATCATCAAATAAAACTTTTATGCCAGTTTTTGCAACAAAGGGATCAATCATATGTTTCTTTTGCGCTTTTGAATAATCTCCACCCCACGATATTACTGTTAAACTTTCAGCCATTAATGATGCTGTAAGTAGTGATGTAACTAATACTATTTTCTTCATTTCCTATCCTTTATATATTTGTTTGTGCTTAATACACGACAATGTCTTAGTTTTTACTCCTCTTTATTTTTTATATCTATATAATCTAAAGCTCTACAGTCTTCTCTATACCAACCTAATTTAATTTTGTCACCTTTTTTATATGTTGCAGATGTTAGTGAAACAGAATGTCTAATAATAATATCTTGTGTATCATTATGTATATTAGCAATAACTCTAATATGATCACCTATATATAATAAATCAATAATAGTCGCATCAAAAACGTTTTTGAATAATCCTTCTTTTGGGCTTAGAATTATTTTTTCTGGTCTTATAGATAAAAGTACTTTTTCATCTTTTTTAGTATCATTAACATTAAATGATTTAACCATTCCAAAGTTTGTTTGTACATCTATAATATGGTCTTCTTCTGTACATTTACCTTCACAAATACCCGTTATTTGATTATTTTCACCCATAAAACTTGCAACAAATGAATTAACTGGTTCTTCATAAAGTTTCATAGGTTCATCAACTTGTTGAACCACCCCTTCATTAAATACTACTATTCTGTCAGACATAGTTAAAGCTTCAGTTTGATCATGTGTGATATAAACAACAGTAAAACCTAATTTATCATGCAATTTTTTAATCTCATACTGCATTTGTTCTCTTAACTTTTTATCCAATGCTCCTAAAGGTTCATCCATTAAAACAATTTCAGGTTCATATATTAATGCACGTGCAACTGCAACTCTTTGCTTTTGTCCACCTGAAAGTTGACTTGGGAATCTATCTTTATATTCATGTAATTCAACTAGATTTAATGTATCAATTACTTTTTCATGAATAAGTTCTTTAGACATATTTCTTACTTTTAAAGGATATGCTAAATTTTCGTAGATACTCATATGGGGGAAAAGAGCATAGTTTTGAAAGACAACTCCAATATTTCTTTTATGAGGTAAGATATCACTTATCTCTTCACCTTTTAAAAATATCTGTCCTTGTGTTACACCTTCAAAACCAGCTAGCATCATCAAACAAGTGGTTTTTCCACTTCCTGATGGTCCAAGCATTGTTAAAAATTCTCCTTTTTTTACTTTTAGATTAAAATCCTTGACAACTATAGTTTTGTTATCATAGCTTTTCTTTACATTCTTAAACTCTACATACGACATATCCATATTATTCCTTAACTCATCCAATAAATTTTATTCTCTCTTGAATACTTAGTTGTAACTTTTATCAAGTCACTCCAAAAATTCAATGAAGATATTCCTGTAATATCTCCATATCCAAATTTAGATTCTTTTACTCCTGCAAAAGAGAAAGGCTCTCTTGGAACAGGAATACCGATATTTACACCAATCATTCCAGATTTTAGTCCCTTAACTTCATCTTCACTTACTTTACCACTTTGTTTAAATATAGAAGATCCATTACCATATAGTGAATCATTTTGAATTTGTAAAGCTTCTTCTAAAGTAACTACTGATTGTATTTTTAAAATAGCTCCAAAAATCTCTTCTTAACTCAACTCACCGCCATCACCATAATCAATAATACTTGGAGCTATATAGTATCCACTTTTATTGCTTGAGTATTTTCTACCATCAACTAGTATTTTTGTACTTGATTTTTTTGCATCTTCTATATAGTTGTTTACACAATTAAGTGCAGTAGAAGAAAAAATTTTAAGTAATTATTTTTGAAACATTTAATAACCTCTGATTTTTTATCTTATTATTCTATCCAAAACTAGGTTAATGTTCATTTGTACACACAACGCCTAAGTAATAAACAAGTGGGCGAAACGACTTGAAAATTTTACCAGATGTGTTTCAAGATATTGCTTTTGAAATGGTACAACGTGGTGAAACTTGCAATATATGATTTAATAGTAGCAAAAATTATAATGTAAATCGTCATAAAATTGTAAAATTGTAAAAGTGTTACGAAACCATACTTTTATTTAACAAAAGCTCAAATTCCCTTAGTCTTTTAATCACAGATAAAAATTTTGTAATGTCTGTCCACCTGTCTATTAAGTAAGAAAAGCTATCATTTACTTTTCCAAATGCATTTCCTGTTTGCGTTACAACTCCTAAAGTTATAAGTCCAGTAAATAAAGAAGGTGCCATAAAGAAAAATGGCACAAAAACCATCACTTGACCGTATACATTACTCCACACTGAAAAATAAGAATAATGATTAAATAATCTAAAATAATTCATACGAAGTCCTTGAAATAATGCGAATAAAGTTTGTTTATTTGCGTATGACTTGTCATCCTCACTATATACTAATTGTTTTCTATAAGTAGCTTCAACTTTTTGATTGTCATATTCAATTCCAGGTAATTTAATACCTACAAAATAAGAAATAACTATACCACCAAGTGATGTTATTAATGCAATATAAACCAAAGAACCTTCTATATCTTTGAGTATTGGTACACTTACATGATCTGATAAATTCCATAATATTGGTATAAATGCTATAAGAGTCAGTAAAGCTTTAAATAAACCTAAACCCAAACTCTCCAAAGACCTTGCAAATTCATAAGTATCTTGTTGTATTCTTTGGGATGCACCTTCAATACTTGTAGGACATTTTTCCCATAATGGAATATAATAATAAGTAATAGCTTCACGCCATCTAAATGCATAATGTTGTGCAAAATAAAGTGTAATTACTGCTATAAATATATAAGGAATTAAAATTTTAAGTACATTTGATAATGATGAAAAAAAAGCATCAATATCATTTGCTTTTTGTAAAATATCATAAAACTCCCCATACCAAGCGTTTAACAGCACTATTAAATAAACTTGTAGCCATGTAATAAGGAATAATAAAAACAATCCTCCCCACGCCCATAAACGATACTCTTTTGAGCCAAAAAAACTTTTAATCATATTACTCTTTTATTTTGAATTCAAAGATTATACTAAAACTTGTACTAATACCATATAAAAAGCTGTACCTAAAAAAATAGATACCAAATAATTTGAAAATATTATATGTAAATATGCAGTAAATATCACCCCTAGCAATTCTTTTATACCATAAGGTGCTAAAGTAAAATCAATATTTCCAAATGTATAAAAAATAAGTATTGTCATAATAATTGGTGGAAAGTTTTTTTCAATAAAAACAATAAATTCTGGTGGGTTTTTTTTATAAAAAAATAAA
>CAZEXK010000007.1:28039-41346 GCA_964516815.1 uncultured Helicobacter sp. | reverse complement strand
AAAAATAAACATAGCTAGTAAAGAACATAATATTGCTACTAAAAGCATATTATTAAGAGGTACAAAGATAAAAGCTACTACAGAAGAAAATGCACCAATAAGAAATGGAACATATGTTTTATTAGCTTTGTACTGCTCAATAGCCAAAACAATAAATAATGCACTAAGTGAAAATTCCAATCCCTTAGTATCAAATGAAATATTTGAAGCGAAGATAGTTCCTAAAATAGTACCACATACCCAATACATTTGATTTAATATAGATAAATAAAAATAATAATATTTTTTGTCTAAATTATCATCATCTTTGATTGTTGTTAATAATGCGTACGTTTCATCAGTAAGTGCAAAAATTAAATAAGGTTTTAGTTTTTTTGAGTTTTTGAATTTTTGAATTTTTTCAAAAGAGATAAACCATAAAATGATTGCCTAATATTTACAAATAATGATGTAATAAAAATATCAAATAATCCAAGTTTTGAAGAAAAAAAACCAATTGCCAAAAACTGTAAAGCTCCTGCATAAATAAATATAGACATAAGAACAGCTAACAACCAATGATATTGCAAACTAACTATTAATAAACCAAAGGCAAAACCTAAAACTCCATATCCCATCATAACAGGAATAGATACCTTAAAAGCCTTTTTTAATTCATTGGTTTTACTTAGCAAATTTATTAAGCATTAATTATTATTATTCATTATTTTTTTCATAATCTTTTCAACAACTGGTCTAACCACCATAATAATTGGAATAACAATAAAAATAACTAATGAAAATGAATACATCCAATTATTTATGTAATTCTCATTAAAGCCACCAAAGTTAATAGCAGTAATAATACCACTCATTATAAATGACATAAAAGTACCCATAATGGTTGCACTCAGAAATGGTACAAATTTTTTGTTGATATTCAAACTTTTATCCTTATGTAAAATTTAATAATTATATAGTAACTTTACTAACACAAAGATTATAAAAAGTTCTTACCTTTTGTAACACTTTTGTAATTAATATAAGATATTCTTACAAAATAAATTTATTCCTATGTAAACTGGATATAATTAAGCAAATGATAAGAAAAGGAGATAAGATGACAAATAATTCACTTGACCTAAATAACTTACAATCAAATCAGGCATCATATTTAGCATATAATACAAATAAAAATCACAATATTCAAGAAGAAGAAATACAAATAAATAAAGCTAGCTCAGCAATTAGCCTTAATATATCAAGACATTCTCAAATAATGTTAGTCGAACTTGAAAATCTAGATTTTAGTAAAGCTAATTCTTATGCTCAAAATTCACTAAGCAATATAGTAAAAGATAAAGATTTATACAATGTTTTCTCAAAAAATCAAAATGAATACTTTTTTGATTTAAAACAAATTGGATATGAAGGTAAGAGTATTGATCAACTTAGTGAAAAACAAGCAAAAGATTTAGTTTCAAACGATGGTTATTTTAGTGAAAATCAAACTTCAAATAGAGTTGCTGCATTTGCTATAAATATGTCAAAAGATAATTTAGAGTCATTAAAAGCAGCCAGAACTGGCATAATAAAAGGTTTTCAAGAAGCACAAAAACTATGGAATGATAATCTCCCAGAGATTTCTTATAAAACACAAGAAATTACACTAAGAATAATCGATGCAAAAATCGATGAATTAGAGCAAAGAACTTAAAATTAATTTCATTAGTAAGTTTTGGTTTAAATCATATATGTTATATGATTTTTTAAGTAAATATTAGTTAAAATTCGCCATAAATGACGATTAGAAGGATTTAATATGTATATATTAGTTGCAAGAGAAAATATCAGTGATAAACCAGAGAAGATAACATTATCAAGAATAAAAGAAATTCTTAAAGAAGAAAATGAACAAATATTTTATTTTGACAGAGAAAACTCTCATAAAAATATGATGTCATTAGTTGATAGTATTGAATCTGATGGATACAATGCTTACTTCAAAGAAGTTAAGTATGGCCTAAGTGATGATGAATATATATATGAGTTACATGCATTATAATATAGAAAGTAACAATGGGTAAAAAATTATTTATTGAAACTCTAGGCTGTGCAATGAATGTTCGAGATACCGAACATATAATTGCAGAACTAAATAAACATCATGATTATGAACCAACAAGTCTTGCTCAAGACGCTGACTTAATCATAATAAATACTTGTAGTGTAAGAGAAAAACCTGTACAAAAACTTTTTTCCGAACTAGGACAATTTAATAAAATTAAAAAACAAGATACAAAAATAGGTGTTTGTGGATGTACTGCAAGTCATTTAGGTGAGGAAATTATTAAAAGAGCTCCTTATGTTGATTTTGTAATTGGCGCTAGAAATGTATCAAAAATATCTAAAGCTGTTCTTAAAAAAGGAACAGTTGAAATTGATATAAATCATGATGAAACATCTTATGAGTTTAGTGAATATAGGAACTCATCATTTAAAGCTAGTATCAATATATCTTTAGGTTGCGATAAATCTTGTACTTTTTGTATAGTACCTGCAACAAGAGGTGAAGAAATAAGTATACCTTCTAATATAATATTAAAAGAAGTTCAAAAATCAGTTGATGCTGGAATAAAAGAAATATTTTTACTTGGACAAAATGTAAATAATTATGGAAATGACTTTAAAAAAATTAAATATAATTTTACGAAATTATTACAAGACATTAGTAAAGTTGATGGTGTAGAACGTATAAGATTTACTTCTCCACATCCCCTTCATATGGATGATGAATTTATAAAAGAATTTGCTTCAAATCCAAAAATATCTAAGTCAATTCATGTTCCACTACAAAGTGGGTCTACAAGTATTTTGAAGTCAATGAGAAGAGGATATACTAAAGAATCATTTTTAAATAGATGTGAAAAAATAAAATCACTTGTACCAAACGTTAGAATATCTACAGATATTATAGTAGCATTTCCAGGTGAAACTGATGAAGATTTTAATGATACAATAGATGTAGTAAATCAAGTAAAATTTGATCAAATATTTAACTTTAAATATTCTCCTCGTCCAAATACTCCTGCACAAAATATGCAGCAAGTAGATAGTGAAATTGCTAGTCAAAGGTTGAGCAATTTAATAGAACTACATAAATCACATCAAGATGAACTAATGCAAAAATATATTGGAACTACACATAAAGTATATTTCGAAGACTTAAAACCAAATGGCGAGATTATGGGTTTTAGTGATAATTATTTACAAGTATTTGTTCAAGGTAGTGAAGAATTACTAGGAGAAATTAAAGATGTACAAATTTTAAGTGCTAGTAGAACTTCACTAAAAGGTAAAGTATTATAAAAGAATTTGCATGAACAAAAAACTAAAATATTATGTACAAGTAATATTATTACCTTATATTCTAAGTTTAATTGTGCGATTTATATACCTTACTAACAAAAAAGTATTCCACCACCCTCAAAATATCCCTACAGAACCTTTTGTATTGGCAATGTGGCACGGTCAACTTCTTATGCAAGCATTAAACTATAAAAAATTAAAAAAAAATGGAAAAATAAAAGTAATAGTAAGTGAACACAGAGATGGGCAAACTATAAGAAAAGTTGTATCTTATTTAGGAGTTGGTGCAATTGAGGGTTCATCTACAAGAGGTGGGGCTAAAGCTTTACTAAATGCGATCAAATCATTAAAAAATGGATGCGATGTAGCAATAACTCCAGATGGCCCAAAAGGTCCAATTTATGAAGTTGCAAGTGGTATTGTAGCTATATCAAATAAAACTAATGCTAAAATACTTACTTGTAAAATAAAACCAAGTAAATACTGGGAAATGAACTCATGGGATAAATTTATAATTCCAAAACCATTTGGTACAATCGATTTTTACATAAATGAACCGTTTAGCATAGAAGGCATGGACATGGAAGATGCAAAAAAATTAATAAAATTAAAATTAGGAAAGTAATATGTTTAACAAAGATCTTCAGTATGTAAATATGATAAGAACACAGCAGAATTTAAAATTAGACTATCAACTAATTCAAAATAATATAGTCTCTAAAAATGAACAATCAACTTTTTTATTAGACAGCAATCTTAACTCCAATGATTTAAATCTAAAAATAAAATCATTAGAAAATACAAATACAAATACTTATATAAGTGCTATATGTGAAAATGAATCACAAATCATTGTCTCAAGTAAAAATCCTTCAAGTTTAAAAAGTAAAAGCGTATTCTTAGATAAGGATAATTCAGTACTCTTAGAAAATGAAAATATAAAAAATGAAAAACAAAAATATAATAATGGTGAAATAGATTATTTGATTTCAGCATATAGTATCTTACAAAGTGTTATTATAAATGATCAACATGCTAAATCATTAAATATTTTAATATTAAATGACAAGTTATATTCTATTATATTAAATAAAGACAAAACAATAACTTATTCATGTATTAAAAAACTTACACCGTATGATGAAATAGACTCATCTTCTTTTTTTAATGATGATGAAGTTTCAAAACAAAAATTATATGAAGAGATGTATCTTCTTGAACTTCAAACAACAATACTAGATATAACAAAAGACTATTACGAAAAAAATCCTCATATAGACTTTTTGGATAATATAAATATTTATTATAATATCGTACAACTTAATAATGAACAAGTTGAATCATTAACTAAAAATATAATGATTGATGTAAAATATAAACAAATCTCATTAGATAGTATAATTTATAGCTTAGTTAAAAAACAATCAATAAATAAAAGAAATCTAATAACTGTAAGAAATAAAAAATCAACTATTGGGAAATTTTTATTTCTAATTATGATATTTATATTGTTATTATTTGCAGCAATAATGTTATTTGACTTCAAAAAAATGCAAATGCAAAAAGATAAAACACAAGAAAAAATGAATAATCAAATGCAAACAATTGAAGAAATTTCTTTGCCAAATCACCAAGTAATAAATAAAGCAAAATTAGACTTTATTGTTAAATTATTTTCAACTTTTGGTAATAACTTTGTATTAAAAGAGATACAAATTGAAAAAGATGATTCAACACTTTTATGTAATTTTGCAAATAAAAATTCATATGAAGATATATTAAAAGGCAAATTAGAAAAAATATATAAAAATAGCCAAACAATATTAAGAAATAAGAAAAATGGAATTTATACAGCTATTATATCAAATACACAAGTAAGAAATATAGCTGATAATAATGCATCTAAAATTTATAAGCCAAATCAAGCATTTCCAGAGTTAGATAAGAAAAAAAGCCTTACTTACTTAAATTCTTTAATGAGTAATTCAACACTAACATTCATAAGCACAAGTGATGAAAAATATACTACTTATAAATATAATGTTGTAAGTAATATTAAAACTCCAAATGACTTTTATAGTCTTGTAGAAAGTATTAATAATCAGTATTATTCAATTACACTTTCTTATCCTATAGAGTTTGTAAAATTAGATAAATTTATAAAAGTAAGTTATACAATAAGTATAAATCAAAAATTAAAATAGTTTTTCAATATCTATTTTAATTTTTAAAAAATCTTTATTAAATGAAAAACAAGTATTAATCTTACAAGCAAGATATAATTCTGTTTTATCTTCATACATGTAAATAAATGGATATTTTATTGTATGTATATCTATTTTTTTTAAATTACTTTTTGTTGATTTTATAAATACAGGTTCATATTTTTGCATTAAACTTGCCAATGAAGCGTTAGGATAACGTGATCCGTAGGTATTTATATCATATGAAAAACTATCCATTGTATCTTTAGCAATTTTATATATTTTACTTTTAGCTTTTATTGATGAGTAATTTATTATATTTATAATATGCACACTCAAAGCACTAGCATACGAGCTTGAATCAATAAAAGCTTTTGTTTTAAATTTATCTTGTGATTCATACCAGATATTATTTTTATAAAATATTTTTATTGAATTATTCACAAGTTTTGTAAAAATTGTAAAATATTTTTTATCTAATGTTTTTTGATATGCATTAAATACCGCTTGTGCTAAAAAACTATAATCTTCTAACAATGCTTTTTGTTTAGGTTTAACACCTTTTATTGTCTGATGATACAATATACCATCTACATACATGAGGTTTAGTAATTCATCTAAAGATTTTATTGAACTATTTAAATATTTTACATTTAAATATGAAGCATTAATTTTTGCATTTAAATACATAGCATTCCAAGCAGTATTAATTTTATTGTCTATAAATGGATATTCTTTTTTCTTTCTATATTTTTTCAATAAAACTTTAATAGATTTTAACTCTTTTGGTGCAGTGTGGTTTGCAATATAAGGTATAGACAAATCAGTATCAAAATTTCCTTGCGACGTTATACCTAAGTAATTTAAATTTTTAATTGCAATACTCTCTTGAATATTATTATCTTCAAGATATTGTAAAACATCATCAAATGAAAATACAAAATAAGTACCTTCTTCATTATTTCCATGTTCATTTTTACTATCAGCATTACTAGCACTCATATATACATTGTTTTGTTTAAATCTATTATCAATTTCATATATTGTCTCATTTACTATTTTTTTGTAAAGTTTATTTTTTGTGAGTTTATATGCCAAAGTATATACATCTATAAGCTCAGCATTTGTATATAACATCTTTTCAAAATGAGGGATTCTCCATTTTTTATCAATAGTATACCTATAAAATCCACCTTCAATTTGGTCATATATTCCTCCATTAGCCATAGCATCTAATGCTTTTGTAGACATATCAAGAGCATCTTGATTTTTAGTAATTTCATATATTTTGAGTAAAAGTTTTATAGTATTTGCTTGAGGAAACTTCGTGGTTTTTGAAAAACCAAAATTTTCATAGTCGTATATATTTTTTAATGCACCTACTATTTTTAATGCTAGTTTATCATCAATTTTTTGGATTTTGTTATTTAGATTACTATTATCATTTATAATTTTTTCAATATTAAGGGCACTTGTTTTTAATTGTATTTTTGGTATTTTCTTTATCTTATTAATAAGCGTAATCATACCATCAGAACCATATCCTTCATATTTTGGAATATAAGCTTCACTATAAAATGCTTTTTTATCACTAGTTAAAAATACACTCAAAGGCCAACCACCAGATCTTTGATTTATAATTTGAAATACTTTTTGAAAATATTTATCAATATGTGGATATTGTTCTTTATCAACTTTTATACTTATATAATTGTCATTTAAAAGTTTAGCTACTTCTTTATCTTGAAATGACTCTTTTGCCATTACATGACACCAATGACAAGTACTATAACCAATAGAAAGAAAAATTAGTTTATTTTGTTTTTTAGCTTGCTTAAAAGCTTCATCACCCCAAGCATACCAATTTACAGGATTGTCTTTATGTTGTAAAAGATAAGGTGAGGTTTCATTTGCAAGTTGATTAGAAGAAAATCCAAAACTCCACATTACAAATATAAATAAACATAGTTTTAAAATCATAATAAGCCTTTTTTATATACTTATTAATATATTTAAGTTTTATGTAAAATTGTGTATTTTAGTCAAAATCCAAATTATTACATTCGTAACATTCATTTTTTACTATTCCAGCTTGTGCTAGTTTTGCATGTACCCAGCATCCAGCACAAAATGAAAATGCAAGTTCAAAATACATAAAAGTTAAACAAGTTCCCAAAAATACTAGACCATATTCAATTGGTATAACAAAACCTTCAATAGGAATAATCCAAGGATTAAAAAATACCAAACAAGAAGATATTAATAAAGCACCAATAAACCATGCAAATTTTTTAGGTTCATATGGAGAATAATAAGCTTTTTTATTTCTACTTAACCACATAGATAATCTAATTGTTGGTGAAAATCTAACTGTATACTTATTCATACTTACAATCATTTCAAACAATCCAAATAACAACACAGCAGTTTGTCGCCAATAATCATATGTTCTTTTTACAGCTTCTACTGCGTATATTTGCTGATCTTTTGAATTTGTATCCATCATATCAGAACTAGCACTAGCACCATCTACTATCCATTGTGTAGTAAACATAGAGTTAAAATAAAAAAATGAAAATGCTAAAAAAATAGGAATAAGTATTAACATCCCAGATCTAGCTCTCATTGCCTGTTCATTTATAAATAACATATCTTCGTTAATATCTCTAAACCAATAATTATTTTTACTCATCATGATTCCTCTATATTTATTCTTCTATTCTAATCATACATGGTTTAGATAAAACTAGTTTTTCATTTAAAAATTGTAAAATAGCATCATTAATATCTTTTTCTTTACATTCATGTGTAGAAAGTAATAAATTTGCGGTTGAATTATCTTTTGCTTTTTGAACCATGTTTTTAATTGAGATATCTTTATCTCCTAATATTTTACTAATTTTAGACAATACTCCTGGTTTATCTTCAACTTGTAACCTTAGATAATATTTAGTTTGTATATCCTCAATAGACGCAAGCTTTAATCCAGATTCTAATGCATTAGTAAATCCAAGCATAGGTGAACCTTTTCCTTTTCTAGCAATATCAATAATATTTGCAATTACAGCACTAGCAGTTGCATCTCCTCCAGCTCCAGCTCCATAATATAAAGTTTCACCAACCTTGTCACCTATAACAGAAATACCATTCATTACTCCACCAATTTTAGCTATCATTTCCTTGTTTGGTATAAGTACAGTATGAACTCTAAGTTCAATACTAGATTGATTTGTTTTAGCAATTCCTAATAGTTTTAATGAATAATCAAATTCTTTAGCAAATTCAATATCCTCAGCAGATATATTTTGTATACCTTCTATTAAAATATCTTCTGGTTTAGCATCTATTCCATAAGCTATTGAAGCTAATATAAGTAATTTATGTGCTGCATCAAAACCACCAACATCAAAAATTGGATCAGCTTCAGCATAGCCTAAATCTTGAGCTTCTTGCAAAATATTATCATAAGATATATTTTCGTTTATCATTTTATCAAGCATATAATTACAAGTACCATTCATAATACCTTTTATACTTTTAATATGATTTGCACCAAGTCCATCTCTAAGAGCAGTAATTATAGGAATTCCTCCTGCAACTGCTGCTTCATATTCAAATGCAGTATCTCCTGCTATATCTTGAAGTTCATATCTATGATATGCAAGAAGCGCTTTATTTGCAGTTACAACAGCTTTACCTTTTTGTAATGCTTTTTTCACAACCACAAAAGCTTCGTCAACTCCACCCATAAGCTCAACTACAATATCAATAGAATCATCATTTAAAATATCATCTACATTACAAGATATTTTAATGTCACTTGAAATATCTCTTTTTTTATTTAAGTTATTTACAACACCAGATATAACATTAAGTTCAACTCCTGCTCTTGCAGTTATTATATCTTTATTGTCATTTAAAATTTGACAAACTGAAGTTCCTACAGTTCCAACACCTATTATTCCTATTTTTAACATTATACCAATCTTTGTTTCAATAATTTATTTACAACTTGTGGATTAGCACTACCCTTACTAGCTTTCATAGTTTGACCTACGAAAAAGCCAAATAATTTATCCTTTCCACTTTTGTATTGTTCTACTTTATCAGTATTAGCAGCTATAATTTCATCTATAATTGCTAATATCGCACCATCATCACTTACTTGTTTAAGTCCTAATTTTTCTATTACTTCATGTATTTGTTCATCATTTAGCATAATATAATCAAGTACTTCTTTTGCCGCCTTACCAGAAATTTCTCCACTTTCAATTGCTTTTACAAGTAAACCTAACTTTTTAGCATCAACTGGTGAACTAAGAATATTCATTCCATCACTAAATCTACCTTGAAGTTCAACAGTTAGCCACGTAGTTGCACCTTTCCCACTTATATCACAAGACATCATATCTTCAAAAAATTGTGCCATTTCTTTTGTAGCACATATAACACCAGCATCATATTGGCTTAATTTATATTCATTTACAAATCTTTGCTTTTTTTCATCTGGAAGTTCAGGAATACTTGAATGCTCTTTGATTAATTCATCTGAAATGACAAGAGGTAATAAATCTGGATCTGGGAAATACCTATAATCAGCAGCATCTTCTTTACCTCTCATAGATCTTGTTTCACCTGAATTTACATCATATAATCTTGTCTCTTGCACAACCTCATCTTCATATGTACCATCTTCCCAAGCTTCTATTTGTCTATTTACTTCAAATTTTATTGCTTTTTCTATAAACCTAAAAGAGTTCATATTTTTGATTTCACATCTCGTATAAAGTTTAGTATCACCTTTTGGTCTTATAGATACATTAACATCGGCTCTAAAACTACCCTCTTGCATATTCGCATCACTTATATCTATATACCTTACAATCGAATGTAATTTTTTAAGATATAAAATAGCTTCTTCACTAGAACGCATATCAGGATCTGATACTATTTCAAGTAGAGGAGTTCCTGCTCTATTTAAATCTACTTTTGAGTGATCTCCTGCATGAGTATTTTTTCCAGCATCATTTTCTAAATGTGCTCTAGTAACTCCAATAGTTTTACTAGTACCATCAGCAAAATCAATAATAACCTCACCTTTATCAACTACTGGTACTTCAAATTGCGATATTTGATATCCTGTAGGTAAATCTGGATAAAAATAATTTTTTCTATTAAATATTGATTTTTTATTAACTTTCGCATTTATAGCTTTTGCTAATTTTATACTTTTATGAACTGCCAATTCATTAAGTACAGGTAATGCTCCTGGTAATCCCAAACATGTAGGACATACATTTGTATTTGCCAACGCACCAAAACTAGTAGCACATCCACACCATAATTTACTTTTAGTGTTTAACTGAGTATGAACCTCTAGTCCAATTACAACTTCAAACATTATTTTCCTTAATATTCTTTTCTTTTATATAAGTGCGATTATATCTAATTTATCCAAAATTATTGTAAGATTTCTATTTTTGCAGTAGCTTTTAGTGACTCAAAATAAGTCTTTAGAAATTCATCTTGTCTTTTTATCATTAACTTATTAAAAATACTATTTTTAACTTTAATAAATTTTGTTATTACTACTGCGTGTTTTTTAATTAAATAAAACATATTATGCACACCTTGGTTTGTAAAAATAGAAGAAAATGAACCAACTTTAGTTTTTTCTATGATATTTTTAACTTCTTTGTTAATATCGTTTAAATTTAGTGTTATATTTTGTATTTCTACTTCATTGTTTAGCATCATAGGATTTTCTTGTGTTAAATAAAGTGCATTTTTATTTTTAGTTGCATATACCCTTAAGTCAACTTTACTAGCTTGTTTATATCTATATTTATTATCATGATAATATTCTAACATTTCATCTTCGGTAACTTTTTGTAATTTATTAGATGATACTTTAGCAACAAATTTTTCATATGTAAGTCTTTTTTGCAATGATTTAGTAAACGACTTATAATTTTGTTCTTGTTTAACTGCTTTTTTGAACTGTGAACTTGTCATTTTATTTTTTTTTGCAAGTTCTTTTATATACTTATTCATCTCATCAATATCAATTTTGATATTTAAATTTTTCAAGCTTTGTTGATATAAAGCTTCATCAACTAATAATATTATAGCTTTTTCTTTTGATATTTTTTTTTCTTGCATTTTATTATCAACATCAACGCTTGTAATAATTTCTTTATTTACTTTTACGGCAATACTATTTATTAAACCAGCTTGAATATTTATCAAGCTAAAAGTTAAAAAAATTAATATTAGTTTCATGTATTTTATCCTATTTTAAAAATGCTATTTTATCATAAAAATATAAAAAACTTATATCTAATTTAATCTAATAAATTTAATTTTCAAATTGCTCTATACTTACGCCATTATCTTTTATAAATTTACTTATCAAAGTAGAGTTTGTATGTTCATAAGATTTTGCATATACTATTCTTTTTATTCCACTAGCTATTACATTTTTGCTACACTCACTACAAGGTTCTAATGTTACATATATAGTTGCGTCTTTTATACTTATACCCTCTCTAGCTGCCCATATTATTGCATTCATTTCTGCATGTATTTCGTATGTTTTGGACCATTCATGATGTTCTTTTGTATATTCATTATCCCAATGCTTATTGCAGTTTTCGTATTTTGATGGAGTTCCATTATATCCTGTACTTAATATTCGTCCATCTTTTACTATTACAGCACCTACTTGTTTTGAAACACACTTAGATGCACTAGCTATTTCTTTTGCTATATTTAAAAAAATTGTATCGTTTAACATATATTACCTTTTTTATTAAAAAAGTATTATATCTGATTAATTTTTAAAAAAAATTATGATAATATATTTTATTAGCGAAAAGGATAAATTATAAAAAAAATATACATATTACTTATTTTTATAAGTATAAACATTTTTGCATCAAATAACTTAAAAATCAATGAACATGTTTATGCAATAGTAGGTGATTTTTCATACCTTTTCAATTACGATAAAATCGCTAAAAAAAACCTATCAAATGCTTATATTCAAGCAGAAAGTGAGCAATAAAATGCTAAATTATATAGACTTAAATCATATATTTATTCAATCAAAAGTAGCATCAAACAATCTTATAGTCATTCTTCATGGTCGCGGAGATTCATCCAATGGTTTCACTTTTTTACCATCATATTTACAAATTGATTCTTTGAATTATTTATTATTAGATGCACCAAATGATTATTTTGATGGTTATTCTTGGTATGATTTACCCCCAAATCAAAAACAAGGAATAATTCAATCTTCACAAATTTTAACAGATACCTTTGATACTTTATTTCAAGATAGATTTGAAGCTAAAAGCACAGTGCTTTTTGGTTTTTCTCAAGGTTCACTTCTAACGTTTGAATTTGGTGCAAGATATCAACATGCACTAGCTGGATATATAGCAATATCAGGTTATATTTATAATAAAGAAGAGCTTATTCAAGATATGAATAAAGATGTTAAAGAATCAAAGTGGCTGTGTACACATGGAACTTTAGATGCAGTTTTACCCTATGAAACATCAAAAAAACAAATTGAATTTTTACAAGAAAATAATTTTAATGTTGAGTTCATAACATATCAAAAAGAACATACAATTCATGAAAAAGAGATTATTGATATAAAAAACATGATTCTAAAAATATTGGCTCTTTAAAATTTTAGCTTTTAAGCATACCTGACTTTTTAAACTTATTCCAATATTTTGTATT
>CAZEXK010000007.1:0-27939 GCA_964516815.1 uncultured Helicobacter sp. | reverse complement strand
ATAATATTTAATAAATATATTAGTAGTATTAATGACAAATACTAATATTTATTTTCTGATAAAGTTTATTTTATCCCTGTTTCTAGGTATCTTCTCATTTTTTTAATCTCTTTTTTATCAAATTCTAAAGAAATTAACTCTCTAGTATCATCTCTGTTTTGTATTCCAAAAGGCGAGATGATACCTGAACTTTTTGCCATATCATCATTTGAGCTATTACTAGCTATTACATAACATTGATTCATAATTGCCAAAGATGTACTTAAGCTTTCATAGTGTAATTTTCTACTTTTACCCCACATAGCAGGTAGTAGTATAATATCAGCACCTTGTATTGTTTTCCAATACTGCACAAATCTAAGTTCAAAACATATCAAACTAGCAACTTTTATACCATCAATATCTATGATTTTTATATCTTGTTCATTTCCACTTGTAAAGTTTTTATTTTCATTATCAAGTAAAAACAATTTTACTTTTGCTTGGCTATGAACTATTTTATTTTTATAAAATATATACAAAGTATTGTAATATTTATTATCTTTTTTATTTACAAGTGTTAAAGATATAATTTTATTTGTACTAAGTTCTTTTAAGATATCAATAGCTTTTAATGATATTTCATAAGCTTTATCTAACAAATCATAATAAAATCCACTCAAACACAATTCAGGAGCTAAGATAAAAGATTGTTCATCACAATTTTTTATCAATTTAATCAAAGTATCTAAATTATTTTCAAAATTTCTAGAAGTTTCAAATTGTAAAGCTACTAAATTCATAATTATTAAACAGCTGCAATTATTGAAATTTCAACTAATATTTCTTCTCTTGCCATACTAGCTTGTACACATGCTCTTGCAGGTGAAAATCCCTTACTAACCCAAGCATCCCATACAGCATTCATATCTGCAAATAATGACATGTCTTTTATATAAATAGTAGCTGATAATACATTTGTTTTATCTGTATTTATACTTTTTAATAATTCATCAATTTTTTCTAAAGTAGTAGCAGTTTGTTCTTTTATATCTTTACTTGTGTCTTTTGCTACTTGTCCACATAAATATACTGTGTTGTTATGTATAACGGCTCTACTCATTCTAGTTTTTTGTTCAAATCTTTGGATTTCCATGATTTTCCTTTTTTTTCATTATTATATATAAATTTGATTATAAACATTCTGTTTAATAAGGTTTTCATACATATCATAAGCCATTTAATTTTTTATTTTTAAAAGCTTATTAAGACAGATAAATTTAATAGTAGAGTGTTAGTATGAAGTATTAATGATTTTTTGTTCAATAATACAATTTAATTGTATTAAATATTAAAAATCATCAAAATCTAAAGAACCTTTAGAATAATTTACAACATTACCTTCAAAGAAATTAACTCTTTGATCATTAAAACTAGCATATCCATCTACCCAAGGTATAGGATGTTTTACATTATATTCAGGTGCATAACCTATTGCTTTTAATCTTTCATCTGCAAGATATTGAATATATTGTCTAATAATTGCATCAGTAAATCCAAGTATTTGACCTTGAGTGATATACATGCCCCATTGTGATTCTATTTCAACTGCATCTCTTACCATTATTCTGATTTTTTCTTCAAGTTCAGGCGTGAACAATTCTGGTTTTTCTATTTTAGAACTTGATAACATATTTTGAAATATTAAAAGATGAGTGATTTCATCTCTTTGAATAAATCTTATCATTTGTGAAGAACCAAGCATTTTACCTGCTTTACCAAGTGAATACATAGCTGCAAACCCACTATAAAAATATATACCTTCAAGTAACTGATTAGCAAACATAGCTAATATCATAGATTCATCGCTTAATTCATCTCCTAATGCTTTAAATGAATTAGCAACAAATAAGTTTTTCTTTTGTAACATTGCATCTGTTTTCCACATATTATAAATATTGTCAGTATTATCAGAAATAGACTCAACCATAACAGCATAAGATTTACTATGGTTAGCTTCTTCATAAGCTTGTCTACTTAAAATTGCATTTATTTCAGGTGCAGTTATATATGGATTCATATTATCCATTATGTTGTTTGTTTGTAAAGAATCCATAAAAATAAGTTGTGATAATACTAAATCATACATTCTTTTTTCTGCACTTGTTAATGCCTTATAATCTTTAGCATCTCCTGTCATCTGTACTTCTTTAGGAAACCAAGTATTGGCTTCCATGGTATCCCAAAGTTTTAAAGCCCAATTATATTTTGCTTTTGTAAAGTTCAACATTCCATCTGAGTTTCCACCAAACACTTGTCTATCGTTTATACTTTCATTTGATTGTGGATTGTATATTGTTTTTTTGCTTAAATCACTCATATATTTAAATTCCTAGTTTTATTATTATTGGCATCCAACACATTCTTGACTTCTATCTGCAACATCAGAAGCAGCTTCTGGTGACTGACCTCTTAAATAATAAGTCGATTTTAATCCTAATTGCCAAGCTAAAGTGTATATTTCATGTAAGTACTTACCATTAGCTTTTTCAAGCGACATAAATACATTTGTACTTTGTCCTTGATCTAGCCATTTTTGTCTAATTGCAGCTGCTCTTATTAAGTCTTTTTGTTCAACTTCGTATGCAGGAGTATAGTGTGCCCAAGTACTTGCATTTAAACTAGGAACTACAACAGGAATAAGTCCAGATAAGTTTTCTTCAAACCATTTTCTTTTATAAACAGGCTCAATAGCTTGAGTTGTACCAACTAAAATAGATATAGAAGAAGTAGGAGCAATTGCCATTAAATAACCATTTCTCATTCCATCTTTTTTAACTTTTTCTCGTAAAGCCTCCCAATCACACCCAGTATCAAATAAGTCTCTATTAACTAGTGCATCAACAGCTTTTGGTGCATGATCCATTGGCATTATACCTTGTGACCATTTACTTCCTTCAAATTCTGGATATTTACCTTTTTCAACAGCAAGATTAGATGATGACTCTATAGTATTGTATGAAATTTCTTCCATAATTTGGTCTATTTTTTTGAAATGATCATTTGAACCCCATGTAATTTGAGATTCTGCTAACATCTGAGCTTCCCCCATTACACCAAGTCCAATAGATCTTGTCTGAGCATTTGTAGCTTTTACCTTTCGTAAAGGGTAGAAATTTAAATCAATAACATTATCAAGCATTCTAACAGCAGTTGGTATTACTCTTTTAATATCTTCACTCGTATTTATTTTACTCAAATTTACAGAAGCTAAATTACAAACAGCCGTTTTACCATCTATTTTTTGTTTTTCAACTATATATATTTTTACACCTTCTATAGTATCAAGCGCTGAAATCTTATTTGCTTTTTTTTCTATATTTTTATTTACAACAACTATTTCATCTTCATCATATAAGTTTACACTTCCATCTACAAATTCAATTTTAATTTTATACTCATTTGGATTTGTATTTTGAAATATTTCTGTACATAAGTTTGAAGATCTTATAAATCCTGTATGTGAATTTGGATTTGCTCTATTTGCATTGTCTTTAAAGCATAAAAATGGACTACCTGATTCAAAATATGAAGTAAGTATTTTTTTCCATAAATCTTTTGCTTTAATTACATTTTTACTTACACTATCGTCATGTTCGTATTGCTCATATCTTTTTGTAAATTCTTCACCACTTAAAGTGTTTAAATCTCTTACTTCATAAGGATCAAAAAGTGTCCAGTGATCATTATTCAAAACTCTTTGCATAAATAAATCACTTATCCATAACGCTGGAAATAAATCATGAGCTCTTCTTCTTTCTTCTCCTGAGTTTTTCTTTAAATCAATAAAATCTTCAATATCCATATGCCATGGTTCAACATAAACAGCAATTGCGCCTTTTCTAGTGCCTAACTGATCAACTGCTAAAGCAATATCGTTCGTTATTTTTAAAAATGGTACAATTCCACCAGCTGCATTTTTATGATTGTCAATTACACCACCCAAGGCTCTAATATTATTCCAATCCCAGCCAATTCCTCCACCAAATTTAGACAATAATCCCATCTCTTTATATGAGTCAAAAATACCTTCAATATTATCAGGACTAGATCCTATGTAACATGAACTTAATTGATGTCTATTTGTTCTAGCATTTGATAAAGTAGGAGTGGCTAACATAACTTCAAATTTTGAAATAACATTATAAAATTCTTTTGCTTTTTCTTGTTTATTTTCTTCATGTTGAGCAAGAAACATTGAGATTCCCATAAACATTTGTTGAGGAAGTTCTATTGGTTCTCCGTCAATATTTTTTAGTAAATACCTATCATACAATGTTTTAATACCAAGATAATTAAAAAGTAAATCTCTACTTTGATCCATTTCATTATTTAAGTCATCTAAGTCATAGCCATCTTCAAGTCCTGGTATTATTCTTCCATTGTCTTGTCCACATTTTATATAATCTAATAGATGCTTATATGCACTACCTTTTAAGCCATGTGTAGCTTTTCCAGCTCTATGATATAAGTCATATAAAAATAATCTAGAAGCAACAAATGTCCAGTTTGGAACATCTATATCAATTTTTTCCACTGCTGTTTTAATCAATGCATCTTGAATATCAGAAGAACTCATACCATCTATAAATTTAATTTGTGCATCTATTTCTAATTCACTTTGAGAAACACCACTTAAGTTTTCAGTTGAGGCTATAGTATTTTTTTGAATTTTACTTATGTCTAAAACTTCATTTCTACCATTTCTTTTTTTAATCATAATTGCCATTAATTACTCCTACATATATTCAAGCATTTCTTATAATTTTTGCTTTTATTAAGGTGCTAATTCTAACCAAATTTACCTCAAATTATCTTTATTTTTAGATAAATTTTACTAAAATGTAAAACAATAAGGGGCTAAATATGTTTACAATGGGAGCTAAGCTAAATGAAGAAAATTATGAACAAAAAAAACAAACAGAAATAAACAATTCTAATAGAAAGTTATCGAAACAACAACACAATTTAGTATTTACTTTTGAAAAAAGAAAAGGTAAACCAGTTACTCTAGTAGGTAGATTTTATTTAGACAATATAGAAAAAAAACAAATATTAAAATTGTTAAAAACAAAACTTGCTTGTGGTGGAGCTATTAAAGATGAATGGATAGAACTTCAAGGAAATGTAAAAGACAAAGTAAAAAAAATATTGATAAATGATCAATGGAGTTTTAAATAATGTTGAATGTTTATAGTGAAATTAATACCTTAGATAAAAAATGTTATGAAAAATATTTTTTAAGTGAGGATATACTTATGGAACATGCAAGCTTAGCTATACATGATTATATATGTCAAAATTTCACTTTAAAATCATCTATTTTGATAGTATGTGGTTCTGGTAATAATGGTGCTGACGGCTTAGTATTAGCAAGACAATTATTTAAAAAATTTAATGTAAGTTTATATATAGCCTCAAAAATAAAAAAAACAATGCCATTACTTCAAAAACAACGTACATTAAGCTTAGGCTTAGAAGAACTTTCGAGTATAAAACAAATTACTAAAACAAATATTGTTGTTGACTGTTTATTTGGTACAGGATTAAATAGAGTATTAGATGAGCACTCACAAAATCTAATAAAACATATGAATAGCATAAATGCATATAAAATATCATGTGATATTCCCTCAGGATTAAATCAAAAAGGACAAATCTTAGGCACTGCTTTTATTGCAAATACAACTATAACCATGGGTGCATATAAAAAATCATTGTTTAGTGATAGTGCTAAAGATTACGTAGGTGATATTATTTGTGCAAATTTAGGAATACATGAAAGTTTGTATGAAAATATCAGTTCTTGTTTTTTATTACAAAAAAGTGATTTAATACTGCCAAAAAGAAAGCAAAAAAATACAAACAAAGGTAATTTTGGACATTTAGCTATATTGTTAGGAAATAAAAAAGGAGCTGGCATTATTTCTTGTCAAACTGCACTTAACTTTGGTGTGGGATTAGTTACAGCAATAACATCTCAAACAAATTTACCTTATAGTATAATGTATAGTAATAGCTTATCTACTAACACTAGTGCTATAGCAATGGGAATGGGACTTGGTGAGCATTTTGATGAAAGTATTCTTTTTAATGACTTACCTTTATTACTAGATGCTGATATATTTTACAATGAAAAAATATTAAAAGTACTACATAAAAAAAATATAGTTTTAACGCCACATCCAAAAGAATTTTGTTCCTTATTAAAACTATGTTCAATTGCCACAATAAATGTAAAAACTTTACAAAATGATAGATATAAATACCTAAATGATTTTTGTACAAAATATCCAAATATAGTTATACTTTTAAAAGGTGCAAATGTACTAATTCAACATGATAAAAAGTTATTCATTAATAGCTTTGGAACTAGTGCTTTAAGTTTTGGAGGAAGTGGTGATGTTTTAGCGGGACTCATTGCTTCATTATTAGCACAAGGATATGATAGATTAGATGCATGTATCACAGGTTCATTAGTACATACAATTGCAGCATTAAATTATAAAGGTAATGACTATTCTCTAAGTGTAGATGATTTAATTAATGAAATTAAAATACTCTAATTAAATTTAATAATAACAAGAAAATCAAAATACTTAATGTCCTAGTATTTTAAAAAACTATGCAATTAATAGAACTTATTATGTTTTATTATAATTAATATAATTCATAGCTTATTGATTATGTCTTGACAAATAAATAATTATAAGGTATAATTTCATCCACATTTAAAAATAATAAACGGAGTGTAGCGCAGCCTGGTTAGCGCACCTGGTTTGGGACCAGGGGGTCGGAGGTTCGAATCCTCTCACTCCGACCATTTTTAAAATGATATTTAAAAACTAATTATAAATTATAAACCCTATGGTAGGTATAGCTCAGTCGGTTAGAGCGTCTGGTTGTGGTTCAGAAGGTCGCCGGTTCGATTCCGGTTACTTACCCCATTTATGATTTATTTTTAAATGCTTCCATAGCTCAGCTGGATAGAGCAACGCCCTTCTAAGGCGTAGGTCGCACGTTCGAATCGTGCTGGGAGTACCATATTTTGTTACTAATTAATCATATTTCTTATGCGGATATGGTGAAATTGGTATACACGCCAGACTTAGGATCTGGTGCTTTACGGCGTGGAGGTTCAAGTCCTCTTATCCGCACCATAAGTATGATTACTTAGTAGCAAAAATAAAAAGGTCTCTTTTCTTAAGGGACTTTTTTTATGTCTAAAATTTATTTAAACTACTTTTAGATAATATTACAAGATAAAAGAATCTATTATCAAATTAAAAAAAATAATTATCATAGGTATATTAGCCGCTATATTTATTAGTATTGCATTTGTAAGTATATATTTAACTACAAAAGATGAATCTGAAGGTCTTATTGTAAAAGGACCACCTCCTGCATTTTTTACTTTTGATATCTTAGCTATATTTGTTTTTGTATTTTTTTTACTAATAGTAACTTTACCTGTAATTATAAGAAAAGCTACTAATAAATAATAAAATATATTAAATTATTAATATATTTTAAAGTTCAGTCTTTTTTGAACTAATATCCTCTTTACCAACAAATTCTTTTTCATTTGCATTTTCAACTACCTTAGTTGCTATTGATTTCGTATGAAGTGCAATATCTCTTGTTTTATTAGCAATAATTGCATTTTTTTGTGTTTGCTTATCTAACTGATTTACTGCATCATTGATTTGTTCAATTTCATTTTGTTGATCTTTTGATGCACTTTCAACGTTTGAAATTAACTCAATAGTTTTAGAAATACTTCCGTTTAATTTATCATAACCAAGTATCATTTTATCAGCAATTGTTTTACCACCATTTGCTTTTATTGATGCTTTTTCTACTAATGCTTTTATTTCATTTGCAGCTTCAGCTGATCTTGATGCAAGGTTTCTTACTTCTTGTGCAACTACGGCAAAACCTTTTCCAGCTTCTCCTGCTGTTGCAGCTTCAACAGCAGCATTAAGTGATAAAATATTTGTTTGAAATGCAATTTGATCAATTACTGTTATAGCTTCATTGATTGCAGAAACTTCTGTATTTATTTCATCCATAGCTGTTGTTGTCTGATTTGCTAAGTTTTGTCCATCGTTTGCAGATGTTGTAATTTCATTTGCATATGAAGAAATTTGTATTATACTAGAGGTATTTACTGAAATAATATTAGTTATTTTATCTAAAGCTAAAGATGTTTCTTCAAGAGATGATGCAGCACTATTTGATGCAGTACTTAGAGATTCAACATTATATAGTAAATCATTAGAACTATCTTCTAAAGTTACACCTGTTTGTTTGTTTTCAATTAACATATCAGTAATAGCATTTCTAAGTGCAATGATATCATTAACTAGTTTTTCAAAAACTCCGCCTTTTTCAATACCATGTATTTCAAGTTCATTTGTATAATTGTAATTAGCATACTCACCTAAAATTTTATTAACATCTAAAAAATGTTGTTTAGTTGCAATAATCATGTCATTTACATTATCTTTAAATTCTTCTAGAGCTTTATTAGATGTTTCTCCATGTATTGTTTCACTATACGAACCATTTTTTACCCTATTTATGGTTTCTTGTGCATTTTTTATCAAATGATTATCAACTTCAAGATTATCATTTATTTTTTTAATATTAGCATTTACTTCAAGAGACATAAGTCCTATCTCATCTTTTGTAGTTATTTTTAATAAGCTAACTTCACTTTTTTCTTTATTAAGATATGAGAAGAAATTTAACAATCCATCCTCAAATATTTTTAATGGTTTTATTACTATTTTATTAATCATAAATAACACAATAAGTACTAATATAATAGTAATAATTAAAGCATCAATTATTACTATTTTTTCTAATTCTAATACTGGTTTTAATGATTCTTCTTCATCTATTTCAGCGACAAGTACCCATTTTAATTGCCCATTGAACATATTTATATTTTGATACATACTAAGTACATTTGTACCTCTATAATCTTTAATAATACCTTTACCGGTATCTATTCCATCACGTATTGCAGCTATAGTATTTTCTGTCTTAATTTCTAAAATTCCAATAGTAGATCCAAGTTTTTGTATTATTTCGTTATCAATATCTTCTCTAAATCTAGAATTACTTCTCATTTTGTAATCACTACCAACTAAATAAACTTCTCCACTTTTACCTAATCCTGCTTCTTCAAATTTATCATCAAAACGCACTATATTGTTAATTTTATCAACTGGCATTTGAAATATTAAAACACCTTTTTTAACACCATTTACAAATATAGGTGTTGCTAAAAAAGAAGCAAATGAGTTATAACTTGGCTCATAAGGTTTAAAATCATCAAAAGCTATTTCCCCTTTATTTAACTTTAGTGCACTTTTGTATACATTTGAAATTCCTGTATTTGAATACACTCCAGTTTTTATATTAGTTGCAAAGTCTTTTTCTTTAAAATCAGTATAAATTAAATTACCTTTTAAATCTGCTATGAAAATATCATACAATTCGTATTCAACTAAGACTTTATTAAACGATTCATGATACTTTTTATGAACATCCATATAAGAGGAGCTATATTTTGGATTGTATTCAAGGTCGTTTTTTTGTCCTAAGGCTGCTTTGCTATCAGTTATAAATATATACTGAGCAGTTAATGCATTTTTATCTTTTGCAATATAATCATTTAATGGTTTTCGTTGTTGCGAATTTGGAACAGAATAAATGACTTTATCCAAATAATTATTTTTAAAATCTAAACTAACTTTATCTTGTAAATATTTAATATCTAGTTTTAATTCATCGTTTAATTTATAAAAACTGCTTTCAAAGCTTTCAAATGCATCTTGTGTACCTTTTTGTGAAGCTAGAGAAGTTAATAAAGCCTTTATCATATTCAAATAATTTTTAACTTCGCCACTTTTTGCGGATTTATGTGATTTCAGTGTATTCATTTCTGCATGTAATAATGCTTTTTTAGACTCAACAACTGAGGCAAGTATAATTAAAACTGCGGTAATAATTAAACCAAACGTTACTAATGATGTTAGTTTTGTATTTAATGACATGATTTTCCTTTTTTTATTAAATAATATATTTAATTTTCCATAGTATAGTATTAATTTATTAAAATTAATATTTAAGTAACTAATTTTTTGTGAATTCTTTTAAATACTTATAAAATGCTTAATTAAATTTTACTTTTTTACTTGATTATAATAATGATTTTTTATTATTATTTTTAGATAAATATTCATGTGCCATATAAGAACCTCTAGCATATGGTGTACTATGTACAAACTAAAAACCCAAATCAAGAGCTATTTTTCATTAAATCACAAATAACTATTTCTTTATAAAATTACATTTTAAATATATAGATGTTCCATTAATTTTACCTTCTATATGATTATCAACATCCCCTATTTTAATATTTTTAACAATAGTGCCTCTTTTTGCTGTGAAATTTGCACCTTTAACATCTAAATCTTTTATCAAAATTACACTATCTCCTGCTTGTAATTTATTTCCATTTGCATCTTTTCTTATTTGTTCATCTACATTTTGTGCATATAGACCTTCATTTGCCCAATGCTTAGTGTCTTCTTCTAAATACATCATATCCAATAAATCTTGATTACCTAGTTTTGTAAGTACTCTAAAAACAACTACTTTAACAGCATCAACTTCACTCCACATACAATCATGTAAACAATGCCAATGTGATTGTTCAAGTGTAGTATTTAATTGTGTATGACATAATTCACAAACAATAATTTTTTCTTTTCTTGGTGTTACTATAAATTCAAATAAATTTTTTGTACGCTTACATAATTCACATGAATTTTTTGCTCGTAATAATAAGTTTTTATCTATATTCAAGTTATGCCTTTTTATTTTTTTGTAATTATATCAAAATATAATGCAATTTTGATTATCTAAGATTATGCTATAATGTCATATGAATAACTTTAAAAACTTTAATTTACAAGATGATATTTTAAAAGCAATAGATGAACTAAATTATCCAAATCCAACAGCAATACAAAAAAAAATAATACCATTAGCTTTAAAAAATATAGATTTATTAGCAGCATCAAAATCAGGTACAGGGAAAACTGCTGCTTTTGTCATACCAATATTACAAAAAATATCAAAGCTATCAAAAAATGAAAATAGAGTTCCAAGAGCACTTATTATAGCTCCATCTAGTGACTTAGTAAGTCAGATACAACATGCAGTTAGCATTTATAGTAAATATATGGATATCACTTCAACTGCTATATTTGGAGGTATGCCAAAAGCAAAACAAATAGATACTTTAGCACAAGGAGTAGATATAATTGTTGCTACACCAGGAAGATTAATAGACCTACATAAAGAAAATCATATTAACTTATCATCAATAACAAATATAGTTTTAGATGAGGCTGACTTTATGCTTGATGATAGTTTTATAGAACAAATATCCTATTTAATGTCAAAATGTTCTACACAAAGACATATAATTATGTGTTCAGCTACAATTTCTCACAATATTAAAAAACTTGCAAAAGAATTTATGTATGAACCTATAAGTGTTGAAGTATCACAACGACGAGATGTTGTTAATGCAATAAATCATAAATCTTATAAAGTAGATAAAAAAAGAAAAACTGAACTTTTATATAAAATATTAAAAGCTCAAGGCAATAATCAAGCACTTGTATTTGTAGGTTCCAAAGAAGAAGCCAATGAGGTTAATTCATATATGTTTGAAAAAAGCATAAGAGCTACAGTTATACATAGTGATATCAAAAAAAATGATAGATTAAAAGCATTTACAATTTTTAGAAACAAAAAAGTACAAGCTTTAATTACAACTGATATTAGTTCAAGAGGTATTGACATAAAAGAACTACCCTTAGTTATTAATTATAGTCTTCCTGAAAATACAGATGATTTTACGCATAGGAGTGGAAGAACCGGTAGAGCTGGTAAAAGTGGTTATGTAATTAGTTTATTAACAACTGAAGATTATAATACTTTTTCAAAAATGGAAATTAATCTTAAGCTAAATATTAAAAGAGAAATATACAAAGGATTTGAACTTGAAGATAGACAACCAAGACAAAGACAAGCAAAGAAAAAAAGTCTAAGTGAAAAAAAAGGTTTTGTAGATTATAAAAAAAATAGAAGAAATAAAGCTATGCTTGATAGACAAAGAAAAAGTAATTCAAAAGATAAAAAGAGATAAATGTTAATCTATAAGTTTAGAAATACTTGACTCGATTGCATTTAGCCATTCTTCATTAGAAATATTGTCATGTGAAACTTCACCTATAAAACCACTACTAATTACAACATCAGGTTTTAACTTTCTTAGTTTTTTAAGTGAGTTTATCATATATTTTGTAGTACCTTTATAGTTATTAACAATAAAAGTACTCCATATACAATTGCAATTAAAGTAACTATCCCCTGTAAATAAATATAATTTTATATAAGGTGATTTATAATAATAACAAACGCTACCATAAATCTTCATACAGCTGTTTCATTTTAGTACCTTAAAAATAAAATTTATATAATAACTTCAATTTCTTTACTATCAGATTCAACTTTCTTTTCTTTTAGTACTCTATCTTCTTTTAATTTAATTGCTAATTCATTATCAAACAATGCTAATATTTGCATAGCCAAATAAGCACTATTAATAGCACCAGCCTTACCTAATGCAACTGTAGCAACAGGCATTCCAGCTGGCATTTGTACAGTAGAAAGCATAGCATCCATACCATCCATAGCACCACCTTTCATAGGAACTCCAATTATTGGTTTAGTTGTACTAGCAGCTAAAGCACCTGCTAAATGTGCTGCCATTCCTGCAGCGGCTATAAATACCTGTGCACCTTTTTTTTCAGCAGTTTTGATATAATCTTTAGTTCTTTGTGGGCTTCTATGTGCAGATGATATAATTAATTCATATTTTACATGATAAGCCTCAAATGTGTCAGCACAATGCTTCATTACCTCATAATCACTTCTACTTCCCATTACTATTGATACAAAATTCATATTATTCCTTTTAATTTTAATTTTAATTTTTTATTTAGTTAAACTTTTAACTAGCACTACAAGATTCTTCACCTATTTTAGCTTCAACCCTAAACATTGTTAAATATGGTAATTCACAAGGTAATTGTATAGGATTAGTATTTCCACTATGAACAGCATCTAATACTTTATTGTTTTTTGTTAATATTTGTTTAAAGTTAATATAATATTGTCCATTTTTTTGAAAAATTTTTCCAATATCGTTATCTATTTCTTCAAATTCACTGCCATATGGGGCAAATATTTCAATATCTTCATTTCTTAATGTTTTATATTTACACATAAAATGTTTTTTATCTTCAATAACAAGTCCAGAAACCTCATATGTACCAACACTCATTGCAAAGTCATGATTTTGTGTATCTGCTCTTTCGAATGGCTTATGTATTAAATATGCATCAGTAAATCCACGATTTTTTGTAGTATTTAATTCTCTTGCATACTTTTTAGCATCAAAACAATCATTATAAAAATCATTAATAGCCATTTTATAAGTGTATGCAGTAATAGCAGCATAATATGGTGACTTTGTTCGTCCTTCAATTTTAATACTATCAACAGCCCCACTTTGTAATATTTCTTTTACATGAGCTGATAAATTCATATCTTTTGCATTAAATATATAAGTTCCAATATCTGGTTCTTCTTCCAGTCTAAATAATGTTCCATGTTCCTCACTACCAGCATAAAGCGTATATTCAAATCTACAATCATTAGCGCAAGAACCTCTATTAGGTACTCTTCCCATTTGAATAGAAGATACCAGACATCTACCACTATAAGCAAAACACATAGAACCATGAACAAAAATTTCAATTTCAAGATCAGGTAAGTGTTTTTTTATCTCAATTACATCTTTAAGCGATATTTCACGAGCAGCAATAATTCTTCTAACACCCATATCATAATATACTTTTGCATCAAGATAATTCATAACATTTGCTTGAGTTGATAAATGTATAGGAATATTTGGTGCTAATTCATGACATAATGCAACAACACCAGGAGTAGCTACAATTAAAGCATCTGGTTGAAGTTCTGCAATATTTTGGATGTGTTTTTTTAAAAGATTAATTTGCGAGTTAAATGGAAACCCATTAATAGTAACATAAACTTTTTTACCAATATTATGAGCATAATCAATCCCTTCTTTAAAACTTTCCATTGTAAATTCTTTACCTGAACGTATTCTAAGTGAAAAGTGACTAACTCCCCCATAAACAGCGTCTGCACCATATGCAAATGCAATTTTTAATTTTTCAATATTTCCAGCTGGTGATAATAATTCAACTCTTTTCATAAGTATATCTTTCATCTTGTTTAATATGCGATTATATCAAAATAATATGGATATTTGCTGAATATTATCAAGCAAATTTTATTATAATTTATTAAAACTTATAAGTAAAGAGATAATATTTATTATCTCTTTATAATTTTAATCTTCGTTTGAGAATGTAACTTTTTTATCAGCATATAGACCAGTACCTACAGGTATTGTTCTACCAATAACAACATTTTCTTTTAAATCAGTAAGCATATCTACTTTAGATGAAATAGCAGCTTCTGTCAAAACTTTTGTTGTTTCTTGAAATGATGCTGAAGAAATAATAGAATCAGATGTAACAGCTGCTCTTGTAATACCAAGTAAAATTGGTTCAGCTATTGCAGGTTCCCCACCTATTTTAATTATCTTTTTATTTTCAATAGCAAATTTCTTTCTTGATACCATATCACCTGTAACAAATTTTGTATTACCAGGATTAATTATACTTATTTGTCTTAACATTTGAGATAAAATAACTTCAATATGCTTATCAGCAATAGATACACCTTGTCCTCTATATACACCTTGAACTTCTGAAACAATAAACTCATTTAATGCTTTTTCACCTAAAATTCTTAATATATCGTGAGATGCAATTTGACCATCAGTTAGTTTTTCACCAGCATGTACAAACTCTCCATCTCTTACAAGTATTGTTCTACTTTTTTCAACTAAAGTTTCTGATCTATCACCATTATTATTAGTAATAATTAATCGTTGCTTATTTCTTAATGGATTACCAAATGAAATTACACCATCAAACTCAGCTAAAACAGAAATATTTTTGGGACGTCTAGCTTCAAATAATTCAGATACTCTAGGAAGACCACCTGTAATATCACTTGATTTTGCAACAGCTTTTGGTGTTTTACTAATAACATCAGCAACATTAATATCAGCACCATCAACAACATTAATAGCAGTTTTTGGTTCAAGTACATACCTTGTAGTTTTATTTGCACCATTTACTAAAATTTCAGGTTTATAACCAGCTGGAATATATTCATTAACAACTAATTTAGAAGTACCTGTTAATTCATCATATTGTTCTAAAACAGTAAGGCCTGGAATAATATCACTAAATTCAACCTTCCCATCACTTTCTGCAATAGTTGGATTTGAATATGGGTCCCATTGTGAAATAACAACATGAGACTCTTTTGATGGTTTAGCAATAACATCACCTTTTTCAACAACAGCATCATTTTCTAATACGATTTGAGAATCTCTTGAAATATAAAATCTTGATGCTTCTCTATCTTTTGAATCAATAATAATTGCGAATAAACCTTTTTTGGTAATTACATCACCAACTTTAATATCACTTACAGGTTCTAAGTAATCACCAGTTAGTTTAAAATATTTAACAACACCACTATCACTTGATTTAATTTCACTTGTAACTGGAGCTCCATCTTCTACTAATAATTCACTAGCATATGGTATTCTTGAAGGAACATTCCAAGCATCTTTGATTATTTCAACTATAGAATCATCCGCACTAACTTTATCTCCATTTTTAAATGGTAAATACAATTTAGCCTCAATTTTTCCACTTACTCCTGCTAGTTCATTTGGTTTAGCAATCGCATCTCTTCTTAAGTAATATTTTTTTTCATCATTTCCATTCATAATAGTTAATATAACTTCTTCATGTAATGTTTCAATATCAATAGTACCTTCAAAAGGAGCATTGATTTTTGGTTCAACCAATAAAATAGCTGCATTTCTTCTATTTGCAACGATTTTTTTACCATCTTTTGATGTATGAGTATTAATATTATAATACCTTAAGAAACCTTCACTAGTAGCTTTTAATTCTTTTTCAGCTTGTGTAGCACTAGCAGTTCCACCAACGTGGAATGTTCTTAATGTAAGCTGAGTACCAGGTTCACCAATACTTTGAGCAGCTAGTACACCAACAGCTTCACCAGGGTTAGCTTTTCTTTGCTCTCCTAGGTTTAGTCCATAACATTTTGCACATAAAGTATTTTCTGCTTTACATGTAATTGGTGTTCTAATAGTTACAGATTTAACACCAGCATCAGATACAATTTTAGCATCTTCTTCTGTGATTAATAAACCTTCATTAAATAATATTTCGTTTGAAATTGGATCAACAATATCATTTGCAATAACTCTACCTGTTATTCTTTCTTCAAGTGATTCTACTAATTCATTACCATTTACTATAGATGAAATTGTAATACCTTCATGAGTTCCACAATCTTCCATAGATATTCTAACATTAGCAGATACATCAACTAGTTTTCTAGTTAAGTACCCAGCATTTGCTGTCTTAAGTGCAGTATCTGCTAGACCTTTTCTTGCACCATGTGTAGAAATAAAGTACTCTAGTACATTTAAACCTTCACGGAAATTTGATACAATTGGTGTTTCAATAATAGAACCATCTGGTTTAGCCATAAGTCCCCTCATACCAGCAAGCTGTCTAATTTGCGCAGCAGATCCTCTAGCACCTGAATCAGCCATCATATAAATAGAATTAAATCCATCTTTATCAGTTTTTACAATATCCATCATTTCAGAACCCAATTTATTGTTAAGTGCTGTCCAAATATCAATAATCTTATTATATCTTTCTTGCTCAGTTAATAAACCTTGATTAAATTGTTTTTGTACTTCAACAACTTCTTTTTTAGCAATTTTTACAAGTCCATCTTTTGAATCTGGGATTCTAATATCATCAATAGAAATTGAGATACCAGCACTTGTTGCATATTTAAAACCAATATTTTTTAAATTATCCAAAAATCTTGGAGTAACAGAATATCCTCCATGCTTATAAATATAATCAGTTAAAGCACCAATGTCTTTTTTCTTTAAGATTTTATTCCAGTAGAATTCAGGTACAAACTCAGGTAAAATATCTTTTATTATCATTCTACCTATTGTTGTTGTAACCATTTGATTATTAATTGGAGTTCTAACTTTTGCATGAATATCAACTTTATTAACTTCTAGTGCCATCATAGCTTCATTTAAATCAGCAAATATTTTATGCTCACCAATAACACCAGCTTTTTCAAGTGTTAAGTAATATAAACCTAAAATCATATCTTGTGATGGTACAGCTAAAGCTCTACCTGATGCTGGTAATAATATGTTCATTGAACTCATCATAAGAATTTTTGCTTCTGCAATAGCTTCTTGTGACAATGGTACATGCACAGCCATTTGATCACCATCAAAATCCGCATTAAAAGCAGAACAAACTAAAGGATGTAATTGTATAGCTTTACCATCAATTAAAACAGGATGAAATGCTTGAATTGAAAGTTTATGTAATGTTGGAGCTCTATTTAATAATACAGGATAATCTTCAACAATTTCACTTAAACATTCCCAAACTTCGTTTGTTTCTGCTTCTATTAATCTTTTTGATGCTTTTAATGTAGTTGCATAACCTTTTTCTTCAAGTTTTGCCATTAAATGTGGTTTAAATAACTCTAAAGCCATTTTTTTAGGAAGTCCACATTGATCCATTCTTAATTTTGGACCAACAACAATTACAGATCTTCCAGAGAAATCAACTCTTTTACCAAGTAAGTTTTGTCTAAATCTACCTTGCTTACCTTTAATTATTTCAGATAATGATTTTAATGGTCTTTTATTAGCACCTTTAACTGCATTTGCTGTTTTTGCATTATCAAATAATGCATCAACTGCTTCTTGAAGCATTCTCATTTCATTTCTAATAATAATTTCAGGAGCATCAAGTTCAACAAGTCTTTTTAATCTATTATTTCTATTTATTACTCTTCTATATAAATCATTTACATCAGAAACAGCAAATTTACCGCCATCAAGAGCTACAAGAGGTCTTATATCAGGTGGAAGAACTGGTACAACTTTTAACATCATCCATTCTGGTCTGTTTCCACTACTTAAGAAATTTTCTACAACTTTAATTCTTTTTATAATAGTTTTTATCTTTGCTTCTGATTTTGTAGCTGTCATTGCTTCTTTTAAGAAATTTAGTAATTCAACTAAATCAATATTTTTTAATATATCATGTACAATTTGACCACCCATTTGTGCTTCAAATCCAGTATCATCATAATTCTCATTTATGTATCTATATTGTTCTTCATTTAAAATATCAAATTTCATTAACGGTTTAGTAGATTCACTATCATAAAAAGCATCACCTGGATTTTGAACTATATAAGCTTCATAATAAAGTACTCTTTCTAAATCTTTTAACTTAACACCAAGTAAAGTACCTATTCTTGAAGGTAAAGATGAAACCATCCAGATATGTGCAACAGGAGCAACTAAATCAATATGTCCCATTCTATGTCTTCTTACTTTTGATGATGTTACTTCAACACCACATTTTTCACAAACAACACCCTTATATCTCATTTTTTTGTATTTACCACAAATACATTCATAATCTTTTACTGGTCCAAAAATTTTAGCACAAAATAAACCATCTCTTTCTGGTTTAAGTGTTCTATAATTAATAGTTTCAGGTTTTTTTACTTCCCCAGACGACCATGATAAAATTTTAGCAGGACTTGCTAGGTTTATTTGGAATGCTGTAAAATCTTTTGGTTTATCTAACTCTTGTATATCAATAGCTTTTAGTACTGTATTTTTACTCATCTTCTTCTACCTCTTCATAAATTACTACGTCAAGCCCTAAAGCTTGAAGTTCTTTTGTTAATACAAAGAATGTTTCTGGAACACCAGAATTTGGAACATTCTCTCCATTTGCAATTGCTTTGTATGCTGCACTTCTACCTTCTACATCATCAGATTTAGTTGTTAGCATTTCTTTTAGCACACTAGTTGCACCATAAGCTTCAAGAGCCCATACTTCCATTTCACCAAATCTTTGACCACCAAATAATGCTTTTCCACCAACTGGTTGTTGTGTTACTAAAGAATATGGACCAGTAGATCTTGCATGTACTTTTTCATCAACAAGGTGATGAAGTTTAAGCATATACATTACTCCAACATTAACTCTTTCTTTCATTTTTTCACCAGTCATACCATCATATATTTCTGTTTTACCATCGCTATCAATTTTTGCTAATTCAAATAGTTTGTCAAATTCAGATGCTTTTGCACCATCAAATACCTGAGATGCAAATCTAACGCCATTTGTCCAATCTCTTGCGTATTCTAGAAGTTTTTCATCATCAATACTATTTAAAACTTCAGCTGCATTCATAAGTTTAGCAACATCTGCAATTTCGATCATTTTAGCTCTTAAATCTTCAATAAATGTTTTACTCTTTTCATCAAACATTTCTTGTATTTGACTTCCAAGTTTTTTTCCTACATAACCTAGATGAACTTCAAGTATTTGTCCAATATTCATTCTTGATGGAACACCTAATGGGTTTAATATAACGTCTACTGTTGAACCATCTTTCATATATGGCATATCAACTTCAGGAACAATATTAGAAACAATACCCTTATTTCCATGACGTCCAGCCATTTTATCACCAACTTTTATTTTTCTCTTAGTTGCAATATATACTTTAGCTTGTTTAATTACACCAGAAGGCAAAATATCATCATGCTCTAAAATATTAAGTTTTTCTTCATGATCTTCTCTTAATTCAGTTTTTTGCTTTATAAAGTGAGCTTTAATATCATTATATTTTTTAGATACTTTTGTATCATAAGATGATACAAGTTTTTTCATAGCAAATCTATTAACAATTTCTAATTCTTTTAAAGTAAGAGTATCGCCTTTTTTAAATGATGTATCATTAACATCAACATTTGTAACTAACTCGTTTTTACACAATAAACCATTAATTTTTAGTATTTCTTCTCTATCTAGCATTTGTAATTTATCTTGATGCATTTCATCTAAAGTTGCTTTTTCATCTTCGAGTGCTTTTATTGCTCTATCGTCTTTTTCATAACCTTTTTTAGTAAATACTTTAACATCTACAACGTAACCTTCCATAGAAGATGGGCAGTACATTGATTTATTTAAAACATGTCCAGCTTTTTCACCAAAAATAGCTCTTAATAATCTTTCTTCAGGAGTTGGTTTGATTTCACCTTTTGGAGTAACTTTACCAACCATAATCATTCCTGGTTTTAAATATGTTCCAATTTTAACAACACCAGCTTCATCTAAATGCTCTATATTTTCAGATTTAACACCTGGTAAATCTCTTGTAATCTCTTCATTTCCATGTTTTAATTCTCTAGCTTCAACTTCTTTTTCGTATATATGAACAGATGTAAATGCATCTTCTTTAATTAATTTTTGTGATAAAATAATCGCATCTTCATAGTTATATCCATTCCAAGGAATAAATGCAACAGTCGCATTTATTCCAATAGCTAATTCCCCTTTATCCATAGAAGGACCATCGGCTATAACTTGACCTTTAAAGACTTTATCTCCTTCTTTTACAAGGTTTCTTTGCCCAAATGCTGTATTATTATTAGTTCTTTGATTTTTAGATAAAATATATTGATCAATATATGCTCCATCTTCATCTTCACCTTTTACATATATATTTTTTGCATCAGATTTTTCAATAATACCATCTTTGCTAGATTTTAAAACAGACCAAGAATCTCTCGCTATTGTTTTTTCAAGTCCTGTACCAACAATTGGTGCTTGTGGTTTTAATAATGGAACAGCTTGCCTCATCATATTTGAACCCATTAGTGCTCTATTGGCATCATCATGTTCTAAAAATGGAATTAAAGATGCAGCAACACCCATAACCATTTGAGATGATACATCAATAAGTTCAACATTTGCTGATTCAACCATCATTATATTTCCATCAATTCTACCCTCAATTAGAGTATCAACTATTTTACCTTTACTATCTAATATAGTAGATCCAGGAGCAATAGTTTTTCCTTCTTCTAGTGAAGCAGTATAATATTCTATATCATCAGTAACTACACAATTTACAACTTTTTTATAAGGTGTTTCAATAAATCCTAAGTCATTAACTTTAGAATATGTAGATAAAGTATTAATAAGACCAATATTTTGACCCTCAGGTGTTTCAACAGGACAAATTCTACCATAATGTGTAGGATGAACATCTCGAACTTCAAATCCTGCTCTTTCTTTTACAAGACCACCTTCACCTAGTGCTGAAAGCCTTCTTTTATGTGTAACTTCAGATAATGGGTTAGTTTGATCCATAAACTGAGAAAGTTGACCAGAAGTAAAAAACTCTGTTATTGTTGATGTAATCATTTTTGACATAATTAAATCATGAGGCATTAAATCTTCTAATGTACCATTTAATGTGGTCATTTTATCTCTAATAGCTTTTTGCATTTTTACTAAACCATTATGTAGTTCATTTGAAAGCAATTCACCAATTGACCTAATTCTTCTGTTACCTAAGTGATCTCTATCATCGATATGTCCGTGTCCAGCTTTTACTTTAATCAAATATTGAATTGTTTTAATAATATCTTCATTTGTTAAAATTGGTACATATTCAGGTACATTAACACCTAGTTTATGATTCATTTTCATTCTTCCAACTTTAGTTAAATCATATCTTTCTGGATCGAAAAATAATTTTTTAACAAATTGTTGTGCAGCATCTGCAGTTACAGGTTCACCTGGTCTCATAACTTTGTACAATCTTATTGCACATAATTCATTTTCATCTTCAATTTCTTCTGTTTGTTTGATAAGTTTTATTGATTCACTGTCAGCTTTAAAAGCATTGATAATTGAATTATCATGACCTTCTGCTAAATCATTTGCAATATTTAACTCTTTAAATCCTAAGTCAAGAAGCTTTTTAAGTTTTATATCTTCTAACTGCGTTAATGAGTCAAAAAGTATTTCACCAGATTCTGGGTCGTAAATAGTTTCAGATGTATGTCTTTGCATTAATAAATCTATAGGATATTCAACAAATTTTAAACCACCCGTTTCCAAGGCACTAGCTTTTCTAGAAGTAAGTCTTTTACCTTTAGTAATAATAGTATTGCCTTTTTCATCAATTAAATCATAATCAATTCTACCTGTAAAATCTTCAGCAATAAATTTTCTTAAAAATTTGTTGTTTTTAATTTTAATTTCAATTACAGGATAAAATAATTTAATAATATCTTCTTTAGAATATCCTATTGCTCGTAATAATATAGTAACAGGAATTTTTCTTCTTTTATTAATTCTTACATATAAGATATCTTTTGCATCATATTCAAAATATAACCAAGAACCTCTATTTGGAATAATCTGACCTGTATAAATTAATTTATTTAGTACAGTTGATGATTCTTCTTCTTTAAATATAACACCAGGAGATCTATGCAATTGATTTACGACAACTCTTTCAACACCATTTACAACAAAAGAAGTTCTATTTGTCATTAATGGTATTTCTTTTATAAATATTTGCTGTTCTTTTATATCTCTTACACCAGTTTTTTCACCTGTTTTTTCATCTAATTCCCATAAAGTTAATCTAACATTAATTTTAAGTGGAATAGAATAAGTCAATCCTCTAACCATAGCTTCATCAACAGTATACTTTGGTTTTCCAACTTCACTTTTAATATAATCAAGAGTAAATCTATTTTGATTATCGTGTATTGGAAATATTGATTTAAATATCTTTTCAATACCTGCTTCACTTCGATCTTTTTTTCCAACCATTAAAAAGTTTTTATAACTGTTTTGTTGTAATAGTAATAAGTTTGGAATTTCGATTTTCTGTGGATTTTTAGCAAAATCTACTCTTAGTCTATTTCCTGATTGTAATGAATTTAACATTGAATACCTCATATAATTTTATATTTATTGCTTTTTTATTTTAAACTTACATTTAAAATGCACTTAAGAATTTGTAATTTTACCTTTACATATTTCTTACGAAAAAAAGCACTCGAAAATATATATTTATATACTTTAGAGTGCTCTATCTTAAATCAATAATGCTCCGTATAAAACGGAGCATTAAACAAATGCCTATATAGCGAACTAAGTATAATTACTTAACTTCTACAGTAGCACCTGCTGCTTCTAATTCAGTTTTTGCAGCTTCAGCATCATCTTTTGATATACCTTCTTTAACTACAGCTCCAGCTTCTTCAGCCATTGCTTTTGCTTCTTTTAATCCTAAACCAGTTAACGCTCTAACTGCTTTAATTACATTAATTTTTTTAGCTCCAACATCTTTGATGATTACATCAAATTCTGTTTTCTCATCAGCAGCATCTGCAACAGCAGCTCCACCAGCAACTGCAACAGGTTGTGCAGATACTCCAAATTTTTCTTCAAATTCTTTTACTAATTCAGAAAGTTCTAATACACTTAATCCTGATATAAATTCTAATACGTCTTCTTTAGAAGTTGCCATTTTTTTTCCTTAAATATTTAATTGTTGCATAATAATTATGCGTCTATCTTGCATAATAATTATGCAGCTTCTTCTTTTTGCTTTCTAAGTGCATCAAGTCCGATTGTAAAGTTAGCAACAGGAGCCATCCAAGTAGCTGCAAGCATACCAAGTAATTCATTTCTACCAGGTAATTTAGCAAATGCTGTTATTTTATTAAGATCAGCTATTTCGCCATCTATAATTCCTGTTTTAATTAAAAAAGTTTCTTTATTTGCTATAGCAAATGCATCAGCAACTTTACAAGCTGCAATTTGATCTTCTGCCCAAATAAAGATAGAATCACCTTTAAGCTCTAAAGCTGGTAATTCTGATTTTCCTAATGCAACTCCTACTAATGAGTTTTTAGCAACTCTTACTTTAGCTCCAGCGTCATTTGCTGCTATTCTTAATTGTTCTAAAGTTTTGTGGCTTGTACCATTAAAACTTGCAACAACAATAGCTTCAGATTTTTTGAATTCACTTGTAAGATATTCTACAATATCATTTTTATCATTTTTAGTCATAGTTTCTCCTTCCAAAACACAAACTTATCGCAGGAATTATGAAATAAATTTCACCCACGGTCATTAGTTTTTAAGATTAACTTATTTATTCAATAAGTTATTATTGTACAAAGTACAATAATTTATTTAATATCCATCATTTCACTAGAATCAATACTAACTGATGGACTCATAGTTAAAGATAATTTAGCAGTAGTTACATATCTACCTTTTGCTGATGCTGGCTTTTGTTTATTAATAGCACTCATAATAGAACTGATATTTGCTTTGATTTCTTCAGCACTAAAAGATGCTTTTCCAATACCAGCATGAATAATACCTTTTTTCTCAACTCTATATGCTACTTTCCCACCTTTTGAATCACTAACTGCTTTTGTTATATCCATAGTAACAGTTCCAACTTTTGGATTTGGCATTAATCCTTTTGGCCCTAAAATTCTACCTATTTTACCTACAAGACCCATAGTGTCAGGAGTTGCAATTAAAACATCAAAATCAATGTTACCAGCTTGGATAGATTCCACTAAATCATCGTTTCCAACAATATCAGCTCCTGCTGCTTTAGCTTCATCCATTTTAACACCCTTAGCCATAACAGCTACTCTAACAGTTTTACCTGTACCACTTGGTAGTACAACTGCACCTCTAATCATTTGATCTGCATGTCTTGGATCAACATTAAGATTTAATGCTAATTCTACAGTTTCATCGAATTTTACTGATGCTAAACTTTTAACTAATACAATAGCATCATCAATACTATAACTCTTTTCTACATCTACTTTTTCTAATAAAGATTTATATCTTTTACTCATTTTATTCCTTTTCGCGTTTTTAAAATACGCTTCCACTTTTAATGCCTATGTGGTATTTGGCTATAACTACAAATAGATAATTAGTCTATTGTAACTCCCATACTTCTACATGAACCTTCAACAATTTTTGCAGCTTGTGCTTCATCGTTAGTATTTAAATCTGAAATTTTTTGTTTCACGATTTCTGCTACTTTTTCAGGTGATATTGATGCAATTTTATTTTTAAGTGCGTTATCACTACCTTTTTTAATATTTGCAGCTTTTAAAATCAATTCACTCATTGGTGGTTGTTTTGTAACGAAAGTAAAACTTTTATCAGAAAAAATTGTAATTTCTACAGGTATTTTAAATCCTGCATTTTGTTTTGTTTTTTCATTAAAAGCTTTACAAAATTCCATTATATTAATACCTCTTTGTCCAAGTGCAGGACCTACAGGAGGTGATGGGTTTGCAGCACCAGCTGGTATTTGAAGTTTTAGTATTCCAGTAACTTTTTTTGCCATTTTTTTTCCTTATTATTTTGTAAATGTTTTGCCATAGGCATAAAAATCAACTATAAATAGCAAATTTTAATAACTATATTAAACTAATTAAGCTGAATATTATTCAGCTACTCTTTCTACTTGTGTATATGAAATCTCAACAGGTGTATTTCTTCCAAAAATCAATACATTTAATTTTATAATCCCAGAAGTCATATCAAATGATTCAACATGACCATTAAAATTAGAAAATGATCCTTCTTTAATTCTAAGTAATTCACCTTCTTCATAAGAAACTTTAGGTTTAGGTGCCTCTCTTTTTTCAACTTTATTTAAAATTTGTTCAATATCTTTTTTACTTAATGGTGATGGTCTTTTAGATTCACCAATAAATCTTCCAACCTTTGGCATAGACTGAATTGCGTGCCAAAGTGCTGTATCTAAATCAATATTAGCAAATACATATGCAGAATAAAGTGGTTTTTCTATAATTACTTTTTTACCTTTTTTTATATCAATTAAATCTTCAGTAGGTACAAGCACATCTTGTATTCTTCCATCATTTAAATCACTAGATAAACTTTCTAGTGCATTTTTAATTGTAAGTTCACTTCCTGAGTGAGTTTGTATTGCATACCAGTTATGTGCCATAGTCAATCCTTATTTAATTATAGATGATAAACTTACTGACATAATTGAATCAATAAGTGCTAAATATAGTGAAATTACTGTCACTACAATGAATACAGAAAGATAAGCACTTTTCACTTGTTCTTTTATTGGAAAAATAACTTTATGTAATTCATCTCGTGCTTCTTTATAATATGATTTTATATTATTCAAAATTATCCTTTAATTTCATGTATAAAATATTAAAGTATTCATCAATATTTTAATACTTTATACTATATGGCAGGCCAAGAGGGACTCGAACCCCCAGCACCCGGATTTGGAATCCGGTGCTCTACCATTAGAGCTATTGGCCTATTATATATAAGTTGGAAAACCAACTTATAAACAAATCAAAATCTTACGATTTTAATTTAATTTCTTTATGTAAAGTGTGTTTTTTAAGTCTTGCGCAGTACTTAGTAACTTCAAACTTCTCAGTGTGTGTTTTTGGGTTTTTCATTGTAGTATAATTAATATCACCACATTCATCACATTTTAAACCAATTTTAATTCTAACTCCATTTGCCATAACTAATCCTACTTACGAAATTACTTTAGAAACAACACCAGCACCAACAGTTCTACCACCTTCTCTAATAGCGAACTTTGTTCCCTCTTCTAGAGCAATAGGAGCAACTAATTTAACATTAACTGTTACATTATCTCCTGGCATAACCATTTCAGTACCTTCAGCTAATGTAATAGATCCTGTTACATCTGTTGTTCTAACATAAAATTGTGGTCTATAGTTAGTAAAAAATGGAGTATGTCTACCACCCTCTTCTTTTGATAAAATATACGCTTCACATTCAAATTCTGTATGTGGTGTAATTGTACCTGGCTTAACTAAAACTTGTCCTCTTTGAACATCTTCTTTTTTAACACCTCTTAATAAGATTCCACAGTTATCTCCTGCTTCACCTTGATCCATCTCTTTTCTAAACATTTCAACACCAGTAACTGTTGTTTTAGCTGTATCAGAAATTCCAACGATTTCAATTTCTTCACCTACTTTAATAGTACCTTTTTCGATTCTACCAGTAACAACTGTTCCACGACCTGCTATTGAAAATACATCTTCAACTGGCATTAAAAAATCTTGTTCAGTATCTCTAACTGGTTCTGGTATATACGTATCAACTTCATTCATTAATGCATAAATTTTTTCAGACCACTCAGCAGCTGTTCCAGCTTTTGCTTCTTCAAGTGCTTTAAATGCAGAACCAGCAATAATTGGAGTATCATCACCTGGGAAATCGTACTCAGAAAGTAATTCTCTTACTTCCATTTCAACTAATTCTAACATTTCTTCTTTATCTTCATCGTCTAATTGATCTTCTTTATTTAAAAATACAACTATATAAGGTACACCAACTTGCTTAGAAAGCAAAATATGTTCTCTTGTTTGAGCCATAGGACCATCAGTAGATGCGATAACTAAAATTGCACCGTCCATTTGAGCAGCACCTGTAATCATGTTTTTAACATAATCAGCATGTCCTGGACAATCAACATGAGCATAATGTCTAGTAGCAGTTTCATATTCAACATGAGAAGTATTAATTGTAATACCTCTTTCTCTTTCTTCTGGAGCATTATCAATAGATG
>CAZEXK010000006.1:55847-80801 GCA_964516815.1 uncultured Helicobacter sp. | reverse complement strand
CTATATTCTAATATTAGCGATTATATCTAAATTTTATTTTTATTTAATATAAATAAATCTTTATTTAAAATATGTATACTAGTTGTATTTTGTTGTACTATAAAATCTTGTTCTAATTCTAGTGTTTTAGCATTTAATAATTGTGCACGGATACCTGGTTTGCTCCATGAAGTAAAAGAATCATGATTCATTTTTTGAGTTAGCATTTTTGCTAAAGTGATTAGATAATTTTTGTTATATTTTTTCTAATTCTTATAAACTATTATATATAAGTATCACTTAATCAAATATATCTAATACATATGTACTGTATAATTATATAATATCAATTAACTTTAAAAAATTATCTTTTTTACTTTTTATTATATCCATGTCTAATTTTTTATCTTTATAAAAATCATTATAATTAATTTTTGAGAGGATTTTAAATGCTTTTAATGACTCTATAAAAAATATATCTTTATTATCTTCTGCATAATCATCCATAATGTCAGAAATTTTCAATAAATTATTATATGCAAGTATCATTTTTAAATATAAACTTTCATCATAATTACTAATTAAGTCTAATCTTTTAAATACTTCATTATCTTTTTGTTTTATTAATGTTTGTAAAGTAGTAAAAGTATTTCTTATACTTTTTCTTTCCATACACAATAACCATATCATAGTAAAATACATCTCATTTTTATCAAATATAAACTGATCAAATTCATCGCTTATACGATTATTTTCATCATAAAATTTACGAGAGTTACTCAAGGTTTGAAAATTTGACCAATTTTCCAAGTCATCATATAAATCATCAAATTCAGGTATGTTATCTATATTGTATATACTTTCTAATTGAGGTGAAAGTTCTTTTAATAAGTGAGTATAAAATATATTTTCACTTAATTCTTGATGTATTTGTTCATTGTCTAATATTTCTTGTAAAATATCATTATTTGTAATGTTATTTATTTCTAATAGATTATTTTCTGACATCATTAGCTCTTTATATTCATTATTTTATTTGCATCACATAAATCTTGTACATCTTTTTTTATATCCGTACCAATTAAAATTAACAATGATTTTTCTTTATACTCATTTAATTCTTCAAATGATAAATCTCCAAATGAGTAATTAACAAAAATAGGATTTTGAACATCATTCACTTTAACAACACCCTTAACTCTAAATATATTAGAAGGTAAGTTATCTAATATTTCATCAAGATCAGCAAAATTTATATTATCATCTAAATATACTATACTTTGTATTATTTTATCTTCATGTGTATGATGTAAATGAATATTATCATTTTTCTTAAAGTCAATAAAATCTTCTACTTTATACAATCCATGAAAAACTTCTTCATTTACAAGACCTTGTTGTGCTTCATATACTACATGATTTTTAAAAATTGCTTTGTTTGTCATAGTATTTCTAATATTAAATTCATCTTTTATTGATTCCACTGTAATTTTTACATCTTGTAATATTTTATCATCAACTAAATCTGTTTTATTTAGTATAATAATATTAGATCCACCTATTTGATATTTTGCAGTAGAATTATCAATATATGAATTAATATTTTTACTATCCACAACACAAACAATTCCATCTATTGATATGCCAAGATTTTGTAAAGATAAAAATATAGGAAATGGTTCTGAAGCTCCTGATGTTTCAACAAATATAATCTCAGGATCATAGTTTTTTATTATTTCACTAACGCCTTTTTCAAACTCTTCTGCTAATTGACAACAAATACACCCTTCTGATATTTCTAATACTTCACTATAGACGTTTTTTAATATTTTACTATCTACGCCAATATCTCCAAATTCATTAACTACTATTGCAATTTTTTTATCTGTGAAATGTTTTTTGACACTATTTGTAAGCATTGTTGTTTTACCTACACCTAAAAATCCTGTGATAATAAATGATGATATCATATGAGTAACCTTAATTTGTTATGAGTAATATGTGAGTTTTAAAATACTAATATAAGATTAATATCTTATATTAGTATTTTAAAAATAACTGTGCGAGCACAGTTATTTGTTATTTTGAAGCAGCAGGTAAAAAAGCTTGTAACTCAACTTCTTTAGCCCAAGTTTCAACTAAATCATAAGCAGCAGATGCTGTTTGAAGATTTTTGTCAATTAAATCTTGTTTTTTCTTAAATTTCTTTTGAATTACAGAATCAAGTGTAGCAGTACCACCAGAAGCAGTATATTTCTTAAGAAATCTATCTTTAATACCTTCTTCAATAGCAGACTTATCAACAGTACCTAAAGCACCAAATAAAGCACCCAACATAGCCATATTTGTTGCAAGCTCAGTACCAGCAATTTCAACAGCAAATTTAGTAAAATCTTTACTTAAAACTTTCACATTTAAAGAATCTAAATAATCTTTATCTGATTTAGTTAATAAATCAGTTTCACTATTAATAATAACTAAACCATTTTCTTTAATTCCTGCATAAAAAGGCATTGTATATGATTTACCCATAGTAATAACTTGTGGGTGATATATCATAACTATGTCAGGATATACAACTTCACCTCTATCATAAATAGGAACTACTCCAATTCTTGTGTAACTTTCAGATGGTGCCATTCTTTTTTCAGCTCCAAAGAAAGGATTAGAAACAGCATAATAACCTTCTGTATCAGCAGCAGTTGCAGCAATATGTGCAGCAGTAACTGCTCCTTGTCCTCCAAGTGCTGGCATTCTTATTGTTATTGAATCTTTAGACATTATAATAATCCCTCCTCTTTCTTTTGAGCAAGTAATTCTTTACCTGCTTCAGATACAAATTTGAAATCAGCAAATCTGTCTTTATCTTGCTCTTTCATTTCACCTAAACCTTCATGCGCATCAAGACCAATTTCAAGAATACATGGAGTATATAGTTGTACATAAGTAGGTCCAATATGTCTAGCGATATAAATTGCCTCTTTTATAACTTTTGCAACTTTTTTAGGTGCAGATACAGTTAATTTAGCTGAATAATGACAACCAGAAGTAACGGCAAGTTCCCACATAGGTACTTTATCAAATATTTTTCCTTTAGGAGCCATCTTAAATACTTGACCTTTAGGTGTACTACCACTTTCTTGACCACCAGTATTAGCATATACTTCATTATCAAAACAAATTGTAGTAATATTTTCTTGTCTAAAGAATGATTGTAATGTATAATCTAAACCAATATCAATAGTTGCACCATCACCGGCTAAAACAACTACATCTTTAATTTTATCTTTAAATCTCCAATCTAAAACTCTTTTTATTCCAGATGCAACAGCATTTTGATTTCCAAAAAGTGAATGTACAGTATGTAACGCTATATGAGGGAACATTAATGAAGTACAACCAGTAGAATTAACTACAATTGTATCTTCTGGTTTTGGAAATGCTGCCAAAATATATCTTAAAGCAGCAGCTTCAGGACAACCAGCACATAATGAATGTTCTTCTAATATTTCTTTTTTATCTTGTAAATCTGCAATACCACGGTTAGGATCTCCCCATGAAGCATTTTCTTCTAAGTCAATAATTTCTTGAGGCATGATATCTCTAAATTCTTCGTTAATTTTATAGATTTCTATTGACATTACTTTCCTCCTTGATCGTTATTTATGTTTTCTAAAACTTCTTTGATAATAGCTTCAGCTGGCATAGTCATACCACCTGCAACTCTTGGTCTACCAACAATAGGTGCTGTACATTTATTATATAATGAACTACTAACTTCTTTGTTCAGCCAACCAGAAACATTAAATTCTGGAACAAAAATATGTTTTATACCTTCAACTGCCTCTAATAATTCATCATGTGGGAATGGTCTAATAGATCTAAGTTTAATTACTTTAGTTTTTATACCCATTTTAGTTAATTCTCTTTGTGCTTCTTTTGCCTGCATTGATGCAGTTCCACAAGCAACAAATGCAATTTCTGCATCATCATCACCAGTTACATGAACTAGTCCTTTTAAATAATGTGTTGCATAAGGTCTAGATCTATCAATAGCAGATCTTATTTCCCATTGCCAAGAAGCATGAGTTGCATAAGATATATAATTAGATTTCATTACAAATGGATCTCTTAAAAATCTTCCAGGAGGCATTTCTGCATCAATTGGAGGTAATGGAGCTTTGTAAGAATCATAACGAGGCAATGCAATGTCATCATTTGGAAGCATAACAGATTCTCTTGTATGAGATACAAAGAAACCATCTACAACTGTAACAATTGGAACATGAACATCTGGTTGTTCAGAAACCATAAATCCTGCAATTGTCATATCAAATAATTCTTGAACATTTTCTGCATACCAAATCATACAGCCTGTATCTAACATAAATGAAACTTCAAGATTATCTGGTTGGATTGTTAGTGGAGAGTTAATCCCTCTTGCCATTAATATTAATTGAACTGGTATTCTAGTACCAGACCACATTGGAAAGTTTTCCATAGCTCTTAATGTACCTGGACCAGAAGTCGTAGTTACTACTCTAGCACCTGCCATTGCACAACCTGCAACTTCAGACATAACACCAAATTCATTTTCACCTCTAAAGTAAGCTCCGACATAACCTTCAGCCCATAGTTCACCAATTAAGTGAGCTGCTTCAGATTGTGGAGTAATAGGATAAGATACAGAAGCATCAACAGTAGATCTTTTTATTGCTTCTTTAACAACTTCAGAACCAGTCATAAAATGCTTAGTTCTTGGCGCTTCAAAAAGTAAATAATCAGCAGATACTATCTTCTGATCAGCCCAATTCGTTTGTTCATTTTCGTTTTTCATAATTTAACCACCTTTACCTATTTACCAAGTTCTTTTTTTACTTCTTTAGCAATTTCTATAAATTTTTTCATTTCATCAACATGCTGATCTCTAATTGTAGCCATTGCATCTTCATGTCCTGAAAGACCACAAATAGCTGATGTGTAACAATCCGTTTCAGATCTTATTATTTTTAATGCTACATTTGCATAATGACAATGAACACCAACAAATATACACGCTTTAATATTGTTATGCCAAATTGTTAAATTTGGATGATTTGGATTGATTTCAACTTCTGCATCAATTTTTGGATATTTTGGTCTATAATCATACATAGGTATCATTTTAGCATTTAATACATCCGCCATCTCTTTAATCAAAGTAGCTTTTTGTTTAGCTTCTTCATTCCAAGCATATAATACTTGAGGACCTGGAAATATAGTTGCATTTTCATGCGTTAACATAACTCTTGCTATTTCTCTCATAGCTACATCTTCATCAACAACTTCTGTTAGTAATAACCCTTTTCCAACTGGTGGTGTAAGTACACCATCATAATGGGCAACTGGATATGGTGAATAATGAGTTGGGCCTAAATTAGCCATATTCTTCTCCTAATTTTTATTTTTATTTTAAATAATAAAACTTTAATTAGGATTTCTAATTAAAGTTTTACATATTATTGACATTAATGTGGTAAAACCACAATATTACTTACGCATCATCATCAGCAGTAACAAATACCATCTCAATACAATCTCTTTTTAACATATCAGAACATACATATACACAGATTGCACAACCCTTACATCTATCTCCATCGACCCAAGCAACGCCTTTGGCACCTTTATCTTTGTTATACATTAAAGTGTTAGCTTCTGGACAGTATAGTGTACAAGTGTTACACTTATAAGTTTCACACATATCTTCATTTACTTTTGCAATATAATACATTTTGTTTCTTCCTTATTAATTATAATTAACTATTCTTATGTAGAGCTTATTAAAGCCAACTATTTTTATGACTAAGTTAAGCCCAACCATTTTCTTCAACTAAGGTAAATGCTTTGTTTATAACCGCCATATTTTTAGCAAGTAGTTCTTCTTTTTTCTTAAATTTAGCAGCAATTGCATTATCTAGTGTAGCTGTTCCACCAGAGGCTACAAATGAATTTCCTAAAAATCTTTCTTTTACCGCTTTTTCTATATCATCAGGAGTTACTAATTTTGTAATTCCAAATAATATCCCCATCATTGCCATATTTGTAGCAAGTTCAGTACCAGCAATATCTAATGCCATTTTTGTTGCGTTGTAAGTAATTATTGTAGTATTTAAATCTGATAAAACTTTTTTATCATCATCATTTAATATATCAACTTCAGTATTTATAATTACAATTCCATTTGGTTTTAAACCTGTATAAAATGGCATAGTGTACGATTTTCCGTGAGTAACAACTTGAGGATGATAAATCATAATGATATCTGGATATACAACTTCACCTACTTCAAATATAGGTTCGTTTGACGCTCTTACATAAGCTTCAACTGGTGCCATTCTTTTTTCAGATCCAAAAAATGGAACAAGCGATGCAAATTGACCAGCATTTGACATAGCATTTCCTAAAATGTGAGCAGATGTAACAACACCTTGTCCTCCAACTCCTGCAATTCTTATATTATATCTTTTCATATTATTTTACCACCTTTTTAGGTTTTACTTCAATTTTTTCAAATAATTCTTTAACATCATCTGTCATGTATTCTTCAAATTTAAATGAACCTTTTTCTTTGTCTTTTGCATCTTGAAAAACATCTTCAGTTGCAATTGAATATTCTATATTACAAGAAGTATATGCATGAACGAATGTTGGTCCAAATTCTCTAGCTGCAAATATTGCTCTTCTTAAAACTTTTCCACATTTTTTTATATTTGTAGGAGAAATTTTTACAACATACACACACCCAGCATCAATAGCTAATTGCATAGCTGGCATTTTGTTAAAATTTTTACCTTTTGGAGACATCTTTAATATTGCACCTTTTTCACTCATACCAGATTCTTGTCCTCCAGTATTACCATATACTTCATTGTCAAGCATAATGGTAGTGAATTTTTCACCCCTAAACCAAGCATGCATAGTCATTGAAAATCCAATATCCATCATACCACCATCACCTGCAATTGTAATTACATCTTTGATTTTATCTGGAAACCTTAATCTAAAAGCTCTTGTTATACCAGATGCCATTGCATTTTGATCTCCATAATTTCCATATATAAATGGAACAGCAGCTTGTGAAATAGCAAGTCTACCACATCCAGCAGTTCCAATAGTTACTGTATCTTCTGGATTTGGAAGTGACGCAAAGAATACCTTAATGAAATATGCCATCCAACAGCCAGAACACATAGGATGTTCTTCAACTATTTCTTTAAATTTTCCCATATTTTCAACACCAAAATCTTTTGGATCTTTACCAAATGGACCAAAATCGATTAATTCAACATAATCTTTTGGTAAATATTGTCTAAACGCTGATGATGGTTCTATATATTTTAAACCCATAATTTATTTCCTCCTATGCTTGTAATGTGTCAGATTTCATACCAAGTGAAGTATAGATTTCTGTCATAATTAATTCAACTGGTAATGTCATACCACCATAAACTCTAGGTCCGTTTACTACTATTCCACCATTTGGAATAGTTGCTTTAACCTCTTTTGATAACCAACCTTCAATATTATGTTCAGGTACGATTACACATGTAGCATCTTTTAGTGCTTCTATTATTTCTGCTTCAGGAAAAGGTCTAATTGATCTAACTTTTACAAGTCCAACGCTTAAACCCTCAATTTGTGCATATCTATGTGCTTCTCTAGCTTGTGCTGCTGCACATCCAGATGCAAGTATAAATACTTGTGATTCAGGGTTTACAACTTCAATTGGACCACCTAAATACTTATATATATATTTCATGGCTCTTCTGTTTGAGTCATAAATTTCTTGTTGCCAAACTGCATGAATTAAATAACTCATAAAATTTGATTTTTGTACAGGAGCATCTCTTTGAATTCTTGCAGGTGGCACTTCATTGTCCATTGCAGGTACAGGAGCTTTGTATGGATCCATTGGAGTCAAGGCCATATCTTCAGGTGTCATTTCAACATATCCCTTAGCATGTGTAACAAAAAATCCTTCAGTTGAAACTGAAACAGGAATATAAACATCAACTTCTTCAGCAATTGCAAATGCAGCTAAAGTCATATCAAATACATCTTGTTGATTTTCTGCGTGTAACATAATAATACCACAATGTAATAAGTAAGCCATTTCTATGTTATCTGGTTGAATTGACAATGGAGCATTTACAACTCTCGTAAGTACACCTAATACAGCAGGTATTCTATGTCCTGGCCAAGAAGCAATTGCTTCAATTCCTCTTAATAATCCAGGTCCAGAAGTAGCCGTAAACATTCGTACTCCACCTCTAGCAGCTCCAGCAATTGCTGACATTGTACCAAGTTCTTCTTCGGCTCTGTAATAATCTTTTATATGTCCATCTGCGAATAAGTCACCTACAAGGTGCATTACTTCTGATTGAGGTGTAATAGGATATGCTATTGCCATATCAACACTAGCTCTTTTAACTGCCTCAGACATTGCTTGGGCACCCGTAATAAAGTTTCTTTCTCTTGGAGCCTCTTTTAAAAGATACTCAATATCTACTAATTTCTTTTTTTTCATTTGTTCTGGTGTATTCATAATTTTACCTCCTCCTTATTCAGTTTCTGTAACATTCTCAATACCTTTTTTAGGCATGATAAGTTGTCTATATTCACCATAATCAGATGGACTTAAGCTGTCCCAATTTTCTTTTGGTAATGATGGGTTTGTTGGTGGTGGAGTTGTAGTATGTTTAATTCCTAATTCATCTCTCACTTCAATTAATACTTCTTTAAATTTTTTAATATCATCAGCATGTACATCTCTAATAGATGCCATAGCTTCTTCATGACCCATAAATGCACACATTGCAATAGTATAACAACTAGTACCTGCTCTAATCATTCTTAACGTTAAATTTGCATAATGACAATGAACACCTACAAATATACAGGCTTTAATTCTATTGTGTAAGATAGTTAAGTTTGGATGATTTGGATTGATTTCAGCTTCAACATCAATTTTAGGATATTTAGGTCTGTAATCTGGCATAGGTATTATTCTACAATTTGGAATTTCAGCAGCTAAATCTAAAATCTCTTTTGATTTTGCAGTTACATCATCTCTCCAATCCCATAGAACTTGAGGTCCGGGGAAAATTGTAGGATTATCTTGCGTTAAAAGCTCTTTAGCAGCGGCTCTCATAGCAACATCAACATCAACAGTTTCACCCATTAACATTGCACTATTTTCTGGTGCGATTTCTACTCCCATAGATGGAGCAGATGATACCATGTAGCCCACCGGGCCTACATTAATTTTTTGTGACATATTTTATATCCTCCTATAATATTTAATACTTGTATTATTTAACAAAAAGCTTAAAATTATAAACTTTTTATCTCATATAATTTCTAATTTAATTTTGAATACGGCATGTTTTACTTATATTTATAAAACATATTTTTGCTAATTCAAGAAAAACCTTATCTGGATTCTATCAGCATTTAATTAATTGTTCATTAAATAATAAACATAATAAATATATTTTACATACTTGAGTTAAATATACACAAAATATTATTAATTGTAAGAATATTTAAAGAACAAACCCCTATTTATCGCTATTTATCGCTATTTATCGCTATTTATACTTAATAATAGCTTCTATACGAAGTAATTAATGTTCTTTTTGTTAGATTAATGTCATGTAATTGTATACAATAATCGCCTAACTTTAATAAATAATTATTAATTAAATTTTTAACTTTCTTCTTTGCTTATTTGGTTATACTACCGCTTATTTGTTACAAAATGATGATAACTATATAAGATATATAATACAAAGGACTACATATTGCATGATTTAATTTTCATTATTCCGTTGCTCCCTATAATAGCAGCTGTGATTATTGCCTTTTGGAATAAGAAACTAGATTTGGGGAAAATAAGTTTATATTTTGCATATTTGATTATTATAATAAGCATTGTAAATGCTAGTGCTGTAATGTCAAGTGGAAACAATATATATGATAGTTATAAGTTACTCTCTTTTGATAAATTAGCATCAATATTAGTAGTCTATGTATCTATTTTAAGTTTAGTTATTATTAAATATTCTATGAAATATATGTGGGATGAAAAAGGTTATAAAAGATACTTTATATTATTAAACCTTATTTTTGCAAGCATATATTTAATTATAATGAGTAACAATCTTATTATATTAGTAATGGCTTGGCAAATGATGAGTCTTACGCTTTATTTTTTAGTTACATTTAATGTAGAATCAACAGAGGCTGTAAAACATGGTGGTTGGACAATTATTATTCACAGAGCCGCTGATTTGATTTTTATTATTGCAATTGTTTTAACATACAAAATATTTGGAACTTTCGATTTATCAAATTTAAATGAACAATGGAAAGCTATGTATGAGATAGGAACGATTAAAGACGGTACTTATATTATTGCATTTTTATTTTTGTTTGCAGCAATTGTAAAATCTGCAATTATTCCTTTTCACTTATGGCTACCATATACTTCTCATGCACCAACTCCTGTATCAGCATTAATGCATGCAGGAGTTGTAAATGTTGGAGGAATTGTACTTAATAAATTAGCTTTTATCCTACTATTAACACCTGCTGTTTTAAATGTTGCATTTATTTTTGGACTAATTACTGCAGTGTTTGCATCTATATTAATGTTAGTAATTCCTGATATTAAAAGATCTTTGGGCTATTCTACTGTTGGACAAATGGGTTATATGATTATGGAAATTGGACTTGGTGCATTTAGTCTAGCAATTTACCATCTAATTGTTCATGGTATCTTTAAAGCATCTTTATTCTTAGAATCTGGAAGTTTGATTCATTTTTCAAGACATGAACCAAATATTCCCAAAAGACTTTCATATGAAACTTTTTGGGAGGCAAAATCAGAATCAAGTAAAAACTTATTTTGGTTAATAGCAGTATTTACAATAGTTCCTATTTTTGTTTTCATAGGTGTAAAAGCAATAATAAGTGATGATTTTTTTCATTTTGATGCTGCAATTATTATACTTACATTCGCATGGTTAACAGGAACACAACTGTTTTTCTCATTTTTTAAAGTCTCTAACACAGACTCTTTTAAAATAATATTTTCTTTATTAACATCTTTTATTATAATTGTATTTACTTATGAGTTTATAGGCGTTGTAATGGAACATTATTTATATGGTAAGTATGTAGAAGAGTTTTTTGAAGTTGCATCTTTACATTTATTAGTAATTGTTGCAATAATATTATTTGTAGGAGTATTAATCTTTGGTTGGTTAATAATATATAAGCAACATTTTAGTGATGTTATTATAACAAGAAAACCAAATCATTATAAATGGCGTTTATATAAATATTTAGCAAACGAAGCAAATTTTCCAAAGTTTTTTATGAAATACGCAAAAACTTTTCAAGAGAGGTAATTTAAATGGATTTTGTTATTCAAGTTATATTCACATTATTTATTGCTGGGTTTCCTTATTTTTATTTTTTAAAAAAGTTTAAAGATAAAAATATATTTTATATCTCTATATCATCATTAATTATCGCATCTTTTTTAAATATATATGTTGTTAATATAGAATTTAGCCCTATAATTATTATAGTTTCAATATTTTCTTCAATTTTTGCTGGATATAAAGCTTACAAAACTAGTAATTTATATAAATTAAGCTATTTATTTATATTTATAAATGCTCCATTATTTTTATTAATTGAAGCTAATTATACTATATGGTATATTTTATCTGTAGTAGTTACAACTAGTTCATTATTTAATGTTGGTAAGTATTTCGAAGATAAATATGGGAGTCCAAATTTTCAATCAATTACATCACTAACTCATAAATTGCCAAAATTAAGCTTTTTTTTACAATTATATCTATTGAGTTTAGCATTGTTTCCACCTTTTCCTAATTTTATATTTTTAATGAATATATTAGTAAAAAGTAATATGGATTTAATAGTTATAATTGTATTTATATTTGTATTTTTAGCTAATTTTTTTATTGCTATGAATATTTTGAGTAAAACAATTTTTGGAAAAGAGAATGAAAAAATATATTATAGAAGAATGCAAAAAGAAGATCTCGCAAGTCATATTTTTATGTTGAGTCTTATTATATCTTTATCAATATATGGATTAAAGGAAATACTAGCATGATTGAACAAAAAATATTAAATATTACTAAAATTATACCTTCATATTGGCCTATTGGCTCTTTTATTCATCACAATCCACTGTCTGGGTTTGAACAACAAAAATTTAAAGATGGTCTAAAAAATGCTAAAGAAGTATTTGATTGTAAAGTATATATGCCTAGTGATTATTATGTAGATTTATATAATGAAGATAAAGTGAATAAAGAAATTTTTGATAAAAATCTTTTAAAATTATTAGAAAAATCGAACCTTCAAGATTATTTTAAAGAAGCAAAAGTATTTTTATTAGAAGTTAGTCCAAATTGGAAATATCATAGATCATTCGAAAAAACATCAACTAAAGTGTTAAATGAAGAACTATTCTCTTATTTAAAAGATAATTTTATTTATACGAATTATGATATTTTACTAAAAAGTTTAATAAAATCTATGACTTTATATGAAATAAATGATGCAATATTTGATACAAATTTAAGTGCTTTAATACAAAAAGATATCATAGAATACACTTCAAGATATCTAGATGAAGAACAAACTACATTAACAATGCATCAAAGAGAACTAGGAATGTTTACTGCATTTAAATACTATGAAAATTTTAAACATGATGGTACTTCTTTGCAATACATACAAGAAATATTAAGTACATTTTGTATAGAAAATGAAGAAGATTATTTATTGACGCATTTATTAAAATTATCAGGATGGAGTGGCTTTATAAAATATAGATCATCTAATAAAGATTATTATTTTCAACAATTAAATCCATCTTCTATTGAAGATTTTTTAGCAATTAGATTACATTACGAGATGCATTATATGCAAAACAGTAAGATAAATAGTTTTGATAAATTTAATGATTATTACAATAACAACAAAGCCTTTACTATTTTAAAATTATTAAAATATAAGCTAGAACTTGACAATATATACGCAGATAGACTTGAAAATTTTTCAAATTATGATGATATATTAAACAGTTTCATAGAAGGTAAAGTGAAATTAGACACTCTGCAATTACAATCAGCTCATGAAGTTATTGGTGGATTTAAAGAAAATTGTATTGAATACCACAAGTTTATAGAATTTTTAAAAGAAGAAGAAGGTTACTTATGGCTTAAAACTATTGAAGATGGGCATATAGATACTTATATAGATAAGATACTTGAACCAAAAATAGTTTCAACTAGCAAACCACTTGCATCTGCTGTATTTTGTATAGATGTTAGATCTGAAGTTATGAGAAGATTTATCGAAAAAAATGAAAATTATAACACTTACGGAATGGCAGGATTTTTAGGTATTCCTATTGCATTTGTTGAATTTGATAAAGGACATGAACAATTCTTATGTCCTGGAATTGTAAAAGCAAAAAATATAATCTTTGAACTACCAGAAGAAAATCATGATGAATATACAAAACAAAAAGGTTCTTTAAAAATATTTAAAAAAGTTTTAAGTGATTTAAAAAACAATCCTTATTCTCCATTTATTATGGTTGAAGCAGTTGGTTGGTTATTTGGTATAAAACTTTTTGGAAAAACTTTTTTCCCAAATAAGATGAAAAAATTGTTTGCAAGATTTAAACCTAAGCATCCAAGAACAATTTATACTATTGATCAGTTATCCCAAGAAGATATACAAAAATATGCAAAAAAACTGCATTTAAATTTAATAAAAACAGTATGTTATAAAGAAGGAAACTTATCACTTAGTGAAGAAAATGTTTTAAAAGTATGGAAACATATAATATTTAAAGAAAAACTTGAAGTAAATATTTCAGATGAATTGTTAGAAAAATTAACCTACGAACATAACATCACAAATGATGATTATGAATTTCAAAAAAATAAACTAACATTAGTTGGTTTTCCATTAATAGAACAAATAGACCATATTCAAAGAATATTAAAAACTATGGGATTAACAAAAGATTTTCCAAAATTTGTTTTGATGATATCTCATAATAGTATATCTGATAATAATCCTTTCGAATCTGCTCTTGATTGTGGAGCCTGTGGAGGAAACGCAAGTTTACCAAATATTAGAGCATTTGTGATGATGATAAATAAACAAGATGTTAAAGATGGATTAAAAGAAAGAGGAATAAATATACCTGATGATACAACATTTATACCAGCCATACACAATACAACAACAGATTCTATAGATTTTATTGATACTCATACAATAAAGCATGAAGATAAAAATGATTTTGAAATTATAGTAAACGATTTTAAAATTGCATCTGTAAATGCAAGAGAAGAAAGATTACAAGTACTTCCTTATACATCAACTCAAGATGATATGTTTACAAAATCAATGGACTGGTCTGAAACTAGACCCGAATGGGGATTAGCTGGAAATACCATGGCTTATGTCGGAAATAGACAATATACCAAAGGTATAAACTTAAATAATAAAATGTTCTTACAATCTTATGATCACACACAAGATAATGAGAATGTAGATTTACTAACTAGACTTTATGATGGTCCATTAGTAGTTGGTGAATGGATAAATATGGAACATTATTTTTCAACCGTTGATAACAAAATATTTGGAGCTGGTTCTAAAGTTTATCACAATGTTGTATCTAAAGTTGGAGTTTTTTCAGGTAATTACAGCGATTTAAAAATTGGTTTAGCCTCTCAGTCCGTTTTACTTGAAGGTAAGGCATATCATGAACCAATAAGATTAATAGTATTTTTAGAAGCTCCTTTGCAATATGGTCTAAAAGCAGTTGAAAACTCTAAGTTAGGTGGTCATGTAATAATGAATGAATGGATAAGATTAGTTGTAATAGATACAGAAGCTAAAAAAGTTTATTTGTTAGATGATGGAGAAATGGAAGTTATTAGAGAACTTTAGTTCACGATAAATATCTAATTTGTATTTATGCTTGTAAGGTTTTAATACAGCATAAATATAAATAAGAACAACATTTTAAAATATAAAATGTCTTATATGTTAATTATACACCTGTATTAAAAGAAGTGCTTGTATCTTCATGAGCAGTAGTTACGGGTTGAATATCATCATTTCCTATCTTACCTTTTACCCTTGCTTCTTGTATGCTTTCCCATAGTTTTTTTGCTGCTTGTATATATAATTGTCCGCTCACACTTTCAGGTGCAAAGTGTACAATTGGTTTACCTTCATCTCCACCTATTCTAATAGATGGTTCAATTGGAATATTTGCTAATATTTGTGTTTTATATTCTTTTGCTAATTCATCACAAGTACCAGTTCCAAAAATATCACTTTTTGTATCACATGTTGGACAAACAAATCCGGACATATTTTCTACAATTCCAGCTATAGGAATAAGCAATTTTTCAAACATATCTAAACTTCTTCTACTATCATCAAGAGCAACATGTTGAGGAGTTGTTACATTAATACCAGCAGAAATAGGAACACTTTGAGCTAAAGTTAACTGTGCATCACCAGTTCCAGGTGGCATATCTATAACTAATACATCAAGTTCTGACCAAACTATATCTTGCAATAATTGAATAATCGCTTTCATTACCATTGATCCTCTCCATAACACAGCTTGAGCAGGATCTAGTAAATTACCAATAGACATAACTTCAACACCATATGCTAAATAAGGATGAACTTTATTTTCAACTACTTTTGGTTGAACCTGATCTATACCCATCATACGAGGAATATTTGGACCATAAATATCAGCATCTAAGAGACCAACTTTTTTACCTTGCATAGCAAGAGCAATTGCAATATTCACAGATGTAGTTGATTTTCCTACTCCTCCTTTTCCAGAACTTACCATAACAAATTCTTTTATTTTTGGTGCGACATTTTTATTGCTTGGGGTATTCGTTGCTTCTTTTATTCCATCAGGTTTTTTAATAGTTAAAAGAATATTAGATATTTTTAAGATTTCTAGTTCGTTTGATACACTTTGTCTTAAAGTCTTTTCAACCTCATCAGCACTTGAAGTAATTTCAAGAACAATAGCAATGCTATTTTCGTCTAATATTTTTATGTCTTTTACAAATCCAAAATCAACAATTGACTTGCTGAATCCTGGATATATTACATTGGACAATTTATCTTTTATCTCATCAATAGCAACCATTTTATTTCCTTGTTTATATATTCATGCATAATAGCTATTTAAGATAAAATTACTCTTAATTACTTAATATTATTAATATTGCAAGCAAACTTATATATTCAATATAAATTTACATAATTATTGTTATAATAAATCAAATATACAAGGAAATTAAATATGAATATTACAACACTAGAACAAGCTGAAAGTTCAATAACTCCAGCACCAATATTAAAAACACTTGCTAGTAATGAACAATGGGAAGTAAGACAAGCTGTTGCATCTAATAGTAAAACTCTTGCCAAAACACTCGATAAAATGATAAATGATGAAAATATACTTGTAAGGCTTGCTGTATCTATTAATGCTAATACAAATACAATAACATTAACAAAATTAGCAAGCGATACAAATGATGATATAAAATGTAATGTAGCTAAACATCCAAATACAAATGCTAGAATATTAATAATCATGGCAACTATGTCCAATGAAGTTAGTAAAAACTTAGCTCAAGCTATTATAAATAACCAACACACTCCAAAGGATATTTCACAAAAACTTTCATTGCAAATATAAATATATTTATTTTAATCTCTATTTTTGAAATGCAAAGATTTATCTTTTTCTACAGAATGTTTCCAAAAATAATTTATAAAAAAATAAAAAAATAATGAACTAAAAATAGATAGGATAAGTGCTCCTGTATATAATGGCAACAAGATATTTCCAACATTAGCAGAAAACCATTCAAATGTCATTTCTAATGGAATTGTTGGAGTGTTTAATAAAAAACTACCTATTTGATATTCTGCAAAATATATAAAAGGCATACTAATTGGATTTGTAATCCAGCACATTGCAAGTGCTATTGGTAAATTAAAACGAACAAAAGGTACAAGTAAAATTACTGCTATCATTTGAAATGGAATTGGAAGGAATGCAATAAACAAACCTATCATAACAGCTTTAGATGTTGATTTTCTATTGACAGAAAAATACTTATTCGGAATATTATACTTATCCAAAAATTCTTTTAATTTTTTATCTTTAGAAATTTTTTTTGATACTTTTCTTATCATTATTTTATCCCGAACCTTAATTACAAATCGCATTTATATTGTAATAATACAATAATAAAATGAAATGTATATAAATATTATAAACTTATGATAATAAATAAAGTACTTTTTGTAATTTTACTATTGACTCTTCATTATTAACACTTACTCTTATATAAGTATTACCTAAATAATCATCTTCAAAACAATTATAAATGCAAATATTGTATTGTGCTAAATGTTCTTGCAATAAATCAGAAGTAATATTTTTCAGCTCTACGAGTAAAAAATTAACATCACTTTTATATACTTTGTTTACATATTTACTTTTTAACAAAACTTTTTCTAATATTAATTGATTGTTTACGATAATTGCTTTGCTTATAGCTTCAAAAGTATTATCTTTAAATATATTTTGAATAAATAAACTGTCTAGTGAGCTTATTTTATAATAGGCTTTTCGTTTTCTTAAATTTTCAATATTTGTTTTATTTGAAATAAGACTAACAAACTGTACACCTTCTAAGCTATAAAATTTATTTATAGTTTTTAGTATATATAAGTTGTCATATTCATTTATATATTTACTTAAGCTCTTTTTATTTGTAAAATCAAGATATGTTTCATCTATTAGTACCACACAATTAAGTGCGCTCCATGCCTTAAGGTATGTACTAATATCATAGTACTTTCCATTTAAGCTTGTAGGGTTTTCAAATATTACTAAAGAATTTTCTTGCACTCCTCTATTTATTTGAGTAAATATATTAATCAAATCATATTCATAATTATTTAACAAACATGCATTTTTATATTTTTGATTTGCGGGAGAATATATAGTACAATAATTTTTTTTTAAATATTGCATCAAATAAGATATTGCGTTGTTACTTTCATTGAAAATTTCAATTTCATCTTTATTTGTATTATATTTTTTACACAAAACTTCATAAAGTAAATCATATGAAGGTAAAGTTTGGGTATTTATATCATTGAAATTTATTGTAATATTTGCTTGCAAAAAATTTTTAGTAGAAACAAAATCAACAACATCTTCATTTTTATTTACTAATTTTTCAACGAAACGATTTAGTTGAGTATCTTCTCTCATTATATTAAAAAAACTTTATTGTTTTAATATAAGTTTTTTTAATATTGCCATTCTAATAGCAACACCATTACTAACTTGGTCTAAAACCTTACATCTTTTATCATCTAACATTTCATCACTAATGTCTATATTTCTATTTACAGGTCCTGGGTGCATTAACAAAATATTTCTATTACCTATTTGTTCTTTTGTAATACAATAATCTTTTGCATACTCTTGTAAAGATTTATAATACTGTTTTTCATGTCTTTCTAATTGGGTTCTTAAACTCATAACAATATCAACATCATCTATTACTTCTTTTAAAAACTGTACTTTTTTATTTTGACAAACTGGCATAAAATGTGAAGGAGCAACTAATATTGGTTCAATATCAAATCTAGGTAATAACAATAAGTTAGATGATGCAACTCTTGAAGTTTTAATATCTCCTATTAGTGCTAGTTTTTTGTTTTTAATATCACCACTAAAATGCTCAAATATAGTAAAAAGATCAAGTAATGCTTGTGTAGGATGAGCATTTTGACCATCTCCTGCATTTATTATTGGACAATTTACATGATTTATCATAGAAGATGGTAGCCCAGACTGACTATGTCTGATTATGATTGCATCTGGTTTCATAGCATTTAAGTTTGCAACTGTATCTTCAACTGTTTCCCCTTTTTTTGTTGATGATGTTTGTACTTCAAGATTTACTATATCTGCACCCAGTCTTTTTGCGGCAATTTCAAAACTAGATCTGGTTCTTGTAGAGTTTTCAAAAAACAATGTAACTATAAGTTTACCTTCAAGTAAAGAATTTGTTTGTAAATCTAAAAATAATTTTGCATTATCAAAAATATCTAAAATTTCATCATTGCTAAAATCATTAGTGGTAATTAGATGTTTCATATATTGCCTTATTAAAATTTATACATGAATTATATCAAATTTAAATATAAATATAAATATAAATATTTAATAATAATCGATACTGCTAAGTTTTTTGAAATAACTAAAAATTTTAAAGAAAGGTTTAAGTATTTACGGTAAAATTTTATATCACAATTAAAAAGGATTAAATAAATGTACAATAGAGATTATATTACAAATAAATCAGATGAACAATCACAAGAGTCATCTCATGGACAAGAACAATCAAGACCACAAAATATTACAGCATTTTTAAAAGCTACTTATCAGCTTTTTGCAGCTAGTTTAATGGCAGCAACTGTTGGAGCATATTTAGGTTTAGGAATGGCATCTGTAATCACTTCGTGGTACTGGGGCTTAGTTATTTTGGAATTAGCATTATTGTTTGCTCTATATGCAGTTAAAGAAAAACCAGGAATTAACCTTGCTGTTTTATTTGCATTTACGTTTATATCAGGACTTACACTAACTCCTCTTTTGTCATCTGTATTCAATATGCCAGGTGGTGCTAGTATAGTAGCACAAGCATTTTTAATGACATCTGTTGCATTTGGTGGTATATCTATGTTTGCCCTTACAACTAAAAGAGATTATTCAAATATGGGTAAGATGCTATTTATTGCACTTATCATTTTAATAGTCGGTTCAATTTCAAACATCTTTATTGGTTCACCAATGTTACAATTAGGTATTGCAATGGTTGGAGCATTAGTATTTTCTGGATTTATTTTATATGATACACAACAAATAATCAAAGGTGGTTTTTCAACTCCAATTGAAGCTTCGATTGCATTATACTTAGACTTTTTGAACTTGTTTATATCTTTACTACAAATATTTGCTGCTTTTAATAGAAATGATGACTAATAAAGAAAATAAACTATATTTAAAGATATAAATTTTATTTTATATCTTTAAACTAGAAGTAAATTTAGAAAGTTAAAACTTTATCACTATTTATTACCCAATCAGATAACTCAAACATACTACCTTTTACCTCAGAGTTATAGTAAGGTTCTTTGACAAATTTACCAGATTTTCTTTTAAATTGTTCAAATTATATTCAAACTTTGCGTAAGTTATTCTAACAAATATATCTTTATATTTTGCAATAATATTTCCATATTTACATTATACATTTCAAAATATCAAAAAAGCTGATATTTATGGCTATTTTACTATAATACGACTTATTAAATTTTAGGATTAAAATATGACAAAATATATATTTGTAACTGGTGGAGTACTTAGTAGTTTAGGTAAAGGAATTACAAGTGCTAGTATTGCGACACTCCTAAAACAAAGTTCTTATGATGTAAGTATGTTAAAAATTGATCCTTACTTAAATGTAGACCCAGGTACTATGAGCCCTCTTGAACATGGAGAAGTTTATGTTACAGATGATGGAGCAGAAACGGATCTTGATTTGGGACATTATGAAAGATTTATTGATAAAACACTAGGTAAAATGAATAATTTTACTACGGGACAAGTTTATTCTTCTGTTATACAAAGAGAAAGAGAAGGTGGTTATTTAGGTAAAACTATACAAGTAATTCCACATATTGTTGATGAAATAAAAAATAGAATTTATAAAGCTGGTAAAGGTCATGATTTTTTAATAGTAGAATTAGGTGGAACTGTAGGTGATATTGAAGGTATGCCTTTTATGGAAGCAGTTAGAGAAGTAAGACATGAAAATCCAAAAACTACAACAATGAATATTCATGTAACTTTGATACCTTATATAAGTGCAGCAGGTGAACTTAAAACAAAACCAACACAACATTCCGTACAAGAATTAAGAAGAATTGGTATTATGCCTCATATGTTAGTTTGTAGAACTGAGAAAAAATTACCAAATGAATTAAAAAGAAAATTATCATACTCTTGTGATGTTGATGAACAAGCAGTTATTGAAGCAGGTGACGCAGCTAGTATTTATGCTGTTCCATTAAATTTTTTAAAAGAAGGTATATTAGATTCAATTTCCAAACATTTTGAGATAAATGAATTAAATCCACAAATGGATGAATGGGATAATCTAGTAAAACATATAGTTCATCCAAAAAATGAAATAACTGTTGCATTTATTGGAAAATATTTAGAGTTAAAAGAAGCGTATAAATCACTTCAAGAAGCTTTAATTCATTGTGGTGCACATCTTAATACTAAAGTAAAAATAAATTGGTGTGATAGCGAAGTAATAGAACAAAAAGGTGCAAAAAATATAATAGCCTCTAGTGATTGTGTTTTAGTTGCAGGTGGATTTGGTATTCGTGGAGTTGAAGGAAAAATTTTAGCAATACAATATGCCAGACAAAATAATATACCATACTTAGGTATTTGTTTAGGAATGCAATTAAGTATAATTGAATACCTTAGAAATGTAGTAGGAATAAAAGATGCTAATAGTATCGAATTTGATAAACATACTAAAGAAGATGCTATATATTTGATAGAACAATTTTTAGATACAAATGGAGATGCACAAATACGTACACATAAGTCACCAATGGGTGGGACTATGAGATTAGGTGCTTATCCGTTTGAAGCAACAAATGGTTCAAATTTACAAAAAGCTTATGGTAAAGGTATTCATTATGAAAGACATAGACATAGATATGAAGCAAATCCAAAATATAAAGATATTTTACAAAAAGCAGGTATGAATATAACAGGACAATCAAATGGTTTGATAGAAGTTGTAGAAATACCAGGACATAAATGGTTCACAGGAGTTCAATTTCATCCAGAATTCAAATCATCTCTACAAACACCAAATCCAATAATTTTAGATTTTGTTAAAGCTGGACTATCAAACTAATTTAAGTATTGATTTTCCCTATAGCGCAAGAAACATAACTTTTTGTTGTTGTAGTTATTTTTGATAAAGTATCTAATTTCTCATCGTCCATTGGGTAACCCAACGATATCAACTTTAATCTTAAATCTTTGACTTTATTTTCATGTATATCAAGTGATATTTCTCTTGGTTCAACTTGTAAATTTACATCAACTATACCAAATTCATTTAACAATGAATTTTTAACTGTATTTGCGCATCCAGAACATTTTACATTTAGTACTTTAAATATTTTTTTCATAACAATTCCTTTATAAAATATTATATTATATTATAATAACTTGTATGATATCATAATAACTTGTATTATAAGTCTTAACACATACTTTTATAATTAAAAATAATTTACAATATAAGGATATACAATGCAAAAAAAAACAAAAATATTAGCAACTATTGGACCAGCTAGTGATTCTTTAGAAAATATACAATCATTAATAAAAGCAGGGACAAATATGTTCAGGCTTAATTTTTCACATGGAACACATGAGTACCATTTAAACACACTAAATAAAATTAGACAAGCAATGAAGAATCTTGATATTGTTGTTGGCATATTACAAGATATATCCGGACCTAAAGTAAGAATAGATATGCTTGAATATGATTTTTTATTGAAAAAAGGCGATGAATTAAGATTTAATAATGAATCTATATTAGGTAAAAAAATAAAAGACGGTATATATGAAGTATCTATTAATTATCCAGATTTACTAAACAAAGTTAAACAAGATGAATATATATATTTATATGATGGAACAATAAGAGCAAAAGTTATTCAAATACAACCATATATAAAAGCTATTATTGAAAATAACGGTATTTTAAGTAGTAAAAAAGGTATAAACTTTCCAAATACCATTATAGATATAGATGTAATTACTAAAAAAGATAAAAAAGATATAGCTTGGGGTATTAAAAATGAAGTTGATTTTTTTGCTATTTCTTTTGTCCAAAATGCACAAGATATGATAAGTGCCAAAAAACTATTAGATGGTTATGATGGAAAATTAATAGCAAAAATCGAAAAATTTGATGCTGTTGAAAATATAGATGAGATACTTGAACATAGTGATGGTATTATGGTAGCTAGAGGTGATCTTGGAATTGAAGTACCTTATTATGATGTGCCAACAATTCAAAAAGAACTAATTAAAAAAGCAAATGAAGCCTCCAAACCTGTAATAACAGCTACTCAAATGTTATTATCAATGACTACAAATGAAAGAGCAACAAGAGCAGAAATATCAGATGTTGCAAACGCAGTACTTGATGGTACAGATGTAGTGATGCTTTCAGAAGAAAGTGCTATTGGATCAAATCCAGACAATGTAGTAAAAACTATGTCTAATATCATCAAAAAAACTGAAGAAATTTATAATTATAAAAAACAATATAAAATGGATTATTTAGATACATTTGATGTTATTCAAGCAACCGCTACTAAATTAGCAGATGATATAAATGCAAAAGGAATACTTTCACTTACAAGTTCTGGGATTAGTACAATACGAATGTCAAGATACAGACCAAAAACACAAATCCTAGCGTTTGGACACAAACGAAAAATACTTCCTACGTTATGTATGGCATGGGGGGTTACACCTATTGGAAAAGTAAAAGAAGGTAGCTCTGCTAAAATGTTCAAAAAAATGTTACATATCTTAGATGAAAAAAATATCTTGGATAAAAATGGTCCATATGTTACAACTATTGGTTACCCTGTAGGTCAAGCTGGTAATACAAATACAATTAAAATACTAAATAAATCAGATATTGAATACTATTTAAATGCGTAAAATTTATTTATCTTTTAAGTAATAGTATGAATTATAAAATAACACTAAAAAAATCACTCATAAGTGCTTGGATAATACTAAAACTTGTAATCCCTATATATATTTTAGCTGATATATTGTATTTTTATAATACATTAGAATATGTATCATTTTTGATTGAACCATTTACAAGTATTATTGGTTTACCAAAAGAAACTTCTTTAGCCATAATAAGCGGAATATTTTTAAATCTATATGCAGCAGTAGCATTTGCTGCTCCTTTGGATATGTCACCTCATCAATGGAGTATTCTAGCCGTATTTTTAGGTGTGTGTCACTCTTTAGTTGTAGAAAGTATAATTATGAAAAAAATAGGTATATCTAATATTTACTCTTACTCTTTAAGATTTACTATTGGATTGTTTTTAGCATACTTGACATATCTAATGCCATCAGCTTGGTTTGATGCAACTCTAAGTAATGAAATTTTTCAAAAAGAAACTTATGATAATTTAAAAGCTTTATTATATGGATCTATAAAAAACTCTATAATTTTAAGTATACAAATCATACTCTTAATTACTGTACTTATTTTTATAATGGATTTTATAAAAACTAGACAATTTGTAATAAATTCAAAAAAAAATGTAAGTAAAGGCTTTTCTATACTTGTTGGAATATTTTTAGGTATTACTTATGGTGCTGGTATTTTGATAGATGAAGTAAAGTCTGGAAATATTAACAAAAATGATATTTTTTATATAGGGACATTTCTTATGATTTGTCATTCAATTATTGAAGATACCTTATTATTTGTAATATTTGGAGCTGATTTTACTTTAGTAATTGTCATTAGAACAGTAGCAGCTATAGTGTTATCGTACTTATTTCTTAATATTTATATAAAAATAAATTCAAAAAAAAATGAAACTAAGTTTAATGATTAGTACAAAATATAACTT
>CAZEXK010000006.1:40079-55747 GCA_964516815.1 uncultured Helicobacter sp. | reverse complement strand
GTATCTTTAACTAACTTAGTCTAAAGCTATTTAGATTGAAGATGAATTATATATTATTCAAATTTTGGATGCAATATATTTAAAGTTATGATTTTCTATTTATATTTAAATGTAAAATATCTACAGCACTTGGTGTTATTCCACTTATTTGACTTGCATTAAATAATGTTGGTGGATTGTATTTTTTAAGTTTTTCAATAATTTCACTTGATAATCCAGGTAAATCGTCATACACAAAACTTTTTGGTATTTTAAGAGTAAGCATACTTTTCATTTTTTGTACTTGTTTTTCTTGTTTTTTTACATATCTGTAATATTTTGCTTCAGTTATAACTTGATCTTTTAAATATGCATTTAAGTGGGAGAATGATGGAACTAACGCATCAAATTTTTTTGCATTTATAGTACTTCTTCCTATTAAATCAATTAATAGTATTTTATCACTTATTTTATCTTCTTCTAGTTGCATTAATAATAACAAATTCTTTTTGTTTGGATTGAACCAATTTTCTTCCATAAATAAAACAGCTTCTTGTATTTGTTTGTTTTTATCTTTTGTATTATTTAAAGTTTGTATATCTATTAGCCCTAAATCGTAGCCATATTGAGTAAGTCTTACATCTGCACTTTCTTCTCTTAAAAGCAATCTATATTCTGCTCTTGATGTGAACATTCTATATGGTTCTGATGTACCTTTTGTAACCAAATCATCAATCAATACACCTATATAACTTTCATGTCTACTTAAAATAAACTCATCTTTTTGATCTATATTAAGAGCTGCATTAATACCAGCCATCAAACCTTGAGCTGCAGCTTCTTCATATCCAGTAGTTGCATTTATTTGTCCTGCTAAGTAGAGGTTTTTAATTTTTTTAGTTTCTAAAGTATGTAATAGTTCAGTTGGATTAACATAATCATACTCAATAGCATAACCATATCTTATTATTTTTGCATTTTGTAATCCTGCAATAGAATGTATCATCGTTTTTTGGACATCTGTAGGTAAAGATGAAGAAAGTCCATTTATATAATATTCTCTTGCATTTCTAGTTTGTGGCTCTAAAAATAATTGATGTCTATCTCTTTCTTTAAACCTATATACTTTATCCTCAATACTAGGACAATATCTAGGACCAGTACCTTCAATTTGACCAGTAAAAAGTGGTGTTCTTGCAAAATTATCTCTTATATTATTATGAGTATTGTCATTGGTATATGTTATATAACATGGCAGCTGTGTTGGATTAAATGTGTCTTTGTTAGTCTTAAACGAAAAAGGCAAAGGCTTTTCATCTCCTCCATGTGCTTGCATTTGTGAAAAATCCAATGACTTTGCATCTAACCTTGCAGGAGTTCCTGTTTTTAATCTTCCTACTTCTAAACCCAATTGTTTTAATTGTAAGCTAAGAGTTGTAGATGCCAATTCCCATGCCCTACCTGCTTCGTACGTATTTTCGCCAATATGTATTAACCCTCTCATAAACGTACCAGTAGTTAAGATAACCTTTTTGGCTCTGTATTCTTCCCCTAGTTTAGTATTTACTCCAATTACTCTATTGTTCTCACATATTAAAGTACTAACTTCATCTTGATATACATCTAAGTTATTGGTATTTAGGCAAACATGTTGCATATATTTTCTATATTCATCCATATCAATTTGTGCTCTACTACCTTGAACAGCTGCACCTTTACTTGAGTTTAAAATTCTAAATTGTATTCCTGTAGCATCTGTACACAAACCCATCTGTCCACCAAGTGCATCAATTTCTCGTACCAAATGTCCCTTGGCAAGTCCACCAATTGCAGGGTTACATGATGCAGCGCCTATTTGTTCTACAAGCATAGTAATAAGAAGAGTTGATTTTCCCATTCTAGCAGCTGCTAGCGATGCTTCAATTCCAGCGTGTCCACCACCAACTACAATAATATCGTATTGCATTTTAAACCTTATATTGTAATATTTGCGATTATACCATAATATGTATTTGCAATTAGCTAAAGATTATAAACTATGTTATAATAATAAGAAAAAGGAGAATGTTATGGGTTTACTAAATATAATAGTAATTACTCTTTCTATATCAATAGCTTTAAATTTAATTTTAAAAAAATTACATATTTCTACTATAGTTGGGTACATTTTTACTGGTATGCTATTATCATACTTTATGAATTTTTCAGAAATGACAAGAATTGAATTAGCACATATTGCTGAGTTTGGAATCGTTTTTCTTATGTTTACTATTGGCTTAGAGTTTTCATTAAGACATTTAAGACAAATGAAAAAAGAAGTTTTTATATATGGTTCACTTCAAGTTATAATAACTTCAATGTTTTTTGGTTTTGTAGCCCACGAAATATTTAACTTAGATGTAAAAAGTTCGATTATTATCGGAGCTGCCCTTTCACTATCTTCAACAGCTATTGTTTTAAAAACACTTAATGAAAATGGGGATATACATAGACCCTACGGAAGATATAGTGTAGGAATATTAATATTTCAAGATATAGCAGTAATACCTATACTTATTATGATCACATTATTTACAAATGATGATACAAGTGTATCTCAAATGGTTACAGAAACATTAATATCTGGCTTATTTGTACTTGTAACATTGTTTGTAATTGGAAAATATGTATTAGGTTATTTATTAGCCTTTGTAGTTGATTCTAAAACTGAAGAGTTGTTTATTGCAACTATTATTTTAATCGTACTCTCTGCTGCCTTATTTGCTCACTTATATGGATTTTCTTATTCGCTTGGTGCATTTATTGCTGGAATCTTGATTGCTGAAACAAAATATAAATACCAAATAGAAGCCGATCTTGTTCCTTTTAGAGATATCTTATTGGGACTATTTTTTATAACTGTTGGTATTCAAGTAAACTTTACTTTCGTACTAGATAATGCATTAACTATTATTGCATTAGCTGTTGGTATTTTATTATTAAAAGCTATATTAATATTTACATTAATCACTGTATTTTCAGTTTCAAAAAGAGCATTTAAAACAGCTCTAACATTAGCTCAAGTTGGTGAATTTTCATTCGCAGTATTAGCCTTGGCTTCTACTAATGCACTTATATCTGATGAACTAAACCAAATGATGATTTCAGTTGTAATATTATCTTTATTATTTACTTCAATTGCCATCAAATATGTTAGAGATTTTACAAATTTATTTTTTACAAATAAGAGTGAATTATTAGATGAACCTATGAAAAAGGCATCTACATATGATCATATTGTTGTTTGTGGTTATTCAAATTTAGGACAAAAAGTAGTAAAAACCCTTATTGATAAAGATCTTCCTTATATGGCTATAGAGCACGATAGAGATTATGTTAAAAAAGGACATGATATTGGTCATACTGTATTTTTTGGAAATGCTGCTTCTAAAACAATGCTAAATTTTGTTGATATAAAAAATTGTGCTGCTGTTATAATTGCTATTGACAATGATGAGAAAGTAAGATTAATAGTTGAAGCAATTATGTCAATAAATAAAGACATAAAAGTAATTGTAAAAATTTCTCATCAAACTCAAATAGATGATTTAGAACACTATGGAGTGAAAAACTTTATTAATGAAAATAAAATAGTTGCAAATGAACTTATAGTCAAAGCTATAAGTTAAGTTTACTAATGCTCACAAATTTCATCAAGTTTTTGAGCTAGTGTTTGACTTAATACTTTGTAGTTTCTTTTTAATGTAAGTAATTTTTTTTGTCCATTATTACCAACTTTAGCCTCATCTTCACTTGAAAGATCAATAAGTTCACTAATTTTTGCACGAATACTAGCAACATTAAAATCACTAAAAAATGCTTCATCTTCATTAAAAATTGATTTGTTTTTTTTATTTACTGTAAGTAATGTAGGTAAAGAACAAGAATAATAATCAAGAACTTTATCAGGTAAAATAGTATCATAAAATTTATTTCTTGGCTGTAAGGCTATACCAATATCATTTTTATTTATTTGTTCACGTAAAGTTTTAATTGACATAGCGCTAACCAAAGAAATTTTATTTGATAATTGTGGATAATTTTTTAATAAATTTAAAATATAAGTTTTATTTGTAGTTGAAATAGTAAGATACCAATTTTGATTTTTGATTTCACTAAATGCATCAAGTATTGTATCAAATGATCTAATCTTATCTAATGAACCTATATAAATAAACTTAGTAATATCATTTTTTGAAATAAGATGATCATTTAGCATATCAGGATCTAATCCTGTAAAAATAGGAAAAGATTCAATTTTAATATCTGAATAAAATACATCTTTAGCTTCAACAGATGAAGGTAGAAATAAATCACATTTATTTACTAAGGCATTTCTATCTTCTAGTTTTACTTTATATTGGTAAGCTTTTACCAATGAGTAAGGAAAGAATGTATTTGTATACTCTAATTTATGATGCTTAATAGGATAAGAAACTCTAAAGGCAATTTTATATTCATATATAGCTTTATTTTTTAATACATTTTTTAGTACTGTACGTTTATTTCTAACAAATACAAAATCAAATTCATATATATTAACATCATTTTTTTCCAAATATTCAATAATATCTTGTTGATATTCACTAGGAACTATATAATGGCTACTTTTTTTTTGAAATGAATTTTTATACTTTGTTACATACACTATATGTACATTCCAGTAATCTTTTAAATAAATATCAAACAATGTTGAAATTGTACCATTTTCACTATATTCTTCTTGATCTGTTATATAAAGTAATTTTTTCATTTTATTCTCCTTCTTCTAAATCATTTTTAAATTGTTTTTCATCAAAATTTACTTTTAAATACTCAGCTATAAGTCTCACATCTCTTTGTGCATTTCCTAAGCAAGATGTAGCTCCAGGAGATGGTGTCATATTAAATATAATCCCCTCTCCTGTATTAATAGAAGCTTCACCCAACATTAATTTTTGATTTTCTTTATCAAGTATTTGTCCTCTAACTCCTCCAAATCCTTTAGCATACTCAATATCACTAGCTTTTAAAGAAGGGATGATTTTTTGTGCATCTCTTAAAAACAATAGTTTTCCTAAATATGGAACTTCAAACAAGAAGTTTCTTATTACATAACTTCTAATATCCGAATCTTTTAATAAATCATAAAATATTTTAATAACATTTTTGTCTAATCGTAATGTAGATAAAAATTCAAAAAATGTACCACTTTTAAATCTTTCTAATTTTGGTAAAACAAGAGCTGTTGGTCCAAATCTAGTATTATCATCAAGTGTTACATCAGGATCACCATGAAGTGCTGCAAAAGGAAGTTTTGGATTTTGTACCATATAAACTTTACCTTTTAGTATTCTTTTATTTGATTTATAAAAACTACCTGCCATTGGTATTTGACCATAATGTAGTCCAAATCCCATATTATGTGCCAAATGTAAACTATGTGCCCCTGCATTAACAATAATCATTTTTGCTTTAAATTTTTTATCTGTGTTTGTTGTAAGAGTAAAAACATCATCTTCTTTAATAATATTTGTAACTTTTGTATTAAAAACAACATCAGCTTTTATATTTTTATTTTCTTTAGCATTTGTTATAAATGTATCACTTAACATTTTAAAGTTTACTGTTGTGTACTCATCTGTAGCACCAACTCCAATAATCTCTTCGTCTCTACCTTTGCCATTTTTATCGAATATTAAAGCTGGTTCAATTTGTTCAAGTTTTTGTTTATCATAAACTTCCAAATAAGGATAAAGTTCTTTAAATTCTTCATATCTTTTTACCATAAATTTACATTCTTCATACCCAATACCAATAGCCATTTTTTGATGTTTGAACATAAGTTGATCTTCATAACCATATTGTAAACAATATTTTTCAACCATTTTTGCAGTTTTTTTAACATGCTTAGCTTTGTCTAAAGTATAGTTTGTTTCAATATCACCACAATGCATAGTTTGAGAGTTCGCTCTAGCGTTTGAATTTAATGTCGATATCTCTTCATATTTTTCAAGTAAACATACTGATTTTAAATCAGTATATTTACTAAGCTCATAAAATAAAGCGGAGCCAGAAACTCCCCCACCTATAATTAATAATTCATAAGCTTCTTCATTTGTATTCAATTTTATTCGCCTTTATATAATTGTCTTGGCCTTGCTATTTTTGATTCTTTATCTTTATTAAATTCAACCCATTGGCTAATCCATCCAACAGTTCTTCCAATTACAAATATTGAAGTAAACATTTGTTTTGGAATACGAAGTGCTGTTAAAATTACTCCTGAATAAAAATCAATATTAGGATACAAATTTCTTTTGATAAAATATTCATCATTAAGTGCAATTTCTTCAATTTTTGAAGCTATTTGCATAAGATGTGAATCTAACTTTAATTCTTCTTTTAATTCATCTTGTAAACTTTTAAGAATTTTTGCTCTTGGATCAAAGTTTTTATATACTCTGTGTCCAAATCCCATAAGTCTAAAACTATCATTTGGATCTTTTGCTTTTTGTATAAACTCATCAACTCTATTTACATTGCCAATCATTTCAAGTTGTGCAATTACTGATTCATTTGCTCCACCATGAGCTCTACCCCACAGTGCATTAATACCAGAAGATATAGCAACGTATGGATGCGCTCCTGTAGATGCAACTCCTCTTACAACTGTAGTTGAGGCATTTTGTTCATGATCTGCATGTAAAGTAAAAATAGAATCTAAAGCTTTTATTTCAACGGGTGTTATTTTCTCAAAACCATCTGCTGTAGATTTATATTTTTCATGAGGATAGGCTCTTAGCATAAACAAAAAGTTTTCTGTAAAACTTAAATCTACATTTGGATAAATATATGGAGCTCCTACACTATGTCTATATGCAAATGCTGCAATTGTAGGAATTTTAGCGATAATTCTATATGCCATTTCATTGTATTCAGTTTCATCTTTTAAATCTAAGTGATCAAAGTAAAATGAAGCTAAAGATGTAACACCAGCACTTAATGTCGCCATAGGGTGAGCATTATCAGGGAAGGCATTAAAAATATTTTTTAATCCTTCATGTAAAAATGATCTATGTCTTAATTCATAATCAAAACTATCAAGTTCTTCTTTAGTTGGCAGTTTTTTATTTAAAAATAAATAACATGTTTCCAAATAAGTATGTTCTTTTGCTAATTTTTCAATTTCAATACCTCTATATCGGAGTTCACCTTTTTCTCCATCAATAAACGTAATATCTGAGCTACATGATGCTGTTGAAGTAAATCCAACATCGTATGTAAATAATCCAGTGTCTTTGTAAAAAGATTTTAAATCAACTGCATTCGGTCCCCGTGTACTTTTTAAAATATCATAAGTGAATACTTTCTCTTCACCATTTATCGTTAAAGTAATGTTTGCCTGCTCATTATTTTGCATTATAATCCCCTTTGTTATAATTATAATGCAAAATGAATAATAAAGCTATTTATTTAGTTAAATTTAGTTAACAATACAAAGAATTATAATATTTTTATTTTTTATGAAAAAATAACACCATTATATTTTGCTTATTACTTATTTTATTAGTATTAAGTGAGAATATTAATGTATGTAAATAAACTCAAAATATATATTTATTCATTAGGATTTTTAAAATTATTTATAGGAATATATATTTGGTTTTTCATTGGATTTAAAATGACTCCTCTTTTAGCTAAAAACTTTATTTTAATACTAGTTCTTGTTTTATGATCTTTACCTTTAAATACTACAAAATGTAAATGTGGACCATTTGAATATCCTGTATTACCAGAATATGCTATTAGTTGTCCTGCTTTTACAGTTTGTCCTTTATTTATTAATACTCCTTGATACTGTAAATGTGCATATTTAGCATATGTTCCATCATTGTGTTTTATTATTAAATAGTTTGCATCTTTTATATATTTTATACCTCCACCTTTTGAGGAATTTTCTTTTAATTTTACAACAAGTCCTCCTCTGCTTGCAAAAACTTTACTTCCAACTTTCATTGAAAAATCAACTGCATATTGAGAATTCCCTTTGTGTGAAAATTTGCCATTAAATCCTTGAGATATACGTACTTTACCTTTATATGGTAATGTATATAAATAATCATCATCATGTACAGAATTTGGATTGCCTATTACATATGAAAATCTACTTTTTAAAGAATATTCACTATCTGTAATAATGTACTTTGCAATTAATTTTTTACTTTTTGCATTAATGTATCCATTTATTGGAAAAGTATGAGGATATACAAGGTTTTTACTTTTAGCATCATATTTAAAAACAATATCATGTAAATAGTCATTTACTAGATATGTATTTATTTGCTTGTTATATATTTTATTTTTTAAATAAACTTTAGCATTTGCATAAATAAAAGTATTTATAAAAATAAGACCTAGCATAATTTTGTTTATAATCATATACAGCCTTTAAAGGTTTTATGCTACAATTATAGCAAAAAAAAAACAAGGCCATATTAATGTATAAAACTTATTTATCCCTTCTATTTATCTCAACTTTAAGTGCAAATACATTAGAAATAAATTTACAAATGAAAAATCAATCGTCAAATGATTTCATATTTTTGGAACGATTAGGAGATGGAGGGAAAGAGGAGTTAAGCACAACTAATAGTAATTCAAATATAAGAATGCATTCAAATTTTAATGAATTAATCGGATTTAATTACGATAAACATATTTCAGGTATTGATTATGATAATAAAGAACTTTACATAGGTACAGATTCTATGAAATATATTGCTTTTAGTAAAATATCTACAAATATAGATTATGGGTCAAGACAAATAGATAAATCAATAAATAAACTTACATTTTTAAATATTTTTGAAATCCAAAAAATAACTCAGAAGTCTTCAAAACTTGAAATGCTTGATGAAAAAACAGCTACTAATTTAAACGATGATGATACTGATTTTAAGAATCCAATACTTATTAACAGAAACTTAAAACTAGAATTCTTTAAAGTTTCAAGCGAATCTATATACGATATGGTAAAAAGTGATCTAAAAGATGGAATACAATATTTAAATCCATTCATGTTCTCAAAAAAATTAGATTCAAATTTTAATTTTTATGGAGTTACTATACTTGCTCTATCTCATTATAACTACACAAGTATTCACAATACCTATACAGATACCACTGGTAAAGTCAAAAATATTATACACAAAGTAGATACAACTGAAGTAGACTCAAATGGTTATGCCATTTTAAAAGATGATTTAATGACTGCTGATACATTTATTACAGGTAAATATACTGGTTGGGAATATGGAATAAAAGCAACAATAGACTACGAAATTGAAAACTTTTCAGCATATGCTACTTTAAATATAAAAAAAGTTGATATGAAAAATAAATTTGGTTACGATGAAGTACATATTCAAACTCAAGCGATATACTATCCTTCATTTTCATATTTGAAGAAAGATATTTTATTAGGATTTAAGTATAGTTTTTAGGATCAATATTAACTCTTAATAAATCAAAGAGTTTTTTTTCATTAATTCTTCTAGTAGTTTTATAATTGTTTTTTTTGCTAAATTTGAGAACTTTTTATATTTAAAATTTTCGAAATCAACATCTTTCCACTCTCGTGCGGATTTATCGTTCAAATGTACTTCATTTAGAACTATTACTTTTAACAAACTTTTTATTATCACTTCATCTCTTTCATCTTTTAAATTAGTAATCAAAACAATAGACGATGCAAATGCATGTGTACTTTCATTTAAATAAGAGTAATCCTCAGTGCTAAAAAGGCTATGAGAATATATTTCTTCCATTTTAAAGTTTGTTGGTAAATCAAGTAGTTGTACATACTTTTGAGACAAGAAGTTATTGTATGGAGATTTTTGAATACTAATATATAAGTCTACTTTGTTGTTTTTTATATCATTAAATACATTTTTTTTATCAGATTGCACATATTTAAAATCAAAATTATATATCTTTTGTATATTTCTTGAAGCAATACAAGAATCAGAATTAATATCTCCACAAAAAACTTTATATTTTTTGTTTATTTCAAAATCAAATTCTTTTTGATTAGTTCCAAAAATATGAATTTCTTCAGAACCCAATGATAAAATGGCAGGAATACTTGTATAAATACTTTTTTTACCCATATCTACATTTCTTGTATTGTAAAAAGAAATAGCATCTTTTTTTACAAGTGCGAAATAATTATCACTTTTATTATTCATAAGAGCAGAAATACTATGCAAAGAATTTTTAGTGTTTTTTATATTTAAATTTATATTATATTTTTTTAGTAATTTTTGAATATCTTTTGAAAGAACGTTAATTGTGGGGTTATTTTTATCAACTAACATAGTTCCAAAATCAATTGCAAATGTATTTAATAAAAAAATTAAGAGTAAAGATACAAGTATTTTGTACATATATTGCCTTTGAAAAATAATTTTACCATAATTTAATTGTAATTCTTATTTTTTTTAGTATAATATTTTATGTATACAATAAATATTAATCACTTACAAAACTTGAACCACAGTTATTATTATGATAAATCAAGTTTACATTTTATTTATGGCAAAAATAAAAGTGGAAAAACATCTTTACTTAGGGATTTTGTTACAAAAAAAAATTATATTTATTTTCAATGTACCAGTACTAGTAAAGCCATACTATATCCAAGACTAGCACATATCATAAGTATAAAATTTAAACAAAAAAACTCTTTGAATTTTTTTAAAAAATTTGAAGATTTATTAGAATTAATTGCAAAAGAACCTTTAAGTGAAAAATTACTAATAATCTTTGATGATTTTCATGAATTACTAAAAATTGATAAAAATGCTCTAAATATTATATTTGAATATTGGAATAAAGAATTAAAACACAAAAACTTACAATTCATTATAACTTCAAATAGTAGTTTTGATAATACATATGATAATAAACTAAAAAAATATTCAAAAAATACTTTTTTTATGGAAAACATACCTTTTAAAAATATTAACAATATTAGAAATATTTCACCATTAGATCAACTTTATATTTATTCTTTTTTTGGTACTTCTGATGAATTTTTAAAATATTATAATCCAAAATTAGAATTTATTAAAAATGTCTATAATATTTCACTTCAAATAAATAGTCCCTTTTTAAATTATGGTTTTGATTATTTAAAAAAAGATATTGCTGATATATCTACATATTGTTCAATTTTATATTCAATTTCAAAAGGACATAATAAAATAGGTGATATTGCAGCTTTTATAAATCTTAAGTCTACTGATTTAAGTAGATATATTAAAAAATTACAAGATTTATTTATAATTACTAAACTACTTCCAATCGGAGATAATTTTAAAAATTCAAAATATGGTAGGTATTATATAAATGATAAATTTCTGCATTTTTGGTTTTGTTATATTTTTAATAATATCTCTTTATTACAAATGAAAAAATTTCCAAGAGTACTAAAAGAAATTGATAATACTTTTTTAAAAGATATTGTAGAACCATCATATAAAGATTTTATTTTAAATTTACTAAAAAAAGATTCTTTAAAATATTTATCTTTTACTCCTTTAAACATAGGTAAGTGGTGGGATAATACAGATGAAATAGATATTGTTGCTTATGATAATGAACAAATAAGCTTTATAACTGTAATGTGGGCAGATGCAGATAGTTCAAAATTAGATTACAACAAGTTAAAAGTTACATCAGATAAATACAAAACATATTTGAAAAAAAACTATATTGTAATTTCAAAAAATACATACGTAAATTATATGAAGGAAGAATATGAATAAACAAACTCATACAAAATTTAATCTAAACAATTTTTTAATGGCATTTTCAAGTGCTTTAGATAATACAGTAGCAAATAATAAAAATGATGTAAAATATTCAAGTAAGGCACTAGCTTATATTTCAATCAAATTAGCAAAACAACTTAACATTAATGCCAATGATATTAGTGACATTTTTTCATATAGTATTATTTGCAAAAATGATACTTTTTTACAAAATATTTCTTCTGTGCCTTTTAATTCAAAGATTTTTTTAGAAGATAAAACAATTGCAGTAATTGTAAATATTGCTATTTTTATTATTTCAAATATAAAATTACAAAATAACATAATTATAAATGAAAATGAGCTCAAAAATAGCCTAAAACAAAATAACACAATCCCCAAAGACATACTAAATGCCTTTTTAAAAATCGCTAAAAAAGAAAGTTTTTGGTATGACTTGTGTTCACCTCAAATTGCATTTTATATTTTCAATGATCTTGATGATTTTACTCAAGAGCTTTTATTAGATGATTTGATTCAGTTTACAGCAATTGTTCATGATAGTGTTTATAACTATACTAAAAGAAATTATGAAAATTCTTGCATTGATTTTAAAGCTTATGAGTTATGCAATTATTTTGAATTTGAAAATAAAGACAAAGCAAGATTTATTATAGCCTCACATTTACACAATATTGGTTTATTATTTATCTCACAATATATTTTAAATAAACCAGCAAAATTAAATAATAGTGAATTTCAAATAATAAAATCAGCTCCATATCATACAAATAGTATATTACAACAAGTTTTTGGTTTTGATGATATTGCTAAATTATGTACAAAATATATGGAAAAGCCAAATGGAAGTGGTTACCCAAATAATTTATTAGCAGAACATCTTAGTCTAAAAGATAGAATGTTATCTACATTGTGTGCATACCAAGCATTAAGTGAAAAAAGAATTTACAGAGACTCTTTTAACAAAGAAGACATAATAAGTACATTGCAAGATGAAAATTTCGATGAACAAATCATTAAAATATTAATTAATTTAAAATAAAATATTACATTGAAATAAATAATCTAATCTTAATTATAATAAGATAGAATGTCAAAAATAAAACAAGGAAATAAATATGTTAGTAACAAAACAAGCACCAGATTTTACAGCAACAACAGTGTTAGCAGATGGATCAATCGTTGATGATTTTAAATTAAGTGAGAATTATGGAGAAAAAGGAACAGTATTATTCTTTTACCCATTAGATTTTACTTTTGTATGTCCATCTGAGATAATTGCTTTTTCAAAAAGAGTTAAAGATTTCAAGCAAAGAGGAGTAAATGTAATTGGAGTATCTGTTGATTCTCAATTTTCACACTTCGCATGGAGAGAAACACCAGTAAACAATGGTGGTATTGGAAGAGTTGAAATGCCATTAGTTGCAGATTTAACTAAACAAATTTCTAAAGATTATGATGTATTATTAGATGGAGGAGTAGCTCTTAGAGGTTCTTTTTTAATTGATGCAGATGGTACAATAAGACATGCAGTAATCAATGACTTACCACTTGGAAGAAACATTGATGAAATGATTAGAATGGTTGATACTATGTTATTTACTAATGAGCATGGTGAAGTATGTCCTGCTGGTTGGGTTAAAGGTGATGATGGAATGAAAGCATCTACAGAAGGTGTAGCTGAATATTTAGCAACACATGAAGATTCTTTATAACATTTTATAAATAAGTATCAAAAAAACCTATTACTTTTGTAATAGGTTTTTTTTAGCCAAAAATTTATAAAAACAATTTATTTTATATTTAAAAATTCATGTGCAACGTGAACATGACCGTTCATAATTATTCTAGCACTTCTACTCATATTTGCTTTTAATACCACAAACTCACCATCTTTTTTAACTATTCCAGCACCAATAAAAGATGTAACCGCAAAACTGCTTGGTCTTAGGTGCGAAAGTTAAGATATGGAACATATATAAAACAAAATATTAGCGTAACTTCTCATCATAAATTAAATTAACTCATTGCATAAAATAAAAAAAATAATCTTAAATATTCAATTTAAACACTTTTTTATTTCTTAATGTTACAAAAAGTTAATATTTTTTTTAAAATACCTTTATACAAGTATTTATTGCAATTAACTTATTTTTATTATTATATAATATTAAGTACTAAAAATGGAGAAATGATGTTTAACTATGTAAAAGTTATATTTATAATTTTTTTATCAAGTGGCTATTTAAATGCTTCTTTATTAAGCATAGCCCAAAATGATGATGTTATAATGACACCTACTTCTTCAACAACAAATATCAAACTTCTTACAACTGGAAGCAACCTAAATATATCAGTAACTCAAAGCAATCCAAATATAGCAGACATTTCTATTAACAAAACATGGGAACAACTAGGAAATGATATTAATGGCGACGTTGTTAATGACAAAAATGGTAGAAGCGTTGCTATTAGTTCTGATGGAATGACTATAGCCGTTGGTGCTAGTGGAGCTAATAATGGAGCTAATAATAAAGGAAAAGTTCGTATATATGAACTTACAAACAATATATGGCAACAAAAAGGTTTAGAAATAATTGGTAAGAAAAACTTTGACCAAAATGGTCAGTTTGTATCTTTGAGTGATGATGGTAATACTGTTGCAATAAGTTCAAATAAGAAAAATAAGGGTAAAGGATATGTTCGTGTTTATGCTTATGATGGTTCAAATTGGAATCTAAAAGGTAATGAATTTACAGCTGATTTTCAACTTGCTTATTCAATATCTTTAAGTGCCAACGGAGATACCATTGCACTTGGATCAAAACATCATTCTAAAAATACTGGTCGTATTATGGTTTACAAATTTAATGGTTCAAACTGGAGTCAAAAAGGTGATCTCAAGTATGGAATTAAAGCTAGCGATCAATTTGGATACTCACTGTCACTTAGTAAAGATGGTGAGCATTTGGCAGTAGGTGCTATTAACAATGATGACGGTGGTCTTAATAGTGGTAGTGTTCGTCTTTTTTCATTCGATAACCTTACAAATTTGTGGGTTCTAAAAAAAGAATTTTTGGGAGAATATAGTAAAGATAAAAGTGGATTTAGTGTATCTTTACGTGCTAATGCAACTATAATTGCTATAGCAGCGCGTCAAAATAGAGGTCTTTCAAGCAATGGACCCAATGCAAAATATGGCCATGTACGTGTTTATCAAAAAAACAATGATGTTTGGAGCCAGATGGGTGAAGACATTAATGGAGAAGACATTAAAAGTGCAAGTGGTAATAGTATTTCTTTAAGTGACGATGGTAAAACTCTTGCTATTGGAGCAGAACTAAACAAAGCTGGTGGAACAAGAAGAGGTCATGCTCGTGTTTTTAATTACGATGGTAATTCTTGGATACAATTTGGAAGTGATATAGATGGAGAAAATCATTATGATTTTACTGGTGAATCAGTATCATTAAATAGCGATGGAAATAAAATTGCAGTTAGTGCAAGTGGTAATGATAATATAGCTCTTAATAGTGGACTTGTCCGTGTTTATGAAAAAGTATACACTCTACAAATTAATCCAAAAAATAATGCTGTAGGAAGCACAGATATAAATGTTACTATTAATGATGGTAATCAAACTAAAAGTATGATATTTATGTTTGCACTTAATAATAAACCTGTATTAACTGATATTTCTGATCAGGTAATTAATGAAGATACTTTATATTCATTAACTCCAACTTTAAGTGATAATGATAATGATACTTTAACTTTAACTTTACAAAGTGATACTACTCCTTGGTTAAGTGTTACTAATAATGTTTTAAGTGG
>CAZEXK010000006.1:11899-39979 GCA_964516815.1 uncultured Helicobacter sp. | reverse complement strand
TTTAAGTGATGATGATAATGATACTTTAACTTTAGCTTTACAAAGTGATACTACTGCTTGGTTAAGTGTTACTAATAATGTTTTAAGTGGTACACCTTTAAATGAACATGTAGGAAGTCATGATATTAACTTATCTGTTACAGATGGAACTGCTACTTCATATCAAACATTTACATTAACAGTATATGAAAAAAATCAAAATATCATTAATAATGAGGATAATACTTCTAGTATCATTTTTTATTCAAATAATAATGAAACAAATACAACTATAACTTTTACAGATGTTTTAGTAAATAATGTTGATATTAATAATTCTAGATTTACTACATTTACTCCAAATGCAGTATTTACTGTAAATTCTCAAGGAGCATTATATATTGACTTAAATGAATCAAATGGAAATCAAGCTTTATCAATCCTAAATCCAGGAGCAAATGTTATTATACATGAGAATGGTAATATCAATGTTCAAACATCAGCAATAACAACTAATAATAAAACGTGTTCATACAATACACAATTATCATCAAACGGTAGTAGTATATCAACAATAAATACAATAAATAGTGATGATAATAGTGATATTAATACAAGTCTAACTTCACTTATGGACAACACTTTTATGCCTAACACTTTATTAGAAATTTCCACAAATAATACCGCAAAATATACGTCAAATTTTATTAATAATAATTCCAAAGAGACTAATACAACTGCCATTGTAGACTGCAAAGGAGAAACAACTGTTTTTACAAAAATACAAGACAGTAATATTACTTTTGTATCTTTACATAAGGCTGGAGCTACAATAGAAATTAGTGCGCAGGGGGATATTAATACTAAAACTACATTTAGTGATATTAATAATACTTTAGAATCTTTACAATTTGTGATATCTGCTAATAATAATGATGATTTTACTAGTTATAATATAAATAATGATAATCAAACCATATCTTCAAATGTACACACTGCAAATCAAACATATTTGGAATTACAAAATAAATTAAAATTAGTTAATTTACAAATACCAAATATAAGACATGTAGAAATAGGTATCACTGATTCTAATGGTGATAATATTAATACAATTTCAGATATTGCATTATCAATTGGGGATGAAAATATTACTAGAATTAGCAATGGTGAAACTGGTGCAGTAACTACAAAAGTTACAGCTCTATCATCAACTATTATTATAAATAACTTTTTAAATGGAGAAGTACAATATGATATAAATAATTCTAATATAAATACTCATGCAAAGAGTGAGTTATTAGGTTCTAAATTAGATTTAAACTCAAGCGGTTCATTTATATCATTTAGACATGAATTATCAAATACAACTGCATTAGTTAATTCAACTAATGAAGGAATTTCTACTCATAGTTTGGATATAAATGGTACACAAACAAATGCTATATTAAATATACAAGGTGCAAAAACAAATATAATTAAAGATGAAAATGATCAAGTTAAAATAGTATCAAATATTAAAATACTAAATAGTAAAAATGAAAATGTATTTATACAAATAGATGCACATGCAAATGGTCAAGCTACACATACAACTGAAGTAAATGGATATATATCAAAAGCACAATACAAAATAGCAGGTGCAAAAACTACACTATTAGTAAATGGCGATATATCAACACATGTTCGTAACTCTTGCGGAAACAACAACACTTACAAAGAGGCCTTAGTTACAACTTCAGTAGAAGGTACAACTAGAACAGAATTAAATACTATTTCATGTGAAGATAATAGTGTATTAGAAGAATTTATAACAAATTATTCAAATTATGAAATCAGTCACGATATAATTATACAAGAAGTTCAAGGAGAAATAGAAATTATAACTATTACTCCATTGAGTAAAGCAATACAGTTTTAAGGAGTGTTTATGCGTAATATATATTTAGTAGTAATTATTTTTATCTCACTATTAATAACTTCTTGTGGGAGTGGTGAACAAAGTACAGTTTTTGGAGGAGATGGTAGTAATCCATTGACGCAAAAAAATGTAGAGCCATGTGATGATAGTAATCCAACGTACACAAAAATATTAGACAATGATACTTTGGTTAATACACAAAAAGATACTATAGTAAATATAATTCACAATACAAACAAGCAAAAAAAAGTCTGCGTTAAAAGTGGATCTGCACATTTACTAAGAGAAGAATAATGAAAACAATATTAAAAATTCATTTTGTAATTTTATTGCCTTACACTTTATATGCTAGTAACATTTCCTCCTTTATTGAATCTGGCAAAAATGTAAATATAAAATCTTGTGATAAATATAATTGGTGTAAAATTCAAGACAGTGTATATTATATAAAAAAAAGAAGTATAGGCACATATAACAGTAATCAGATACAATATAAAACAAAAGAACTCACAGCTTTATACGAAAAACAAGGCAAATCATTCCAAACATTATCAAATTATTTAATCTCTCAAAAACATGGATATAAAAAAAATATGACAGGTATGCAACATATTATAAAACCGCATAAAGATCCAAATATTATAAAGCAATCCATTAACAATATAAACAATTATTTTATAGCTTTGGGATTAAATACATTTTCAATGAATGTAAGACAAAATGACACTGTAGGGAAAACTAATTTAGCACATACAATGGATACAAGTGGCAAAGGATTTAACATTAAAGTTGGTAAATATTTTTATAATCGTTATGCTGCTTCTTTAAATTATGAGAAAACTAACTTAAGTGATGTGAATATATACTCATTGTACGCATCACTAAATTATATTTTTAAGCTACCTTTAGACCCTTATATAGGTATTTCAGCTGGTCAATCATTTATGGATTGGAAAATAGATCCTAGAACAAATGCCAAAACAAGTAATCATGATTTAAAAACAAAATTATTTGGTATTCAAACTGGTGCATCATACAAATTAAATAATAATTTTTCAACATACTCTCAATTTTCATTTAGAAAATACAATTTTAAAACAAAAGTTATATCATCTCAAAATATTTCTTATATAAAACACAAGAAAAAAACCTCATTTGAACTAGGAATAAAATATAATTTCTAAAAAGTTAATAAACTTTATACTATAATATTATCAAGAAATGCAAGAAAGGCAAGAAATGCAAGAACTCCTAAAAACACCGCTATACGGTAGACAGCAAGAATTAAAAACAAAAAATGTAAGTTTTTGTGGATGGGATATGCCAATACAATTTGATGGAATAATAAATGAACACGGATATTGTCGAGAAAATGTAGCATTATTTGACACTTCTCATATGGGTGAATTTTTTTTCAAAGGAAATATTAAAACATCAGGGATTAATGAAGCTACTAGTATCAATATTGAAGCTCTACGGGTTCAAAAATGTAAATATGGATTTTTACTAAATGAACATGGTGGAGTTATAGATGACTTAATCATATACAAATTAAGTCCAGATGAATTAATGATAGTTGTTAACGCATCAAGAAGACAAATTGATTTTGATACTATAACATCAAGAATGACAAGTGGAACGTTAAAAGATGAATCTTTAAACTATGCAAAACTTGATGTTCAAGGTCCAAATTCAAAAGATATATTACAAAAATATTTTGATATAGATTTAGATGAATTAAAATTTTTCTCATTTGTACAAACAAAAATTTTTCAAGAAGATTGTATTTTAAGTCGTACAGGTTATACTGGTGAGTTAGGATATGAGTTGTATGTAAATAGTAGTACTTCTGTGAAGTTATGGGATGCATTAATTAAAGATGGTGTTAAACCTGCTGGTTTAGGAGCAAGAGATATATTAAGATTAGAGATGGGCTATAGCTTATATGGTAATGACTTAAATGAAAATATCTCACCTCTTGAAGCAAATCTATCAATGTTTGTAAACTTAAAAAGACAATACGTTGGAATGGATGCATTAAGCAAGCAAAAAGAAGATGGTTTAAAAAGAATTTTACTACCTTTTAAAACCACCTCACGAAGAAGTGCAAGAAAAGATTTTCATGCTTTTCAAGATGGCGTAAATGTCGGATTTGTGACTTCTGGTGCGTATTCACCTATAGCAAAATGTGGAATAGGCTTTGTAATGATTACAATAGATAAGTTCAATGAGAATAAAGCATTTGAATTAAGAGATGAAAGAGGTAAGATTGATGCAAATATTGCTACACTTCCTTTTATAAAAAAATAATAATCAATAAAGGAAATATAATGAAAAGATATAATGAAGAGCATGAATGGGTTGAAGTTCAAGAAGATATAGCAAGTATAGGAATTTCAAATTACGCAGTAGAACAATTAGGAGATATAACATTTATTGAATTACCTGAATTAGATACCAATGTTAGTATTGGAGATAGTGTTGCTTTTATTGAATCTGTTAAGGCTGCGTCTGATATATATACTCCAGTTTCTGGTAATGTTAGTGAAATAAATGAGAGTTTATTAGATGAACCTGAATCTTTAAATGAAAATGCTTTGAATATAACTATCTTTAAAATAAAACTTAGTGATGTAAGTGAACTTGATTCTTTAATGAGTGAAGAAGAATACACTACATTTTGTGCAACATTATAAGGTTAGATTATGCCATATACTCCTCATACTTCGCATGAAACAAAAGAGATGCTCGATGTAATAGGATTGCAAAATGAATCTGATTTATTTGCTTCTGTTCCAAATAGTTTAAAGATATCAGGACTTGACTTACCCAAAGGATTAGATGAATTTTCAGTTTTTTCAAAATTTAAGGCTCTTGCAAACAAAAATGTTACTAATAAAACAATGTTTATGGGAGGAGGATATTATGATCATATTGTACCAAGTGCAGTTGATGCTTTGTCTTCTAGAAGTGAATATTACACAGCTTATACTCCTTATCAAGCAGAAGCTTCGCAAGGAACATTACAAGTATTATATGAATATCAAAGTTTAATATGTGAAATTACGGGAATGGATGTTTCAAATGCCTCTATGTATGACGGTGCTACTGCATTTGCTGAAGCTGCTTTAATGGCTGTTAGAATTACTAAAAGAAATAAAATTTTAATAGATGCTTCAGTTAATCCAAATTATATAAAAGTAGTACAGACATATTTATCTTTTAGAGATATTGAAGTACAAGTTGTATCATGCAAAGAAGACATAAGTGATTTTTCTAAAGTAGAAGAAATGATAGATGATACAATAGCAGCTTATATGTTTCAAAATCCAAACTTTTTTGGAACAATACAAGACTTTACAAATATAAGTAATAAGCTGCATGAACATAAAGCTTTAAGTGTTATGAGTGCATATGCAGTATCACTTGGTGTATTAAAAGATCCAGCATCTATTGGTGTAGATATTGTAAGTGCAGATGGTCAATGTTTAGGAAATTATTTAAGCTTTGGTGGTCCATCATTTGGAATGATTGCTAGTAAACAAGAATACATAAGAAATATTCCTGGAAGAATCATAGGTAAGACTTTAGATAAACATGGTAAAGAACTTTTTGTTTTAACTATGCAAGCAAGAGAACAACATATAAGAAGACAAAGAGCTACATCAAATATATGTTCAAACCAAAACTTATTAGCACTTCGAGCTACTATATTTTTATCGCTTTTGGGTAAAAATGGCTTTGCTCAAATGGCACAATTATGTTTAGATAAAACTGAATACTTAAAAAATGAATTATCAAAATTAAATCATGTACAAATTGTAAATACACAAAGTACTTTTAATGAATTTGTTATAAAAACAAATCTTGATTCCTGCAAATTTTTAGAAAAATTATCAAATAAAAATTTTTATGCGGGAATAAATCTATCAAATTTATATGAAAACAAAACTAATGAAGTTTTAATAAGCGTAACAGAAAAAAGAACAAAAGAAGAAATGGATAACTTTGTAGAAGCAATAGGAGATATATTATGAGTTTAAATAATATGAAAGTACAAACAATATTTGATAAATCACAAGAGGGAAGAATTGGAATAAAATTACCACCTTTGGATGTACAAGTAAGTAATACTTTAAATAAATCTCTTTTAAGAGAACAAAAAGCAAAATTACCAGAACTTAGTGAATTTGATGTTGTGAGACATTATACAAATTTATCTAGTAAAAATATGTCAATAGATAAAAACTTCTACCCTTTAGGTTCATGTACAATGAAGTACAATCCTAAACTAACAGAAAGAATAGCTAGTCTTGAAGGTTTTTCATATATTCATCCTCATATTGTGACAAACAAAATGAATGAAGATGTTCAAGGTACACTACAGACAATTGATATGCTACAAACTTACTTGTGTGAAGTAACTGGTATGAGTAAATTTACTACAACACCACAAGCAGGTGCTCATGGTGAAATGCTTGGAATTATGATGATAGATAAATATCATAAAAGCAAAGGTAATAAAAGAAAATACATTATAGTTCCAGATTCTTCACATGGTACAAATCCAGCTACTGCTGCTATGGTTGGATATGATGTAATTACAATCAAATCAGATGAAAATGGTGCTATGGATTTTGATGAATTTAAAAGTAAAATGAACGAAGATGTTGCTTGTGTAATGTTAACAGTTCCAAATACCTTAGGAATTTATAATAAAAGAATAAAAGAAATATGTGATTTAGCACATAGCTTTGATGCAATGATGTATTATGATGGTGCTAATATGAATGCTATTATGGGAGTTGTTAGACCAGGAGACATTGGTTTTGATGTAATACATATAAATGTACATAAAACATTTGCGACACCTCATGGTGGTGGTGGCCCAGGAAGTGGACCTGTTGGAGTAAATGATAAATTAAAAGAATTCTTACCCGATTTAGATATAAAAAAAGAAAATGGTATTTATGAGTTTACTAATGGCGGAAGCAATAGTATTGGAAAAATATCACCATTTTTTGGTAATTATGGAATATCATTAAGAGCTATAGTTTACATGGTGTCTTTAGGTTCAAATGGTATGCTAAATACTAGTACTAAAGCTGTATTAAATGCTAATTATATCTTGACAAGATTAAAAGATTATTTTGATGTACCTTATGGTACAACTTGTATGCACGAATGTGTTTTATCTGCAAAAACATTAACTAAGAATGGAGTTAATGCTATGGATATAGCAAAATACCTTCTAGATTTTGGTATGCATTCCCCTACTGTTTATTTCCCTCTTATTGTAAAAGAAGCTATCATGATAGAACCAACTGAAACAGAAAATAAACAAACTATAGATTTATTTTGTGATACTATGATAGATGCTGTAAAACTAGCAAAAGAAAATCCTAAAGCATTTCAAGAATATCCTAAAACTTTAGGTTTTTGTAGACCAGATGATACAAGAGCTATAAAAGAACTTGATGTTAGATCAACACACTAAAGAAGTATTTCGCTTAATTATAAGCGATACTTTAAGTGCAAAAGAAAATATGGCTATAGATAAAACATTGTTTGAATTTTTTGATTCAAACTCTACTCCAATTTTAAGATTATATACATGGAATAAATCTTTTACTTTTGGAATGTCACAAAGTATTGATACTATAAAAGACAAACAAGTACTAAAAAGTTTTGGAAATAATTATGCAAAAAGAATAACCGGAGGTGGAATATTATTTCATGGCAATGATATATCATATTCTTTACTTATTCCCATCACATTTGTAAAAAGTTTAAATGTTAAACAAAGTTATGAATTTATCTGTAAATTTTTATTAAATTTTTATAATAAAATAGGATTAAAAGCATTATATGCAAAAGATCTTGAAAATCACACGCAAACTAAAAGTGAATATTGTCAAGTTGGTTTTGAAGATTATGATATTTTAATAAATAAAATGAAAATAGGTGGAAACGCTCAAAGAAGAACAAAAGATATTATTTTTCAACATGGTTCAATCCCAATTAAAAAATTAAATTCAAATAAACAAAGTGGTTTTAGCTTAGAAGATTTAAATATTAATTTAAGCCAAGAATACATACAAAATACACTAATACAATCTTTTAAAGAAACATTTGATGTTATTTTAAAAGATTCTATTTTAAACAATAAAGAACAAAATAATGTAAATATAATTTTACAAAAAGGATTATAATGACAATAGCACTAAATAAAATACAAAGAAAACCAGAATGGTTACGCAAAAAAATCGATTTTAAAGCTCAGCAAAATATGGACAAATTATTAAATGAAGTTGGTATTCACACCATATGTCAAGAAGCAAAATGCCCAAATATTAGTGAGTGCTTTGCTGCTAAAAATGCTACATTTTTAATATTAGGTAGTATTTGTACAAGAAGATGTACTTATTGTAATGTCACAACAGGAAAGCCATATGAAGTAAATGAAGAAGAAGTAAATCAAGTAACATTGTCTGTTGAAAAACTAGATTTAAAGTTTGTTGTAATCACAAGTCCAGCAAGAGATGATTTAAAAGATGGAGGAGCTAGTCAGTTTTATGCAGTTACAAAAAATATTTTACAAAATAAACCTAATACTAAAGTAGAACTACTAATTCCAGACTTTCAAGGAAACTTAGAATCTATAAAAACAGTTGTGAAAAGTGGAGCCCTTATAGTTGGTCATAATATTGAAACCGTAGCTAGGTTATACAATATAAGAAAAGCATCTATTTATAAAAGATCATTAGATGTATTGCGAATGATTTATGAACAAGGTGAAGGCAAAGTAAAAACAAAAAGTGCAATAATGGTTGGTCTTGGAGAAACTAAAGAAGAGATGATTGAAGTATTTCAAGACTTATTAAATGTTAATTGTAAACTACTTAGCATTGGTCAATATTTAGCACCTTCAAAAGATTTTGAAGAAGTAAAAGAATATGTAAAACCGGAAGTTTTTGATGAATATAAAAAAATAGCATTAGATATGGGATTTGATTTTGTAATGTCCTCTCCTTATGCAAGAAGTTCATATATGGCACATGAATATGTATGATGCAATCATTATAGGAGCAGGTCCTGCTGGATATGAAATAGCAAGTATTTTAGGTAATGCAAATCAAAATGTATGCTTAATAGAAAAACAAACAGTAGGAGGTACATGCTTAAATGAAGGATGTGTACCTGCTAAAAATTATTTAGAAACATCTTCATATATAAAAAAACAAGAATACTTTGAGTCATGTGGAGTAAATTTTAATTCTACTTCTTTTGATATTAATTCTTTACAAAATAAAACAAATAAGCTAATCACTGACTTAAGAGGTGGTATTCTTGCAAAATTAAAAAAAGCCAACGTAAAGATAATATATTCAAATGCAAAATTTCTTGACAGCACAAGTGTGATAATTAATGACAATGAAACAATACAAGCAAAAAATATTATCATTGCTAGTGGTTCTTCACACAGAAATCATCCTTTATTATCTTTGCATAGCGACAAAATAATATCAAGTAAAGAAGTTTTCACATTAAAAGAAATACCAAAATCTTTGCTAATTATTGGTGGAGGGGCTATTGGTTGTGAATTTGCATCATTTTACAATGCTTTGGGATGTGATGTTCAAATTGCAGAATTCTCATCTTCCCTAGTTCCTATTGAAGATGATGATATATCAAAGACTTTAAAAAGAGAATTAGAAAAAAAAGGTATAAAAGTATATTTAAATGCCAATGTAACACAATATGAAGTAAATGATAATGATGTTAGTCTTACTTTGGATTTAGGAGTAAAATCTATTAATCTTACTTATGAAAAAATTTTAGTATCAATAGGTAGAATTCCAAATACAAAAAGTTTAGATTTGCAAAATGCAAATATAAAAAATGACAATGGATTTATTGAAGTCAACGATAATTTACAAACTCTTAATAATGATAATATTTATGCAATTGGAGATATATTAAAAAGCCCTGCTTTAGCTCATGTTGCATATTATGAAGCTAAAAAAGTTGCTGCGCACATATTAGGAAATACAAGCTTATCTTCACATTATATTTTCCCTTCAGTTACATTTTGTACCCCTCAAATAGCAAGTATTGGACAAGGTGAAAAAAAATTAAAAGAAAAGAATATTGAGTATAAAGTAAAAAAATTATTTTTTAAAGCAAATGCAAAAGCAAAAATAAAAGGTGATGATAGTGGATTTATAAAAGTAATTTATGATGATATCTCTAAAGAAATTCTTGGTGCTAGTATTATTGGAAATGATGCTACTGAACTGATACATCAATTTTTAATAATAATTAATTCTAAAGTAACATTAAATGATTTGGAAAAGATGATATTTGCACATCCAACTTTAAGTGAGTCTATATTAGACTTACTTCATTGAGTAGTTTTACAATCTTAATATTATCTATGTCTTGAAGTAGAATTTCTATTTTTATTTGTATTATTATTTGATGAATTTCCTCTATTTGAGAAATTACTCTTACTATCTCTACTTTTAGAGTCTCTTCTTTGTCCTCTGTTTTGATTTTGTTTTTTCTTTGGTTCAGCTTTGATATTTGGATCAACTTCAAATCCATCTATTTTTATATTTTCTATTTCTTTTTTTAGCAACTTTTCAATATCTCTTAAATAATCTTTTTCATCTATACATACTAAAGATATAGCATGACCTTCTTTACCTGCTCTACCTGTTCTACCTATTCTATGAACATAATCTTCAGGAATATTTGGAAGTTCATAATTAATAACATAAGGTAAAGATTCTATATCAATACCCCTTGCCGCAATATCAGTTGCTACTAATACTCTTATATCTCCGTTTTTAAAATCTGCTAGTGCTTTAGTTCTTGCACCTTGAGATTTATTACCATGAATAGCAGCACTAGTTATACCATCGAAATCTAATTTTTTACTTAGTTTATTTGCTCCATGTTTTGTCCTAGTGAATACTAAAACTTGTTGCATATTTTGAGATGAAACTAAGTGTATTAGCAAATCATTTTTATCATTTTTATTTACTTTATGTACAATATGTTTTACCTTGTGATTAGTGGCATTTGCTTTTGCTACTTCAACTAAAGTAGGATTATTCAACAATTTATCTGCTAATTGTTTAATATTAGAGGAAAATGTCGCAGAAAATAATAAGTTTTGTTTATTTTTTGGTAGTATTGCTAAAACTTTTTTAATGTCGTGTATAAATCCCATATCTAACATTCTATCAGCTTCATCTAATACAAAAAATTCAACAGCCGTTAAATCAAGTGCTTTTTGATTTACTAAATCTAACATTCTTCCAGGAGTAGCTACTAATATATCAACTCCTTTTTTAATTGCAGCTTTTTGCGGATTTATTCCTACTCCACCAAATACAACAGCACTTTTAATACTCATATATTTAGAATAAGCTTGTACATTAGCTTGTACTTGTGCAGCTAGTTCTCTTGTCGGAACTAAAATCAAAGCTCTAATTTGTAATTTTTTGATATTTTTTGGGTTATGATGTAATAATTCTAACATGGGTAAAGTAAATCCAGCTGTTTTACCAGTACCAGTTTGAGCAGAAGCTAATATATCTTTTTTTTCTAAAATTATAGGTATTGATTTTTCTTGAATAGGTGAAGGTTTTGTATAGCCTTGATCGTTTATCGCTTTTAATATAGGTTCGCATAAGGCTAAATCTTTAAATGTCATCATTACTCTTTTATTTTTTCGTAATTGTATCATAATTATTAAAGGATATTTTATAAAAAAATTTGATTAGATTTTAGGGTTAAACTTCTTGAATTTAAAAAACTAATATTTCGTATAAAATATTAGTTTTTTTTGAACTACTTTGTTGTAGTTTTTTTCTTTGCTTTTTTAGCTTTCGCATCATCTTTTTTTTTCTTTTTAGCTAATTTTTTTTCTTTTTTAGTCATTTTAGAATCTTTAGCTTTTTTAACTTTAGCTTTTGTATCGTCGTTAGTTTTAGATTTTTCTTGCTTTTTAGCTGATTTTTTCTTAGAAACTGTTTTGTTACCTTTAATATTAGCAATAATTTTAGAGCTAATACCTTTAACATTCTTTAGGTCATCAGCACTCTTAATTTTATTACTTTTTCTGTATTTAATAATAGCATTTGCTTTAACATCTCCTATTCCTTTTATCGTCATTAACTCAGCTTTTGATGCAGTTTGTAAGTTAATTGCAGCAAATATAAACGATGTACTTAACATAAGTAACATTATAATTTTTTTCATTTTTTTCCTTTAATTTTATTGAATTTTATTGAATTCTATTGAATTCTATTGAATTTTAACTAAGTTAAGTTAAATTAGTACTTTAGTCTTCTGTTGTTATTTTAAAATTGATTAAAAACTCTTCCAAATTATAAATTTTTCTTTGTTCTTGTGTCATAACATGAATCATAGTATTTCCCATGTCAATCACAGACCAGTCAGAATCTTCTTGTGTTCTTATTATTTGTTCACCTTCTAATTCATCTTTTAATATTGCTATTAATGATATAGTATGCTTACCATTTAAAGAAGTCGCTATTATAACATCGTCAACAATATAGCCCTTATTCCTTAAATCAAAGTTTTCAATATCTAAGGCTTTTTTATCATCAAGTGTATCAATGATTTTTTTTATTATATTTTCCAAAGTTTTTTTACCTTTTGTTGTATTTTTTTAGGAATAAATTTGAGTTCCATATTTTTTCTAAGACTAGTAGATGAAATATTTTCATCAAAATTCAAATAAATTGCATTGATATTGTCATTTTTTAGCATGATTTTATCTCTTGAGATTATAACAAATTTTACTAGTTGCTTTAGATTTTCAAAATTATACCATAAATGTATATCTTTTAAGTTATCTGCACCTATTATTAAGTATATTGTTTTTAAATCAAACTTATTTTTTAGATATTTTACACTTTGAATTGTAGGTATTTTTTTTTCTTTATTTACTTCGTAATCTATAATTTTTATATTTTGTGTATCTTCATATATTTCTTGTATAAGTTCTAATCTTGTATTGGCATTTAAAAATGAACTATTTTTAAATGGATTTAAATATGTGGGTACTATAAATAATTTTGAAATTTTAAGTTCATTCAAAGCTAAAGAAACAATCTTTTCATGTCCTATATGAAAAGGATCAAAACTACCTCCAAATATTGCTACATCCATATACGTCCTTTAACAAAGATTATAGCTAAAATTAGGTAATATTTCTTAGATTAAACTGCTACAAGGAAAATAAAATGGCTATTAAAGTTGCTATAAATGGATTAGGTAGAATTGGTAGATGTGTTGCTAGAATAATATCAACTAGAGATGACATTGAACTAGTTGCTGTAAATGTAAGCGGTGAAGAATCAATGATTGAATATAACCTAAGATATGATTCAGTACATGGAAATAGAAGAGATATTATTGTAAAAGATGGATTTATTAATATAGGAAATAACAAAGCAAAAATATTTAACCAAAGAGACATAAATAAACTAGATTTTGCATCAACTGGTGCTACATTAGTTTTAGAATGTACAGGTGCATTTTTAACTAAAGATTCTGTTCAAGGATATTTAAATAATGGCATTCAAAAAGTATTATTTTCAGCTCCTGCTAAAGACGATACAGCAACATTTGTAATGGGTGTAAACGAAAAAGAATATGCTCAACAAACTGTAGTATCAAATGCTTCTTGTACTACAAATGGCTTAGCTCCAGTTGCAAAGGTACTAGATGATGCATTTGGTATACAAAAAGGACTTATGACTACTATACATTCTTATACATCTTCTCAGCCAATCTTAGATGCTAAACATAAAAAAGATCCAAGAAAGGCAAGATCTGGAGCTAGTAATCTTGTGCCAACAACAACAGGTGCAGCTAAAGCTCTTGAAAAAGTACTTCCAAAACTTTCAGGAAAAATAAACGGGCAAGCTATTAGAATACCTACTCCAAACGTTTCTATGGTAGATTTAACAGTTGTACTAAATAAAAACGTAAGTGTTTCAGATGTAAATCAAGCATTTAGAGATGCATCAACTAGCACAATGCAAGGAATTTTAGGAGTTGATGATGAAAAAAGAGTTTCTAGTGACTTTAATGGTGAGAGCATTTCAAGTGTAGTTCCAATGGATACTACTCAAGTTATAGGAGATAATATGGTAAAAGTTTTAGCATGGTATGATAATGAATGGGGATATTCAACAAGATTAGTTGATATGGCTGTATACATTTCTAATAATTAAGGAAATAACTTGAACTTACAAGAAATTAATAACATAGATATTGCTAATAAAAAAGTTTTTATTAGATGTGACTTTAATGTTCCAATTGATGAATTTGGTAATATTACAGATGATAGAAGAATAAAATCAGCCTTAGCTACAATTCAATATTGTCTGGATAATGATTGCAGTATTATTATTGCATCACATTTTGGTAGACCCAAGAATGGTTATGAAGATAAATTTTCATTAAAAGCTATTGCAAAAAGACTACACAAATTATTAGATCAAGAAGTAAAATTAGCCCCAAATGTAATTTGCAAACAAACAGTTGATATGGCAAATGAATTACAATCTGGAGAAGTAATGTTGTTAGAAAATATGAGATTTGAACCAGGTGAAGTGGCAAATGATGTACAATTTTCTAAAACTTTAGCCTCTATGGCTGATATTTATATCAATGATGCTTTTGGCGTATCTCATAGGGCTCATGCTTCTGTTGAAGGTATGGCAAAATATTTTGATATTAACAATAAAGCTGCTGGATTACTACTAGCAAAAGAAATTAAGTTTTTTTATCACATAATTGAAGAACCTAAACGTCCATTTGTAAGTATCGTTGGTGGATCTAAAGTTTCAGGTAAACTAGAAGCTCTATACAATCTTGTACCCAAAGTTGATAAAATAATCATTGGTGGAGGAATGGCATTTACATTTTTAAAAGCCTTAGGACATGAAATTGGCGATTCTTTAGTCGAAGATGATTTAATTCCCGAAGCCATAAAAATAATGAATGAAGCAAAAACTCTTGGCGTAAAATTTTATTTACCTGTAGATGTTATTGTTGCTGATGAATTTAATAGTGAAGCAAAAGCAAAAGCTACAACAATACAAGAAATACCAAAAAACTGGATGGGTCTTGATATAGGACCTGCATCTTCTATTTTATTTGAACAAGTTTTAAATGATGCAAATACAATATTGTGGAATGGACCTATGGGCGTATATGAGATGGAAAAATTTGCTAAAGCTAGTAATAAATTATCAGCTGCAGTTGCTAAAAGTTTTGCTACAACTGTTGTTGGTGGTGGGGATACTGCTGATTTAGTTAGAAGAACTGGTGATGAAGATGAGATGACTTTTATAAGTACTGGAGGAGGTGCATCTTTAGAGTTGATTGAAGGAAAAGTTTTACCAGGTGTAAAAGCTTTGATTTTAGAGTAATTAATTAATATTATATGAAAGTATTATTAAATGGCATTGGAAGAATTGGAAAATCAATTCTTAGAATTTCACAATTAAACCAAAAAATAAATATAGTAGCAATAAATGAACTAAATGCAAATATAAAAAATATTGCTTATATTATTAACTATGATTCTACATATGGTAACTTAGAAGATAAATATATCCCTCATGATAATTTTATACAAAACACTTCAAATAAAATTGAAATTTTAAATGAAAATCTTTTAGAAAATATTGACTACTCCAATATTGATATAATTATTGATGCAAGTGGTGTAAAAATGGATATGAATATTTTAAATTCTTTAGATGTAAAAAAAGTATTTTTAACACATCCCAATAAAGAAGCTGATATTAATATAATATTAGGAGTCAATGAAGACAAATACGATAAAAATGTGCATAAAATTATCTCAACATCTTCATGTAATGCATCTTCACTTTTACCAGTTTTAAAACTTATTGATGACGAGTTTGAAATACTTGTAGGAGATATTACAACAATACACCCTTTACTAAATCATCAAAAAGTATTAGATAGTACTTGTGTAGGAAGTCAAAATAGAGATATACATTGTAATTTTGAATTTGGTCGCTCTTCTTTGCAAAATATTATTCCAAGTGCTACAACTACTGTTGATGCTTGTTCTTATGTTTTAAACAATATTAATAACGAGCTTCTAACTTCTAGCTCTTTTAGAGTTCCTACACCAACTGTTGGAGCTATTAATGTATCTTTATTAGTAAATAAAAAAATAAAAAAAGAAGCATTAATTAAGCTATTTGAAGAGTATGAAAAAACTCAAAAGTTTAATATATTTTTAAATAACAAAGAAGCATTAGTTTCAAGTGATTTTGTAAAATCTTCTTTTACAAGTATTATAGACCAAAGATTTATTGATATAAAAAAAGACAAATTAATAAAATTAGTTCTTTGGTATGACAATGAATATGGATATGCTTCAAGAGTAGTTGATATAGTAAAATTAGCAGGCTGATATATAGTTTTATATTTATATTTGGCTGCTATACTTTTTGTTTTTCATTCAGAAGTTTTAAGTTTTTTCACAATGTATTACTTCTATATAAGTATCCTTAAGAGTTAAAAAAGTATTGATATGGAAGTATATATGCATGAGATTTTATAGTTAGAGTTACAATTGCTATTAAATCCTTATTGATGTCTAATAATAATAGATTTTAAAATATTATGCTAAAATTTTATCTTATTAGAAAGAGAGTTAGATATGAAAATAATAGCAAGTAATTTTAAGACAAATCATACACGTAAAAGTACAAATGATTTTATAACAAATGTTAATAACTTTTTAAAAGAAGAAAAAATAAATAATGAAGTTCTTATTTTCCCTAGTGCTACTGCTTTAGATAAGTTTGATACAGTATCTACTTTAGATATAGGTGTTCAAAATGCTCACTATACAAATGCTGGTTCGTTTACAGGTGAAATTGGAACTTCTCAACTTGATGAATTTGATATAAAAACCATACTTATTGGACACAGTGAAAGACGCCATATTATGGGTGAGAGCCAAAAAGAAGTTGCTTTAAAGTTTAACTATTATAAATCTTTGGGATATAAAATCATATATTGTTTTGGTGAACCTTTAGAAGTTAAACAAGAAGGTATGACTGAAACTTTAGGATATATATGGGAACAATTTGATGGAATTGATTTATCTTATGATAATATAATTTTAGCGTATGAACCTGTATGGGCAATAGGTACAGGTGTAACTGCCACAATTGAAGATATTCAAACTGTTCACAAAAAAGTTAAAAAAAAGATAAATAAACCACTTTTATATGGTGGAAGTGTCAAAGTAAATAATATAAGTGAAATTTTAGATATTCCAAATGTAGATGGTGCATTAATAGGTACAGCTTCTTGGAATGAAGATGATTTTAAAAAAATACTAAAAATAGCAAACAACAAATAAAAGGAATAAAATGTTAATGAATGGTAAAAAAGGTCTAATAATAGGTATTGCAAACAATAAATCAATCGCATATGGAATTGCACAACAATGTGCACAACAAGGTGCTACTATGGCATTTACATACTTAAGCGATAGATTTAAGAAAAAAGTTGAACCTTTAGCTAGTGAATGTGGATCTAGCTTAGTTTATGAACTAGATGCCTCAAATCCTGAACATATAGAAAAACTTAAACAATCTGTAAAAGAAGATTTTGGAGAAATTGATTTTATTGTTCATTCAATCGCATTTGCTCCTAAAGAAGGGCTTACAGGAAGATTTTCTGATGTAACTAAAAATGCCTTTTCAGTATCTATGGAAATTTCAGTATATTCACTTATAGAAATTACTGGCGCTCTAAGACCATTGTTAAGTAATAATTCTTCAATATTAACATTATCTTATTATGGTGGAGTAAAATATATACCAAATTATAACTTAATGGGTGTTGCTAAAGCAGCTTTAGAAATGACTGTTAAATATTTAGCTGAAGACTTAGGAAAAGATGGAATTAGAGTAAATGCAATTAGTGCAGGACCTATTAAAACTTTAGCTGCTGCTGGTATTGGTGAGTTTGGTTTTATGCTTAAATGGAATGCCGCTCATAGTCCTTTAAAATCAAATGTTTCAATCACTGATATTGGAAATTCTGGTATGTATTTGTTATCTGATTTAAGTAAAGCAGTTACCGGAGAAATTCATTATGTTGATAACGGATACAATATTATGGGTATGCCCGCTGTTTCATTTAATGAAGAAGGAAAACAAAATATTGCTTGGAATGGTGAAAAATAATTAATAACATGAAAAATTTATTGTTTGCATTATCTTTTTGTGTAAATTTATTTGCACAAGTGGATATATCTTTATCACATAATAACATAGTTCATGGTTCGAGCTTTGCTGTTATGGTAAAAAGCAACGAAAAGCTTGAATTTGCTCCAAATGTAAAATTCATGAATAAAACATACCAAATGTTTACAGTAAATGGTAGTACAAAAAACTATGAACTTTTTTTACCAATTAGCTATCATGCTAAAAAACAAAAAGAAAATGTACAAGTTGTTTATATAGTAAATAAGCAAATTATAAAACAAAATATAAATATAGAAGTTATTTCTGGAACTTACAAACAAAATGAAATATTAAAACTTAAAAAAGCCAAAGTAAAATTATCAAAAAAAAATAAGAAAAAAGCAAATAGTGAATATGATACAGTATATAAAAATGTATACTCTGTAATAAATAGTACAAATTATATAAGTAATAGCAAATTCTCAAATCCTATGGATTCCATTATTACAAGCCCATATGGTACAAGTAGAGTTATAAATAAAACTGTACAATCTTTTCATAGTGGTACAGACTTTAGAGCAAAAGTAAATACAGAAGTTTATGCTTCTAACCATGGTAGAGTTGCTTTAATTATGGATAGGTTTTATTTAGGAAAAGTAATATATATAGATCATGGTAGAAGCCTATATTCTTACTATGCTCATATGAATCATGCTAGTGTGATAAAAGACCAAATAGTAAAAAAAGGTGAATTATTAGGATATTCTGGTAAATCTGGAAGAATCACAGGCCCACATCTTCATTATGCTTTTCGTTTGTACAATGTAACCGTTGATCCTATGCAATTTTCTACTTTACATAATAAATTATTATCTAGTAAAAAATAAACTACTTTTATCAAAAATAATACTTATTAGTATTAACTATTTATAATATTAACTTAATGCATTATTTGTTACACTACAATTTATTGTTACTATTGTACAATAAAAGTAACTAAACAAAAGGAAATAACAATGAAAGCTTCAGATTTGTTAATAAAAGCATTAGAAAATGAAGGCGTTGAATACATATTTGGTATTCCAGGAGAAGAAAACTTAGATTTTTTAGAATCTCTTAGAAATTCAGATATTGAACTTATACTTACTAGACATGAGCAAGGAGCTGGTTTTATGGCTGCTACTTATGGAAGACTAACAGGTAAAGTTGGTGTATGTTTATCAACACTTGGACCCGGTGCTACTAACTTTTCAACATCAGCTGCTTATGCACAGTTAGGTGGAATGCCAATACTAATGATTACAGGACAAAAACCTATCAAAAAATCTAAACAAGGAAGATTTCAAATAGTTGATATTGTAAGCATGATGATGCCTGTTACTAAATACTCAAAACAAGTAGTCAATGGTAATAATATACCAGGAATGGTTCGTGATGCATTTAAAATTGCAACAACAGAAAGACCCGGAGCAACATTGATTGAATTACCAGAAGATATTGCAGCTGAAGAAGTAGATGAGAATATATATCCTGTTAGAACCGTAAGATATCCAGCTCCAGGAGCAGAATCTATACAAGAAGCTTGTGATATGATTCAAGTGGCAAAAAGACCCTTAATATTAATTGCAGGGGGAGCTAATAGAACAAGAATTAGTCATGCATTGGAAAAATTTATTAACAATACAAAGATTCCGTTTTTCTCAACACAAATGGGAAAAGGTGTTGTAAATGAAACACATGAACTTAACTTAGGATGTGCAGCATTATCAAAAGATGATTATATCCACTGTGCAATTGACAGAGCCGATTTAGTAATAAATATAGGACACGATGTAATTGAAAAACCACCATTTTTTATGGAGAATGTTGAAGGATCAAAAAAAGTTATTCATGTGAATTTTTTCCCCTCAGAAGTAGATGATACTTATTTCCCACAACTAGACGTAGTAGGTGATATTGCAAGTGCCATTGAATCATTGAATGATACTATTAAAGTTCAAGATCATTGGGATTTTGAATACTATATGAAAACAATACAAGAAGTAAATGCTCATCTAGGTAAATATTCAGCAGATGAAAGATTTCCAATTTTACCACAAAGAGCTGTACAAAGTATCAGAGATATTTTAGATGATGAAGATATAGTTACTTTGGATAATGGAGTTTATAAAATTTGGTTTGCTAGAAACTATAAATGTGCACAAGCAAATACAATGCTATTAGATAATGCACTCGCTACAATGGGTGCAGGACTTCCTTCAGGTATGGCAGCTAAAATGGTTTTCCCTGATAAAAAAGTAGTTACAGTTGCAGGAGATGGTGGATTTATGATGAACTCACAAGAACTTGAAACGGCTGTAAGATTAGGACTTGACCTTACTGTTATTATATTAAATGATAATTCATATGGAATGATTCGATGGAAACAAAAAGGTATGGGATTTGAAGATTATGGTTTAAAATTAGGAAACCCTGATTTTGTTCAATATGCTAATTCTTACGGTGCAGTTGGACATAGACCTGAGTCTTGTGAAGAATTTGAAGAAACTTTAAAATCTTGTGTTAATAGCAAAGGTGTTCATGTTATTGATTTGATAGTTGATTATTCATTAAATCATGCAATATTAAATGAACTATTACAAAATAAACAATGTTTGTTATAAGGAAAAATTAGTGAAAAACATAGAAGTAACATCGCCATTTGATAATAGTGTTGTAGGAACTGTACCCCTATCAGATATAAACGAAGTACAAGAAGTAATAAATAATGCCCATGCAACTTTTTTAGATAAGAAAAATGCCTTGAGTAAAGTAGCAAGAATTGAAATACTTGAAAAAGTTATAGAAATAATGTCATCTCAAATTGATGAATTGACACATTTAACTGCAAGTGAAGGTGGTAAACCTTGGATTGACTCTCAAGTTGAAGTTCATAGAGGAATAAATGGGGTAAAACTTGCTATTGAATATTTAAGTAATGAATCAGGAACACAAATTCCAATGGGGCATACAGAAAGTTCTACAAATAGAATAGCTTATACATTCAATGAACCTATTGGTGTTGTAGCTGCAATTTCTGCTTTTAACCACCCTTTTAACTTAGCAGTGCATCAAGTAATTCCAGCAGTTGCTATGGGTTGTCCTGTTATTATAAAACCAGCAATGCAAACACCAATGTCAGCAGTAAGACTAATAGAAATATTAAATGAAGCTGGCTTACCTCCACATTGGGCAAGTGTTGTTGTATGTAATAGAGATGCTGGTGAAATGCTAGCTACATCATGTAAAATTGATTTCTTGACTTTTATTGGTTCTGGAGCTGTTGGATGGTATTTAAATTCAAAAGTTTCAAATGGCACAAGAGTAGCCTTAGAACATGGAGGAGTAGCACCTGTAATTGTACATAAAGATGCTGATATTAATGGATTGATACCTTTAATTGGCAAAGGTGGATTTTATCACGCTGGACAGGTTTGTGTATCTGTTCAAAGAGTATTTGTACATGAATCTATTTGCGATGAAGTTTCAAAGCAATTAAGTACTTATGCTTCAAAATTAGTTGTAGGAAATCAACTTGATAAAAATACACAAGTAGGTCCACTAATAAATCATAACGAAGTAAATAGAATAGAACAATGGGTAAACGAAGCTAAAGAAGGTGGAGCAGAAATATTATGTGGTGGAAAAAGAATTTCAGATTCATGTTATGAGCCAACAGTAATTCTAAATCCAAGTGAAGATGCTCTTGTATCTACTAAAGAAGTATTTGGACCAGTGGTTTGTATATATTCTTATTTGGATTTTGATGATGCAATAAATAGAGCAAACTCACTTGAAGTATCTTTTCAAGCAGCAGTATTTACAAAAGATATAGACACAGCATTTAAAGCAGTTAAAAATTTAAATGGAACAGCTGTTATGGTAAATGATCATACTGCATTTAGAGTTGATTGGATGCCATTTGGTGGTGCAAAAGAAAGCGGATTAGGAATGGGTGGAATACATCATAGTATGGAAGAAATGACAAATGTTAAAATGATGGTATTTAAATCAGAGGTTCTATAAGAGGTACATTATGAAAAAGTTAATTATAGTTGGTGGAGGATACGCTGGTATTAGAGCGATGAAAAGATTAAAAGGTGTAGAAAATCTTGAAATCCAACTAATTGATATACAGCCGTACCAATATTTACAAACTGAAGCTTATTCATTAATTGCAAACACTTCAATGATAACTCATGTTACTGTTGATCTCCCTTCATTATGTGAATACAACGAAAATGCATTTTTTTTAAGAGCTAAAGTAACTGATATTAACTTTGATGAAAGATATATTATTTGTGATACAAAGACAATAGCTTATGATTATCTTATCATATCAACTGGTAACTACACACACTTTCCCAAACAAGTAGAAGGGCTAAAAGAACATTCAATTGGTATAAAATCATTAAAAAATGCATTTTATATTAGACAATCATTTGCAAGACAAATGTATGCTTTAATGAGTCGTGATATTAAAAATGATGATAATTATTTTAATGTAGTAATTGGTGGTGCTGGACTTAGTGGTGTTGAAATAGCAGCAGAAATGTCTAGCAAGGCTAATGAATTTGTCAAATATAATCATATTGCTGATTATAAATTAAATATATATTTAATCTCCTCAGGTGAAAATGTCTTGCCAGGTATGCATCCTTATTTACAAAATAAATCTCTTGCTAGATTAAAGAAAATGGGTGTGAATGTTTTATTAAATACAAGAATACAAAGTGCACAAAAGCATAAAGTATTTTTAAGTGATGGCACTTCAATTGACCATAGTTTTATGATATTTACAGGAGGAGTGACTACTAGTTATTTTATTAAAGAACTTAATAACTGTGAATTAAGTGCTAAGGGTCAAATAATTGTTGAAAAAACAATGCAAATCAAAAATCATAAAAGAGTATATGCCATAGGTGATGTTGCACAGTTAATCAATAAACACGGGGAACAAATCGCTTCTACTGCTCATGGTGCAGAACAATCTGCAGAAATAGCAGCAAAAAATATCAAACTTGATTTACAAGGAAAAGAACAAATAGAATCTTCTGTTAATCTAGAAGGTGTTTTAGTAGCATTAGGACATAGAAACGCTGCTGTTGTATTATTTAACAAATATAAATTTTCAGGATTCTTAGGTTACATGTTAAAAACTTTTATAACATGGCAATATAAGCATGAACTTGATAATGATGCAAAAGTTATACATAAAAAAAGGTAAATATTATGAAAAATACACTTATTCAAATAATTTTTATATCAGTTGTACTATCTCAAAATACTTTCGCTAGTATCCAACAAAATTGTAAACATCTTCTTTTAAGAACTAGTTTTTCACTTGAAAAGAAAGAGTTAAATAACTGTGTTAAAACTAAAAAATACTCTACTTATGTAAAACAAATATTAAATGAAAAACAATTACCTCTTAAGGAAAATCATTTTGATACCTTAAAAGTATTGCCTAAAAAAATAGGCAAAAAATTTCACATAAATGAAAAAAAAGCATATAGAAAGAATCGAAAACAAGAAAATAAGCTATTGCAAAAATGGTGGTTAGAAAAAATGATAACTACAAAAGATCCTTTGAGAGAAAAAATGACCTTATTTTGGCATAATCATTTTACTAGTTCTTATAAGAAAGTCAAACAAGCAAAGTTAATGTACAATCAAAATCAACTTTTTAGAAAACATGCCTTAGGTAACTTTAGATCCTTACTACATGATATAATAAAAGATCCTGCAATGATAATATATCTTGACAATAAGTACAATAAAAAATCACATCCAAATGAAAACTTATCTAGGGAGCTTTTAGAACTATTTACTATGGGCGAAGGTAATTATAATGAATATGATGTAAAAGAACTAGCAAGAGGTTTGAGTGGATATTCAATTGATAAAAACTTTGAATTCAAATTTAAAAAAAGATTTCACGATAGTAGTGGAAAAACATTTTTTAATACAAGTGGATATTTAGATGCAGATGATATGATAGATATAATTTTACAACAAAAACAAACATCTGTTTATATAGTAACAAAATTGTATAAGGAATTTGTAAGTTATACAAGTGATAAAGATGAAATATTAAGACTTGCAAAAATATTTAAAGAAGATAATTACGAGCTAAAACCACTGCTTTATGAAATGTTAACTTCTAAACATTTTTTAAGTAAAAACAATGCATCTGATATGATAAAATCGCCAATTGAGTTAGTTGTTGGAACATTAAGAAGTCTTAATTATACTGAGTTTAATAAACAACAAGCCTTATTTTATACCAAAAAAATGAATCAAGAACTTTTTGCTCCACCAAATGTAAAAGGTTGGACACAAGGTAAAGCTTGGATTGATTCAAGTACATTTTTACATAGAAAAGATTTTTTACAAAAATTAATTAGAAGTGATAAAATAGATTATGCTCTGCTTGATTATGATACTTTAAGTGATGATTTTTTAGCTATGACAACTGTTATTCGTCCCCATAAAAGTAAAATAAAGTATTTAAACAAAATACTGCAAAGTCCGGTATACCAATTAAAGTAATTTTATGAAAAGAAGAACCTTATTAAAGCTTGTAACATTAAGTTCCATATCTTATCCCTTTAGTATTTTTGCAAAAAAATTAAATGAAGTAAATAAAAATAAGCATATAATACTCATAGAGTTAAAAGGTGGAAACGACGGACTAAATACTATAATTCCTTATAATGATCCTTTATACTATAAGTATAGAAAGAATATAGCTATATCTAAAAACAAAGTTCTTAAAATAAATGAAGACATTGCATTTCATCCTGCTCTTAAAGATCTAAAAAATATATATGATAAAAAAGAACTTTGTATATTTCAAGGATTGGGTTATGAAAATGCAAATAGATCTCATTTTAGATCAATTGAAATATGGAATACTGCATCAAAACATCATGAATATTTAGATACTGGTTGGATTGAAAATGTAAATTTTCCTTCAACTCAAAATAAAAATGCTGTAGTATTAAGTGGTGGATATGGACCTTTAACAGCGTCAGATTCTGTAATTAAAATTAGTAATATAAGTAAGTTCTTAAAACAAGCTAAAAAATTTGGAGCTAAAAATTACAATAAAAGTTATAAAAATAATGCCTTGGGACATATATTAAAAATTCAAAATCAAATAAAAGATGGATCTAAATCTTTATCCAAAAAATTAAAAAATGCTAAGGAATTAAAATTTCCTTTCAAAAAAAACAATTTTGCAAAACAATCAGAATTATTATGTAAATTAATTAATGCAAATGCAAATATAGGTTTTTATAAATTGAGTCTAGGTAGTTTTGATACACATCAGTATCAACTAAAAGCACATGAAAAGTTACTGCATAACTTATCTACTAATTTAAATTTAATCAGAAAAAACTTACTGCATAGTGGAGAATGGGAAAATACAATTATAATGACATATAGTGAATTTGGAAGAAGAGTGAAGATAAATTCAAGTAAGGGTACAGATCATGGTACTGCTTCAGTACAATTTGTCTTAGGAGGAAATATACAAGGTGGATTAAAAGGTAAATATCCATCTTTAAATAACTTAGATGATAATTATGATTTAAAATACACAACACACTTCAAAGAAATGTATGAATTTGTAATATCAAATAGTTTTCAAAAAAAAGTTAGCTAATACATTTAACTTTTTAGTAAATCAATTAGACTTTGTTTTGGATTTTTTCCATCAAGCATTAGTCCAACTTCTTTTGCAATTGGAGTATAAATATTATGTTTATTTGATAGCATATTTATAGCTTGAGATGTTTTTACACCTTCAGCTACTTCGCCTAATTCATTTAAAATATCATCTAAAGATTTATTTTTTGCTATTCCCAAACCTACTCTAAAGTTTCTACTCATTTCAGATGTTGCCGTTAGAAATAAATCTCCAGCTCCACTTAAACCAGTAAATGTTTCATTTTTAGTCTCTCCAAAATATTGTGAAAACCTTTGCATTTCTACTAAGCCTCTAGATATCAATGATGCACTGGCATTATTTCCAAGATGTAAACCTGTACAAATTCCAGAAGCAATAGCAATAACATTTTTATAAGCACCTGCAACTTCAGCACCTATAATATCATTTGAATAGTATGTTTTAATAAATTTTGGAAAATATTTATAAAACTCATCATAAAAATCTTTTGAACTACTATTTAAAACCAAAGCCGTTGGTAAACTTTGAATAACTTCACTTGCAAATGATGGTCCAGAAATAAATCCTAAGTTTTCACTTGGCACATACTGCTCATATATTTCTTTTAGAAATGAACCTGTATTTGCTTCTATTCCTTTTGCTGCAACTAATACTTTTTGGTTTTTGTATATAAAGTTATCTTTCAACCACAATCTTATATTTTGTGCAGGTATAGCAATTATCAAAAAATTACAATTTAATGCTTCATTTAAACTAACGAAGTTTTTAATTTTTTTTTTAGTTCTTGATGTTATTAATACTTCATTGTTAACACTTAGAGCAAAATGTAATGCTTGTCCCCATTTACCAGCACCTATAACTGCAATAGTATTCATTTTAGCCTCCTGTTTCATAAAATGCTCTTGATGATATTTCATCATTATTTGCATCATTCCATTTATTTTTTTCTGGTTTATTATCCAATACTTCTTGCAAAATTGATGCTGCTTTTTTAATATCTTTATTTTTAATAGCATCTTTAATGCTCAATGCATCTTCAAAATATAAACAAGGTATCAATAAACCTTCAGCTGTAAGTCTTATACGATTACATGATTTACAAAAGTCATCTTTATGTGGTTCGATTATACCAAAAATATAACCATCACTTAGTTGATAATTTGTTGTAGGAGATGATAAGTCTTCAGAAATAACATGCTTAAAAGAATATTTTTTAGAAATAATCTCTTGTATTTCTTTTGTGTTAATTCCTTTTAATTCATTTGCATGTATATTTTCCATATATTCTATAAATCTAATACGATAATCTCTTTTTTTACAATATTCAAGCAGGTCTATTATTTCATCATCATTTATTCCTCTTATTAAGACGGTATTTATTTTAATTTTTAATCCAATGCTATTAGCAAAGTCAATTCCCTCAATAACTGTTTTTAATACATCTTTTTTTGCCATATGATGTGCTACTTCTGGTTTTAATGAATCTAGCGAGATGTTGATTCTTTTAAGTCCTGCATCTTTTAACGCTTGTGCAGTATCTTTTAATAAAAAACCATTAGTTGTCAATGCTAAGTCAATGCCTGCCTTATACTGTGCAATCATTTTTATGAATTCATCAAGTCCTTTTCGTAATAAAGGTTCACCACCAGTTATTCTAATCTTATCAATACCCTTATCAATACCAACTTTAATAAATTCAAATAAATCCTCATATGATAAAAGATTTTCTTTTGGCACCCATGAAAATGGTTTCTCCGGCATACAATATTGACATCTAAAGTTACATCTTTCAGTTACTGATACTCTAAGATAATTTACTTTTCTTCCATGTTTGTCTATTAACATTTATACCCTATTTTGTGTATATTATTCTAAAATCAGGATACTGTAATATTACTTATAAATTTGTTTATTAAAATTATTAGATATACTTTTTATACTAAATATTCAAGGTAAATGAATGCCATTACAAGAATCTTCATCCTTCTTATTAAGTAATCTTGGACTTATTATTATTTCATTAGTTTTATATATGGTATATTTATTTCCATTGGTACTATTTATATTTTCGCAAAATAATTTAATAAAAAAACTATCGACAAAATATTCAAATTTATGGGCATGGACGTATTGTATGTCTTTTGGGCTTG
>CAZEXK010000006.1:0-11799 GCA_964516815.1 uncultured Helicobacter sp. | reverse complement strand
CTTGGATTATGTATTGGCAAAATATTCATAAAATTACTTTACCAACTTTAAATTAAGTCTATAAAATCACTTTTAAATATTATAATTTCTTTTGTTTCTTTTTTATAAATAAATCTTTTATCACTTTTTTTAATTTGTTCTAATAATATTATTTTAATTTGACTACTTGTTTTACCATTTCTCATCATAAATTTAAAAAAATCTTTTATATCCATAAATTTAATATCTTCATCAATATTTATTTCTTTTATATCATTATTTTTTGCTGAATTATCTATTTTAAGTATACTTTGCATTTCATTGTATGCTTGTTGAAGTAAGAGTATTTCACTTTTAAAAACATCTATGATTTTATCTTGATTTGATTCTAGTCTATTTATTTCACTAGAGTATTGCTCTTTCATCCAAACAATTGATTCTTTTAATAAATTTATTTGTTCTTCTTTAGCATTTAATAATGCATGTGTATTTTCTTGTGTGTTTTCATTTGTTTTATTCTTAGGTTTTAGGTTTTTATCTAAATATACAAAGACTCTACCATCTTGTTTTTGGGATTTTAAAAGTCCTTTTTTTATTCTATAATGTACACCTTGAACTGAAATACCTAAAATCTCTGAGGCTCTTGCTGTAGATACTAACATGTATTAATTAATTATTATCTTGGCTATTTATACTTATAACTGTGTGTACATTTCCTCTTGGATTAAAATTTGCAACTATTTTGATAGATTTTGCTTTTAAGTTTATACTTAAGGTATCGTATATTTCATTTACACAATTTTCATGAGAAACATGCCTGTTCATAAATGTATTGATATACAATTTTAAGGCCTTTAATTCAATAACTTTTTTATTTGGTACATAAGATAATTTAATGCAAGCAAAATCTGGATAGCCACTTCTAGGGCATAGACACATAAATTCTGGTAATTCTATATCTATATTATAATTTTTTTCATGTTCATTTGGCCAATAATTACTTTTATCATTAATGTCAAAGTCTTCAATTTCTTTTTGTCCATATTTCAATTATTATCCTTTTTATACATCCAAATGCTCAACATCTTTGGCATGGTCTTCTATATACTTTCTTCGAGGTTCCACTTCATCACCCATAAACAAAGTAAATGTATCAGAAGCTTGTTCTGCATCATCAATTTTAATTCTAATAAGTCTTCTTTCATCTGGAGTCATTGTAGTTTCCCAAAGTTGTTCAGGATTCATTTCACCTAAACCTTTATACCTTTGTATATAAGCACCTTTTTTAGCACTAGCTTCAATTTCTTCTAATACTTCAATTAAATCTTTATTATTAAATAATGTCAAATCTCTTTCATTTATTTTTTTAAATAAATATGTTGATTCTGCAAAATAAGGAGAAGAGAATAATTCATCATCAATTAATAATTCTTCTAGACCATTTTTAGTTTGTACAAAGATATGAATTTGTTCTTCATTTACTGTTTTATTTAAAATATTGTATGATTTAGAGTTTATAAATTCTTCTAGTTTTAAGAATAATTCATCATTAGTAAGTCCAACTAATTCATCATGTTCAATAATATGTTTAATAACTTCAATTAAAGAATATCTTTTTTCTAAATTTACAAGCATAGTTCTATATAAAGATACAATTTTAAACATATCAAGTAAATCGTTATATCCCATACCTTCAAATTCAAAGTTACTTAAACCATTTTCAATTAAAAAGTTTGATAATGCTGAATCATCTTTTAAATAAGTTTCATTTTTACCTTTTCTATATAAATACAATGGTGGTTGTGCTAAGTATAAATAACCAGCTTCTATAACTGGCTTTAAAAATCTAAAGAAAAATGTTAATAATAAAGTTTGAATATGACTTCCATCAACATCAGCATCTGTCATAATAATTATCTTTTGGTATCTAACTTTAGTAATATCAAAATCTTCTCCAATTCCACAACCAAGTGCTGTAATAATATTTTTAATTTCTTCTGATCTTAAAATTTTATCTAATCTTGATTTTTCTACATTTAATATTTTACCCTTTAGTGGTAATATTGCTTGATATACTCTATCTCTACCTTGTTTTGCAGATCCTCCAGCACTATCCCCTTCGACTAAATATAGCTCTGTTATTTCAGGATCTTTACTTTGACAATTTGCTAATTTTCCTGGTAATGTACCAAAAGAATTTGTTTCTATTTTTCTAGTTAAATCTCTTGCTTTTTTAGCTGCTTCTCTACCACGAGCAGCCATTAATGCTTTTTCCATTACAGCTTTAGCTTGTTGTGGATTTTCTTCAAGATATTTACTTAACATTTCATTTGTAAGTTTTTGACAAATTGGTTTTACATAAGAAGAACCTAATTTACCTTTTGTTTGACCTTCAAATTGTGGTTCTGGAATTTTTACAGAAATTACTGCAACTAAACCTTCTCTTACATCATCTCCTGTTAATTTTGCATCTTTATCTCTTGCATTTGCATTTTCTTTTAAGTATTTTGAAATAGATCTTGTTAATCCTGCTTTAAATCCTGCTTCATGAGTACCACCATCATTAGTTCTAATATTATTTACAAATGATTGTGTTTTTTCTGTATATGTTGAATTATACATTAATGCTATTTCTACTTCTACATCATCTTCAGATGCTGAAAATGACATCGCATCTGTCATTGGTGTTGATGTATTTAAGTCTTCTACAAATTGTTTTATTCCACCTTCAAAATGATATTCTTCTTTTTTTCCATCTCTTTGATCTTCTAATACAATTGTTATAAATGGATTTAAATATGCAACTTCTCTGAATCTTTTTGATAATGTGTCAAATGAATATTCACTAACTTCAAATATAGATGTATCTGGTTGAAATTCAATAGTTGTACCTCTTTTTTTTGTAGTTCCTATAATTTCTAATTCTTTTTCATACTTACCTTCTGAAAACTCTTGATAATGTATTGAACCTTCTTTGTAAATTGTCATTTTTAAATTACTCGATAATGCATTTACAACAGATACACCAACACCATGTAAACCCCCTGATACTTTATAAGTATCTTTATCAAACTTACCACCCGCATGTAATACTGTAAGTGCTACTGTAGCTGCACTTATATTTTCAGTAGGATGTATAGCAACAGGAATACCTCTTGCATTATCACTTACAATAATTGCATTTTCTTTTGTAATTGTAACAGTTATTAAATCACAAAATCCAGCCATTGCTTCATCAATAGAATTATCAACTACTTCATATACCATATGATGTAAACCATTTTCATTTGTATCACCGATATACATTCCTGGTCTTTTTCTTACAGCTTCAAGTCCTTTAAGAACCTTAATATTATTAGCTCCATATTCTTTTTTTACTTCTTCGCTCATATTTTATATTCCTTATTTATCTAATATTATTGGCATTATTATTGTTTTGAATTTATCATCTTCTAAATAAAATGGTAGATTTGAATCGTTAAATCCAATTGTTACAATATCATTATCACTTGTAGCTAAAAAATCCAAAAGATATTTACTATTAACTGCAATATAAAATTCTTCATTGATATTTAATTGTATAGCAATTTGTGTTTTAGCTTCACTATCTTCATCTACACTTTCAAATAATATTTTTTCCGGGCTAAATGTTATTTTAATATTTGGTTTTAATGATGTTATTAATTTTATTGATTCTATTAATACTTCTTTTGAAATAGTAAATGAATGTTTTAATGTTGAAGGAATTATTCTTTCATAATCAGGAAAATTTCCATTTATTAGTTTAGTAAAAAATGTATAGTTATTATTAAATACAACTAAATTTGTTTCATCATATTTTATTTTTGATTCATCAAAAAATATCTTTTGTATTTCTATTATTGCTTTTTTTGGCACAATTATTTTCATTGCATCATTTGAGATATTTCTTAGATATGATATTGCTAATCTTCTAGTATCAGTTGAAACAAAATTTATTTTATCATTTTTAATATCTATTAATGAACCATTTAATTCAAACTTTGGATTGTTGTTATCAATTGCAGGTGTTATTTTTTTAATTGAATTAATTAAATTTATTGTATTTATATCTAAAGTATTTATTCCTTCTGTTATTGGAAAACTTGGATATTCATCTGGATTGTACATTGGTAATTTATATGAAGTAGTATTTTGTTTTATATTTAAATTATTATTTTGTACTTCAAAGCTTATTTCATCATTTTTAAGTCTTCTAATTATATTTAATAAATTAGAACCATTTACAGTTGCTTTTCCATCATCTATATTTGTTACTTCATTTATTTTAGCTTCTAATCCCATTTCATAATCAGTTGATCTTAGAACTAATTTGTAGTTTAAAATTTCAATATATATATGGGATGTTATTGCGCTTGAATCTTTTTTTTCAAGAAAAGGTTGCATTGAAGATAGTATTATTTCAAATTTGCTTTTTTGTGTTGTAAATTTCATTTATTTTCCTTATTATATTAAATTATAGTAGTATTAGTAGTTCATGTGAATAGTTGAAAACATAGTTTTAATACTTATATACTAATCGTTTTGAGACTTGAATAAGTATTATTTATATTCACAAGTATTCACATTAATTATTAAACTTTTATATTTTAAGTTAATATCCTTTATTTTGTTATAATTTTATTTTTTAAATTTTCTAGATTTACTTTAAAATTTTCATCTTTTTCAATCAGTTCATTCGCTTTAGTAATATTTTTTGATACACTTGAATGATCTTTCATACCTAAAAACTTTGCAATATCTGGCATAGAATTATGTGTTAATTCTCTTGCTAAATATATTACCATTCTACGTGCATTTACAATGTTTGCACTTCTTTTTGTAGATTTTAAATCGCTTGGTTTAATATTTAATTCAGTTGATACAACTTCAATAATATTTGGTAACATAATATTATCTTTTTTATCTTTTAATTGTTCTTTTAATAAGTCTTGAACTAAAGCTAAATTTATTTTTTGACCTAACAAATCAGCACTAGCATTTATTTTTATTAATAAGCCTTCTATTTCTCTTACTGATGAATCAAGTGAAGTTGCTATGAAGTGTACAATTTCTTTGGATAAATTTATTCCATTTAATTCACTTTTCTTTTCTACAATTGCTATTTTTGTTTCAAGTTCTGGAATTTGTATATCAGTTGTTAAACCCCATTCAAATCTACTAGTTAACCTTTCTTGTAAACCTGCAATTTGAGATGGAAGTTTATCGCTTGTTAGGACAATTTGTTTATTTGCAGTATGAAGTTCATTAAAAGTATGGAAAAATTCTTTTTGAGTTTCTTCTTTTCCTGACAAAAATTGGATGTCATCTATTAGAAGTAAATCACATTGTCTGTATTTATTTCTAAAATGATCCATGTTTTTATTTTTAAGTGAAAATGTGAAATCATTCATAAACTGCTCTATAGTTACATATATTACTGATTTATTTTTTTCAATTGCATCATTTCCAATTGATTGAAGTAAGTGTGTTTTTCCTAAACCAGTTCCACCATAAATAAATAAAGGGTTGTACATTTTTCCAAGATTATTTGATATAGCAGTTGATGCATTATATGCCATTTGATTTGATGAACCAACTACAAAAGAATCAAAAGTATATGATTGATTAAGCATAGTACTTTCAGGCATTATGGCTGAATTTTTTTCAGTTAATAATTGTTTTATACTCTTACTTTTTTGACCAGTAACATTTATGGCTATTGTAGGTTTTATATTTGTTTTAGTATAAGCTATATCTTGAATTAAAGACGTAAACTTAGTTTTTATATAGTTTGCTATAATTTTATTTGATGCTTCAAAAACTATTAGTTCGTTACTTGAGCTATTTTTTTTATAAATAAGTTGCTTAATAAATTTTTCATTGTCATTTTGTGAAACTCTTTGTGACAATTCATTTAAAATATTATATTTTGCAGTATTTTTAATTATGTTTCCTTTATAGCTAATAATGCTTATTATATCTAAAATAAACCAAATAATTTATAAGATGTGAAATATGTGAAAAAGTATATTTATGCTAGTATGTATGTATGATAATATTAGGTATAGACCCAGGGACAATAAATTGTGGATATGCAATTTTGGAAGTGAATAACCACAAACCAAAATTAATTGAAGCTGGATTAATAAAAATGAAATCAAGAATACTTCAAGAACAAATTTTAGAGTTTATTGAAGGTTTTGATTTAATAATTAAAAGACATAAAATTGATGAAGTTGCTATGGAAGATATGTTTTTTGCATTTAATCCAAAATCAGTTATTAAATTAGCTCAATTTAGAGGAGCAATTAGTCTTAAAATATTACAAGAATTTGGAAATTTTAGTGAGTATACTCCCTTACAAGTTAAAAAAGCAGTTACTGGTAATGGAAAAGCGCAAAAGGAACAAGTTGCTTTTATGGTCAAAAGGTTATTAAATATTAAAAAAGAGATAAAACCATTGGATATTACGGATGCAATTGCTGTTAGTTTAACTCATTTTCAAAGAATTTAACAAAAAAAGAAAAAAAGTTACAAAAAAATAACATCTTTACTATATAATAGTTTATGAAAATATTTTTAGTAGAAGATGATGAAATCTTAAATAATGTTATTGTTAAAACATTTGAAGGTTTAAAGTACGAAGTAAATTCGTACTATGAAGGTTCAGAAGCATTATTAAATGTTAATTCAAGTTATGATTTATATTTATTAGATATTAATTTGCCAAATGTAAATGGCTTAGAAATACTTAAAAAAATAAAAAAATGTAACAATAATGCTAATATTTTTATAATTTCTGGTGAACTTGATATTAAAACAATACTTAATGCTTACAATACTGGATGTAATGATTTTATTAAAAAACCTTTTGATATAAGAGAAATCATAGCAAAAATTCAAAATTCTTTTAAAGAAGAAGTTAATGAGGTATCTTTAGCACACGGTGGAAAATTTTATAGAGATGAAAATAAAATTGTATTTGGTTCTAAAATTATAAATCTTACAAAAAAAGAAGCACAACTTATGTCGATACTAATTAAGTATAAAGGTAAAAGTGTAAGTAATACACAAATTGAAATGTATGTATGGGGAGAGAGTTCTTTACAAGGATATGTAAGACAACTTGTATCAAAGTTAAGAGCTAAATTACCATATGATGATATTATTGAAAATAACACACTAAGTGGTTATAAACTAAAACTAAATAAAAGTTTTTTAAAAAATATTAATTAAAATTTATTCAATATTTGAATTGAATAAATATTGATGTTGTTTTGGCAAATTAGCATATACCATGTTTGCTAAATCTTGAATCTCCCATAATGCTGATTTTCCAGACCTAAGTGCTATAAAATTTTGTAATGATCTAGCATTTACAGTCCATGTTAATTCTGTTTTGTATGATTCGGGTAAACAAAATTTTGCCCTATCATTAGAAACACCATCAACTAACATAAGTCTTAAGTTTTCCAATGCAACAATAGATGAAAAGTCGACACCTAAAACATCTGTATAAACTAAATATTTTGAAGCTCTTTGTACATTTTTATCATTGTAAGCTTCAGTAGGATTTGTATATTTTTCTTTTAATTGTAACATTGACATACCATCTGTAAAGCTAAGTTCTGCTTTTAATTCTTTTAAAGTATACCTAGTGGATTTCACACTCAAAGATGCCATTCTGTGACGAGCTAATTCTTGTAATAATGCACGACTAACACCTTTTAAATAAAAAGTATACACCAAATGTTCTAAAGTTGAAGCGTGTTTAAATTTATTTCCAACTCTATCTATTAGGGCTAAATCTTTTTCTCCACCTTCATCACTATTATCAAAACTTTGCCAGCAAGTTCTTATTGCGTGTGCAGTTACTTCTAAAGAGGTATGTTGCATTAGTTCTACATTCATATTGTGCCTTTATGTAATTATTTAGTATTGTACTAAAATATACATTATAATCAGGAAATATCTTTAATTTTTACCATATAATTTATTTTTGATTTAGCTTAATTTAAGACTATAAGTAAAGTTTAGATATAATTCGCAAAATTAAATAGTAAATCAAATAAAAATATTGTTTATTTGTATTGCTATACGAAACACAAGGAAATAAAATGAGAGATATTAGAAATATTGCTGTTATTGCCCATGTTGATCATGGTAAAACAACACTGGTAGATGAGTTACTAAAACAGTCTGGTACATTTGATGATAGAGCTGAAACAGAAGAGCGAATGATGGATAGTAATGATATTGAAAAAGAAAGAGGTATTACAATCCTAGCTAAAAATACAGCTATTGATTATAAAAATACTAGAATTAATATTATAGATACTCCAGGACATGCTGATTTTGGTGGAGAAGTTGAGAGAGTTCTTAAAATGGTTGATTGTGTACTTTTATTAGTAGATGCACAAGAAGGTGTTATGCCTCAAACAAAGTTTGTTGTGAAAAAGGCTTTAGAATTAGGACATAAACCAATAGTTGTTGTAAATAAAATTGATAAAGATGCAGCTGAACCAGATAGAGTTGTTGATGAAGTATTCGACCTATTTGATCAAATGGGCGCAAATGAAGAACAACTTGAATTTCCAGTAATTTATGCTGCTGCTAAAAATGGATATGCAAAACTTGCTCTTGAAGATGAAAATAAAGATATGATTCCATTACTTGATATGATTTTAGAAAAAGTACCAACTCCATCAGGATCTGATGATAATGGATTACAACTTCAAGTATTTAATCTTACTTATGATAATTTTATTGGTAAAATTGGTGTTGCTAGAATATTTAATGGAACTATTTCTATGGGAGAAACAGTTACTTTAGTTAAAGCAGATGGTGAAAAAGTAAAAGGTAGAGTTTCTAAACTTATTGGATTTAAAGGTTTAGAAAGATTAGACATTGAAAAAGCAGGTCATGGTGATATCGTTGCTATTGCAGGATTTGAAACTATTGATGTTGGTGATTCATTATGTGATCCCACAAACCCAATGCCTCTTGATCCTTTGCATATTGAAGAACCAACACTAAGTGTTACATTTGCAGTTAATGATTCTCCATTAGCTGGAACTGAAGGTAAATTTGTAACTTCAAATAAAATTGAAGAAAGATTAGAATTTGAAATGAAGACAAATATTGCTATGAACTTTGTACCTCAAGGTGATGCTGCATTTGAAGTAAATGGAAGAGGTGAATTACAAATTACTATTCTTGCTGAAAATATGAGAAGAGAAGGTTTTGAATTCTCAATTTCAAGACCAGAAGTTATTGTAAAAGAAATAGATGGTGTTAAATGTGAACCATTTGAACATTTAGTTTGTGATATTCCTGATGAATTTTCTGGAACAGTTATTGAAACTTTAGGTAGAAGAAAAGCCGTTATGTCAAATATGATTCCAATGGGGAATGGACAAACAAGAGTTGAATTTGAAATTCCTGCTCGTGGTTTAATTGGATACAGAAATGAATTTTTAACTTCAACTAAAGGTGAAGGTGTTATGAATCATTCATTTCTAGAATTTAGAGCTTATAGTGGTTCTGTAACATCAAGAAAAAATGGAGCTTTAATTTCAACTGAAGATGGCGAAGCTGTTGCTTATTCTATATTTAATTTACAAGATAGAGGTCAAATGTTTATTTCTCCTCAAACTAAAGTTTATAATGGAATGGTAATAGGTGAGCATGCACGAGAAAATGACTTAGATGTAAATCCAGTAAAAGCAAAACAACAGTCAAATGTTCGTTCAAGTGGAGCTGATGAGGCAATTAAAATTATTACACCAAGAGATATGTCATTAGAACTTGCAATGGAATGGATAGAAGAAGATGAAATTGTTGAAGTTACTCCTACAAATATTAGAATTAGAAAAAGAGAACTGGATGTTTCTAAAAGAAGAAGAGCTTCTAAAGACAAGAAAAATTCTTAAGCTTTAAAAAAATAACTAACGTAAAAGCTAAGAAGAAATTCTTAGCTTTTTTTTGTAAAATTACAAAAATTAATATAAGGCAAAATATATGGCAATAAGTGTAAATGATAAATGCCCTTGTGGAAGTCAAATAAAATATAAAAAATGTTGTCAAGTTTTACATAAAGGTAAAATTGCAGTAAATGCTTTGGAACTCATGAAAAGTAGATATAGTGCATATGTAGTTAAAAATGTAAAATATATCATGAAAACAACCCACATAAATAACGTTGATTATACTTCTGATACAAAAAGTTGGAGCTGGGACTTATTAGAATTTTGCAATCATAGTGAATTTAAAAATCTAAGAATTTTAAATTTTGAAGAATCAAAGGATATATCATATGTACAATTTCATGCTAGCATTTTTATTAATTCTAAAGATTGTTCTTTTACTGAAAACTCAAAATTTATAAAAATTAATGATATTTGGTATTATCACAGTGCTCAAATACAAGAAGGTAAATAATGAAATTACAAGAAAGACTTATACAAATAAGAGAAGCAAAATGGTTTTCTAACTTAACTACAACAATTATAATCTTTTATGCATCTATGCTTGGATTTAAAACTTTAGCAGATCTTGAAAATACATATGATACATTTTTATTTTATTTAGATTATTTTATAACTATATATTTTTTAGTAGAAATAATTATAAAAATGAGTGCAGAAAAAAATTTAAATGATTTTTTCAAATCTGGATGGAATATTTTTGATTTTGTAATAGTATTTATCACACTAATACCTTTGGATAATAGTACAATGGCAGCGATTGCACGACTTATGAGAATATTTAGAGTATTAAGACTCTTAACATCAAGACCACAACTAAAAAATATAATAGATATGTTAATAGGTGCTATTCCAGCGATTATTGATATTGTTATTTTATTGTTTATCATTTTTTATATTTATGCCATCGTTGGTAACTTTTTATTTGAAGATGCAAAAAGTGGTTTGTGGAAAGATTTATTAATAGCTATGCTTACTTTGTTTCGTATTTTGACTTTTGAAGATTGGACTGATGTGATGTATGAAGGTATGGAGATACACCCTTGGTCTTGGATTTATTTTGTATCGTTTGTTATTATTGCTGCTTTTGTATTTTTCAACCTTTTTGTAGCTGTAATTATTGGAGAAATGGAAAAAAACAAAAATAAAGAATTGCAAAATGATATTTATGAAGATAGTGTTAAATTAGATTTGATACTACAAAAAATGCAAAATATTGAGGATGAAATAAAACAAATAAAAGCAAAAAATAATTGATATTTTTTATAAATATCAAATTAAGTCAAATTGATATATACTCTATGTCTAAAAAAGGTTATAAATGAGTGCGAAGACAAAGTTAGGAATTACAATACTATTATCATTCTTTGGCTTCTTAATAGTTGCACTTAAAACAGACAATGATCTTATCTTTGATTTGGGTTTGGTTATAGTTGTTTTGAATACATTGCTTATTATCCTTGTAATGTCTGACCTTGAAGAACTTGAAGAAAACAAAAAAAATGAAAAAATATTAATTGAAATAAATGAAGTTTTAGAAAAATCAAAAAATGGATTTTATAATCATTGTGTAAGTGAAAATACTACAAATCAAGTACTTCAAAAAATAAAAGATAACCTAAATGATACACTTAGAGAAATATCAGGATACTTGTATAAGTCAAATAAAATATTAGATGAATATGAAGAAGAAAAGAAGAAAAATAGCCTTTGATATTATAAATGTACTTCATATACAAAAAATGTAGAAGTAAAAACATCCCAAAATAAAATTAGATTAATGCGTTAAAGAGGAACTTTAGAGATGAAAATA
>CAZEXK010000005.1:49106-83312 GCA_964516815.1 uncultured Helicobacter sp. | reverse complement strand
TTCTAATACCTCTTTTTCTTGTGTTATTTTTTAAACAATTTGGACAAGTTTTAGTATTTTTTTACATCCATTTATAAATAAGCCTTCTTTTACTCCTATAATATCGTACTTTACTTGAGTTTTTATGCACCCATATTTTTCATTAAACCAGATATAATATTTATGATATCAATTATCATTATTAATAATTAATTAAGTTTACTTGGTTATACTTCAATTCTGATATCAATAACTGTTATCAATAAGGAGTAGAGAAGTGAGTGTTTTAATTATAGGAGGAGATAAAATTTTAGGAATAAGTGAAGTATTATATTCTCTTGGAGCTAAAAAAATAATGCATTGGGATGCTAGAAAAAAAGCTAGCACATGTAAAAAAATAATTCCAAAAGATATATCATGTATTGTTATGTTAACTACATACCTAAATCACAATACAATGAAACATTTCAAAACTGAATCAAAAAAAAGAAAAATACAACTTGTATATTCTAAATCAAGTGCAGTTTGTATATATAAAGAATATATAAAAGTAATGGGCATTGAAAATTGTAAAGATTGTTATGCTTATACTCAATGTGTAAATGAGGATTAATATGAGTTTTAATGATTGTCAAAATGTACTAAATAATTATGGATTGGAAAATCAATATAAAAATAGTTTTTTAAATTATGTTTATAATAAAATTTCAAGAAATACTAAAAATAGATTTGTAGATAGAACACACAATAGTGTAGATATATTGTTAAGTAATCATCCTTGTATAAAAGTAATACCAATTTGTAAAGACATGGATAAAAAAAATATAGATATTACTGATGAAATCGAAATGGCAAAAACTATAATAAGTAAAGGCGATTTTTCGTATATTTATTTTGTTTATCCAAAAAATAATAACTTCGATAAACATATTCAAGTTAAATTAAGTTCTTTAGAACATCTTGCTTGTAGTGATTATATGGTTAAACTTATACCATATTCACTAAATGACTTAAAAAAAAATAAAAAAGGTAAATGTAATGGCAACAGCAATATTTTATGCTAGTAATACAGGAAATACACAAGATATAGCAGAATTAATATCAAAAGAACTTAGTGATATAGAGATTTTTGATATTTCAGATTCTGGATTAAATAAAATAAAAGAATATGACAAACTTATATTTGGAATATCTACATGGGGAGAAGGTGAGCTTCAAGATGACTGGGACGATGTGATTGAAGATTTTGCAAAAATTGATTTTACAGGTACGACTGTGGCTATATTCGGTTTAGGGGATCAAGATGGTTATGGTGATTATTTTGTAGATGCAATGTATGAAATATATGAAAATGTTACTAATAATGGTGCTAATGTTATTGGTAGTTTTGATATAGATGATGACTATTGTTATAATGAATCAAAATCAGTAATTGATAATAAGTTTCTAGGATTATCAATTGATCAAGATAATCAATATGACTTAAGCAATGCTAGAATCAATAAATGGTGTAATGAAATTAGAAATGAAATATTATAAAGGTAAAACATGGCAGAACAAGTAATAAATAAAATTAATATGTACGAAACATTTGCTTTTGATAAAGAAAAAAATAGAGTTATTAATTTAAAATCAAATGAAGATGTAAATATTGATGAATTTTTGGATATTCAATATTTATTAGATAAAAATAAAATTCAACATAAGTTTGAATCAAATTTTGAAATACAAATAATTAAATAGTAAATGTGCTTATTGCACATTTATTTCATATATTTTTTAAGAAGTCTTGATAATGCCATATGTCTCCTAATATATCAAGCATAACAAATTTAGATTAACAATATCTTAGCCATGTTTTATTGTTAATATATTCAAGGCTTCTTAAAAAATACTATGAAAAGGCTATAAAGTAATTTATAATTTACACACCAATGTATGAATCTTTACTTTTATACATTTTCTTATAATTCACCAAATAAAAATCTACTAAATTAATCTTCAAACTTTTACTCAATCCCCTATGTGAAGTAGAGTGTATATGTTTTACAATTGAAATGCTATTTATGAATTGACATATAGTAAAAAATAAGTGTTAAAAAAGTTTAATTCAATTATTTTTAATAAATATTTTTTAACATAAGATTATATGTTGTATTATTGTTATACTTATTTTCATTAATACTAGCACTAAAAGATATTTTATCACCTGCATATAATTCTTGAACTTCAGTAAATATAATCAAATCAATATTTATTTTATTATTACTTAAAACTAATTTTTTAAATTCTTTATTTTTACCCATCTTATTAACACTAATTATATTTATATTTTCAAAATAGAAAATAGGTGGTGGATTTTCTAAACCAAAAGGTTTGAAAGAATTAATCATATTAAATAAATTGTATCCAACATCATGTAATTCTAGTGCACAAAGAGTATCGTTTATAAGTATTTTATCTTGTACAGGTAATTGTTTATAAGCATTATTTAGATTAACTCTTAATTCATCTAATAATGCAGTTTTTACAATTAATCCAGCAGCGCCTTTATGTCCCCCAAAACCTATAGTATTATCTTTTACTTTTGTAATTAACTCATGTAAATTTATATTAGCAACCGATCTAGCACTAGCTTTTGCTACGGTGCTATTTATTTTAAATACAAAAGACGGCTTTTTGTATTTATCACATAATTTTGAAGCTACTATACCAACAATACCTTCATTCCATGTTTCACTTGCAACAACAATAACCTCATCATCATCATTAACTTGAGTTTTTGCATCTTCATATATACTTTGCTGTTCTTGTTTTCTTTTATCATTTAATTGTATTAAATAATCCAAATGTTCATTTGCTTCATATTCATCATAAGAAAGTAAAAATTCTAAAGCTAAACTTGCATCTTCCATTCTACCTGCACAATTTATAAGTGGTGCTATTTTAAATCCTATATCTTCTTCTGTTATAATATTAGAAAAACCAAATTTTTCTCTAAGTGCAACTATTGAAGGTCTTTGTGATATTCCTAATACTTTTAATCCCTTCTTAACTATGGTTTGATTTAGAGAAACCATAGGCATAATATCAGCAACTATAGCTATTGTTAAAAAATCAAATAATTCCATAAGGTTGTACTTTAAATTTAATTCTTTTTTAATGCTAGCACACAAATACCAAGCTACATGAGCCCCACATATTTCCTTAAAAGCAAAATTACAATCTTCTTGTTTTGGATTTATTATGGCGTAAGCATCAGGTAAAATTTCACCAACTGTATGATGATCTGTTATAATTAAATCAAGTCCTCTATTTTTACAAATTTTAGCTGGATTAACTGCTGATATTCCATTGTCTACTGTTATAATGATACCATCGTATATCAATTCTAGTATTTTTTCACTAACACCATAACCATGTTCAAATCTATTTGGAATTATATGATTTACTTCAACTCCAATAGCTTTATTAAAAAACTCAATCATAATAGCAGTAGAGTTAACACCATCAGCATCGTAATCACCAACAATATTTATTGTTTCGTCATTTTTTAATGCTTGCACTATTCTTAGCGTAGCTTTTTTCATATCTTTAAAACCATCTGGACTTGGCATGTCTTTTAGTGTTTTATATTCATCATTTTTAACTCTATTTAAAAGTTCTTGTTCAATTTGTTTTATATTTAGTTTTTTCATTAATTTTTTGTTTTTTGTTTATTATAACTAAAATGTATATATACTGTCATTTATTTTAGAAGGTACTCTAATGCAAATAATATTTTCAGCAATTTTTATTATATTGTTTTTTCTACTTAATTTATATATTTATAAAAGATTTGTACAAAAAATCTCTCTCAATAATAATATAAAACTTTTTTTAAAATTATTTTTACTTTTAAATTATTTTGGAATTTTACTTTTTTTAAGTGGAAGGTTTTTAATTGATTTACCTTACATACTACATTTTATTAGTACTTTAAGTATTGGTATTACATTTATATTTTTTGTTATATCTGTGATATTTGATATTTTAAATGTAAGTATTACAAAGATAAAGATATCAAATAAAAGAAGAGGATTTATAAAAAAATCGCTTGCTTTTATTAGTATTGGTTTACTCAGTTCTTTGAGTATAAAGTCTATTTTTAATGCAAGGTATTTTGAAGTAAAAGATGTAAGTATTAAAATAAAAAATTTGAAAAAGCCATATAAGATAATACAAATAAGTGATGTTCATATTTCAAAACTAATAGATAAAAAATTTATTAAAACCATAGTGGAAAAAATAAACACTCTTAATGCTGATATAGTTGTAATTACTGGTGATTTAATTGATACAAATGTAAGTGATGCAAAAGAAGCTTTAAATGAATTAAAAAACATAAAAAGTAAATATGGTACATATTATATAGTGGGAAATCACGAGTATTTTTACGGTATACAACATAGCATAAATGCAGTAAAACAATTAGGAATAAAAGTACTAGAAAATGAAAATATTTATATAGGTGAAAAAAATAATGGTTTTAATCTAGCTGGTGTGTATGATTTATTTGGTTATAGAGCCAATCATTTTCAACCAGATATTAAAAAAGCTTTAAAAAATAAACAAAATTCACCCACGGTACTTTTAGCTCATCAACCTAAGTTTATACATGAAGTAAAATTGGGAGTTGATTTGATTTTAAGTGGACATACACATGGAGGTCAAATTGTACCTTTTAATCAATTAGTGAAACTACAACAACCATACGTAAAAGGCTTACACCAGCATAATAAAAACCTTCAAATATACATAAACCAGGGCACTGGATTTTGGGGTCCAGCTATGAGGCTTGGAACAAAAAGTGAAATTACACATATCACTATTTCTTAAATATTATTTACTTATCATACTAGTTACAATATAATTATTTTATAACGCTACTTTAGATTTAATGAAAAATAAGCGTAAAAAATACAAATAATGGAGCTAAATTTATACTTGAAATTCCAATGTAATAATTTATCTCAGTACATTTTATAGAGTATAATTAACATTTTGCTATAATCTTATTTATAAATAAAATAGGAATTAAAAATGGATTTAGAAAATATAGACAAACAATATGTTTTAAATACTTATAATAAAAATTATGTAAATTTTAAAAGAGGTGTAAATGCTACACTATTTGATGAGCATAACAAAAAATATATAGATTTTACTTCTGGAATTGGCGTTGTATCTGTAGGTCATGGTAATAAAAGTGTTGCTGATGTTATTCATAAGCAAGTATCAAATATAACACATATATCCAATATATATGCAATAGAACCACAAGCATTATTAGCAAAAAAAATAGTAGAACTATCAAAATACGATATGGCTTGTTTTTTTTCAAACTCAGGTGCTGAAGCCAATGAAGGTGCTATTAAAATAGCTAGAAAATATGGACAAGAAAAATTTGATAGTAAAAAATACAAAGTAATAACGTTAAAAAATTCATTTCATGGTAGAACTATAACTACGGTTAAAGCTTCAGGACAAGATGATATGCATAAAGTTTCATTTTCTCCTTATCCTGATGGATTTTCATATGACGCTACTATAAAAGATATTTATACTTCAATTGATGAACATACAGTTGCCGTTATGATTGAATTAGTTCAAGGAGAAGGTGGAGTTCAACCTTTTAATAAAAAAGAAGTGCAAGATTTAGCAGTTTTTTTAAAAAAGAATGAAATATTACTAATAGTTGATGAAGTACAAACAGGAGCATATAGAACCGGTGAGTTTTTATGTTCAAATTTATATAATATAAGTCCAGATATTGTAACTATGGCAAAAGGACTTGCTGGTGGTGTTCCTATTGGAGTAGTTTTAACTACTCTTAAACATTTGCTAGTACCAGGAGATCATGGAAGCACTTTTGGTGGTAACTATTTAAGTACAGTTACAGCACTAGAAGTTTGTAATATACTAGAAGAATTAAAAAATTCAAAAAAACTAGAACAAACAACTGAATATTTTCAAGAAAAAATAACAAAATTATATAAAAACAATAAAGATATATTTTCAAAATCAGTTGGTATTGGACTTATGCAGGGATTAAGAGTAAAAGAAGAAAAAGATTTACAAATAATAATTGCAAATGCCTTTAAAGAAGGTGTTATGATTTTAAAAGCAGGACAAAATACACTAAGATTTTTACCACCACTTACAATTACAAATGATGAAATAGATGAAGGTTTTAAAAGATTAAAACATGCAATTGAATCATTAAAATAATGATTATAACTATAAAAACCAATTAAATATTAATTAATGCAGTTTCATACATCATCTGATATACAATTAGAAAAGATATTTTAGCATTTATAATTATTTTAGATAATATATAATAATAAACTATATATATTATACGCTATAATGAAAAAAATTAAGAAGGTTTACAATGCACTTAAAATTATTTAATATTATACTTGTAAATACTCTTGTAAGTAGTACTTTATTTTCTAGTGAAATATTATCTCCTACACAAACTAAGATTTATAAACTATCAAAAGAAAAGATAAAAGAAGATAGTTCAAAGTTAAGCAAAGATTGGATTAATCCAATTATGTACCAATATTCATACAAAAAAAGTGATAAAGTGATACAAGGAAATGAAATTGGTGTTTCAAAAAATTCTATGTTATCAATAAATCAACCTATTTTTCGTTCTGGTGGGATTTATTATGCCATTAAATATGCTTCATCATTAGAAAAGTCAAGTAATTTATCTTTAGATATTCAAAAAAAACAATTAATAGCCCAAGCATTAAATACTGTACTAAATATAAAAAAACTTGATCTTCAAATATCACAACAACAAAATTTATTGCAAAATGCTAATATTGATTTAAAAATAAAAAAAGAATCTATTTTTAATGGTTTGTTAGATATTTCATTTTTAAATAATGCACTATTAATTAAAAATAAAAATGAGTTAGCTTTATTGAACTTACAATTTAATAAAGACAATTTAATTAATAATTTGAAAAATATTAGTCATTTGCCATATGATGAAATAAAGCTACCAAAACTAAAATTATTAACAAAAGAAGAATTTCAAATAAATAATTTAAATTTACAAAAAAATTCATATGATATCAATAATAAGGATTATTTAAGTGGGATAACAAATGCAAAATACTTACCAGTAGTTAGTTTGAATTATAATAAAACATTAAATCATATTACAAATAAAGATGTTGATGTATATGGGTTTGATGTTAGTATTCCTATTGACTTTAAAGGTTTTGCAGATTCTAGTTCTTCTAAAATTGCTTATTTAAAAGCAAAAGAAGAATTAAAACTTACAAAATATAAAGAGATGACATTTCTAAACACTAAATTATTATTAATAAAAAATATAGATAAAAAAGTAGCATTAACTCTACAAAATATAAAAGCTTACAATATACTTTTAAAGCAAACACGTGAATATTTAAGCGCTGGATTAAAGACAAAAAATGATGTTCAAGTATTGAAAAACTCAAGAAACAACGAAAAATTAAATATTGATATATTTGATATAGAAAAGCAAAGTGAATTGCTGCAATTATATACAAGAATACATAGTGATAAAATTTAGTAAATATTTTGATGATTGGCTTTATGGTGATGATGGATATTATAGCACTTACAAAGATATAGGCAAAAATGGAGATTTTTATACAGCAGTATCTACTAGTAAATTTTTTGGTGGAAGTATTGCTAAAAGAATAATACTTAGTATTGAAGAAGGTTTTGTATCACAAGATACTAATATAGTTGAGATTGGTGCACATCATGGTTATTTAATAGCTGACATTATTCAATTTATTTATACACTAAAACCAGAACTTTTAAATACACTTACTTTTTCAATAGTTGAACGATATGAACATTTAAGAATACAGCAAAAAAAATATCTTAAAGAAAGTTTTGGAGATGCTATCAAACTTGAGCATTACAATAGTATAAAAGACATAAAAAAACAATCTGCTATACTTATTGCAAATGAAATATTTGATGCATTTGCTTGTGATCTTGTTTATACTAAAGATTCACAACTACAACAAGCATTTATAAAAGATGACAAAATACAATTTATAAAATGTGAAGACGAAAGAATAATAAAAATCTGTGAAGAACATAAAATAATTAAGGGTGAAATACCTTTTGGTTTTAATGAGTTTGCCAAAACCTTAGATGAAAATTTTAATAAATACGAATTTATAAGTTTTGATTATGGTGAAAAATATCCAAGAAATGATTTTTCATGTCGTATATATAAAAATCATAATGTATATGCCTTATTTGATGAAAAGTTAAAATTAAATGAATATTATAAAAAATCAGATATAACTTATGATGTAAACTTTGCATATTTAATTGAATGTTTCAAAAAAAACAATGCTATGTGCTACAAATATGAAACACAACTAAAAGCTTTGGTAGATTTTGGTATTATAGACTTGCTAGAAATTTTACACAATAATGTTGATGAAAAAACATATTTAAAAGAAGCAAATAATATAAAAACATTATTAGAACCCACGGGAATGGGAGATAGGTTTAAAGCTTGTATATTTAGAAAAAACTAGGAAAGAAATGAAAAATAACAATATATCCATAATAATATTAGCAGCAGGAAAAGGTTCAAGAATGAAATCAACTCTTCCTAAAGTATTGCACACAATATCAGGACAAGCTATGCTTTATTATTCAATACTTGAAGCACAAAAATTAAGTGATGATGTACATGTAGTTTTATATCATCAAGCACAAAAAGTACAAGATGAAATGCAAAAATATTTTTCTAATGTGCATTATAAAATACAAGACCATGAAAATTATCCTGGAACTGGAGGGGCAGTTATGGGTATGAATTTAAAATATGAGAATACTTTAGTCTTAAATGGAGATATGCCTTTAATACAAAGTAATGAATTAGAAAAGTTCTTAAGCTTCAGTAATAGTGCAATTGTTATGTCTGTATTAAATTTACATGATGCTAATGGATATGGAAGAGTTATAATAGACAATAACAATGTGAAAAAAATAGTTGAACAAAAAGATGCAAATGAAGATGAATTAAATATTACAAGTGCAAATGCTGGAATATATTGTTTTAATACAAAATTTTTGAATGAAAACTTATCGAAACTACATAATAATAACGCACAAAAAGAATATTATATTACAGATTTAGTTGAACTAGCGATTAATCAAAACTTAAAAGTATCACCTTTATTTGTTAATGAGGAAAATTTTAAAGGTGTAAATTCAAAATATGACTTAGCCCAAGCAGAAGTTTTACATCAAAATAGAATTAAAAAAGATTTTATGAATGCTGGTGTTATAATGCATATGCCTCATACTATTTATATACATTATTCTGTGGAGATTTTAGGAGAAAGTACTTTACAAAACAATGTAACTTTACTTGATAATAGTAAAATAATTAACTCTCTTATAAAAACATCAAGTGTTGTCGAAAATAGCATTATAGAAAACTCAAGTATTGGACCAATGGCAAGAGTTAGACCACAAAGTACAATTCAAGACACTCATATAGGTAACTTTGTAGAAATCAAAAAATCAAGCCTACAAGGTGTAAAAGCTGGACATTTATCATACTTAGGGGATAGTACTATTAGCCAAGGTGCTAATATTGGTGCTGGAACAGTTACATGTAATTATGATGGTATTAAGAAATATAAAACTAATATAGGTAAAAATGTATTTATAGGTAGTAGTAGCCAACTTATAGCTCCATTAACAATTGAAGATAATTCAATGATAGCAGCTGGAAGCACTGTTATTGGAGATGTAAAATCAGGTAATTTGTATATTTCTAGAGTAAAAGGAAGAAATATAAAAGGTTTTTTCCACAAGTTTTTTTCTTCGAAATAAATGCCTAGAAAATAGTCGTATATGATGACACTTCATATTTAGCAATTTCTAGTATTTGGGAAAAAAAAGATTATAGTACATGGTTAAACAACAATAATGTAAATAACAAACTTTGTTTGAACAACAAAGTTTGTTTTAGATTGATTTTATTGTGGTTTTGGTCCAATAGCTTTAATATCATCTTCATTTATATTTATATATAAAGATTCATCTTTTGCATCTAATAAATTATCAATACTACTAACGTTATCATTAGAAGGATATACATACTCTCTTTGTGTAACTTTTACAAATACGTTTTTAATTTCATCATTAATGCTACATTGTATTGTATTATTTACATCTGAATAATCAAAATCTAGCTTATTTGTATTATGACTACCATTTTTATTAATCACATAATGTAGCTTATCTCCAGAAGTAAAATAATCTTCTGTAACATTATTGTCAAAACTATCAATTTGACATGATATACTTGTGTTTGAACCTGCAATTAGATGGCTACCATTTTCATCATAAAGGTTAACATGTACTAGATTTAAAGTTGGATTACCAGATACATCTCTTATACTTAAGTAATCATCAATACCATTAGGATATTCAGAAGAATATTCTTTACTTTTTTCATATATTTTTTCATCATCATTGTCATAATAAATACTTTTATATTCTTTGTCAGAATCATCAGTATTAAAGTTTACATAATACAAATCATTATTGCTTAATCTTTCTATATATATTTTTGCTGTACCTTTATTATATGCAATCACTAGTGATAATGTATTTTTACCATTTAATATTTTACTTTGAATTTTTCCTTTTATAGGGTCATCTGGTGTATCTTTTGTTATAGTATATATATCAATTTCAACTTCTCCGTATGGATTTAGTTCTGTAGGTTCTGAAATTATTCTTGCTTTAATTGAAGTATTAAAATCTTCATCAGATATCCAAAGTTTTACTATCATATCTGAATCATTGTTGCTTCTTATTATTTCATATGTGTAAATTAATTTAAACGCATATGCTTGATTATAAAACTCAACAGTAGTACTAATATTTTTTTGAACTCCTTTATTGATATGTGAATAATCAACAGCATTCAATATGCTAAAAAAATTAGAAATATAACCTATGTTTAAATCACCATCTATAAAATGCTCAACATTACTATTAGAATAATCAGTACCTTTATCATCATATGTTGCAAATGCCGTGCTAAAAAGCAAAGTTATTACTAATAAATACTTCATGCTAAAGCTCCTTACCAATATAATGTGGATCTATAGATGATTTTGGAATTTGTAATGCTTTTACTTCATCAGTATTTTGTCCAGAAGAATCTCCACCTCCTCCGCCACATGATATTAAAAATAAACTACTAATAAAAACCATAATAAAACTCTTCAAAAAACTTCCTTTTTACTTTATAAAATTAATATTCAGTAATTATATCATAACTATTGCTATTAAGTACTTTGTAGCTTTATTGTAACTTTTTTATGATATTTTTTTATCTAAATTACTTGTATTTTTCCATTTATTATTTGTATTTTACCACTTAATTCATACTCAAAAACTTTACTAGAATATATATTTATTGCTTCATCATAATTTGGATTTTTTTTACAATAATTCAAAAATTCATCTTGTATATCTTCACAAATATTATTTGTAAATTGATTTACAAATTCATCAATATCATAAATAGCTTTTGCTTGATTATTTTGCAAAAGCTTATTTGTTGCACTACTTTGTGCAATTCTATGAGGCAATACATATATTTGTTTTTTCATTTTAAGTGCATATTGAACACTTCTCATAGTTCCACTATTTTCATCAGCATATGCTACTATTAATATCTCACTAAGAGCTACTACTAACTCATTACGAAGTGGAAAATTCCATTTATTTGATGGAACTCCTTTTTTGAATTGACTTAAAACTAAGCCATTATTTTCTATGTCTTTTATCATATTTTTATTTATAGCTGGATACCTTTTATCAAGTCCCGTTCCTGCAATCATAATAGTGTTATTTGTACCTGCTGCTTTATGTGCAATACTATCAATTCCAATTGCCCCACCACTTACTATACATACATCCTTATTTGCTAATTTACTAGCAAGTTCAAATATAATATCACGAGAATATTGATTAGGTTTACGACTTCCAACGATTGATATTTTATATTTTTTAAGTAATTTTTCATTACCAATAAAATACAAATCATTTGGATATTTTTTCATACTTTCTAATTCATTTATGTGAAAATTTATTTTATTAATCATATTGAATTAGCCTTTGTATTTTAAATATCTAATTTATTTACATATACTAATTGTACATTTTTAAATAAATGAGTAGATTCCTTAAGTGTTTTAATAGTTATTGAATGAGGATGTCCAATAGCAATTGAAGAACCAGTCTTAATCGCAATATTTATAGCCTTTTTCAATTGATTTTGTATATATTTTTTATCTTGAACATTATCTAAAAAAATATTTCTTGATAAAAATGGAAGATTATATTTATTTGCATATTTTTTAGCTACTGTTTTTCCACTTGTCCTACTATCTATAAACTTATAGCCATACTTTTTTAGTACCTTTGCTAATTTATTCATAGCAATGCTATTTGAAGTAAACTTACTACCAGTATGATTGTTTATATACTTAATATTTGGATACATGCTTTTTATTTTTCTTATTCTATTATCAATAGTTTCAAGACTATCTTCTATATGTAAAGTATTTATTTCTTCATATCTTCTACTACCTGCTTCTAAAGGAAGATGTATCATTGCAAATTCTATATTTTGTGCAATTTTTGCGGAATTTTTATGATCAGATGTTGGAGGTAAAAATGACATGGTTACATCAAATGGCAAATTAGTAATCTTTCTTACTTGAGCACTAGTACTAACATCATCAATCAATATTGCTAATAAGGGTTTTGAGTTTGTATTGTATTTATGTTTTATTATTTGTACATCTTGAACTGGTGTTATTACTTTTTTATTTTGCTCAATGATTTTTATTTCATCATCTTTTATAATTTTTTTTTGATTAATAATTTCTTTTTTTATAACTTCTATTATTTTTTTCTGCTTAATAAGTTCATTTTCTATTTTTGTTGTATTTAAATCTATTGTTTTTTCTTTATTATCTTGTATTACTACTTCTTGAACATATTGTATTTCAAGTTCTTTTGTTCTTTCTTCGTAGGTAGTATCGAGAAGCTCACTTAAATTTATATCATTTTTTATTACAAGTTTACTTATTGGTGTTACATTATTTTGTTTTTTATTTGAAGTCAAGAAAAAATTGTTAATTACATATGTTATGATTAACATAAATATTAATATTATAATAATATTTATTATAGATATTGGATTTTTTTGTTTATTTTTTTTGTTTATTTTTTTTGATTTTCTTGTAGTAGTTTTTTTTTCTTTAGTAGCTTTTATAGTAGTAGTTTTTTGTTTTGCCATATTTAAAATTAGTTAGTAAGTGGTTAGTAAATGGTTACTAAAAAGTAACCATTTATAGTATTAAATATACTAGTTTTTATCTTTATCTACAATTTTATTTGCAGAAATCCAAGGCATCATTTCTCTTAAATCAACACCAGTTTTTTCAATTAAAGAAGCTCTTGCATTTGCTCTTTCAGCGTTCATTCTTGGATATCCTGTTTGTCCTTCAGCGATAAAATCTTTTGCAAATCTACCATCTTGAATTTCTTTTAATATTTCTTTCATTGCAGCTTTAGAACTTTCATTTATAACTCTTTTTCCAGAAACATAATCACCATACTCAGCAGTATTTGATATAGAATATCTCATATCAGCAATTCCACCTTGGAACATCAAATCAACAATAAGTTTTAGTTCATGTAAACACTCAAAGTATGCTAATTCTGGAGCATATCCTGCTTCTGTTAATGTTTCAAAACCAGCTTGAACTAAAGACATAGCACCACCACATAATACAGCTTGCTCTCCAAATAAATCAGTTTCAGTTTCATCTTTAAATGTAGTTTCAATAATAGCAGTTCTTCCACCACCTATTGCAGATGCATAAGATAAAGCTAGTTCTTTTGTAGTCCCAGATGGATCTTGATCAATAGCAATTAAATCAGGAATACCTCCTCCGCTTACAAACTCAGATCTTACAGTATGACCTGGAGCTTTAGGAGCAATCATTGTTACATTGATGTTTGATGCTGGATGAATTCTTCCATAATGGATATTAAAACCATGTCCAAATGCAATAGTAGCACCATCTTTTAAGTTTGGAGCAATTTGTTGTGCATAAATTTCGGCTTGATTTTCATCAGGTAATAAAATCATAACAACATCAGAACACGCAGTAGCATCAGCAACTGTAAGTACTTCAAAACCTTTAGCTTCAGCTTTAGCCCATGAAGCACCATCTTTTCTAAGTCCTACACAAACTTCAACTCCAGAATCTCTTAAGTTTTCAGCATGAGCATGACCTTGAGAACCAAATCCAATCATAGCAACTTTTTTGCTTTTGATTAATTCAATATTACAATCTTTATCATAAAATACATTTAATGCCATTTTATTTCCTTTATTTAATAATTTATTGCCATTGTATCTAAAATAATATAAAAGATTATTTTAGATATTAACAAATAACTAAATACTTTTATTTTTACTAATTAGTAATATAATTACAATAGGAGTTATTAATGAATAATAAAAGTTTAATAAATTATGCAAAAAGAACAGATAAAATTTAATTGAGTTTAGTATTCTTTTTTAAACTTATTTTTCTTCTAAAACACTCACCTCATCACCAACTTCAATGCGCCCGTAATCAACAGCACTCAAAAACAAACCTCTTTTACCACGAATCAACTCTGGTAATTCAGGAGCAAATCCATATAAATAGTTGTAAGCTTCACATGAACCAGTTACTTCAAAAACACTTTGCCCTATTTTAATAATAGAGTCTTTTTTTAAATGATATAAATCAATATCTATGTAAATGTTTTCCATTAATACACCCTCTTCTAGTACTAATTCAGCTTCATCTATTATGTCATAAGTAGATTTTGATATCAATAAAATATCTTGTCCACTTTCGTAGTTTTTATCTCCAACTATGCCATCAAAGTCGCATTCTAAATCATTACATTCCAAACGATGACCTACTCTCATAAAGTCGTGTATGGTTGTATACAATCTTAATACTTTTCCATTATTTTGCATAATATTCCTTTTTTATTTATTATAAATATTTAGGATAATATCATAATATAATAAAAATCAGTATTTATATATAAATTAAATTAAATTTTTTTTTTAGTAAATATAAATTATGAGAGATTTAATGTAATAAGTGTAATATATAGTATGAAACTTGATGATATGACTTTACAAACTCCTTATTTAAATCTTAATGAAGAGTTCTACGATATTACTATTGCTACACCTCTTGAAAATCCATATCTCATAAGCTACAATTGCAATGCTGCGAAGCTTATAAATCTTGAACTTGATATAAATAAGAATAAACAATTAGTTGATTTACTAAATTGTAATTACACACTTAAAGGTGCAAAATCATTTAGTATGTGCTATGCTGGACATCAATTTGGACAATATGCACCAAGACTAGGAGATGGTAGAGTTATAAACCTTGGAAAAATATCTAATTGGAATTTACAATTAAAAGGAAGCGGGGAGACTTTATATTCGAGAACAGCAGATGGAAGAGCTTCTATGGCATCATCTATTAGAGAATATTTAATAAGCGAATCCATGTATCATCTAGGTATCCCAACTACAAGAGCATTAGCAATAATTGGCTCTAAAACAAAAATAATAAGAAATAGCATAGAAAATGCTAGTATTGTAATGCGCATGTCTACTAGTTGGGTTCGTTTTGGTACTTTTGAATATTTTTATTATACAAAACAATATGACAAAGTAAAAGAACTTGCTTTATATGTTATAAATGAATCATACCCTAATCTAAAAAATGATGAAGACTGTTATTATAAAATGTTTTGTGAAATTCTTCATAATACAGCAATATTAATTGCAAAATGGCAATCAGTAGGCTTTTGTCATGGAGTAATTAATACGGATAATATGTCTATAGAAGGTCTAGGAATTGATTATGGTCCTTTTAGTATGCTTGATGATTTTAAAGCAAACTATGTTTGTAATTTAAAAGATAAAGCTGGTAGATATGCTTATAATGAACAAGCCAATGTAGCATATTGGAATCTTACAAAATTATCAAAAGCATTATCTCCTTTAATATCAAAGCAAAGAATGCAAAAAAAGCTTGATGAGTATGGAGAGTTTTATTATTTTGATGTTTTTGTTGAAATTATGAGAAAAAAGCTAGGATTACAAATGAGTTATGAATCTGATATGGATTTGATTAGAGAATTATATGATACTTTAGAAGAAATAATAGTTGATTATACTTTATTTTTTAGAACTCTTTGTAGATATGATGGTAATAAAGATATTTTATTAGATATTGCTATGAATCCTGTAGCATTAGATATTTGGCTTGATGTATATGATTTAAGACTTCAAAAAGAAACTTTATGCCAAGAAAAAAGACAAAAAAATATGCTAGAAATAAATCCAAAATATGTTTTAAAAAACTATATGCTTGAAGAAGCAATACAAAAAGCAGAAAAAGGTGACCATAGTATGGTAAATGATTTATTATACATAGCAGCACATCCTTATGATGAATTAACTAAGTTTGAACATTTTGCGTATGATACACCTGAACAGTCCAAAAATGTAGGACTTTCTTGTTTATCTTGATTATTTATATAGAAATATTTTTCTAGTTTATTTTTTAGAAACATCGCATAATAAATAGTTAATATTAGTATTAACTTAAATACACCTATTAGTTACTGTTACTAATATACTCACTAAAATATTTTGATACAATTTGAACATAATAATAAGGAGAATACAATGAATATATTACTTAAAATAATTACTTTTACTCTTATATCATATTCGCATTCATTCGCAATTGCTGTAAATATTACGGTTGAAAACTTACCATTAATAATAATACAAAGTAATGATACTAAAATAGCAAACTTTGATACGCAATTTCCAAACGATGTAATAAAAGTTGAAGTAAATACAAACAAAAACTAGAACTTTATATTTAGTATTTGTGCATTATATCATTAATCAAAAAACAATAGTTCTAAATAAATATATTTTGCTATAATAATTATAATAAAATATATAGGAATGTAAATTTGATAAAAGAAATATTTGAAAAAATACTAAATAATTCTAGTGAACTTTTAGAAGAAGAATTACAATACATTAATCCATATTTACAAAAAGGAATTGTAAAAATAGTTGATGATGCTTTTGTACTTAGTAAAAAATACAAAGTTGGAATATTAAATGTTCAAAATGATTTTATCAAGTTTCAAGCTTTGGGCAAAGATACTAAAACCATCAAAATAAATGATTTAGGTTCATGTAATAATGGAGATTTAGTACTTGTTCAAGTTATTTTTAATCCAAAAGGTGGATTAAAAGCAAAAATATTAGAAGTTTTGCAAAATAATCAAAATAATACTTTGGCAATAATAAAAGAAAATAAATTGTTTTATGTTCAAAGTATGTCAAAAATAAATATGAACATAAATTTGCAAAACTATGTACAAGGTGACATTTTAGTACTCAATGATTCTAAAATAACATCTCATTTAGGAAATATAAGCAATGCGTCTATTGATGAAAAAATATCCTTACATTTATTTGAAGAAAATTATCGCACAGATAAAGACTATACTTGTGATATACCCAAAATACATGATATTAAAAATAGAGTTGATTTAAGAGATTTACCCTTTGCTACAATCGATCCAGCAAGTGCTAAAGATCATGATGATGCAATATACTTTGATAAACAAAACAATGATTTATATGTAGCAATTGCGGATGTTAGTGCTTATATAAAAGAAGGCTCACCTTTAGATAAAGAAGCTAGAAAAAGAGCTTTTTCTATATATTTACCAAATAAAGTTTTGCCCATGATTCCTCATATATTAAGTGATGATTTATGTTCACTTAGAGTAAATGAAGATAGACTAGCTTATGTATGTAAAATGAACATAGATACAAAAACATTAGAAGTAAAAAGTTCAACATTAATAGAAGCTCTAATAAATACAAAATACAAATATGCTTATGAAGACATAGATGAACAAATACAAAATAATACACTAAGTGATGACATAAATCAATTGTATAAACTAACTATAAAACTTAGAAAAAAAAGACTCACAAATGGATACGACTTTAGAACTAGTGAATATAGATTAAAATTAAATAAAAATCTAAATTTGAAAGAAGTTTTGATAGAACATGGAAGTGCTTCACATCAATTAGTAGAAGAGTGTATGCTTTTAGCAAATATTTGCACTGCAAAAAAACTTGAAAATAATGGTATTTTTAGAATACATGAAGAACCAAAACGTTCAAAAATAGATGACTTAATTACAAATGTATCTTTGCTAGGAATTGATGTAAAATTAAAATCTGATATACATAGTACCATTGAATCTATTCAACAAAAAGCATCAAATGTTGGACTAGAAAATGAAGTAGATAAACTAATCATCCAATCACAACAACAAGCGTCATATTCTAGTAAACTTAGCTCACATTTTGGTTTAGGGTTTAAACATTATTCTCATTTCACTTCCCCTATTAGAAGATATAGTGATTTAGTATTGCATAGGATATTAAAAAGTTTAAAAATACCTAAAGACATTGATAATATATGCGAAAATATTTCAAGTAAAGAAAGAGTAATAGCAAAACTAGTATGGGATTTAGAAGATAGAATTTATGCACGATATGCTTTTAATAATATAAACAAAGTATATGAAGGTATAATTACAGATGTCAAAGAAAGACCACAAGGTGAATTTATAAATAACATAAGTGGTTTAAGTGTCGATATTGAGAATTTTGATGATGAATTATTATTTAGTAAAATAAATTTTGAAATTTTGCACGCAGATTTAATAAGTAAAAAAATTACTGCAAAAATAGTAAGGTAATAATATGTATAAAAATGAATTTGACAAACAATACTCAAACAATACAAACTTTAATGCTTACATGTTTTATGGTCAAAGTGAATATTTAGTTGAAGAATATGCACTAAAAATAGCTAAAAAACACGCAAATTCAGAAGAAATAACAAAGGTTTATTTTGAAGAATACAATTTTGATTTTTGCAATGATACATTGTTACAGAGTTCTTTATTTTCTTCAACAAATATATTATTAATAAAAACTTCAAAAAAAATACCAAAAAAAGAAGTAGATAAACTTATAAATGCTTGTGAAATAAACAAAGATTCTAAAGTTATATTTGCATGTTATGGCCAAGTTGACTTTAGAACTATGGCAAAAAGTTTTTCTAAAAAAACAAATAGTACTGAAGTTAGATTTTTTATTCCTTATGATAATGAAGCAATAAATATTTTGTATGAAAAATCACAAAACCTTGGCATACAAACTGACGCAAATTCTTTAATGTATTTATATAATATGCATCAAAAAGATTTATCTTTGTGTATGAGTGATTTACATAAATTATCATTGCTAAATGAACAAATATCTTCAAAAACTATAAATAAGCATTGTTTTGGTTTAGGTAGAATTGATATGGAAGATTTTTTGGTCAATTTATTTACTAAACAGAACATAAATAAAGATTTATTTTTTTTACTTGAAGAGGGAATTAATGAAATATTATTAATTACTAGAATTAGTACTTATTTACAACAATTATTTATGATAAATTCGTATTTAAAATTACATGGTGTTTTAGATATAAAAGCTATTTGGGGTTATGCCCTACCTAAAAATATAGCACAAATACAATCAAGTATTGCTAGCAAATTTAAAAAAGAAGATTATATATATATGATGAACTTTTTACAAGATTTAGAACTAGAATTAAAAAGTGAACAAATTATTGATACAAATGCATATGTGCAAGCGAAGTTAAGAGTTTTTATAAAATAAATTAGTACATTTACGAACAATAATAATCAAATATAATATAGCACTATTTGTATAATACTTGATTTTAAGTTTATACTAGATATAATCTCTAACTTTTTTCAGAAAAATAATAAATTCTTAAAATAATTTAAGATAAAATTTCCGTCTGAGATTAGGTAGTATCTTAAGAAATGCAAAATGCATATATAGAGAAGCTTGGACGATGCTAAAATCGTTAACAAACCAAATAAAAGGGAAAAGAATGCCTACAATTAATCAATTGATTAGAAAAGAGAGAAAAAGAATTGTTGAGAAATCACAATCAAGAGCTCTTGAAAGTTGTCCACAAAGAAGAGGAGTATGTACAAGAGTATATACAACAACACCAAAGAAACCTAACTCAGCTTTAAGAAAAGTTGCCAAAGTTAGATTGACTACTGGATTTGAAGTTATTTCATATATTGGTGGTGAGGGACATAACCTTCAAGAACATAGTATTGTGTTAGTAAGAGGAGGTAGAATTAAAGATTTACCTGGTGTTAAATATCATATTGTTCGTGGAGCTCTTGATACTGCTGGTGTTGCAAATAGAACTGTTGCAAGATCTAAATATGGTACTAAAAAGCCAAAAAAATAATAGGAAAAGGATTATAAAATGAGAAGAAGAAAAGCTCCCGTTAGAGAAGTAATGGCTGATCCTATTTATGGAAGTAAAGTAGTTACAAAGTTTATGAATATGATTATGTTAGATGGTAAAAAATCTATAGCACAAAAAATTATATATGGTGCATTAGCAAACTTAGAAAATAGAGGCGAAGAAAAAGGTATTGAACTTTTTGAAAAAGCATTAGAAAACATCAAACCACTTTTAGAAGTAAAATCAAGAAGAGTTGGTGGAGCTACATATCAAGTGCCAGTTGAAGTTAGAGATGAAAGAAGACAAACTTTAGCATTAAGATGGATAGTTGATATTTCTAGAAAAAGAAATGAAAGAACTATGGTTGATAGACTAGCAAATGAAATTTTTGAAGCTGCAAATGAAAGAGGAAATACTTTCAAGAAAAAAGAAGATATGCACAAAATGGCAGAAGCAAATAAAGCATTTGCTCATTACAGATGGTAAGGTTTTAATATGGCACGTAAAACACCACTTGGAAGATTAAGAAATATTGGAATTGCAGCACATATTGATGCAGGAAAAACTACAACAACAGAAAGAATTTTATTTTATACTGGTGTTGAACATAAAATAGGTGAAGTACATGATGGTGCTGCAACTATGGACTGGATGGAACAAGAGCAAGAAAGAGGTATTACTATTACTTCTGCTGCAACTACTTGTAACTGGAGCCACCCAATAACAAATGAAGAATTGATGATTAATATTATTGATACTCCAGGTCACGTTGACTTTACTATTGAAGTTGAAAGATCTATGAGAGTTTTAGATGGAGCTGTAGCAGTATTTTGTTCAGTTGGTGGTGTTCAACCACAAAGTGAAACTGTTTGGAGACAAGCAAATAAATATAGAGTTCCTAGAATGATTTTTGTTAACAAAATGGATAGAACAGGTGCAGACTTTTTTATGGTTGAAGAACAAGTTGCTTCAAGACTAAAAGCAAACCCTGTGCCTATTCAAATTCCTATTGGAGCTGAAGAGAATTTTGCAGGTGTAGTTGACTTGATTAAAATGAAAGCTATTGTTTGGGATGCTGATGCTGAAATGGGATCTAGTTACCATGTAGAAGATATTCCAGCTGAATTACAAGACCAAGCAGAAGAATATAGAGAAAAAATGGTTGAAGCTGCAGCTGAAGCTAACGATGATTTAATGGAAAAATACCTTGAAGAAGGTGAATTAACAGATGATGAAATTGTAGCTGGATTAAAAGAAGGTTGTTTAAATATGACCATTACTCCAATGACTTGTGGTACTGCTTTTAAAAACAAAGGTGTTCAAACTTTACTTGATGCTGTTGCTATGTATATGCCTTCACCTTTAGAAGTTGAAGACATTAAAGGTGAAACACAAGATGGTGAAGCTGTAATTGTAGAATCAACAGATGATGGTGAAGTTGCTGCTCTTGCATTTAAAATTATGACTGATCCTTTTGTTGGACAACTAACATTTACAAGAGTATATAGAGGTATCTTAAAATCAGGTACTTATGTACAAAACTCAACTAAAATGAAAAAAGAAAGAATTGGTAGACTTCTTAAAATGCATGCAATTAAAAGAGAAGAAGTTACTGAACTTTATGCTGGAGAAATTGGTGCTGTTGTTGGATTAAAATCAACAATTACAGGAGATACTCTTGCATCTGATAAAGATCCTGTAGTATTAGAAAGAATGGACTTTCCAGAACCTGTAATTAGTGTTGCAGTTGAACCAAAAACAAAAGCCGATCAAGAAAAAATGGGTATTGCTTTAGGAAAATTAGCTCAAGAAGATCCTTCTTTTAGAGTTGAAACTGATGAAGAATCTGGACAAACTATTATTTCAGGAATGGGTGAGTTACACCTTGAAATTCTAGTAGATAGAATGAAAAGAGAATTTGCAGTTGAAGCTGAAGTTGGTGCTCCACAAGTTGCTTATAGAGAAACAATTAAAGCTGGTGTTAAACAAGAATATAAATATGCAAAACAATCTGGTGGTAAAGGTCAGTATGGACATGTTTATTTAAGAATTGATCCTATGACTGCTGAAGAAACAAATGAAGAAGGTTTCAAATTTGTAAATGAAGTAAAAGGTGGGTCTATTCCTAAAGAATATATCCCAGCTGTTGAAAAAGGATGTAAAGAAACAATGCAAGGTGGTATTTTAGCTGGTTATCCTCTTGTTGATATTCAAGTAACTGTTTATGATGGTTCATACCATGATGTTGATTCATCTGAAATGGCATTTAAATTAGCTGCATCTATGGGATTTAAAGCTGGTTGTAGACAAAAAGACGCACAAGCTTGTATTCTTGAACCTATGATGAGAGTTGAAATTGAAACACCTGAAGATTATATGGGTGATGTTATTGGAGATTGTAATAAAAGAAGAGGTCAAGTTCAATCTATGGATGATAGAGCTGGAGTTAAACTTGTAGTTGCACTTGTACCATTGGCTGAAATGTTTGGTTACTCAACTGATTTAAGATCTATGTCACAAGGTAGAGCTACTTATTCAATGATTTTTGATCAATATATGGAAGTTCCAAAAAGTGTTGCAGATGAAATTATGAAAAAGAGAAACGGTTAATAATCTTCTATAAAGAAAATTATTCGCTCAAATTAGTGGGTAATTTTCTTATAATATTTGTATTGGATACAAATATTTATTAGTTTTTGTAATAAAATAGTTATATTTAGCTATCGTATATAGTTTAAAAAACTTATACTATATTTTTTTTATGAAATAAATATTATTTTATAAAAAATATATAAAAGGAAAATTATGAAAAAATTATTTTTAATTATTGGAGCTCCTGGTTCAGGTAAAACTACTGATGCAGAACAAATAGCTCAAAGACATGATAATATTACTCACTATTCTACAGGTGACATGTTTAGAGCTGAAGTTGCTCGTGGTGGAGAATTAGGAGAAAAAATAGATTCTTATGTAAGTGCTGGAAATTTAGTACCTATTGAAATTGTTATTAAAACAATTGTAACATCTATTAAAAATGCTCCAACTGATGTAATCATAATAGATGGCTACCCAAGAAGTACAGAACAAATGATTGAACTAGATAAATACTTAGAAAATGAAGATGAAGTAACTTTGCAAAATGTAATTGAAGTAGTTGTAAGTGAAGAAACTGCATGTGATAGAGTTCTTGGCCGTGCTAGAGGAGCTGATGATAATGTTGAAGTATTTAATAATAGAATGAAAGTATATACTGAACCATTAAATGATATTCAAGATTTTTATGAAAACTTAAATATTTTACACAAAGTTGATGGAGAACCTTCTTTAGAAACAATAGTAAATGCAATGGATAAATTTATACAAAGCAAGATTTAGTGAATTTTTATTCTGTTATTATAGGTACAGAATTGTTAAATGGACGCCGTAATGATGCCCATTTTTCCTTTTTAAATAAAGAACTTATAAAAAGATCATGGGTACACAAAGCATCATTTGTTATAAAAGACGACCCACAACTTATACAAGATATATTTACTCTTATAAAAAATGACCCTAATAGTGTAATGTTTTGTTTTGGTGGTATTGGCGCTACCCCTGATGATTTTACAAGAGTATGTGCTGCAAATGTCTTTACAAATTCAAAAATGAAAACAGATCAAAAAGCAAAAGAATTAATAATAAATGAATTTAAAGAAAATGCTTATCCACATAGAATAAATATGGCAAAACTTCCATTGCATGCATCATTGCTAAAAAATGTAGTAAATAATGTTCCTGGCTTTTATTTACAAAATAGATTTTTCTTCGTACCAGGATTTCCTTCTATGGCTCACGATATGATAATAGAAGCTCTTGATACACATTATATTAAAAATAAACAAGAAACTTATGCACTAGTAATGACTGCATATATTAGTGAAGATGCTCTTATTAATACAATGAAAGAAATATCAAGTGATGTTGAATTTTCATCTTTACCTATAATTCAAGATGATGAAAAACATGCAGTAATATCAATATCTTCAAACAATGAAAAACTAACAAAAAGTGAATTTAAAAAATTTACAACTTTTTGTGATTTATCTAATATAAAATACGTTTTAGAAGATATAAGAAGATAAATTTTTAAAATTTAATACCCTAATTCTTCATTCACAAGTATAATCGTAATTCTATCTTGCTCATCTGCTTTAATTTGTGTGAATTTATTTGCTATATTATCTAAATTGTGTATTGGTTCTTTATTTGCATTTATTGCTATAGTATTCATTCTATTTATATTTTTAATTGCAGCTACATTCATAAGTCTATGCAAACCTTCTTGTGTATCTTCTACTATTTTATTTTTACCAACTATTAAAAGTACTTCTTTAGGTCCAAATATCATAGCTGCTGTTCTATTACCACTGCCATCTGCATTTATAAGTTTTCCATCTTTTGTAATTGCATTTGTACTACATACATAAATATCAGTTAATATTCCATCTCGTCTTCTTTTTGTATTTTCTTGCATAGTAATGCCAAGCTCATATTGATTATGTAAAATAATATCATCTCTGCTAACAAGCTCATCTAAAAGCCCAATATCTTTTACAGTCGTAGAACCTCCTAAACCAACACTCATTCCACTTTTAATCAACGATTTAGAAATATCTAGTGCCTCATTTTTATCTTCTGCTTGTATAACTTTGTATCCACAACTTTTAAGTGTTTTGATAAATGCTTCCATTATTTTACCTTTTTATTAATCTTTTAATGTTTTTGCATTAGGATTATTTATTAATTTTTTATTCATATCTATAAATTTAGCATTATTATAGTTTAATTTATTTTTGCTATAAGCTATGCTGGCCTTTCTTTTATTGTCATATTTATGTTCAAATATATACATATCATTATAGCTTATTGCAAGTCTGATTGGTGTTGAAATCGAATATGTAGTTATAAGTGCTTCATGGTTTAATATATTTTTAATATCTTTAAAATATTCAAACGTCCAAAGTTCTTTATTTACATCACTTGAAAATGCATCTTGATATACTACATCAATATTTTTTAAAGATTTTATATACTTTCTAGCATCACCTATATGTATATTTATACAAAATTGTGCATCTTGGTATTTTTTGTTTATTATAAGCTCTTTGATTATATGATTTATTTTTTTAAATTCTTTTGGATATTCAAAATTATTTAGTGATTGTATTAAATCCTCGTCTAATTCAGGAGAGTAAATATTAATTTTTGTTTTAATATTATTATTTATAATATGTAAGATAGTGCAAAATGTATTGTATCCAAGTCCAAAACAAATATCTAAAATATTTAGTTCTACTTTATGTTTGAATATACTAAACACAGGTAAAACATGTTTTAGTAGCGATTCACTCATTGCTCCATCTATTAAATTATGATAATTTTGTTTATATGTACTTGAGTACATTGTATATGTATTATCATTAGTTTTAATTAGATTATTGTTTTTCATATCTTTTGTAAGCTATTTACTTAGTAATTATAAATAATATAATTACTAACTTATTTATTTTTCTTATTAAATACCAAGCTTTTTCATCTTTTTTTCACTTAAATAAAGGCTTTCATTATCCATAATACCTATATCTTTGTCTAAAATTTTTTGAGATATTTTTTTTGCACTTTTTAATGAATGCATTTTATATGTACCACACTGGTGTAAATTTAATTCTGGTATATCAGATTCGCTTTTTACTTTTAAAACATCTTTCATAGATTGTTTCCATGCCTTTGCTACTTTTTTTTCACTAGGATTTCCTAAAACTGACATATAAAATCCAGTTCTACATCCCATAGGAGAACAATCTATTATTTCTACATTGTCACTATTTAAGTGATTTCTAATAAATCCTGCAAATAAATGCTCCAAAGTATGAATACCTTTAGATCCCATTGCATCTTCATTTGGCACACAAAATCTTAAGTCAAATACTGTAATAGTATCACCTTTAGGACTACTCATTGTTTTTGCAACTCTAACAGCTGGGGCTGTCATAATTGTATGGTCTACTCTAAAACTATCTAATAACGGCATATCTTTTCCTTTTATTTTTTACATTTTATCTAAAAAAAACTTTTAATATATTATGTTTATTTTATTAGTTTATCACTTCTTGGGTATAAAAAAACGGCTTTTCTAGTAACAAATATTTTTTCTTTATTTTGTATTGCAAATGCTCTTATAGTAAGTGTAAGAGCTGTGTTACTTCTCATATTTTCAACTAAAAGTTTATTAGTATAAAGTTTAACTACTTTTTTTCTTAACTTACCACTTGATAATTTAAATGCCTTAAAGCCTTTTATTTTTATTTTATCTTTATATTTTCCAATTATTTCTATATCATATGTATAATTTTCTTTTTGTGTATTTTGAAAAAGAAAAATATAATTATTTTCAACAATATTATTTTGTTTAATTTTATACAAACTACTACTTTTATTTATATTTAAAAGCATATATTCTTTAGTTCCACCCATAATAAACAACATGAAAATAACAATAAAAAGTGATGCAATATACATAAGTGTTTTTATTCTAAAAATATTTGTCTTTTTTCCATTTACTATACTTGAAGTACTAGACCATTGAACTAAAGATTCTTTTCCTAGTTTTCCCATAACAGTTGTACAAGCATCCACACATTCCAAGCAATTAATACATTCTAATTGTGTACCTTTTCTAATATCTATATGCGTAGGACAAACTGTAACACATGATTGACATGTCGTACATTCATTTTGTTCATCTTTTAAATCTTTTTCTTTAAATACTATTTTGTCTTTATTGTCATTATATATCTTGCCACCACGTTTTTCACTATAAATAGCTTGCAATGTATCATCATCATATAAGACTGATTGTACTCTAGAATAAGGACAAACATATACACAAAAATTTTCCTGAAGTACTATTACATCATAAACTAAAAATATAGTTATGCTAAGTAAAAAACCAATAAGAACAATATGTTCAGTAGCATTATATAAATAAGAAAAAAAATCAGCAGGTGGTATAAAATACCACATAAAATTTGATGCTGCTGTAAATGCAAGTAAAGTCCATAATATTATTGCAATAGCTTGTTTAACTTGATTTTTTATTTTTGTATAGTCTGTATCTTTTTGTTTATTTTTTATTCTTCGTAAACCCAGCAGTTTTGATTGTATCAAATCTCTATATATTACTCTAAATATAGTTTGAGGACATGCCCAACCACACCAAGCTCTTCCTCCAACAGCAGTTAGTGCAAATATCCCAAGAAATAGCAACATAAGTAAAAATGGCATCATATAAAGCTCTTGCATATCAAAAACTACACCCATAAGATGTAACTGCTTTTTATCAAATGACAATAAAAATATTTGATTACCATTAATTTTAATAAGTGGTATTGAAATACTAAAAATAGTAGCTATTATATAAGTATAATATCTACTTACTCTATAAGAGTTTGGCTTTTTACTAATCAATTTATACCTTTAATTATTTAAATATATTCTACTAATATCATTCCTGCAAAACTTTTACCACTGTAGAATTCTATTCTATATATATTGGCTTTTTTATCTATTGAATGTTTTTTTATAAAATTACTTTTTTTAATATTCTGATTTGTTTCTAATTTTTTATTATTTTTATATCCAATAACATTAACTCTAAATTTATTTGTATTTTTAACCATAAATATTTTTTTAACTTTTATTGTATCACCAAATGATACAATTTTATTTTTACCATCAACGTTGAATTTTATTTTATCATTAAAACTAACATGTTTAGAATAATCAGCCGCTAATCTTGTCAATCTTCTATTTCCATAATATATTGTATAAATGTTATTTGTTTTTATAATTTTAATTAATGGATTTGATGGTAAATATTTTACTATTCCACTTTTATCTATTGGAAAGTATTTTTGAATGTTACGAATGTCTTTAAAAGATAGCTTTACATCTGTATCGTTAAACTTTATAGATATATCATCATTTAATACTTTTTTAATACTTTTAATATTCATATCAAATTTTCTACTATATTCAATACCCATAATATCCATAAATTTTTCCATAGCTAAAAGTTTGTAATAAACCCTCTTAGGAATACTCAATGACTTACTAGTTTCATGACCAAATGCACTTTTTCCATTTGTAACAGCATAATAAGTAAGTGTTTTTGCCATATCTTTTTCTTCAGAAGTTTTTTTGAATCTAGTATGAGTATTTTTTGTTCTAAATATATCTTCTGCGCTTAGTAATTTTGTATTTAGATGTTTTATTATTTGTTCAGATATATTCAATGTATCTGCGTATTTTTTTACTCCTGGTAAATCCTCTTGATCTATAACTACACATTGTCCCCATTTTTTTGGTTGATGATTTTTATCGATATACACAGGTCTATAAAACCCACTACCATCATGCAAGTTTATAATAAGTTTTACTTCTTTAGCTCTTATATATTTTTTTATTCTTTGTACTATTTTATATTCAGGATCATTTTTAGGTAATCTTGCAAATTTTCTATTCATATCTCCAAAAGATCCTCTATTCCTACGTATAATGGAATAAAAATTTAAATTTGGTACAACCCAAACAGAACCTTTTGTTATATTATAATGCGTAGATATCAAAGATGCTGCCATAAATCCACCTGGTTCATCACCTTGAATTCCACCAACTATTAGTAAAGTATTATCATCTTGAATACCTTTTTTTATAAGATCAAAATCGTATTCATTTATATTTGATTTACCAAGTTTTGATGATTTTTTGATAATTAATTTTTTAGGTTTTATTGTAGGTTTAATAATATTTAATTCAGAGATATTTTGCTTAGAATTAAAATCTTGAATAAGTACTTTAGCTTCTATTGAAGCTAGTGAAATAATAATTAATAAAAATAATGTTTTTTTATATAACTTTAACATGCCATGGTTCATACCTAACGCCTTCATTGTTGTTTTTTGTATATCTCATAGAGATATAGCTTAGTTTTTTAAGATAATTATATTCTTCAGTAGTAGTGAATTTTTCTGTAAAATTTGCACTTCCAAAGCCTTTTTTCCCAACATCAAAATCACCAATTGAGTGGTAAGTATATCCAGGAGGTGCTAATGAGCTAGAAGCTTCGCTAATATTTCCATTTAATGAGTATATTTTTTTCATATATAAACTCATTTGTTTTACTATGCCCCTAACCCCTGAAGTCAAAATAATATTATTTCCTATATCTTTTATTATTTTGTTATAATTTTCAAATGCTTCGCCTTTATATAAATAATGTCCACTATCTTTAACTTTAACTATTTCATTTATATTTATTGTATCTGTTATATTTGCATTTATTCTTTTCCCATAAAATCCGTATTTTTTAGGATCTTCATAAAATAGCATATCTAGTAATCTTAATTCTTTTTTAGTAAACTTACCAATAATTGGAACTTTATTTGCATAGTTTAAAGCTTCAGAAAAAGATATTACGTTAAAATTTCCATATCCTATGTATTTTCTTAATCTTTTTAATCTTTTCATAGTCCAAATAAACGTATTCCAGTCTTTTTTGTGGATAAAAATATCATTATCAGATAGTATTATATTATTAGCAAGTAAATGGCTAGAACCAAATAAGGCAATAAACGATCTTCTAGTTATCAAATATTTTCCTTTGTAGTTTTTTTTGAACTTTATTATAAAATTCATCTATATTTTCTATTTTTAAGCTACTTTGTCTTTGTTTTAAGCCCCATGTAGGTTCAGGATAATAACTATCATTTTCAAACCTTGCTTGTATATGAAAATGAACATGCGGACAATAGTTTCCAAATGATGCAATATTTATTTTTATAGGCTTAAATTGCTCAATCATTAATTTTTCGATTATATCTAAAACTTCTAAAATATGTAATCTAAGCTCTTTTGAACATTGTGAAAATTCTTTTATTTCTTCTTTTGTAAATACTTTCAACCATGGTATTTCAGCTTGTTCAATTTGTATATAAATAAGGTTATCTTCATATATAATATCTAACATTTACATTACCATTTTAACATTTATATGTTCACCGAACATATTGTATAAATTTTTTCTATCATCATGACTTATTATTATTAAGCTAATATTATAAGATACAAATTTTCCTTTACTGCTTACTTTGGATTGTCTCAAAGTATGTTCTCTTTGTTTCAACACATCAATAGCAATTTTTTTGGCATCAAATTGCTTTAAAATAAATATTTTATAAGACCATTCACAAGGATATGTTAATTCTAGCTCCTGTTCATTTAAATCTATCATATATTATAGTCTCCTGATTTTCCCCCACTTTTATGTTCTAATTGTATATTTGTTATTGTCATTGATTTATCTATGGATTTTATCATATCATATATAGTTAATAAGCCTATACTAACTCCACTTAAAGCTTCCATCTCTACACCAGTTTGTCCTTTTAGTTTTGTAATAACACTTAATTTAAATCCAGGTAATTTTTCTAGATGTTCTATTTCACAATTTATACTAGTAAGAAGTAAAGGGTGACACATCGGAATTAGTTCGGGAGTTTTTTTTGCTCCCATAATTGCTGCAATTACCGCAGTTTGTAATACGGGCCCTTTTTTATTTTGATTTAATAAGATATTATTAAATGCGTCCTGATTCATCGATATTACTCCACTAGCAATAGCTATTCTCATAGTATCATTTTTATCACTCACATCAACCATTTTAGGTCTGTTGTTTGAATCTAAATGTGTTAAATTCATAATTATCCTTTATGCTTATAATCGCGATTATACTAAAGATACTATTAAGGACTAGTTAAGTATAATCCAAATTCAAATTTAGTGAAAGCTAAAAAATTTTACCAAGAAAGTAGGTGATGTACAATGCCTGGTATTAAAGTTAAAGAATCTGAATCGTTTGATGAAGCTTATAGAAGATTCAAAAAACAATGCGACAGAAGTCTAATCGTAACAGAAACAAGAGCAAGAAGATATTTCGAATCTAATCCTGAAAAGAAGAAGAAACAAAAAATCAACGCTAGAAAAAAAGCTCTTAAAAAACTTTATATGCTTAGAAGATATGAGTCTAGACTGTAATCTTCTCAATGTACAATAGATAGGGAGCTAGAGACTAGTTAAAGGTTTAAATCTTTTTCCATTTCTACCCTATATCTACCCATAGAACAACTTTTAGTTATCACGACTTAAATTTTAAAAATCAATAAACACTTTTCAATGTTTCAAATACAATTATAGCTAAATAGTGCTTAATAGCTGATGTTATAAGCCTTTCAAGATAATTTAAAAGATAGGTTACTATTTAGTAATTTTATCAATTCTCTCTGACTATCTGGCGAAGATTAGTTTGCCAAGCTTTGATATCAAAGCGGAAATAACAACCAATATAGTGCTACAACATTACAGTAAAAGTTAGAACTAGAGTAGCTGAGTATGAAACTCTCCTGCAGACCAAGTATATTTTACCTTAGCTTTTTCTTGAACGAGTTTAAGAAAATAGGTAAAAGTTAAGAAATACCATTTCTTAACTTTTCACATCCGAATTTTCACAATAAATAAAAAAGTAATAAGTAAAAAAGTAATAAATAAGATTATTTATGCTACAATACTCAAAAATTATATTAAGGGTTAAAATGAAAAAAAATATTACAAGATATTCATCAGTTGCAATAGCATTAATGTTTACATTTGGTGTTTCTACAGCTAGTGGAGCTTTATTTGATGCTAGTAAAGGAAGCTTTACTAATGGACAAAGCAAAAGTAGTACAACTAATAGTGATAATAGTAGTAGTAAAACATCTAACAGTAAAAGTTCTAGTAACAAATCAAGTGGTTCATCTCTAATACCACCAAATGCTAAAGCTGGTGAATGTTATGCCAAAGTTCTTATTCCAGCAACATATAAAACGGAAGAGTCAAAAGAAGTTTTAAATGCTTCTGTAAACAAAATAGAAGTTACTAAACCAGAATTTAAAACAGTTGAGAAAAAAATGATAGATAAAGCTGCAAGTTTTAAATATGAATTTAAACCTGCTACTTATAAATGTATGAAAAATACTATTTTAATAGAACCAGAAAAAACAACTTTAAAAGTTATTCCAGCTACTTATAAAGAAATAGAAAAAAAAGTTTTAATTTCAAAAGCTAGAGAATATTGGAAAAAAGGTAATGGACCAATAACAAAAATAGACCATCACACTGGTGATATTATGTGTCTAATAAAAGTACCTGCAAAATATAAAATAGTAAAAAGTAAAGTAATTGATAAACCAACTAGAACTGAAAAAGTTGTTGTACCAGCTGTTACTAAAAGTATTAAAGTTAAAACTATTAAAACAGAGGCAAGTTATGAAAAAATAGCAATACCTGCTACTTATAAAACTATTACAATTCAAGAGCTTGTTAAAAAAGCTGAAGTTATAAAAACTAAAACTGAACCAACTTACCATACTATTAGTAAGACAACATTAGAAACTCCTGAAGAATTAAAATGGGAAAGAATTTTATGTCAAACAAATACTAGTGGTGATATCATGAAAAGTATACAAAATCAATTGATTTCAAAGAATTATGATCCAGGTTTAGTTGATGGTATTTATGGAGTAGAAACTCAAGCTGCATTAACAAAATTTCAAAAAGATAATAAACTTGCTACAGGTGCATTAACTATTGAATCATTAGACGCTTTAGGCGTTAAGTAATAAAAAAGGAATAAAATGAAAAAAATCATATTAAGTGTATTATGTATAGGTTCAATGCTTATTGCGCAAGACTTATCTAATGCTAAAATAATATCAAGTGTAGAATGTGAGGCAATTAACTTACAAGTTAATTTTAATTCAGATTCAAGTCAAATCAATGAAGGTTCTTATGGAAAAATTAAAGATTTTGCTGAATATTTAAAAGCTAATTCTGATAAATCTGCTGAAATTGCTGGTTATACTGACAATAGAAGTACAGATGAATATAACTTAGAATTATCTAACAAAAGAGCAAAAGCAGTATACGATCAACTAATTGTTGATGGTGTTGATAAAAATAGATTAAAATATAAAGGATATGGTGAAAAAGATCCAATTGCTGATAATAATACAAGTGTTGGAAAAAAAGCTAACAGAAGAATAGAAGCTACTTTATTCTAGATTTAAAATATATAATATAAATATTTGATATTAATATCAAATATTTTATATTTAATTTATCCACTTAACATTATTTAATATTTCTCCAAGTATTTACTTCACTTAAACTAAGACAATCCCAAAAATCTTTTATTTCTTTAGAACTTGCAAAATCTTTAGAATTTAACGCTCCTTCACTTTTTATTCTATTTATAATATCTTTAATTCCTTGTTTATTTAAAATATCTTTATAATATTTAGATATATCAATTTTAATTTTAATCCCTTGAATATTAATTTTATAAAAAGGGTAAGAGCTAATAGGTATAACTGAAGCGTCATGAGTAAAATGTTAAATATATTTAGTATATTTAACATATCAATCTTCAGGAAGTGCGTCAAATAGTTCTTTTTTGCTTTCAATCCATTTT
>CAZEXK010000005.1:0-49006 GCA_964516815.1 uncultured Helicobacter sp. | reverse complement strand
ATATCAATCTTCAGGAAGTGCGTCAAATAGTTCTTTTTTGCTTTCAATCCATTTTGATAATTCTTCAGGTTTTTGCATAAGTTCTCTCATTTCATTCATAACTTCAAGATGAGCTATATCTTGCTTTTGAAACATTTGTGTTCCATGTGCCATACTTAACTGCGCTATCTCATCAAATGTATCTGCTTGAAATATTTCATCGCAAACTCCGCCTAATTGTTTACAAGTCATAGTTTTCATAAATTTCCTTTTTTGTATTCATCTTATATATCCTTTATTTACTTGTTATAAATTTATAATAACTATACTTTTATTTTATATAATTCATACTTAAAAGGTATAAAATACATCAAAAGCTTTTATTTTAGATATAATTATATTTATAAATTAGACCGTGATTTATAAATATAATTAAATAGTAGAAAAATGAATTTATTAAAAAATAAAAATATATTACTTGCAGTTACTGGAAGTATCGCTGTATACAAAAGTTTAGAATTAATCAGACTTTATATAAAAGCTGGTGCAAGTGTAAAAGTAATTATGACTAATTCAGCATCTAAATTTATAACACAACTGACATTTGAAACTATTTCTCAAAATGAAGTTCTTCATGACCAAAATGAAGATTGGTCTTTAAAAAGCCATAATAATCATATAGCTATTGGAAAATGGGCTGATGTATTTGTAATAGCTCCTGCTAGTGCAAATACTATTAATAAATTAGCAAGTGGAATTGCAGATAATATTATGTTGCAAACTGTACTTGCATACCAAAATACAAAACTTTTATGTCCTGCTGCAAATACAAATATGATGAATAACTTTATAACACAACAATCATTAAAAACATTAGAACTTTGTAATTTTAAACTTATAAACACACAAACAAAAGAATTAGCTTGTAAAGATATAGGAGATGGTGCCATGGCTGAACCCATTGATATATTTAACTCAACTTGTCAAGAACTTTTAAGTGATGATTATTGGCTTAATAGAAAGGTCATTCTTAATGGTGGTGGTAGTGTAGAAAAAATTGACGATGTTAGATTTATATCTAACTTCTCAACTGGAAAAATGGCCATAGCTATGGCAAAGGCATTATATTTTAAAGGTGCCAATTTAGTTTTTGTTAAAACTTCTTCTTGTGAAGACTCAAACTTATTAAATATAAGTGAGTATAAAACAAATACTAGTAAAGAGATGTTAGATATTATATCTACTCAAATACAAAATATAAAACAAGAATCAATTAAAAAACCATATTTTTTTGCCTTAGCTGCTATTAGTGATTATACGCCAACAAATATACAAGATGGAAAATTAAAAAAAGACAATATAGGTGATACCTGGAATTTAGAATTGAAAAAAAATATTGATATTTTAAATGAAATAAACAAAGATGGTATATACACTATAGGCTTTAAAGCAGAAATGGATAAATTAAATGCATTTAAATATGCTTCAAATATGTTAGTAAATAAAAATCTAAGTGCTGTATGCTTAAATATTTTAAGTGAAAAAAATACTTTTGGTAGTTTAACAAATGAACTTGAAGTAATAACAAAATCATCTAATACTAAACTACCTTCTAAGGATAAATTATCTTTATCTTTAGAGTTATTAGATACTTTAAAAGTACAATTTGATGAATAAAGATCAAAAATTTCCAAAGCACATAGCAATTATTATGGACGGCAATGGAAGATGGGCAAAAGAAAAAAACTTAAATAGAACAGCAGGACATGAACAAGGTGCTAAAACTGTTAGAAGTATTACTGAACATTGTGCAAGTATTGGGATAAAATATTTAACCTTGTATGCATTTTCAACTGAAAATTGGAATAGAAGTAAAGTAGAAGTTAGTTTTTTGATGAAACTATTAGAAAAACATTTAAAAGAAGAACTAAATGTATATTTGTTAAATAACATAAGATTTATTGCTATTGGTGATTTGAGTAAATTTTCTATATCATTACAAAATACTATAAAACATTTAGAAGAAAAAACGAAAAATTTAACAAAAATGACACAAACCCTAGCACTAAACTATGGTAGTCGTGATGAGTTAGTAAGAACGGTTAAAAAGTTAAACGATAATAATATCCCTATAAGTCAGCAAAATATATCTTCTAATTTAGATACAGCAGATTTATGTGACGTTGACATGTTGATACGTACAAGTGGTGAAATTAGAATATCTAATTTTTTACTTTGGCAGATTGCTTATAGTGAAATGTTTTTCACTCAAACATATTGGCCTGAGTTTACATCCTTTGAACTAGATGATATGATTTTAGACTTTACTTCGCGACAAAGAAGATTTGGTGCTGTTTAGTGATTGAATTAGTTGTTTGTTTATTTGCTTTGAGTATTGGATCATTTTTAAATGTTTTAATATACAGATTGCCATTAGGTATTAGTCTTATTAATCCAAAGTTTTCTTCATGTCCAAATTGTAATACAAGCATAAAATGGTATGAAAACATACCCTTATTTTCATATATATTTTTAAAAGCTAAATGCTCTAGTTGTAAAAACAAAATCTCGTTAATCTATCCAATAGTTGAGCTTATTACTTTAGTTTTTACTCTTTTAATATTTTATAAATTTTCTATTACTTTAAATTCAATTGTTATTTTACTGGTATTTTATGTATTAATTGTTTTATCATTTATTGATTTGAAATACAAGGCTGTTCCTGATTATTTGTTACTCTTAGCATTAGTACTTAGTTTATTTATTGAATCAATAAATTATGTTTCAATGTTAACATTTGCAGGTGCTTTTGTGCTTTTAGATTTTGTTTTAACTTTTTATATCCAAAATATAAAAGCCAAGCTTACTAAAGATACTTCTTTATTAAATCAAAGAGCCTTAGGAGAGGGAGATATTCCAATAGTTGCAATAATAGGTGGTCTTTTAAGTATTAAATTAGCAATAATAGCTGTACTAATCGCGTCAATTACAGCACTTTTACCATCTATTTATAATATAGTCAAAAAAAATGAAATAGAAACTCCATTTATACCTTTTTTAGTTTTTGGACTGTTTATTGTTTTTATCTTTGATACTAGTATTGTTTATTTTATTGGTGGACAATAATGATTAAATTAAGACTATATGTATTAAAAAATTTAAGTTCTGTATTTTTTCCTATTTTTCTTACACTGTTTGCTATTACTTCAATAATATTTTTAGTTAAAATTGCTTCACTAACATCTGTAATTACTATGAATTTTTCTGAATTATTATTATTATACTCTTTAAAAATTCCACTTATTTTATTTTATACTTTACCTGTAACTTTTTTTGTTTCTTCAGTTATAAATATCTCTAAAATATCATCTGAATATGAACTAATAGTTATAACAAGTTTTGGATTAAGTCCATTAAAGATATTAAAAATTCTTATACCAGTATCTTTATTGACGAGCTTATTACTTATGATAATATCATTTATATTAATACCAAAATCTACATATATTGAAAATTTATTTTTAAATAAGAAAAAACAAGAGGTAAAATTTAATATAAAACCAAGTGAATATGGACAAAAATTTGGTCCTTGGTATATGTATGTTGAAGGTAAAGAAAAGAATGATTACAAAAATATGATGCTATACAAAAATGACAATGGTAATGATACTTTTATTATTGCTAAAACTGCAAGATTACATAATAATGCTAATTCCTTTACTTTAGAATTATTAAATGGTACATCATCTATAATTGCTGATGATTTAACATATGTAAATTTTCAAAAAATGACCTTAAATAATCAATTACCTCAAATAAAACAACTTAAAAGTTTAAAAGATTTGATAAATTATTGGATAAAAAATAGATCTTATAAAAAAAGCTTAACATTAATAAGAAATGTTTTAATTTCATTGTTACCTGTTATATCTCTTTTATTTTATATTGCTTTGGGATATTACAATCCACGTCATCAAAAAAACAATGCTAGTTCATATTCAATTGTATTTGTTATTTTATACATACTTTTATTGCAACAACTATCTTTAAGCATTAACTTTTCTGTACTTTTCTATTTACCTATGTCTTGGATATTTATGTCTATTTTTATTTATTACATTAGAATAAAAAAATATTATTGATTTATATCTATGACAATAAAAATTACAATTTCATATGATGGATCAAAGTATTATGGTTCACAAATTCAAAATTCAAAAAACACTGTACATGGTCAATTTTCTAATGTTTTTAAAACCTTAGGTATTTATTCAAAAATTTCTTTTAGTGGTAGAACAGACAAAAATGTACATGCATCTATGCAAGTATTATCATTAAATCTTCCTTATTATTGGACAAACTTGCATAAACTAGAAAATTTACTTAAATCATATTTACCAACAAGCATAAAAATAAAATCATTAAAAGAAGTTCCAAATACTTTTCATGCAAGATTTAGCGCTAAAAAAAGATCATATAGGTATATAATCTCAAAAAAACCATTAACTGCTTTTAATAGCTCTTATATGGCTTATTATACTAATATAAATGAAAGTTTAATTAATAAAGCTTGCCAAGAATTTATAGGTATACATGATTTTGAATTTTTTCATAAAAAAGGTAGTGAACCTATTAGTACTATTAGAGAAATATTTGATATAAAGTTTTATTCTTATAGAGATATTTGGGTATTTAAATTTACTGCTAATTCATATTTAAGGTCACAAATAAGAATTATAGTAAATTTTTTACTAGAAGTTTCAGCTAATAATTTAAGTATTCATGACATAAAAATACAGTTACTTAAGCAAAAAATGATAAATAATAATTTAGCTAGTGCAAGCGGATTATATTTATCGCATATTTATTATGCTAAGTAAAGAGAATAAAAAATAAGTTATAAATTTATTAACATAATTTTCGATATAATCACTTCAAAAAAGGGTTTTAATGCTAAAAACAAAAATTAAAATATCACATACAAAATTTATTTTTTTTGTTACATCTTTTATTTATCTTATATTTAATTTAATAAATCTTGACAAATTGACAAAGTGGTTTTATTTTAATGATCAATTTGAATATCTTGGTTTTTTAGCATATTATCTACTTGGATATACTCTATTTGTGATAATATTTACGCTTCTTTCACATAAATATACTGCAAAATTAATATCAATATCACTAATTATTATAAGTACTTTTGTTTCATATTTTATTTTAAAATATAATGTAGCATTTGATACATCAATGTTATTAAATACTTTACACACTAATTCAACTGAAGTATTTCCTTTATTATCAATACAAATGCTACCGTTTGTTTTCTTTTTAATGATTTTACCTATTTTTATTATTTTAAATATTCAAATAACATATTGCAATATATACAAACATATGCAAAAAACAGTTATTATTATTTCTGTTTCATTACTTATTGCCTTTGCATCTATATATTTATCTTTTAAGGAATTGCATCGTGCTGGCAATTTATCAAATAAATATATATTATATTCTTTAGTTCCAGTTAATTATCTTGCAGCATCAATTGATGTTATAAAAAAAACTATTGTATTACCATTAATAAAAAACGATATAAAAAAAGACGTAAAAATTGATGCTAGTGTTATGAAAAAAGATGACTTAGTTGTTGTATTAGCTATTGGTGAAGCTATTAGACAAAAAAATCTAAATTTATACGGATATACAAATAATATTACTACGCCTTTACTATCAAAAACTGCTAATTTACATAGTTTAAATGGTATAGCAAGATTAGGTTCTACATTATATGCATTAAGAGAAATATTAAAAAAAGATGACATTAAACTAACTAATATTACTAACAGTGCAGGTATTGATACATCTTGTTTTGTTAATTATACTCTATATGATAATTGTTCCGTAAAAGAAATTGAGTATATACCAAAAAATGGCGCTAAAAGATTAGATGAAGGTGTTATACCAATGCTAGAAAGTAATCTAAAAACATATAAAAATGGTCATAGGTTTATAACTTTACATTTAGGTGGTGGTGCACATGGACCTATTTATAGTTATAGATATCCAGATTCATTTCAAAAATTTAAACCATTTTGTAAAAATCCAGATATGTTAAATCAATGTACAAAAGAGCAAAGATATAATGCATATGATAATGCAATTCTTTATCAAGATTATGTCATAGACAAAATTATTAAAACATTAGAAAATTCAAATGCTCCTTATGTATTTATTTATGTGTCTGACCATGGTGAGTCTTTGGGTGAAGATGGTTATGTATTTCATGGAATGCCTCCAGGTATGCAACTTCCAGATGAACAGGCCAAAGTACCATTACTTATTAAGTCTTCATTAAATATTAAAATTATTAATAAAGAAAAATATACACAACCTGATATTTTTGATACTATTTTAGATCTTTTTTCAATACAAACAAAAGAATTTGATAAATCTGATAGTTTTATTAAAAGATAAATATGAAAAAAATTATAATTCCTGTACTCGTTGTTTTATTTGTTATTATGTATATTGAAGTATTTGGTAATTTTTACAAAATTACCAATGATGTTTATAGATCTGGTCAACTAAACAATCTAAATATGGCATATTATTTAAAAACAAATAATATAAAAACAGTATTGAATTTACGTGGTAAATCTACTAAGGATTACTATAAAGATGAAAAAAGAATTACTGAAGAAAATAATGTTGATTTAGTTAATTTTAAAATGTCTTCTGGTAAATTTTATGATTTTAATCAAACTTCTACTTTGGTTGAGTTAATTAAAAATGCGAAAAAACCATTATTAATTCACTGTATTGGTGGGGCTGATAGGACTTCATTAGCTTCTGCATTGTATCAATACGCTATACTTAACTCATCAGTAGAAAAAGCCAAAGAAGAATTTTCTTGGTATTATGGACATCTTCCTATAATCCGTCCTCATGTCTTAAACATGGATAAGAGCTTTGATAATTATGTAAATAAATCAACAAAATTAAACAAAACAAAATCTATACAGTAGATATCTAAAATTATAAATTTTGTTTAAATTATATTAAAATCCACTACTTTTAACTGCACTTGATATTATATTTAGTAATGGTTCTATAAGTACTATTGATGACATTGTAAAAATGACAGCACATGCAATCACAAATGTAAGTATTCTATTAGTCATATTTTTGTATTGTATTACTCTTTCATCTTGCCTTTTTTTCAAAAATATATGTACTATTATTTTTAAATAATAAAAGGCTGCAATAGCAGAATTTAATACCATGATAATAGCTAATACAATTTCTCCTGAATTAATAGTAGCTCCCACTAGATACATTTTCCCCCAAAATACAGAAAATGGAGGTATTCCAGCTAATGCAATTATTATTATTCCAAACATAAAAGCACTTAATGGAGATTTATCTACTAATCCTGTAAATTTATTTAAATCATAATCACTTTTTAGTCCATAGTATTCTGGTTTTTCTTTTGTTTTATGTATCCATAACATTGCAAAAGCACCCAATATTACAGCTAAAAATAAAATCCAGTATAAAAATAAAGCTTCAATTGCTTGTGTAGAACCTATCATAATTGCCACCAACACAAATCCAGCATGTGATATAGATGAATAAGCTAACATTCTTTTTATATCCGTTTGAACTAATGCTATTAAGTTAGGCAAAGTCATTGTAATAACTGCAATAATATATAATATCCAATGTACCCAAATATCATTTGCAAGAACAAATATTTCAAAAAATCTAAGTGAAACTATTAATGCTGCCATTTTAGGAACTACAGCAATGTATCCAGCAAGAATTGCCGATGATCCTTCATATACATCTGGAGCCCATAAATGAAATGGAACCAAAGATAATTTAAATCCTAAAGCTGCAATCATAAAAACAACTCCGACTAATATTAAAGTATAATTTTCAAAATTTGTCTTATTTAGATGTTCTTGCATAACATTTAATTCAATACTTCCAGTTAAATAATAAAAGATCATTGAAGCAAATGCAAAAAATGCAGCTGCTAAAGCTCCCATAGTAAAGTATTTTATTGCTGCTTCACTGGCTTTATCTCTATTATGCATTGCTATCATTATATATAAGGAAAGAGATGCTGTTTCTAATCCTACAAATATCAATATTAAATTATCACTTGCTATCATAAATTGAAAACCTGCTGTCATAAATAAAAATAGTGCAAAATATTCAGGATAAGAAAATTCATGAAATTTTTGATTTGTAAGAGGTAAAATAATAAAAAATATCGATGCTATTATTATAATTACTTGACCCAATATTGATATACCATCCATTAACATAACATCAAAAAATCCTCTAACAGGTCCTGAATAGTCAATAAGAAATGCTAAATCTAAAAGTAATATACTAACAGCAATACCTACGTGAACAAACTTACTTTTATATTTAGTAAATAAATCAACACATAGAATTAACAATGCACCAAATATAGCAATAAGCATTGGTGTTAAAGATGCTAAGTTTAAAGTTTCCATATCAATTGAAATTGGAGTAATCATTATTTTTTCTCCCCTGTTGTATTTACTGAAATCAAAAACTCTTTAGTTTCTGCTTTGATTGATTTTGTTTTCATAACTTCAATTAATTGTTTTACACTAGCATCTGCTGGTTGTAAGATTGGTTTTGGATGAATTCCTAAGTACACAACTAAAAATACCATAGGAATAAGTGCAAAGTATTCTTTAGAGTTTAAATCTTTTAATTGCAGATTTGATTCATGTGTTATTGGACCAAAAAATGTTTTTTTATAAAGAACTAACATATAAATAGCTCCTAAAATTATAGTTAAACCAGCAATTGCTGTTAATATAGGAGAAACTGCAAAAAATCCAAGTAAAGATAAAAATTCTCCTACAAATCCAATAGTCAAAGGTAGTCCAACAGATGCCATTAACATAATGGCAAAAATTACAGCAAACATTGGCATTACTTTAGCTAATCCACCAAATTCACTCATAATTTTAGTATGTTTTCTATCATAAATAACACCAACTAACATAAATAATGCTCCAGATACAATTCCATGAGAAATCATTAAAAATATAGATCCTCCGATACCTTCAACATTAAGAGCAAATATTCCTAATATTATAACTCCCATATGTGAGACAGAGGAGTAGGCAATTACTTGTTTTATATCTTCTTGTGCATATGCAACCATTGCAGTGTATACAATTGCTATTAATGCTAAAATAGCTACTGGTATTAATAAAGCTACCGTTGCATCTGGAAATAATGGCAACGAAAATCGTATAAAACCATAAGTTCCCATTTTAAGTAAAATGGCTGCAAGTATTACTGAACCTATAGTTGGCGCTTGACCATGTGCATATGGTAACCATGTATGAAATGGTACCATTGGTACTTTAATAGCAAAGCCCAAGAAAAATGCAATAAATAGCCATAATTGTACACTATATGTTAATTGAGTATTATACCATTGTATCAAGTCAAAACTCCATACTCCAGTACTTTGAAAGTGTAAGTAACCCAAATACAACATACCAACTAACATAATTAGTGAACCAGTAAAAGTATATAAGAAAAACTTAATAGATGCATATATTCTTCTTTTACCACCCCATGCACCTACAATATAAAGCATAGGTACAAGTGAAAACTCCCAAAAAACATAAAATAATATTACATCAAGTGTAACAAATACTCCAATCATTGCAACTTCTAAAAATAAAACTGAGAGTATTAAATTTTTTACATCTTTTGTCTCACTCAAACCAATTAATGATATCATTGTAATAAATGTTGTCATTATTACTAAAAACAATGTAATACCATCAATTCCTAAATTGTATGAAATTCCATATTGAGAAATTAACGGTACAAATTCTGCAAATTGCATACTTGCATCTGTATTATCAAAGTTGTACCACATGATACACGATAAGATAAATTCTATTGCTGTAACAATTATCCCATACGATTTAATTAGTTCCTTATTTACTAACAATCCTAAAACTGCAGCAAATGCTGGAAAAAATATTAAAATAGATAACATATATTCCATTTTATCCTCCTATTTAATACCAAAAGCAATTAATGAAACAAGTAAAATTAAAATTCCTGTTGTCATTATCTTTAACGCTTTTGATAAGTTTCCTGTTTGCACAACTCTACTTTGATTACCACTTTTATATATTAACTTTGCAATTGTATCAACTATATTGTCAATAATTTTCATATCTATTTTTTTCCACGACATTGTTGAAAGACTCAAGTATGGTTTAACTATATATGTATCAATAGCATATGGTAAATAATATTGATTAGCTAATAATTTATAAATAAAAGTATCTTTTAATTTATGTGAAAAATATCTACCATCTTTACTATATTTCCAATACGCATATACTATTGCACTAACTGAAATACTAACCGTAACTACCATTAAAATAATATTTGTATTATCACTTACATGAGGATGAAATGCTGGTAAAGCTTTAGTTATAAACTCAAAAAAACTATGTTCAGCCCAACCTGATATTACTGCTAGTATTGCCAATGGGGTCATCGCTGCAATTACAAATCCATATGTTTCATGTGGATGATATCCCAAAGTATGATATTTTTCTTCTCCAAAAAATACATACATAACAAGTCTAAAAGAATAAAATGCAGTCATACCTGCTGTTAGCCATAATATTGCCCACAATATATAAGCATGCTCTCCAAATGCAGATGCTAAAATTAACTCTTTAGAATAAAATCCAGATAAAAATGGAAAACCAGCTAATGCAAATGATGCAATAATCATAATTGCTCCAGTATAAGGCATGTGTTTTAGCAGTCCACCCATATTTTTTATATTTATTTCATTATTCATAGCATGCATAACATTTCCAGCACCTAAAAATAATACTGATTTAAAAAATGCGTGAGTTGCTAGATGAAATAAAGCGATCCAATATGCGCCAAGTCCTGCTGCAACAAACATATAGCCTAGTTGTGATAAAGTAGAATAAGCAATTATTTTTTTCATATTAGTTGCAACCAATGCCATTGTTGCAGCACCTATTGCTACAAAAGCACCAAGACAAGATATGATATATCCAATTTGAGGTACAACTGTAAAAATTTCATTTGCTCTAATTACTAAAAAAACTCCTGCTGTTACCATTGTAGCTGCATGAATCAATGCAGAAACTGGTGTAGGACCTTCCATAGCATTTGCAAGCCATGTATTAAATGGAAATTGTGCTGATTTACCCATAGCTCCTACAAATAAAAATATTGCAATTAATGTAATAATATCTTCACTTAATGTTCCAATATTTGCAAAAACAACATCGTATTGTAATGAACCCAAATTCCAATAAATTAAAAATATACCAATTAACATTCCCAAGTCAGCTACTCTATTCATAATAAATGCTTCATTTGCAGCGTATGATGGGGAAATTGAAGAATGTGCAGATAGTGTTGAAAATGGTGATTTTTCGATATCATCAGATTTTTCTACATCTTTTTTATCATACCAAAATCCAATTAATAACCATGAACAAAGTCCAACTCCTTCCCAACCAATAAACAATCCTGCAAAATTATCACTCATTACGAGTATTAACATTGAAAAAACAAATGCAGATAAGTAAGAAAAGAATCTATTAAACCCATCATCGTGATCCATATATCCAATTGAATGAATATGTACCATAGTAGATACTAAAGTAACAACTACCATCATAGTCACACTTATTTGATCTACTAATACACCAAATGGAATATTAATATTCCCTATAACTATCCAATCAATAATACTAAAGTGAACAATATTTCCACTTGTGTAAATATGATAAAATAATATAAGAGATGCTATAAATGATATAGCTAATAATATAGATGTAACTATACCTGTTATTTTTTTTCTTGGACTATTTCCAAAAAATGCAGCGAACAAAGACCCAACAAGTGGAGCAAAAAGTGCAATATATACAAAACCTTCCATTCTTAACCTTTCATGTTTTGTAAGGTATCAAGATCTAATGTATCGTGTCTTTTAAACCACAATATTAATAATCCCAATCCTACAGCAACTTCACTAGCCGCAATTGCAACAATAAAAAATGCAAACATTTGACCTGTCAAATCACCATTAAATTTTGAAATAGCTGCCATCCCAATATTTACAGAATTTAACATTATTTCAGTAGAAAAAAATAACATAAGTAAGTTTTTTCTTCTAAGGACACCTAATAACCCAATACTGAACAATATAGTACTCAATATTAAATAATCGTTTAATTCAATACTCATTAACTATCCTTTTTTTTATTGTTATTTGTATGATCATCTTCTGTTATAACTATATCATCCATTTTTTTACCTGCTAAAATAATACCACCTATCATTGCTACAAGTAGCATCACTGCTGCAACTTCAAATGGAACTAAGTATTTTGTAAATAACACTACCCCAACATCTTGAACATTTCCATTAATTGTGCCATAAGTATCAGCTGCAATTCCTACAGGGAAATGTGCAGTTATATTAGATCCAATTATTGGTGCAACTAACATAACTACTACTATAAGTGCAATTAAACCAGTTAATAAAAATGTCAATCTTGGATTAGCTGTGTTTTCTTTAATATCAGAGATACTATCAAAAAACATCATTCCAAAAGCATAAAGTGCCATAACTGCACCAGTATAAACTATAATTTGAACAACTCCTAAAAAATCAGCTTCTAATAAAAAGAAAAATGCTGATATAAATATCATACCTGCTGCTAATGAACTAAGTGCATAGAGTGCATTTTTTGTAAGTACTGTTGTTAAAAACATCAATATAGTTAAAAATGCGAATAAATAAAAAGCTATAACTTCAAACATCATATATCCTTAATACGCTAACGGTGTTTTTTTAATTTTTTTATCTGCATCTGGGCTTATTGCACCAAATCCATCATATTCAATTTGTTGCTTAATTGCATCAAATGGAGTAAGTAAGTCATCTATTAGTGCAAAGTGTGCTCTTTGTTCACTAGCATTTTCGTATCTTTGTCCATGAACAATTGCAAGTTCAGGACAAACTTCCGCACAATATCCGCAAAATATACATCTACCTAAGTTAATTGAATATTCAAGAATTTCTTTTCTAGAGTTTTTATCAATCACCGTATCCATCTTAATACAATGAGAAATACAAATTTTTTCACACAATCCACAACCAATACATCTATTTGTACCAGATTCAAGAAGTCCTAATAATTTATGTACAGCTCTGTATCTAGGAGAAACTGGTAATTTTTCCATTGGGTATTGAACTGTATGCATTTCATTATTAAACAATGCTTTTTTCATCACACCAAATACAATTCCCAAGCCTTTAAATAATTCCAAGCTAAAAGTCCTTTTTACTACTTGCTTAAATGAATCCATATTAGTACTTGGATAAACTTCATTATGCACTTGTATATATTCTTGTGTTCCAACGTTTCTATCTTTTAAATTTTTAAAGCTCATTATCTCTCCTTTACTATATTAATACTATTGCTGTTACTAGTATGTTTAATAATCCTAATGGCATTAGTATTTTCCAACATAACCACATAAGTTGATCTGGTCTTACATGTGGCCAAGCAGCTCTTGTCCATAAAAATAAGAATATTAATATCATTACTTTTAAAATGATTGCTATTGCCCCTGGGATAAACCATAAATCATTAAAACCACCTAAAAATAATAAAGATGTTAAAAATGCTATAGTAAATAAGTTAGCATATTCTCCAATAAAAAACATACCCCATCTCATACCAGAATACTCAGTTGCATATCCTGCTATAATTTCTGCTTCATGTTCTAATAAATCAAATGGTGTTCTATTTGTTTCAGCAAATCCTGCTATTAGAAATAAAATAAACGCAAGTGGTTGAGAAAAAATAATCCATGAAAGTACGCCCCCATTTTGATAATTATTAATATCTATTAAACTCAATGATCCAACCATCATAATTGGAGCTATAATTGAAAGTCCCGTTACTACTTCGTAAGAAAGTAATTGAATTGCAGTTCTTGCGCCTCCTAACAAACCCCATTTATTTGCTTGTGACATTCCACCTAATAATGGACCATATAAACCACTAGCCATTGCTCCTAACACAAATAATATACCAACATTAACATCTGAGACAATAACTCCTGGTAAAAATGGTATAGCACTCATAGCAATAAATGCTGTTGCAGCTGTTATTATTGGTGCTATCATAAATATTAGTTTATTTGCATGTTGTGGAATAAAGTCTTCTTTTGTGAATAATTTAATACCATCTGCTAAAACTTGCAATAATCCAAATGGTCCAACATGCATAGGTCCCAATCTTCTTTGCATAAATGCTAATACTTTTCTTTCAAAATATGTAGTAAACCCTGCCAATGCAGAAAATACACCTAGTATTACTAAGACTTTTACAACTGTCATGAATATATCGTTTTCAAACATTCTTATACCTTTTTAATATTTGCATTTGTAAATCTATACGATTCAAATAACATTTTTGTATTTATAGTTTTATCATATGTAGGAACATATGATATGTTTCCATCTAGTTGATTATCAACTCTAATACCCAAATCAATAGAACCTGTATTTGTTGTAATATTAACTTCATCATTTTCTTGTAATTGTAATGATTCAAGTGTACTTTTACTAACATATAGTGAAACGCTATCATTTTTAAATTCATTAGCTTTTGCTGTAAATTCATTAAACTGATTAATAGGATTTGCATTATAAATTATTGTGCCTTCAATTACATTTTGTGATGATTTTTCTATCATTTCATCAATCTCAACCTCATTACTTTGTAAAACATACCCTCTATTTTCACTTCCATCATTTTTAAAACTATTTTCTAGATTATCAAAGTCTATATTATTAAATATTTCTTTAGTATAATCAATTGTATTTATTTTTTTATCATCTAAAATTTCATTTGCCAAATCATTCAAAGTATAACCGCCATATTCAACACCTGCATTTGTAGGTACTACTCTTTTATTTATATTTGTAAATGTACCTTCTTGTTGATTTAGTGTTGGCATATCTAAGTTTGCATCACCTAAAGCAGATATTTCATAATCTGCTTTCATATTATATGCAAATGTTTTTCCTTTTATTTCCTCATCTAATTGACATAATAAACTAACACCCAAAGTATTGGTTTGAGATGGAATTATTATTAAATTAAATTCGGTGTATTTTTCAATCATTGCACAAAGTTTTGCTAAGTTTTTAGCATTAGGATGTGTATATAAATCAGCACCTACAACTAAAGAAAATTTATCTTTTTTAGCTAACATTAGTTCAAGAGTTTCAAGTAAAGTAGCATTTGCACCCATTTCATCTAATAGTTTTGTGTGTGTATATTTCACTTCTTTATTAACTACTTTAGATACTATGCTTTTTACTTCTTTTTCTTCACCTGTTTGTTCATCTTTGCTAGTACTTACAACTGTTTCTTTTATAGTTTCACTTACATTTTTAGTTTTTTCTTCTCTTAAGCTTTGTAAATAATCCTCAGTATCCTTAGGTAAATTTTTTGCAAATTGATCCAGTATAAAATATAATACAGACTCTTCACTTAATGGTTTATTTTGTATAGTTTGTATAGTTTTACCAGCTTTCCCAAATCCTAGAACACTAGTATCATTTAAAGAATGAAAGTATAAACCAGCACCCTTATTTAATGTAATAGCATTGTTAAAAGCATACCTAACATTTGGTGCATCAGATTTAAAATATGTTCCAACTGATACAATAAAATTTGAATCGTGAATATCATTTAATGTTCCTGCATAAAGTGTTTTACCACTTACACTAGAATAATTTCTTAAAAACTCTTGATAATCTTTAGCATCTTTATTTACAAGATTAAAACCTAGTTTTTCTTTTAATTTTTGTAATATTGTAGCCTCTTCATTAGTAATAAATGAATTAAAGATAAATGTATCACAAGATTTTAATGCATCAATAGCATTTTTAAATTCATCCTCATTTTTATTTTTAACTTCATTAGAAAAATCAAATGCAAATCTAGCAGCTCCACTTAAAGATGTAAAATGAGAATCATTTGTAACTCTATAAATTTTTCTTTCATTTGGTCTGTGTGTACTAATATGTTTTGTTTCATAGTATAACAATGAACAATCTGATGAATATGGATTTGATGCTTGTATTTTTGTAAGCTCCCATGCATTTGAAGTGTATTGGAAATTACTTGATACTAATGCACCAACAGGACAAACAGATATACACTCTCCACAATCAATGCAATTATCTTCTTCAAAACCTATTAGGTTTTTTTCTAATTTATTCCACATTGCATATGCGTCTTTTGGCATATTTTTTTTATATTCTTTATCAAGGGGTTCTGATCCTCTTTTAACAGTTGAGAGTGCTGCTGAACCTATCATATCTTTACACACAGTTGTACATTTTTCACATACTATACACAATCCTGGATCATAATTCATAACACCCCAGTTTACTGTTGGTCTGTGAACATCTTTTGCAGCATAACTTTGTTTATCTACACCCATGTATAAAGTATAGTTTTGTAGTTCACATTCACCACTTTTATCACATACTCCACATTGTAAAGGATGATTTACATCATAAACCTCCATTATAGCTTGTCTTTCATTTACAATATTTGGAGTAGTTGTAGTAATTTGCATATCTTCTTTTATTTTAGCGTTACATGCATATACTTGTTTTCCATCGACTTCAACTAAACATATTCTACAAGCAAGTGTAGGTGAGCATCTATTTAAATAACAAAGTGCTGGAACAAAAATATCATTTGCCCTTGCAACATTTAGTATAGTTTCACCTTCTTTTGCATTACATTGTTTTCCATCTATAGTAACCGTAATCAAATTACTCATTAAACTTCTTCCACTTTTTGAATGTTTACTTGCTTATACCTATAATCTAATGTAATAGAGTCATTATTTAAACCATTATCAAACGTCGGGTATAATGCAATCATACCCTTAATTTCTTTATCCACTTTAAATTTTCTTTGACTTACTTGTCCATTAAAGTTAATATTAACTAAATCACCACCTTTTATACCTATACTTTTTGCAAATATAGAGCTTCCTCTTAAACAAAAGTCTGTTTTTAATATTAGTGCTTTTGAAGTAGCCTTATTAAATTGGTGTAAAGGTTCACATCTATAAATAATAGAATCTTCATTTACTTCTAGTTTATTAATATTATCTAAAGTAATTGATATTTTTTGTACATCAGTATTATTTAATTCATAACCTCTTATATCATTTCCATACTTATCATATCCATTTTGTAATTCATCAAAATTTATATTTTTATATTGAGCTTTCTTACTTAAGTGATATGTATAATCAATGGTGTATTTTTTACTTGTTAACAATATTTCATTAGCTAAATCATTTAAACAGTAACCATCAAAGTTTAATGCAGCATTTGTATTTATTAATTTTAAATCAATAGAAGTAAATGAACCTTCTTGCTGATTTAGTGCTGGTACATTAAAATCTGCATCACCATGATTGGCTATAGTATAGTCACCATTTACATTATAACCTACTGTGTTTCCAATAATTTCATCATCTAATTCACAAATAAGACTAACACCTAATGTATTTGTTTGAGAAGGCATGAGTAAAATTTTAAAATCACTATACATCTCAATCAGTCCTACTAGTTTAGCAATATTTTTTGCATTTTCATGTCCGAATATATCGCTACCTATTATTAATGTTTTGTTTTTTCTTCTTATTAATTTATTAACAATTAATTCAAAATCATCAATACTAACACAGGCATCATCACATAAACTTTTTATATCCAAACTATCAAAGTACGATTCTATGTCTTTTGGCATATCACTTATTAATGTTTTAGCTAGCATTGCTATAACTGCTTCTTCACTTCTAGAATTGTATTTTACAAATTGAGTATATTTATTTGCCAATGCAGTATCTTCTAATGTATGCATATAAATAAACTCTGCTCTTTGTTTTTTAGTAGCTATATTAATATTGTATTTAACGCCAGGGTTATCTCTAGCTATTCTAGTACCAATCATAATTATAATATCAGATTGACTAACTGTCTTGTTTGTAGCTGAGTACAATGACTTACCACTTACTTTTGAGTATTCATTTAAAAATGTTTGATAGTTTTTAGCATCATTATTAACTAAATTTAATCCCAATTTCTCTTTTAAATTTTGTAATATTAAAGCTTCTTCATTAGTAATATACGAATTAAACTTAATAGTATTTGCATTTTTAAGAGCATTTACTGCTTTAGTAAAATCTTCTTTGCTTTTTGATGTATTTGTATTTTCAAACTCAAATCCAAATCTTCCAGAACCACACAAATAACCATATTCAAAGTTATTTGTAGCTCTAGTTATTTTTGATTCAAAAGGACGATCCGTTCCTGCATGTTTAACATCATAAGTCATTTCGCAAGCACTAGGACAATGAGCACAAGTAGCTGGAACCTTGTTTGCTTCCCATGCATTGCTTGTATATTTGTATGCATTAGACACCAATGCTCCAACTGGACATACAGAAATACAATCACCACATTGTTCACACCTTGACATTTTTATATCAATAGTAGATTTGTAACCACCTGGTTTGATATATAATGCAGTAGCACCTATAATTTCATTACAAGTATGTACGCATTTTTCGCACATAATACATAAAGAAGGATCATAACCCAATATTCCCCATTTTTTATTTTTTCTTGGTATTTCTCTTACACTAAACTCTTGAGAAGACACTCCAAATTCTAAAGTTTTATTTTGTAAATCACATTCTCCACTTTTATCACAAACACCACATTGCAAGGGATGATTTACATCATAAAGCTTCATAATATTTTGTCTTTCATGTTCTAGATGATTGTTATTTGTAGTAACTTCAATACCATCAACTGCTTTTTCTTGGCAAGATAATATATCGCCTTGTACATTTTTTACTTGAACAACACACATTCTACATGATGCAATTGGAGATACTTTAGATAAATTACACATTGTAGGAATATATAAGTCATTTCTTCTAGCTATTTCTAAAATAGTTTCGCCATACACACCTGTGCATTGCTTACCATCTATAGTTAAATTGATTACTTTATCTCTATGCTGAACTCTATTACTCATACTGCAACCATCCCTAAATAATAACATCTCATACATCTCTCAGCTTCTGCTTGTGCTTCTTGTGCAGTAAATCCAAAATTTACTTCATTATTATTTGTTTTTCTTATATCTACATCTAATTTCTCAGATACTTCTCTTGGAATTCCTGGCATCCATCCAGTAACTGTTTCATTTTTATTATAAACTTTTAGTTTATTCATATGGTCTTCCATAATTTCATCGTCAGTTAAAGATGCAACACCACTATAAATATATCTACTTATAACTGATGCTGCTCTTCTTGCTTGTCCAACTGCATTTACAATAGTCATAGGTCCATATTCACAATCACCAGCAGCAAATAATCCAGCCTTTGAAGTCATAAAATCCTTACCATTAGTTTTTAAAGTTCCCCATGATGTCATTTCTAATTCCCAATGTTTTGGTAATATTTGTAGGTCACAAGATTGTGAAACTGCTGGAATTAAATAATCACATTGTATTTCCAAATCACCACCATCTATTTTTACTAATTGAGCTCTACCACCATTTGGGTCTGCAACTAAATCAAATTTATTTACTAATAATGAGACTATTTTTCCATTATCATCTCTTATTTCTTCTATAGATGAATAAAATATAAATTCAACTCCTTCTTCAACAGCTTCTTTATATTCTTCTTCAGTAGTATTTTTAATAATTGTTTTTTCATCTCTTCTATAAAGCATAACAACTCTTTTAGCACCCTCTCTAATAGAACATCTAACAACATCCATAGAAGTAAATCCACCACCAACACAAACTACAGTTTTATCTTTTAATTCATTTGAAGCAGGACTACCAATTGAAAATTTATGCCACAGATTCACTTTGTCAAGCATAGATATTGCACCCCAATAACCCTCGTAATCAGGATTTTCATTTTCACATCTTATAGCTTTTGATAATCTAGCTCCAAATCCTAACAATGTAGCGTCAAATTCTTCATAAATTTCTTCTAGTCTTTTATCTGTAACTCTATGATTTGTTATAACTGTTACAGCTTCAAGTTCTGTTACTAATTTTATATCTTCATTATACTTATCAAATGGCATTCTATATTCTGGAACTCCTACAGTTACCTCACCACCAAGAACTGGTAATTCTTCAAAAATAGTCACTTCAATTCCATCAAGTCCCAAATAATATGCAGCCGTTAAACCAGCAGGTCCAGCTCCTATAATTGCAATTTTTTTGCCATCTTTTTTTAATTTTTTAGGTTTTTGTGGATGTATCCAATCCAATTTATGATCAGTTTCATAATCAGATCCAACTCTTTTTAATTCCATAATAGAAATTGCTTCATCAACATTTGCTCTTCTACATGCATCTTCGCATGGATGTGGACAAACTCTTCCACAGGTATGAGCCAAAGGCATGGATTCTCTAGTTGAACTTAGTGTTGCTGAAAAGTTTAAATCTCTCACACCTTCAATATATGCAGGAATATCAATGTGTGTTGGACAGCTATCTGTACATGGTGCTGTTACGTTTGCTATGTATTTTGAATCATCTATATCATACCATGGAGATTTTTTCTTTTCTTTGATTAAATTAATAAAATCATTTTCAAAATATTTTATCATTCCTAATATTGGAACAGGTACAGTTTTTCCAATTTCACATTTACTAGTGCTTGTCATAGTCGAAGATATTTCTTTTAAGTGTTCAATATCACTAAATTCTCCCTCACCTCTTGCAATCTTATCTAGCATATCATATAATATACGTCCACCCCATCTTCCAGGTGCACATCTTCCACACATTTCTGAGTATTCTTGATATTGCTTTGCATAATTGACAGCTAGTTTTACTACATCAACATCTTTTGTAAAAATAACAAATCCATCCCATCCTACAAAAGCTTTTGTTTCATTATTGCTGTCATATTGCATAGGGAATTTATTAGAGGTTTCTTTCCATTGATCAACATCATCTATTAATCTATTATCAATTACCTCATCAAACCACGTGGAAAAATATATTTTACTCACAAACTATCCTTTATATTAACATTACTGATTAAAGGTTCTTCTGGTGCAGTCTTTTTGATTACAACTGTCCAATCTACTTCATTAAATTTTAATGAATTCATCAAAGTCCAATTGTTCTGTTTTACAGTATCAGCTACAATTTGAATTGCCGTAAAGTCTCCGATTTCAAAAAGAAAAATACCATTTTCATTTTGTGATATTTCCTTATTCATTAAATCTACAAGTCTAGGTAAAAACTCAGTTTTTAAATCTCTTAAATCAAATCTAATCATATTATTCCCTTACCTATCTATTTCGCCAAATACAATATTTAAATTACCAATTATGGTAACAACATCAGCTAACTGGTGACCTGGCAATAAATCTTGCAATAAACCTGTGTGCCAGAAACTAGGAGCTCTTAATTTCATCCTATAAGCATATGGTGTACCATCACTTACTATATAAAATCCAAGCTCACCTTTTGGAGATTCAGTAGCAACATAAACTTCACCATTAGGTGGTCTCATTCCTTGTGTTACTAAAACAAAATGTTGCATTAAAGAATAGTTTTGCGTCATCATTTCTTCTTTTGTACATGAAATATATTCAGGAGAATGTGCCATTAACTGTGTATCTGATTGTTCATACATTGGCACTAATTGTTTTAGTATTTTCATTGTTTCGTACATTTCTTGCATATAAAGCTTATATCTACCGTATGAATCATTTGTAGTTGAAATTGGAATATCAAAATCGAGTTCATTATATATACCATATGGCATCTCTTTTCTTAGATCCCATTTCACACCAGCACCTCTTAGTGCTAAGCCAGTACATCCCCAAGATTTTGCAAGTTTTTCATCTATTATACCTACATTTTCAAGCCTCATTTTCCAAATTCTATTTTTTGTTAATAAACCTTCATAAACTTTAATTTGTTCATCTAAAGTAATCATCCATTCTTGCATTTTTTTGATAAATCCATTTGGTAAATCCAATGGCACTCCACCAATTCTAACCGCACTATGTGTTAATCTAGCTCCACAGTAATCTTCCATAAGATCCATTGCAAATTCTCTTTCCCTAAATGCATATAAAAAGACAGACATAGCTCCAACATCAAGAGCATGAGTGGCTAACCAAAATAAATGCGATATGATTCTATTGATTTCTACTAACATTGTTCTTATAACTTCTGCTCGTCTAGGAATTTCAACTCCTAATAGTTTTTCTACTGCTAGTGAGTAACCATAATTATTTGAAGTTGCTGCTATATAGTCCATTCTGTCAGTTGTAGGAAGAAATTCATTATACATCATATTTTCTCCCATTTTCTCCATGCCTCTATGCAAATAACCAATATCAGGATAAGCTTTTGTTACTTCTTCACCTTGAAGTTCTAATACAAGTCTTAACTGTCCGTGTGCAGATGGATGCTGTGGTCCAAAGTTTACAACCATTGTGTTATCGTCTCTTTGAAATGTTATATTCTCAAAAAAAGGTTTTAATCTATTAGTTTGCTGCATACTATTTCCTCTGCTTTAGTGTAACTGATTCTTTTTCATCAAACTTAGTAATAAGTCTAGGACTTCCAAATAATCTTACACCATCTTTTTCTTGATATGAAATATTATCGTGTTTTGTTTCGTTTTCATTATTTATATTTGTACCGTGTGGAACTTCATGACCCAGTCTTGCAAATCTTGTAGTATCATATCTATCAATTGCTGCATCATCTCTTATTTCTTTACCGATAACTTCTCTAGCTTCTTTACCAAAGATTTTGTCAACTTCATACCAAGAAGCTGCTTCATCTCCTTGTAATGGATAAGTTTTAAGTAAAGGATGATCGTGCCAATCATCAGGCATAAGTATTCTTTTTAGCATGGGATGATTGTTTACTATTATTCCAAACATATCATACATTTCTCGCTCAGACCAATCTGCCATTCTAAATAATGGCTCAACTGACTCAATTGCTTGACCTTTTTTTATAAATGTTTTAAGTCTTAATCTTTTTTTATTTGTAGTAGATAACATTTCATAAAATATTTCAAATCCTCCACGGGCTGCTACATAATCAATTGCTGATAATTCCATAAGCATGTCGTATTGTAATTCATCTCTTAAATACTTTATTGCTTTTAAATTATCATTTGCATTTATAATTATTACTGCATGTCCTAATTCAATATAAGAATTTAAAATCTCTACTTCTTTACTTAGTAATTCAAATGTATTAGCCGATACGCTGTCGTTTTGTATTGATTCTTTTGGTGTTTGAGGTGTAATATAAAATCTGTCACTATAATATGATTTTTTTTGTACATCATCTTTTGGTTTGTAAGCTCTCATCTATACTAACCTTTTACTTTTTTGAGATAAGTTTGCTGGATTTCTTCTTATTTTTTGTTGCAATAACATCAATGCATATTGCAATGTTTCAGGTCGTGGAGCACATCCAGGAAGATAAATGTCAACAGGTATTACTCTATCGGCACCTTGAACTGTAGCATATGTGTTAAACATACCACCTGTATTTGCACATGAACCCATAGATATTACCCATTTAGGATCTGGCATTTGATCATATAATCTTCTTAAAAATTCTGCATGTTTTTTAGTTAAAGTTCCTGCAATGATTAAAACATCAGATTGTCTAGGACTGGCTCTAAAAATTGTTCCAAATCTATCAAAATCAAATCTTGAAGCTCCTGAAGCCATCATCTCAATCGCGCAACAGGCTAAACCATAAGTCATAGGCCATAAAGAATTACTTCTACCAAAATTAACTAACTTATCAACCGCAGTAAGAGCAATAGGTGCACCGCCTTGTGCTAAATAATCTACTTTATGCTGTGCCATTGTAATGCTCCTTTTTTCCATGCGTATATAAATCCAATTGTTAATAATAATATAAACAATGCCATCTCAATTATTCCAAACCAACCTAAAACTTTAAAATCAACTGCCCAAGGAAACATGAATATAATTTCAACATCAAATAATATAAATAATAATGCCATTAAATAAAACTGTACAGATATTGTATTTTTTTGTTTGTTTACCTCAGGACCACACTCATAAATCGTACATTTTAATTTTTCAGTATCAAGCCTGGCAAATTTTCTACTTATAAATCTTGCAAGCATAGTTGTTGCTGTAAATGCACTAAATGTTACTACAAACATCAAAAAAGCCCCAAAATAAGGATGTGCAAAATCCATATGTTCCATAATTTTCCCCTTTAGCCAATTTAAAAAATTTAATTGACAATAATAAAGTAAATAATAGCTAATATATAGTAAAGTTTCACTTATACCTACAATGTTAAGTAAGATGTATTATTTAACTTGATACTAACAGTAACATTTGTATTTAATATTTTAACTTATGTTTTTTTAATAAAAAAAATACATAAGCATAGGACAAAAATGAATTTAAAAAATGAATTAAATTTACATGGTAAGAATAAAAATCCTATTATGTTTATAATATCATATGACTTAAAACAATGGGAAATTTTTAATTTAAATAATTTACCAAAAAATATATTTTATAGTATTGATGATAAGAATATATATAAAACTAATAGTACAATAAATTTTCAAAAGGAAAGTTTTAATTCTTATAAAAAGAAATTTAATAAAATAATTTCTCATATAAAAAAAGGCAATACTTATATCTCAAATCTAACTTGCAAAACAAAAATAATTAATAATTTAAATTTAAAACAATTATACAATAATTCAAATGCAAAATATAAATTGTATTTCAAAAATAAATTTTTATCCTTTTCTCCTGAAACATTTATAAAAATATCTAATAATAAAATCTATGCTTATCCTATGAAAGGGACTATTAATGCAAATATTAAAAATGCAAAAAAATTAATTATTTCCAATAAAAAAGAGTTAGCAGAACATACCATGATTGTTGATTTATTAAGAAATGATTTATCTATTATTGCAAAAAATATTAATGTTGATAAATTCAGGTATATAGATAAAATAAAAGCTGGAAGAAATAGTCTTTATCAAGTATCTTCAAAAATATCTGGAAATTTGGATAAAAACTGGCAAGATAATTTAGGTGATATTATTACATCATTATTACCAGCTGGTAGCATAACGGGATCTCCAAAAAAATCAACAATAAATATTATAGATGATGTGGAAGATTACAATAGAGATTATTTTACAGGTATTTGGGGAGTATTTGATGGTGTTAATGTTGATAGCTCTGTACTAATTAGATTTATTCAAAATGAAAATGGAAAATATTTTTATAAAAGTGGTGGAGGTATTACTATTGATAGTATTTGCCAAAATGAATATGATGAAATGTATGAAAAGATCTATATACCATGATGAATAATGTTTATTTTGAAAGTATTAAATGTAAAGATTTTGAAATATATAATCTTACTTACCATGAAAAAAGAATATCTAATACTATTGGTCTTAATATAAATCTATATGAATATATAAATCCTCCAAATGAAAAACTACTAAAATGTAAAGTTGTTTATAGTAACAATAGTATTTTATCTATAAGTTATGATAGTTATAAAAAAAGACAAATAAATTCTTTTCAAATTGTATATGACAATCATATACAATACAACAAAAAAAGTTTAAATAGAGATAATCTAAATAAACTTTTCTTAAAAAAGAATCTGAGTGATGAAATAATAATTATAAAAAATAATTTTGTTTGCGATACATCTATTGCAAACATAGCAATATTTTATAATAACAAATGGCTAACACCTAAAAAATATTTACTACAAGGAACTACTCTTCATAGATACGTAAATTCAGGTATCTTACAATATGCAAATATTGATTTAAATATGCTAAAAAAAGCCAAAAAAATTGCTCTATTAAATTCTATGATAGATTTTGATATACTAACACAATATACAATAAATGATTAAAGGACAAAAATGTCAATTGAAATTTTACAAGATGAAAATTATAAAAAATTTTCCTCAAATCAAGTTAAAGAATTAATAACATATTTAAAAGAAAATAATTATGAATTTAATATAACAGCACAAATAAGAGCTGTTACCTTTTCACCAATATTACCTGAAAATATTAAAAAAACATTTGGTCAATATACATTATTTGCAATATCCAATTATGCTTTTTCATCATTAGTAATAAATAAAAATAATATAGAATTTGAAACTGGTTTTGGAGCACAAAATTTTGGTAGTGTGAGTACTATCCCATATTATAGTATTTTTCAAATAGGAATAAAAGATTCAATAATATTTATTAATCCAATTGCAACTATTGATAAGTATTTTTCAAATAAGCAAGACAATAAAGAGCAAGAAGAAAGAAGTAAAAACGCTTTTAAAAACTTTAAACTTACTTAGTTATAGTTTTTCCACAAAATTTTATAAGAGCTGATCCCCAAGTAAGTCCACCACCAAATGCATCAAGTAACATCATATTTCCATTTTTAAGTTTACCACTTTCATACCAATCATTAATTGCCATAGGAATTGATGCTGAAGAGGTATTACCATATTTATGTACAGTTAATACTTTTTTTTCATCTGGAAAATTTAAATTATCACCAACTGCTTTTATAATTCTAAAATTTGCTTGATGAGGAATAAAAAAATCAACATCTTTTTCAGTCATATTATTTTTTTGAAGTATGTCTTTAACATCCTTAGTAAGTGTTCTTACAGCTATTTTAAAAGTTTCATTACCTTTCATTTGCATGAAGGCAGCTTCTCCACTTTGTAGTCCAGGTGTTAATAATAAGTCTTGCTGTCTACCATCAGAAGAACATTGGATATCAACAATAGCTTCGTCTTTATTTTCTGTAGCACTAATAATTGCTGCACCTGCACCATCTCCAAATAACATACAAGTTGTTCTATCTGTATAATCTACAATAGTAGATAATTTTTCAGCACCAATAACTAATACATTTTTTTTCATTCCAGATTCAATAAACGCTTTTGCTATACTTATAGCATAAACAAAACCAGTACAAGCAGCACTAATATCTAAAGCCATTACATCTGCAATTCCTAATTTTTCAGATATAACACAAGCCGTAGAAGGCATACAATAAAAATCAGGAGTAATTGTAGCACATATTACTAGATCAATATCTTCATTTTTGATATTTGCTCTACTTATTGCTACTTTTGATGCTTGAACAGCTAAATCACTTGTATTTTCCAAGTCAGAAGCTATTCTTCTTTGACTAATTCCAGTTCTTTTTTTAATCCATTCATCAGTCGTATCCATTCTTGAAGTAAACCAATCATTTCCTCTAATTTCACTAGGAATGTAAGCTCCAATTGATCTAAATGATGCGTACATGATTATTCCCTAATCTCTTCTAATCTTAATCGAATAACTTCATTTAAATCAGATTGTGCAGATGCTATTGCTTGAAATATTGCATTTTGCATTGCTTTTTTATTTGATTTTCCATGAGCTATAATTACAGGGGCTTTGATACCTATTAAAGGTGCTCCACCATATTCTGCATAATCAACTTTGATTTTTAAGCTTTTGAAAACTTTTCTCATTAAAACTGCACCTAAAATAGATACAAGCGATTTTCTTAAATTTTGTTTAATGATTTTTCCTATAGTATCAGCAACACCTTCAGCTGTTTTTAGCATAATGTTACCAATAAAACCATCACATACTACTACATCAGTTGAACCATTAAAAATATCATTTCCTTCAACATTTCCAACAAAATAAGGCATATTTTCTAAAAGTTTAAAGGTTCCTTTAGTTGATTCATTGCCTTTAGATTCTTCCTCACCATTACTAAGTAATCCTGTCAATGGTTCTTCAATTTCTAGGACTTGCTGCGCATAAACTTGACCCATAATCGCAAATTCTTGTAAATGCTTAGAATCACAGTCAACATTCGCTCCAACGTCAAGTACTAAGGTATTTCCATCAACAGTAGGCATAAGTGCTGCAATTGCAGGACGACTTACTCCTTTAATTCTACCTATTTTTAGAGTAGCCAATGACATACTAGCGCCACTATGACCAGCACTAACATAAGCATCAGCAAGTCCATCTTTGACAAGCTGTATTGCTATATATGCAGATGAATCTTTTCTTTTTAAAGCATCTGTTGCACTATCTTGCATTTCTATAACATCAGTACAATTAATGATTTCTATTTTTGATACATATCTTTGTGGTATTAAAGGAACTAATTCATTTGTAAACCCTACTGCAATTGCAGTAAAATTTTTATTTTTATTTAAAGCTAATAATAAACCTTCGATGATAGGAGTTGGTCCATTGTCTCCACCCATGGCATCAATTGCAATTTTTAACATTATGCTTTGTATTCACCTGTAGTTGGATTAATATTGTGAGGCATTTTCCATGTCCCATCTGTATCTTTAACTGGTCTTTTTAATGTAATTTTATAGTGTGTTCTTCTTTTTGCACTTCTTGAGTGTGAAACTCGTCTCTTTGGTACTGCCATTTTTTATCCTTTTTTAGATTATATTTCTATATTTATAAATTGTTCGTTTGTATTACAATTATCACATATAAAGTAATCACTTTTAATTGATTCTAATTCACTATTTAATATTTCTTCAAAATCTACTATATGATTATTAACTTCAATGATAATTTCATTTTCTCTTTCATCTTTTAATGAAATTGCACCATCACTAAGTGTATATACGATATTTTCGTCTATATCTTTATTAATAGTTGATGCACATTTACAACAATCAACATCATAATTTCCTATGATTTTTGATTTAATTCTTGCTATGCTTCCTGATACTCTACTAAATGTTCCTAAAAATTTTACTGAATTTGATGTTATCTCAAATTTATTTTCATTTCTAGGAAGTTTAGAAAACTCAATTTTCATAGTTTAGTTTAACAAATGTCTTTTTGTGCAAAGAAAAAATTAATTTCATTTGTTGCATTTTCAACACTGTCTGAACCATGTACTGCATTTGCATCAATTGATTCTGCAAAATCAGCTCTAATAGTACCTTTTTCTGCTTCTTTGGGATCAGTTGCACCCATTAAATCTCTATTGATTTGCATAGCATTTGTTCCTTCTAAAACAGTCACTACAACTGGTCCAGAAATCATAAAATCTACTAAATCTCTAAAGAAAGGTCTTTGAGCATGTACTGCATAAAATGCTTCTGCATCTGCATTGCTAAGTTGTATTTTTTTTGTTGCTGCAATTCTTAAGTTCGCATTTTCAAATCTACTTAAGATTTGTCCTACAACATTTTTTTGTACAGCGTCAGGCTTAATTATAGATAATGTTTGTTCCATATTTATCTCTCCATATTTTTTAAAGTTGAGGATTATATAAAAATATAGCTTAAATATAGCTGTTTTTAAGCAAAAAAAAAGCTAAGAGACTAGCTCTTAGCTTTTTCGTGAAAACTAATAAATATTAATCTACAACACAAGGCTCTTCATCAGCTCCTCTGTTTTCACTTCTTGGTTGACTAGGTGCAACACTTGAATCATCCCATACGATACAACCTTCAGTTGGACAAGCTTCAGCACAGGCTGGCTCATCATGATCACCAACACACTCTGTACAAGTATCTGCATTTACATAATAAATATCCTCACCTGTTGGGTTTTCATCATTATCTACTATTGATTCAGTTGGACACTCGTCTAAACAAGCATCACAGTTAATACATATATCAGTTATCTTTACTGCCATTTCATTCTCCTTAATAATTGTGATAAACTTTAACATAATAATTATAAAACAAATATAAAATTTAAATACAATTAAATAAATAAATTAAAAAAAACTAAATTGTAACAATTTATTTTATAAATATGACAAAAATATAACAATTATTCACAAGAATTTAATGAGCTATTAAGTAATATTTATTTACAATCACTATACTCATATAAAAGGAATTGGATGTTTAGTTTAATAAAAAGAATTCAAGATTTACTTAAAAAAATAAGAAACAATAGAGGTTTGTTATTTACAAGTCTGTCTATCATCTCTGTACTTGGAATTTTAATTTTTATGTATTTTATTATGACAATGACAAGTAGTATTAAAGATGATGTATACGAAAGTTTAAAAAATAATAACAATAGGTCAATGGATAATTTATTTGATTCAAGAAAAAAAGAATATTTAAAAATAACAAATACTATTTTGCAAGATATTAGTATCATTACTCATATGAGAGATTTTGATAAAGAGAGTATCTCACTTTATGAAGATAAATTCAATGAATTATATAGCAAAAATATAAAATATCCATTAATTATAAAATTTTATTCTCAATTGAATACACAAGATACATTTAGAAATACAATTATTAATCTCATGAGAACAAAATCACAATCATTTGGAATTGAAATTCAAGATGATGCAGTTTATTTAAGTTTAATTGAACCAGTATTAGATGCTGGTAGATTTATAGGACTAATGGAAACAAAACAATCAATTCATAGTTTAAAAGAATTTTATGAAAAAGAAGATTCCTTTTTAATATTTATGCTAGATAAGAAGATGCTAGTTAAGTTATCATTAAAATCTAAGCATGGTAAATTTTCAAATATAGTTTCTGATTATACTATCAAACAAGGTAATTACTCAAGTAGATTCTATAGTAAAATGAAAGACATGAAAGAAAAAGATTTTGAAGTTGCTTTAGAGAATTCATATGATAGTGATGACAAATTTTACAGATCTTATAAAACCGCAACAGATATTAATGGTGCAGATATAGGGTTGTTTGTTTTTGGAGAATTTACTGAAAAAAATGATGGATTTGTAAACCTTGTAGAAAAAATGATTAAATCAGTTACTTTTGTATCATTAGGTTTAGTTATTTCAATTCTATTATTTATGTTTTAGGATTGTTATGAGAAGATTAAAATTACTAAAAATTTATTTTATTTTATTACTTTTTGTAATATTTACAATAGTAGCAAATTTTGATTCAGTTGTTCAATCTTTTAAAGCGACAATTGCATTCAACTCTGGAATATTGTCAATTTTTATGATTGGACTAATTGTAATTTTGCAATCATCTGTTCGTCTTACCATGTTAGCTGGTACTTTTGGGGTGCTATCTTATAAAAAAGGTAAAGAACTAGACTTTTATTTAAGAGGAGTTGGTAAATTAATGCCAGCTACTATTGCTAATATGCTAGAAAAAAGAGCTAAAAAAGGTGTATTGTTTTTTACTAATAGTGAAGCAAAAGATATATCATCTTGGTTAGAAGCGCAATTTTTTAATACTAAAGTTTATATATCATTTTTTGTTGGTACTTCACTTATGATTGGACTATTTGGTACTTTTACAGGATTATTAATTGCTATTGATGATATGGGTGCTATTATTCTAGGACTTGGTGGTGATATTAATATTAGTGAGGTTATGGCACAATTTGCAGGTCCTCTTGGTGGTATGGCTATTGGGTTTTCATCTTCATTATTTGGAGTTGCCTCAGCTATATTACTAAATATATTACAATATATACTTACAAGACAACAAGCATCGTTTAGTGAAGATGTTCAAGAATGGTTAAAAGGTAAATTAATTGATTCTCAACAACAAACAACACTAAAAGAAATAGATAATACAAATGAAAAAACTACTGATGGTAGTGCAGTTGATACTAGTAAATTAAATCCAGGAAGCACTGCATTTATGGATGTATTTGTTGATACATTAAGTCAATTATCAGCTAATATAGATACTTCAAATAGATCTAGTGAATTAATTTATCAACAATTAATGCAATACCTAGAAGAAAATAAAAAATCTAATGTTCAAGATTCTTTGTTCTTAGAAACAATATCTGAATCAATAAAAGAATTGAATATTAATCAATATTCAACAACAAATACAATAGAAACTGTACTTAATAAGGTTAATGACTCTGTTTCAAGTGAACATAGAAGTCTTAAGCAATTAATTCAACTTCAAGAAAAAAATAATGAATTAGTGAAGAAGTAGTATATGGCACAAAAATGTTTAGAAGAATTTAATCCCTGGCCATCATTTGTTGATATTTTTTCATCAGTGATTTTGGTACTATTATTATTCTTACTAGTTTTAATTATAAATATTGTTTATTATGCTCAATTTAAATATAAAGTAAGTTATGATGGCTCTTTATCGCAGACCGAAGTTATACTCTCAAAAATTGAACCAATGAGTTTAAATACATCAAAAAGTCGAGAACAAAATGATGCGACTAGCAATAATAAAGATGATATTGTATTGAAATCTGATCAAAGCATGCAAGCTTTTATGGATGCAGCTACTGGTGAAGAGGAATCAGGAGAAAATATTGGTGATTCTATGAAAAATGACATTAAACAAACTCAAGATATACTAGAAGAAGAAAAAGTATTCTACATTCAGTATAATGGAAATGAGATATTTGTAGAAGAACAAATTATTCATAGATTAGAAATATTTGTAAATAAAATTAAAAATAAATATCCTAGTGCGAAATTGCAATTAACTACAATAGATCCTCAAAAAGAAGTTAGTGCTAGTATAACAAAGCAAATTTCTTTAGGTAGAGTTGTTTATACAAGACTATTGATTAAAAATCTTGATTTTCCTGCTAAAAATATAAAATTAAAATTAAACAGTAAACATGAAGTTCCTGCTGAATTTGATTCTAAATTTGGTTTAATTATAGTGAAGGCTGTAAATAAAAATGAATAAATTTATTTTAACTTTATCTCTTACATTACTTTTTTTTCAATTAATCAAACCAACAACATTGAATGCTAATAATGCTAAGATAAATTTTAAAGATTATAAGAAAGTAAGTTTAAAACGAGTTATTTTAGAAGCCTTATCTTCAAGTAATAAATTAAAAGCAGAAAAAGAAAAATTATTAATTCAATCAAATATAGACTATAATAATGTAAATAACTCTTACTTACCAGTAGTTGGGTTTCAAATTGATACTAAGCATACAAATTCAAAAACTGTAGAAGATAAAACTAAAGGTATTAGGGAAAATTCTACATCAAGAGAAGACAAGTTTAAACTATTGCTTGAACAATTATTATATTCTGGTGGTAGTATAGAATACAAAATTAAAGCACAAAAAGCTAAACTACAAATCTCAAAAATGCAATATGAGATGACCGTAAATGATGTAATAACCGTTGCTATTAAAGCATATTTTGAACTTTTATTTAATCATGAAAAAGTTGTCCTAGCAAATAAAAATATGACTAAATTAAAAAAAATATTATCAATATCACAAGTTAAATACGACAGTGGTGCTATAAATGTAGGCGATTTATCTGCTATTAAAGCAACAGTTGCGAACTCACAAACTGCTCTAAATGATTTGCAATCTGATTTAGCCGATTCAATTGATTATTATATATATGTTTTAAATGACAACTTTAAACATACAAAACCTTACCAAAAAAGTTTTAACTTAACATTGGATTCGTACAAAGATTTAAAAGATGAAATACTAATAAAAAACTTAGCGTTAATGAACCATAGATTAGTTATTTTAAGTAAGAAGCATACATTAAAAAGATATAAATCTTTGTTTAAACCAGAAGTACATTTGGAAGTGGCTGTAGATCATCTTTTTCAACAAGATAATTTTATTGATGAACAGGACTCATTAAGTGCTAAAGTAGTATATAGACAAAATTTATACAATCAAAATAAAGATGTAAATAAAATAATCAAGACTCATTCAAGTATCAAAGAAAAAGAATACCTTTATAAAGAAGACATTAAAAAAATCACATGGGATGCATCAAGATTATATAATACTATTAAAACATTAGGTAAATCACTGAAGAGTTCAAAAGAAGAAATTAGATCATTAAATAAAATGGTTGGTATTTATTGGGATGGTTTTCAATTAGGAGAACAAGATATGCAAGTTTTATTGCAAGGACATAGACAACTAATGGACGCTGAACTTCAATTATTAGGATTTAAAGAAAATTATCTTATAAGTGTATTTACTGTTCTTGATCAAACTAATAAACTTGCTTCATATTTTGATATTGATCCTTTTAGTACAAGTTTTGTTGATTATAGTTCCGTTGCATCTATAATTAAACCAATAAAATTTGAATCAAAAAATAAACAAAATATAAATTTAAAGAAAAATAGTTATTTAGACCATGTAAAAAGATATTCTTATGATGATATTGTAAACTTTAAAGATAAATTTTTAATAGCAAAAAACAATAGTTATACAGTAGTAATTAGTGATTTTAACAATAATTATGATGCATATAAGTATATAAAATCAAATAACTTGTATAAAAGTGCTTTTGCTTATGATTCAATAAAGAAAAATGGAACATTAAATCAAAAAAATCTTAATAAAAATGTACAAATAAGAACTTACATAGCAAGAGGAATATATAAAAATAAAAAAGAAGCAAAACATGCTATTTTAAAAATGAAAAATAAAAAATATAAATTCGTTGTACATAAAACATCATATGTTAAAAAATTATACTCAGCTTATATTAGTGGATTACAAACAAATGTAAGTCCGTATATAATAAAAAATGTACCCAAAAAAGTATTTCAAACTGATATAGAATTTAAAAATGAATTTTTAAAAGCAGATGAAAATGCTTATAGTATTAATATATCTTCATTATCAAATATAAAACAAGCAGAAAGACTAATAACTGACCAAAATATCACTCATAACTCATTAGTATTTAAATATGGAAGAAATGGGGAATGGGTTAAAGTTATGTATGGATTATTTGATACTTATTCGCAAGCTTTGGATGCATTAAATAATAAATCTGAAATAAAAAATAAATATCATCCTATAATCGAAAAAATAAAACTAAAACAAGATTTATATAAAAAATATAAAAACCATAACGAAGTTGAAATATTACAAACATTTAATGAACTAGCAAATGAAAATGAAATTAAAATAGAAACAAATAAAGGGGATATCAATATTGATAAAAATGACAAGTCTTTATCTTTAGATAAATTAATTAAAACACTTGAAACCAATAGTTCTAAAAGTAATAATTAATGTTAGTACTAAAATATCTCTTATTTTTAATAGTTACATTTGTAATGTTAATAGTATTTACTTATTTATATTATTTTAATACATACTCAAATAATATAATAAAAGCTCAAGATAAAATTGCAAAAACATCTTTTTCAGATTTTATAAATGAATCTAGTGACTATATATTACATAATCAGACAGAATTGTTAAAATTAAATTTAAATGCTTTGAGTAAAACAAATGTTTTTAAAAATATTACCATTGAATTAACAGAACATTTAATTACAAAAAAAAATATCATATTAAATGCCGAAGATAAGATAGATTTTTCGTGGCAGTTACATGATGTTTTAGTTGATGATAGTTACGGCGAATTAAATCAAATAGATCCTTTAATATATGTTTTAAATAATGAAAATGATTTTGATTATTCAAATGAATTAATTATTAAATTTCAAGCATCTAGTTTTAATGAAATAACAAATACAATATCAAAAATAAAATTTAATATGCCAAAATATAATAAAACTACTGTAATTAATCAAACATATCTCTCAAGCTTGTTACGAAAAGTACTTCCAATTAAAGACAATATAATTAAAAAAAAGATATATGCTAAGTTAGTACTTGAATATGCAATTGTTAGTTATGTACAAGATAATAACCTTATATATGACAAAATTCAAGAAGAAATTACCCAGTTTTTTTACTACTTATGTTTCATTTTTATAATTTTATTTATATTATTTTATATATTTAATTATATTCATGTACAAGGTAGTATCAATAAATCTCTAAGAGGACTAAATGAATATACAGATGATATTTTAAATAATAGATTTTATACTTATAAGAATAATAACATACATTATGAAGACATAAAAAATGTTTCTACTAATATATCACTATTATCTAGTAAGATGGCCAAATTAATGAGTGAAATGATTGTAAATAGAAATATGATAGAGGTAAATATTGCAACTGATAGCCTAACAAATTTGCCTACAAACAAAATTTTTGTTAATGATATGAAAATGATATATTTAAATAAAACCAATTCATATATTATAAAAATAAAACTAGCTTGTTTACATGTATTTTCACAAAGAAATACTATTGAAAATACAGATAAACTTATTAAAACTTTTGTTACAAGTACAAAAGATGCTATGAATATTAATAAAGATAAAGAAGATTTAAGTTTTTACAGAATTAATGGTAGTGATTTTATTATAGTTGCTAAAAATTTTAGATTCTTACAATTAAATGAACTTATGGAAGATATAGTAAAAGAAAATGATGTAATAAAAAATAATTTTGATATAGAATCAAAAATAATACATATGGTATCTATTCCATTTAATCAATATAGTAGTACAATGGATTTAGATGATGAATTAACTAAATTATATTCAAATACACACAATTCAAATGAACAAATAACATATCACATAGATAAAAGAAAAGAGCACGATTCTATTAATGTTGAATTGGAAAAAGAAGTTAGTGATATAATTCATAACAATACCTTTGATTTATCTTACAAATACAATACATATACATATGACAATGAAATAAAAACACTACTAATGCAAGAAGTAGTTCCAAATATTATAAACTCTAATGATGAAGTAATGCCAATAGGTACATTTATTGCAGTTGCTCAAGAAATGGAATTAGCTATAGAATTTGATAAAAAACTAATAACTAAAGTTTTTGAACATATAAAAGAAAGTGAAATAACTCACAAATATGCAATAAATCTATCAATACATTCAATACTAAATAATGAATTTATGATATGGCTTGAATCAAAATTATTATTTGATTATCATGACTTTGTAGAAAATACTGTATTTAGTATTACATCGTTTACAGCAAAAAATAATTTTGATGAATTTTTACAATTTACAAACAATGTAAAACGATTTAACAGTCAAATCATATTAAAAAGATTTAGTTATGATGACTTTACAAAAGAGCAATTAAATAAAATTGATATTAGTTATATAAGAGTACACTCACATGAAACAAATAATATAAATAGTGATAAAAAAATAAGATTACATAAGATTGCTGATTATTCTTTATCAAAAAATATGTTATTATTAGCAGATGACGTACAAAATGAAGAAGATAACAATATATTAAAATCATTAGGATTTTATGGGACAAGTAAATGAGAAATATAATCAAAGCATGCTTGATATTACTAATATCAATAATAGTATTTAGTGGATGTACAAAAAATAATCCAAACTTTTCAAATAAAGAATATAGCAATATAAATAAGAATATAGTGCTCAATGCCGCAAAAAAGGTTTTGAATTTAGCAGATAAAAGATTTACTGTACATTCATATGAATCAAGAATACAAGGAAGAATGAGTATTGCAAAACATAGAGGTACACATGTTGATGTTGAAATTAATACAATTAATTTAGAAGTTCAAAGTAAAGCAAACAAAACATTAGCAAAATTAATTATTAAAAGACAAGATGATTATTTTAATAAAAATAAAAAAAATGCTAGTGAAAATACTCATTTATTATTGTGGGATAGAATTGATTATATTTTAGGTCTAAAAGATGAATGGGCAACATGTACTAAAAGAAGTTACTTAGATGCCTTTAATAAAGTCTTATGTGATAATATTTATATTCAAAATAATAATCCAAAGAAATCAGATTTACTTACACGTTCAAATTACAATAATGCTATACAAAAAAACAATAGTGATTTTGCTAAAATAAATTTGGATGGATTAAAAAACTATAAATTAAAAGGGCATGTACCAAATAAAAAATTAATGCCTCAAGACGTAATACAAATACGAAATAAAAAAAGTCCTCCTAAAAAAAAGTTAAAGTACTAAAATAAAATTGGAAAAATAAGATGATAAAATTATATATAGTATTGATTTTTTATACATTTTCTTTTTCAAATACTACTACACAAGCAGATAGTTATTATAAAAATAAACAATACAAAAAAGCATATGAAACTTATAAAATATTAGCAAATAATAATGATTCAAATGCACAATATAATCTAGCTTTATTTTATTATAATGGTATTTATAATATAAAAAAAGATTTATCTTTAGCTTATAAATGGTTTAAAAAAGCATCATCAAATAATCATAAAGTTGCTCAGAATAATTTAGCATATATGTATGAAACTGGAAAAATTTTTGGAAAAAAAGATATAAAAAAAGCCCTTTATTATTATGAAAAATCAGCTAATCTTGATTATGATATTGCGCAATTAAATTTAGCAATGTACTATAGTAAAAAATCAAATAAAAGAGCCTTAGAACAATCTTTTTATTGGTATACTAAAGCATCAAGCAATGGAAACGTTATAGCTACAAATAACTTAGCGAATATGTATTATTTGGGGAGAGGTACTTTTACAGATTATGAAAAAGCTGCTGAATTTTATACAATAGCAGCCGAGAAAAACGATAAAATTGCTCAATACAATTTATCTATGATGTATTATATGGGTGAATATTTTACTAGTAATGGAGAAAAAGCATTTTATTGGCTTAAAAAATCAGCCATAAATGGATATACCAAAGCACAAGTAAAACTAGGAAATTTTTATAAAGAAGATGATAATATTGTTGTTACACAAAATCAACATAAAGCACTTTATTGGTTTTTTAAAGCTGCAAAACAAAATGATCCTGCTGCACAATATTATGTTGGATATGCTTATTATTATGGATTAGGAATAACAAGAGATGACAAAATAGCAGCACACTGGATGAATAAGTCAAAAATAAATGGATATAAATACGCTCACAGATTTATGAAAAGAAATAAACTATATTTCTAATGTTAGTTTATCCAGAGATAAATGATTTATCTATTTTTTGTGTTGATGTAAATTTACCTAACCTTATATCTTCATAAGCATTTTCACATCTTGAAATATAAAGTTTACATAATTTTATATTTAATATATCTTCATCATCTAATAATTTTTTAAAAATTACAATAGCATCATCTATATGAGCACTTCTATACAATTGAACAGCATGTTCAAAACTAATAATATACTTTTCTACTAAACCTGTTGCTTTACCTTTAGCAAAAACTTGGTAAATGTTAAATGCATCACTAGTACCATCTACTTGCATATAATCCAATAAAAGCATTGTATAGTCATTTTGAACATTATCCTTAACACTTTGTGAAATAATAATATTAGCAGCATAGTACTTACCTGCTTGCTCTAAAACAGCAGCATGATTTACATTTTTACCCATAATAGTATAATCACTTCTAAGTTCTCCCCCAACTTCACCTACAAATACTTCACCAGCAGTGATACCTATTCTAATTTGAAGAATAGGCATTTCTTCTTTTTTGTTAATTATATTAATGTCATCTAGTAATACTATTTGTTCAAGAGCAGAAGTTAAAGCTTTATCACTATGATTTTTAACATCATAAGGTGCATTCCAGTACGCCATAATAGCATCACCCATAAATTTATCTACAGTTCCTTCATTATCAATCATAATGTTTTTTGTCATAGCATCCATATATCTGTTAATATATTTTGTTAAATTTGAAGGATCATTTATTTTTTCAGTTATTTTTGTAAAGCCTTTTATATCAGAAAAGAATATTGTTACATTTTTTCGTTTTGAGGACAAGTCACCTTTTTTTTTTGAAGTATCTAATAAATCTTCCATAACTTGTTTTGATACTTTAGATGCAAATTTTCCTTTTACATTTAACAAATCTTTTTTATTTTTTAAAAAGTTAATAATTATTGCAATAATAAGTGATAATAAAATAGCTTCGATCAAATAACTACTAGTTAAGATGTAACCTTTATCATGAAATAAGTGAGCCAAAGTAAAGTAAGATACTACACTTAAAATTAATGCAGTGGTTACAGTTACAATAACAGAAGCATAAAATAATGTTACAAATATCAATAACGTAATAACAAAAGTACTCAAATAGTGAAATGTCTTTGACCAATGAGGTTTAAACAAATAATCCTTATTTAATATATTTTCAATAACTAAAGCTTGTAAATCAATTGTAGATATTTGTGTATCAAAAGGTGTAGGTGTTTTAGGAGATAATCCCGATGCATTACTACCTATTATGATAATTTTACTTGCTATATCATTTAAAGAGAATTTTGAAAAGTTTTTATTTAATATATTAACAGCTGGTATATGTTTTATTGCACTTTCCGCATTTGTATAATTTACAAGCATAGATGCAGTTTCATTCACTGGAATGTTAACATCTTCTATATTAATAAAATTTTGTAATTCTTTACTGTTTTGAACATATATTTTTCTTGTAGAATATATAGTTCTTACTAATTCAAGTGGAAACGATGGTAATAAATGACCTTTATAATTCATTACCATAGGTAAAGAAATAACTCTTCCATTTTCATCTCTGATGGAATTTAAAAATCCACTAGAATAAGAGGCATCTTGTATCATTGGAATGTTTAATAATGCACTACTTGGTTCAAAAAAACCAATTAAATCATTAGTAACTTTATTTTTAAAAATTGCTGGTACGTAAGGAACAATATAATTTTCTTTTTCAGTTTGAGTATCTAAAAAATTATATCCCAGTATTACTGGAGTATTAGAGTTTTCAATAGAATTTCCAAAAGTTTCATCATAGTTTTCAGCTTCTACTAAATTATTGCTATTATAATTAGAAGGAGAAGTTCTATCATCTTCTGAAAATATAATACCAAGTCCAATAACAGCAGGTGACATTTCGTTAAGATTATTAATTAATCTTGACATTATATTTCTACTCCATGGCCATTGACCAATTTCTTCTATACTCTTATTGTCAATATCAACAATGGTAACATGATTTTTGAAAACTTCTGTATTCTTAGTAGTAAAAAAATGATCTTTAATTTTATTATCAATATACTTCAAATGATCAGGATATAAAGAATTTATAAAAATTACAATGTAAGTAACAATTGATACAGTTAGTACATATTTTATTATAGTTTTCATATTATCCTTATTTAACTTTGATTTTATCTAATTTTTGATAAAATTAATATTATTAGAGAAGAGGTTAACGTGTTTAAAACAATATTATTAGTATTGCTATTTATATCTACACTTGCACAAGCAAAAAATATAGGTATAATTGAAAAAGGAAGAATTGATAATTTTGAACACTCTTATGCAATTGTAACAAGAGGTGTAGAAATAATAGATATAGCTAAATTAGGTTTTGTATTAAAAACCAATGACCTGATTAAAACATTTAGAAAATCGACATTACAAATTAGACTAAATGATAATACAATAATTAAAATTGGTAAAAAAACTACTTTAAAAATTGAAAGATACTTATTTGATAAAAATAATATTAAAAATTCTAAAGCTAATTTTAAAATTGAAAATGGCTCATTTCAAATTAAAACAGGTAAAATTGCTGCTAAATCTCCTGGAAAGTTTAAAGTTAAAACAAAATTTTCTACGATTGGACTAAGAGGATGAAAACTATTATATTCATATTTATATTTACTGTTATAAATATTAAAGCATCAATAATCACAGGTAACCAAGAAAAGCTAAGTATTATAGGTGGATCAATGAACGTAACTTCTTATGGAGTTACTAAACAAATAAATTCTGGACAAATAGTATTTATACAAAAAGGAAAAGCTCCAAGTAATGTAATTGAACTAGATCAAATGCATCTAATAAATATTAATGAAGAACTTAAAAATGAATCATCATTTGAGCAACAAATATCAAAAATAGACTCAAAATGATAATACCACTTGAATTAAAGGTTAATAATGATTAAGAAAGTATTACTTTTTTCATTTTTTATATCTTCTTTGCTCAGCGCACAAGATATAGGAATAATTGAAAAAGGAAAAATGGACAAATTTGAACACTCTTTTGCATTAGTAACAAGAGGGGATAAGGTTTTGGAAGTAACCAAGTTAGGTTTTATATTGCAAACAAATGACTTAGTAAAAACATTTAGAAAATCTTCTTTACAAATTAGATTAAAAGATAATACCATAATAAAAATAGGTAAAAAAACTACACTAAAAATTGAAAAATATTTATTTGATAAAAAAAATGGAAAAAATTCTAAGGCTAATTTTAAAATTGAAAATGGAACATTCCAAATCAAAACTGGTAAAATTGCCGATAAGGCACCTAAAAACTTTAAAATTAAAACTAAATTTTCAACAATTGGATTAAGAGGATGAAATATATATTCTTTGTCTTTATAGTAATAATAAATATGAAAGCAGCACTAATTACGGGTGATCAAGATAAAGTTAGTGTTGTTGGTGCTACAATGCTAATCACTTCACAAGGTAAAACTGTGGAGGTTAAGTCAGGTGAAATAGTATATCTTGAAGATGGTAAAGCTCCAAGTGCTCCATCTAAACTAAAACAATCAGATTTATCAGATATAATTGAAGATTTAAGAATGGTTAACATTTCAAGATTTGTAAATCTCAAATTTGCTCCTGTAAAAGAAAAAGTTGCACAAGAAATTAGAAGATTTTTAATACAATCAGATATCTCTAGTACAAAAATTAAATTAGTAACAGTAGATGGCAAAAAAGAAATATATGTTAGACAAATAAATATCAATAAAATAAAAGATATTTATCCTCATCATCATAAAGCAGTATTAAAATACTTTTCAAGAAATAAAGTTGAGCTTAAACAAAAATCAAATACACCAACAATATTATTTAAAGTAAATATCATGAAAGCGTATCATAAAAGTATATTTAACAAATTTAACTAAAAATATTATTATTTTTAGCTTATTTTTCTGTTAACGAATTTCTAGAGATATCTTTTAATGGTTTTATTATATATTGCATAATAGTTTTTTTACCTGTTAGAATGTTAACATTGGCGATCATACCTGGTAAAATAGGTAAATCTGGTGCAAAACCTTCTATATTTGCTTTTACTCTTACTACATAATAAGAAGCTGAAGCTGAAACACTGTTTTGATTTACTTGGCTATCTGCTGATACGAATAAAACCTTACCTTTTATTAATCCATATTTTGATGTATCATAAGCAGTAATAGCAATTTTAACATCTTGACCACTATATACTAAAGCTCTATCTGAGGTTTTTATTTTTGCTTCAATTATTAGCGTATCATTTTTAGGCGTTACTTCAGCTACTTTATCTCCGGCTTGTATAATACCACCTTGAGTATAAAAGTAAAGTTTTTGGATAGTTCCATTTACAGGAGATACAATAGCTTGTCTAAAGTTTCTGTCTTTATTGGCTTTTTCATTCTCTTGTAAAATATTCATTTCAACTTTTATTTTTGAATACTCTTTTAATAATTTAGATTTTAATTCAGCTTTTACACTTTTTATTTTTGATTTAACTTCATTAATTTCTTGTCGTGTAATTGGCATTAAGTTTTTAATATTAGATACTTTTGTAATCAATGATTGTTTTATTTGCAATTCTTTTAGATATTTCTGTTTTGAAATTACTTTCTTTTTATACATATTATCAAGTATTTTCATATTCTCTCTTGAGAGTCTAAGTTCTATATCTAAGTTTTCTTTCTTAATTCTAAGTTCTCTATATTTTAAATTTTTCTGACTTAGCTTATCTTCTTCCATTTGTATTCGTTGTTTATTAGCTTGTTTTTCTTGTTTAAATATATCTTGTTCATTACTAATAATAGCTGGAATTGATTTTTTTAAATCATCTGGAAAACTAACCTTACTTTTTGAATTAACTCCCGCCATAATTCTTATAGCTTGAGCTTGTAATGATTTTAATTTTATAGCTTTTGTATTAAAATCAGCAGTAAAAAAAGCTTGCGATATTTCATAAAGTGTATCACCTTTATTTATTTCATCACCTTCTTGTACTAATATTGATGAAATAATTCCACCTTCTAAATGCTGTATTACTTTAGTTTGCCCAGAAGGTACTACTTTACCCTCACCTCTTACAACTTCATCTATTTTACTATTACTAGCCCATATTATAAAAGTAATAAACAATAGCATAATTGGTATTACTATTAATTTATAGTTCCATGATTCTTCTTCAAATAGTCTTGTCATATTTTTTTCCCTTGAAGTGCTAATAATATTTTATCTTTAGGTCCATCTGCTACAATTTTACCTTCGTTTAATACTATTACCCTATCTACTAAATCTAATGCTGTAAATCTATGAGTAATTACTATTAAAGTCTTATTTTCAACGATTTCCTCCATTTTATCTACCAATGCTTTTTCCAATCCAATATCTAATCCCGTTGTTGGTTCATCTAAAATTAATATTGATGGGTTATTTACAATTGCTCTTGCTAGTGCTACTAAGTGTCTTTGTCCAACAGATAAGTTTTTACCACCTTCTCCAACTTGCACTCCATCGCCTTGACCAGACTTTTTAACTAATGGTTCTAAACCTATCATCTTGATAACTTCCATCATCTTTTCTTTACTAATAGGAGCAGACAATTCAATATTTTCTTTCAAAGAACCATTAAATAGAAATGGTTCTTGAGGCATTACTCCAATATTTTGTCTTAATTCTACTGGATGAATTGTATTTAAGTCATGGCTATCTAAAAAAATGCTACCTGTACTAGGAACTTCAAGAGCACTTAGCATTCTTAAGATTGTACTTTTTCCAGCACCAGTTTGCCCAATAATACCAACTCTCTCACCTGCTTTTATTTTTAAATTGATTTTATCTATAGATGCATATTTACTTTTATCATAAAAAAAGCTTACATCTTTAAATTCAATATCTCCTTTTAACTTTTCCAATCCAATTTCAATTTGTTTGTGTGTTTCAAGTGGTAAATGCCAAAAATCACTTACAATATTTAATGATTCTTTAATTTCTTTAAATCTAACAATCATTCCAGACATTTGAACTATTGGTACCATAGCTCTAGTAGATAATATTGTAACAGCAATTAAACCACCTATAGTTAGATTATTATTTGATATCTCATTAACTCCCACAACTATAACAGCAACTGTAAGCAATTGCATCATAGTTTGAGATATATTTGTTGAAAATACGTTTATTGATTGAATTTTCATAGTTATACTATCAGAAAATGCAACAATATTTCTCCAATTAAATAGTTTAGTAGGTACAGCATTAGAAAATTTTATCATTTCAGTTCCTTGTATCAATTCTACAAGATAACTTTGTTTCGTTTGCATATTTTTCATTCTATCTTTACTTAAACTAGATATTGGAATTTGTAAGATAATGTTTAATACAATTATTATAAAAGCTATACTCAAAGGTACAGCTGCAACTGCAGGAGATATAACATATATTATTAATAATCCTAAAAAGAAAAAAGGAAAATCTATTACTTGTACTATACTTTTTGCTGCAAAAAAATCTTTTACTTGTCCTAATTCTCTAAATAATGAAGCTTTCATACCTATTAGCATATTGTCATATCCACTTCTTATACTTAACATTCTTTTCATTAGTTCATCTTCAAAAAACATTCCAAGTTTTTTTCCTGTTTTTTCTATTATATGATTTCTAGCACTTTTAAATATCAAATCAAAGAGAAGTATAATTACTATACCACCTGCTAAAACAAACAATGTTTCAATAGCATTATTTGGTACTACTCTATCATATACGCTCATAGTAAACAAAGGAATTGCCAATGCAAATATATTGATAAAAAAAGTCAATAAACCTATTTCAATATATGACCTCCAAAATGATTTAACTGGACCCCAAAACCAATTTTTGTTTTTATCTATTTCAATAAATTCACTTTTCTTTTGATCTCTAAATATCAAGATAACTTTTTGATATTTATCAAGATGCTTGATATTATGTACTATACTCTCATTTGTTTTTGCATTTATTAGTGTAGCTTCTCTATTTGCTTTAGATACCAAAATAAAAGCTTCTCCTGCTTTATCAATCACAATACATGGGAAAAAATAATTAGCTACTTGAGATGCTTTCATGTCTTTTTCAATTGAGTTTAATCCCATTTCATTTGCAACATCTATTACCATATCATTGGTAAACCCCTCACTAGTATTAGGAGTAAAGTTTAATATTGTTTGAACAGAAACACTTCCATAGTAAAAGTCTAAAATGTATTTTAAACTCAAAAGCAATCTATTTTTACTATTATCTGTATCTACTTTTTCATTAGCACTATTCTCACTTTTGATTGTATCTACTTTACTGGTTGTTGTATTTAACTTTGGTTCGTTATTATCTTTTTTTATATTCTTATTTAGTTTTTTATCCAGAGTATTAAATATTTTATCAAATACACTTTGCCATTGTCTATTTTTTTCTTGTTTAAATAATTTTGCACTTTCATACCAGTTTGAATTTTCATCTTTCTCTGTCCATCTCCAATCTGGTACTTTTTGAATAGGTACCCATACTTCTTTATTTAAAGCCCCTGCTAGGTGTGCTACTGAAGTATCTGAAGAAATTACTAAGTCTAATTGATCAATTAAACTAGCTGTATCATTAAAACTTTTTAATTCATTACTTCTGTCAATAATATTATTATTAAACTTTGAATTTTTAATATCTACACTTTCTGGGCCTACTTGTAAAGAATATACTATGATTTTGTTATTTTTTAATAATGGCTCTAAATATTTTATATCAAATACTTTTCCATCATAAGATTCACCCGTAACACTAGCAGACCAAGTTATACCGACATAAAAAAATCCAGCTTCTTTTTTTATTTTTATTGTTTGTTCTTTTGGTGCAAATAAATATTGTTTTTTAGAAGGTATATCTTTAAAACTGCTCATTTTAAGTAAATAAGGTAATGACATTAAAGCTATTTGATAATCATAGCTAGGTGCTTTAACATTTTCTCTTGATACAACTTCATTTATTCCTTTTAAACCAGTAAATAAACTAACTAGTTCTTCTCTTGTTGACAATATTACCTTACATAAATATTTTTTAGTTAAAAGAGATGCAAACCTAACAAACTGTATGCTATCTCCAAATCCTTGCTCACTATGAACTAACAAAGTCTTATACTTTATATCTTCTTGTCCTGTAAATAATGGTGCTTCAAAAATATTTTTATACTTTTGTATATGACCTATCATTTCTTCTTTTTTAAATCGCCATTCGTATTCTTTCCAACCATTAATAAAATCTTGTTTCATCAAATATGTAGTAGATATGTCAAAATGAACATTTATTGAATTGGGATCTATTTGTAGCGATTGTTTATATGAAAGTATAGCTTCTTTAAGCAATCCAATTTTTTTTAAAGAATTTGCTAAATTTGCATGTGTATTTGATGCCTTATCGTTTAAACTCAAAGATTTTTCATGCATTTGTATAGCTTCGTTATATTTATATGTTTTATGATATACATTTCCAAGGTTCGTATAAGCACCTGGATTATTTGGTTGATATTTTATTGCCAATTTTAATTGTTCTATTGCTTTATCATACTCTTTGATTTTACTTAAACAAGAACCTTTGTTACTATACACATCATAATATTCAGGATCGGTTTTTAAAGCTAAATCAAATACATCAATGGCATCTTGGTATTTTTTTTGTTTATATAATAATATCCCAATATTATTTATAGCTTTTACCATTGTATTATCAATAATAATAGCTTTCTTATAATATTCTATAGCCTTATTCTCATCTCCAGTTTTTTCATAAGTTATAGCCAGATTATTAAATGTATTTGCATCTTCAGGATTAATTTCAATTGCTTTTAAATATGAATCAATAGAGTTTTTATAACTACCTACATCACGAAATAAATTTCCCATATTCGTATGGTATTGTGAATTTTTGGGATTTATTTTAATTGCACTATTTAGGTATTTAAATGCTTCATCATATTTTTTTTCTATTTTTTTAATTACAGATATATTAGCAAAAGAGTCACCATTTTGTGGATCTTTATGTATTAACTCTTCAAATACTTTTAAGGCTTTTTGATATTTTTTTTCATTATATAATTTTATTCCAGTAAAATAAAGTTCTTTATTATCTTGCATTTATTTCCTTATTTATAAATAATATTGTATTATATCTAAATCCCCTTATTGTATATAAATACTTGTATGTTTAATAATCAATAATTACATCAATGTAATTACTACTTGTATTATCATCATTTTCGTATACTCTATATTTACCGTTATCAACTAAGACATTACCAGAATCTCCTATACCATCACCATCATATGTTATTACACTGTCTTCACTACTATCAGTTCCAATATCATCTATTCGTTCAGCATTAAATTTTATATTTGAAACTTGAGCAGCTTTTAATTTAAATGTCATTTCAGATCCAGAACCATTACTAAATTCAGCAAGTTGTGAATAATCAAATACAAACTCTCTATTATCTGATCCTTGTAATGCAAAACTAGTAAAGTCAAGAACTTCTATACCTGTAAATTTTGCATTTGTGGCATCTTTAAAATTAGTATCTGCATTTGAATCAAAATTATCTACATTAAAAGAACCACTCATTCTTACAGTATCACTACCACTACCACCATTTATTGTGTTGTTTTCTAAATTACTAAAATCAACCACAAACAAATCATTTCCTTCATTTCCACTTAATGTATTTATACCAGTTCCAGCATATAATTTATCATCTCCAGCTCCACCATTAAGTGTATCATTACCATCTCCACCATTTAGTATATCATTACCATCTCCACCATTTA
>CAZEXK010000004.1:19191-83587 GCA_964516815.1 uncultured Helicobacter sp. | reverse complement strand
TTCTTTTACAACTTCTTTAGCTACTTCTACTTCTTTTTTCACTAAACTAGCTGTATCTGTTTCATTACTTGCAGTTTCAGTTTTATTCTCACTATCGTTACTACATGCAGTAAATAATACAACTATAGATATAGCACTTATAAGTTTTATTAGATTATTTTTATTCATTTTATTTCCTTAACTTCTTTTTTCACTAAACTAGCTGTATCTGTTTCATTACTTGCAGTTTCAGTTTTATTCTCACTATCGTTACTACATGCAGTAAATAATACAACTATAGATATAGCACTTATAAGTTTTATTAGATTATTTTTATTCATTTTATTTCCTTTTTTTGTCATTATATCTATATATTCTTATATATATATTTTTAACGTTAAAATAATGCACATAATACTATATAATAAGAGTCTAAGTAATTAACTATTATTTATATTTTGATATAATAATTGATGGAAAATTATTTTAATAGACAAATACAATTATGGGGATTACAAACACAAAAAAACTTACAAAATAAAAATATAGTTATTATTGGTTGTGGAGGATTGGGTTGTAGTTTAGGTTTTGCACTTGGTAGTAGTGGAATTGGAAAAATCACAGTAGTTGATTTTGATATAGTTAGTATACATAATATTCATAGACAAATAGCTTTTAAAATGGCTGATGATGGAAGAAAAAAATGTGATGTATTAAAAGAAATTATTACATCTAGAAATCCATTTGTTAATGTTAATACAGCTGATTGTGATTTTGAGGCATATACAAAACTAAACAATGAAAAAGTAGATTTGATATTAGATGCAACTGACAACCTAGAAGTACGTGCAAAGATTGATCAATATGCAAAAAGTATAAGCGTACCTTGGATATATGCTAGTGCTGAAGAATTTATTGGGCAAGTATGTTTTTTTGATAAAAGTAAATTTGAAAGTGTATTTACAGTAAAACAAAGAACACCAAATGGAATTGCTTGCCCAATGGTTATGCAAATAGCTTCAATTCAGGCAAATCTTGCGCTTCGTTATTTAGCCGGACTAAGTATAAAAAAAGATTTTTTAAATTATATTTATTTTGATGAAAATGGAGAACTTGTATTACAAAAATTTTTTTTACCTCAAGAATAACAAAAGGAAACAATATGGATAATTTTAATAACTTACTTGATAAAACTGCATTAATTACGGGTGCAACTTCAGGAATAGGGAAATCTTGCGCAAAAGCTTTAGCAAAAATGGGTGTGGATTTAGTTTTAACAGGTAGACGAAGAAATAGACTAGAAGTACTCAAAGAAAAATTAGAAGAAAAACATAAAATCGAAGTAAAAATAGTAGTATTTGATGTGAGTAAAAAAGAAGAAGTTCAAACAGTTCTTGATGAAGTTCTAACAGAATACGAAATAGATATACTTATTAACAATGCTGGTTTAGCCTTAGGGGTCGAAAAAATAGATGAAGGTATACTTGAAAATTGGGAAAATATGATAGATACAAATATTAAAGGTTTATTATATGTTAGTAAAATAATTATAGAAAATATGAGATCTAAAAACAAAGGACACATAATAAATATAGGAAGTATAGCAGGCAGTAATCCATACCCCGGAGGAAATGTATATTGTGCATCTAAAAGTGCAGTACATACATTAAGTGAATCCATGAATATTGATTTACTAGGTACTAATATAAGAGTATCTTGTGTGGCTCCAGGTGCTGTTCAAACTGAATTTGCAAGTGTAAGATATAAAGGAAACGACAATGATGCAAATAAAGTATATGACGGATACGAACCATTAAGTCCCAAAGATATTGCTGATCTTATAATATATATACTAAATGCTCCTGCGCATGTAAATATTCAACATGCTTTAGTAACTCCAACAGCACAAAGAAATCCTTATTTATTACATAAAAAAGATAAACTTTAATTTTTTAGTGATTTCAAATATTTTTTTGAAGTAATTTCTTTACCATCTATTAAAACATGTGTAGCTATTCCTCTTTTACATAATTCTTTTGCATCCATCCAAAAATCTTTGCCTATTAACATATCATCAAACTCTTTTTTAGTTAAAAATTGTTTTGATAAGATTACGTCTTTGAAAAAATCTCTTAGATGTTTTGTACTATGTTTAAATCTTGATTTAATTTCACCACCTTTGCCTGCTATTCCACCAGAATAGTCATGAAACATTAAATCACTCCTAGTTGTTATAACTCTTTTATGACCCATACAAAAAGTAAGCGCACCCATAGAATATCCGCACGAATCAAGAATGGTTGTTGTTTTATTAAAAAATTTATTGTTTATTATAGAATAAAATTGACTACCTTCATTAACTAATCCACCTCTTGAATTAATTCTCAATTCTAGAGTATCATGTTCTTTTGCATTCCAAAGTTCATTAAATATTTCGTGTAAACCTCTTTCTTTCTCCATAAATGAATCTATAAAAAGTCTAAAATTAACATGTGCTGGTTGTTTTTTATATGTGTTTGCACCAAGTTTAATCTCTTTTGCATCAATTTTACTCTTAAATAAAGTATGATGATTGGAATTTAACTTTTCTTCTTTTGTATCTTTAATATTAATTTCTTATCCTTAGTTTAAATATAAGATATTATATCAATATTAACTTTATGCAATCTTTTCATCACTCATTGGTATTTCCACATCTATATCCCATAGTACAGAAATACCATAATCCTTACTAAGACAAATATACTTATAGTATTCTTGTTTTTTTTGCAAACTAAATAATCTAACGCTGACATCTTTTCCTTGCAATAAGTTTTTAACCTCATAAGGTCCAATTCCTCTTTTACCCCATTTAAGTAAACTGTTTCCCCATATTCTAAATGAACATGTAGCGTTTTTACTTAATTCAAATAACTCACCATCTTCACTACTCCATGAGGCATTTGTACATGTGTATATTTTTGTATTTTTACCTAAAACAGGTTTTGACTCTAGTTTTATTAATCCGTCATTACAATACGGACATTTACCTAAGATTGACATTTTAAACTCCAATATTATTTTTTATTATAATAGCAATATTTTTATGTTATTTTAAAAAATATTTCAAAATGACATACTTTTATTTAATACTTTTTATGAATAATTAAAATTAAAAATTATCTGCTATAATTATGTATTAATATAAAAAAGGTGAACACTTGACAAAAATACAACAATTAAGACAAAAAGGTGGATCATTATATGTTAAGGGTCAAGTTTCTTCATCTTACAAAATATACAAAAAAATGCTCTCTCATACTCATTATAATAAAAGAGTAACAATAAAAGATAAAATAAACGATTTACAAGGTATGGTTAACATGGCTGGATATCTTGAATTAAGGGAAGAAGCTCTACAATATGCTAAAAAAATATTCACCCTAGATTCAATTTCATTTCATAGTATTTTAACTTTAGCTAAAAGTTATCATTTTTTAAGAAAATATGATGAAGCAATAAAATATACTCTTCAAGCACAAGAACTACAAGATGACAATTATTCAATATATGATATATTAGCAGAAGATTACATGAGAATAGATGATCTTGAAAACTCAAAAATAGCAGGTATAAAATCTTTGAATTTAAAAGCAAAAAATGCATTACAATATGAAAAAAATATAATTAATCAAAATGAATATAAAGTAAAACCCTTAAATACAAACGATAATTCTAAAAATATCATATCATTTACTTTATTTGGTACAAGTCCAAAATATTGCGAAAATGCAATAATTAACGCACAAAAAGTATCACAACTATACCCAAATTGGACATGTAGATTTTATTGTAGTAGTAATGTACCTAGCGAAATCATATTAAGATTAGAAGAAACAAAATCGCAAGTTATAATAAAAGAACACACAAATGACATAAAAGATATGCTTTTTTGGAGATTTGAAGTTATGAGTGATGATACGATTGATAGATATTTAGTAAGAGATTGTGATTCTGTCATAAGTGAAAAAGAAGCAATACTAGTAAATCATTGGATACAATCAAAAACAGCATTTCATATTATAAGAGATAACTATACTCATACAGATTTGATTTTAGCTGGAATGTTTGGTGGAATAACTGGTATTCTAACAAATATTGAGAAAACAATTAAAACATTTCAAAATGAAATTCATGCATCTAGAACACACCTAGATCAAAAATTTTTAGCACAACATGTTTGGCCTGCAATTAAAGATGATGTAACTATTCATGATAGTTGCTTTTTTGATGAAAAAAACAATAGCATAGCATTTCCAAGTGATGTGCCTATTATAAAAAATCATCATATTGGTATGAATGAAGGATCCGCTAGTATAAATTTTAAATTAGAAGACACAAATAAATTTAAAAATGTAAAATGGACTATACAAGATAATAATAACAATGATATATGCACATATCATTCACAATTAGTAAACAATTCTTATACAGCTAATATTCCTACGATATATGTACAAAAATTAAAAAGCAATGAATATAAAGTAAAAACAAAAGCTTATTAAAATATATTTTAGTTCTTTGCATTCATTTTGTAAAAAATAGATAAATATATTCCAAGCATTATAAAAAATACACCCACAAGATGATAAGATTCTAATGTTTCGCCCAAGAATAAATAAGCTAAAAAAATACCAAATACAGGCATAAGATGAGTGAATTGTCCAGTTTTATTTGCTCAATACTACTAATTCCTTTATACCAAAATAATATGAAACACTTGAAGCCAATATAGAAGTGTATAAAAATACAAGATAGTTATTTTTGATTAAATTTATTTGACTTTGTAATGAATCAAATTGAATAAAATATGCAAAGCTAAGCATAAACAACCCAAGAATAACAATCGTACTAAAATATTCAATATCACTTAGTTCTTTAGGTTTTAGTTTTATCAAAACCGTATATAAAGCCCACAAAATAGAAGATAATATAACTAACAAATCTCCATTATTGAATGTAAGTTCTTTTATTGATAAAAAATACAATATATTTACCTAAAACAAAATTGCCAGACCAAAATAAAACACATAATATTAAAAATATGAATGTTTTCATTTTACTTTTTATTTAATGTGTACACTGCTATTATTGTTAAGATTGTACCTAAAATAGTTGTAATATAAATTTCTTCATCTAAAAAAATATTACTAAGAGTGATTGCAAAAAACGGTACTAAAAAGATAAAAGCACTAGCTTGAGATGTACCTATATTTTTTATCGCAAGAAAAAATATAGATGTAGCAAATGTAGTAGCAAGAATTGAAATAACTACTATATTTATCCAAAATATATAATCTAAGTTTAAAATATTTCCTGTTGGAAAATCACTAACAAAAAATGAAATAACAGTAGAAATCACATAAATATAAAATGAGAAAACCAAAGGATTAATATCTTTTGATTTTGTATTCACAATAGTAAGCATGGCCCATGTTAGTGAACATAATAAAAAATAAAAATTTGTGGATGTTAATATATCATCCATATGTAATTGCCATACATTTAAGATAGTAAGTACACCAACCGCACCTACAATTAAAGCAAAAATATCTTTTTTAAATACAACTTTTTTGAAAAAAGCAACAAGTAAGATAAAAGTAACAATAGGAATAGTTGTAGTAACTAATGCTCCTCCCAATCCAGCGGTTCCATGTTTTGTACCAAGATAAAAAAATATAGTATATATAATAAGAAAACCAGAGGCAAATGTAGAAAGTCCAAGATTTTTAAATGATATATTAAAAGAAGTTTTCATAAATATGAGAACTGGAAACATCGTAATTGTTGTTATTAAGTATCTATAAAATACTAGCTCTTCATAGCTAATATATTCTCCTAAAACTTTAACATTTACCCAAGATGCTCCCCAAAAAAGCATTGCAAAAACTATTAGAACATAAAAGATTTTATTTACTTCATTTGTTTTCAAAATTATTCCTTCTTATATAAGTATTATTATTTAGCATCTAAGCTAAGAAGTTTAAGTCCAAAAGCAATAAATACAATACCTGTAAATCCTTCTAGTACCTTTTGCAGTTTTATATTTTTAAATGCAAATTTTATTTTTTTTATCAAAAGTAATATAGAAGTAAACCACAAAAAATTAATAAGACAATGTATAGTTATAAGCAATAAGACATAAAATACTGAGTACTTATCTAGAGATATAAATTGTGCAAAAGCAGCTAAATAAAACATAGACACTTTAGGATTTAAAGCACAAGTTAAAAACCCTTCAGAAAACGAACTTTTAAGAGATTTATATTTGTACTGTATATTTTCATTTTTTGACTTAATACTTTTAAAAGCATTAAGTAAAGATTTTATACCAAGATAAGCTAAATACAATGCTCCTAAAAACTTTAGTGCAAAAAAAGCTTTTTCAGAGCTATTAATTAGTGCGCTAATTCCAAGACTTGATAAAATACCATGCAAATAAAGTGCTAAGATAAAACCTAATATATTTGAATATGCATTTTTATTACCATGAGCTGTCATTGTTCTTACAAATAACAAACCATTTGGGCCTGGAGATGCCACAAGTAAAAAGGCAACAAATGTGAAAGTAAATAATTCGATATATTGCATTTTAGTTCTTTAATTCATTTAATAAATACTATAACTAAATTATGCTTATAACATAGGGCTTAATAAAAATTGGATATACTGAAAAATACAAATAATTAGGAAAATAAATGTTAGTAGCTCCAAGTATTTTAAGTGCAAATTTTGGAAAATTAGATGATGAAATAAAAGCAATTTGCGATGGTGGATGTGATTTAATTCATGTTGATGTTATGGATGGTCATTTTGTACCAAATATGACTATAGGTCCAGTTGTAGTATCAAGTGTTGCAAAAATAGCTAGTAAAGGATTGGATATTCATTTAATGGTTAAAGACAATAATTTTTTTATAGATTTATTTGCTCCTTTAAATCCCGAATATATTTCATTTCATATTGAAAGTGAAAATCATCCACACAGAATCATCCAAAAATTAAGAACATTGGGAATAAAACCTGCAATTGTATTAAACCCAAGTACTCCTCCTAGTTTAATAGAATATTTAATTCAAGACTTAGATATGGTTTTATTAATGTCTGTTAACCCAGGTTTTGGTGGACAAAAATTTATTTCAGATGTACTTGAAAAAACAAAAGAATTAAAAAAACTAATAAATAAAAAAAATCCAAATTGCCTCATCCAAGTTGATGGTGGTGTAAACGATAAAAATATCAATCAACTTAAAGATGCAGGAGTTGATGTTGTGGTTGCAGGTTCATACATATATGGAAGTAAAGATTATTCTAAAGCCATAAAATCATTAAAAGTTTAATATAATATGAGAGTTAAAATATGTGGTATTACAAACCTAAATGATGCACTAAATGCTATAGATGCAGGAGCTAATGCTTTGGGTTTTGTATTTTACACAAAATCAAAAAGATATATTGATCCCACAAAGGCTAAAGAAATTATAGAAAAATTGCCTCCTTTTATTCAAACTGTTGGTTTATTTGTAAATGACGTTGCCCCAAAAATCGATTTTATTTGTTCAATGTGTAAAATTGATTTAGCACAAATACATTTTGATGTTAAAGATGATTTTTTTGATAATTTAAGAACAAAATCAATAAGAGTTATTAGAGCTAAATGTCAAGAAGATGTACAAAAATACAACAATGAATATAGATTAATAGATGCTTTTGTGGAACAATATGGAGGAGAAGGAAAAAGATTAAACTTGCAATGGTTTGATAATATTGATTGTTCTAAAATAATAATAGCTGGTGGTATAAACCAGTCAAATATTAATGATTTTAAAAAATACAATTTTTATGCTTTAGATTTAAGTTCTGGAGTCGAAGAGGAAAAAGGTATTAAAAGTAAAAAAAAATTAAATTTATTTATGAACACGGTTAATGAGTTATATAAATAACATAACTAATATATTACTAAATAGTTCTTTGAGTGTAAAGCATTTTGATGAAATATTAATAAACAGCAATACTTTTTTTAACAATATTGAACTTGAAAAAGAATTGATAATCTCAAATGGCTTTCCTATACATATAGGTGAATTTGATGTATATTTAAAAACTAACAATACGCTATTACACGATCAAGTATTTTGTGTGGTTGATATTGAAACCACCGCTAGTAATACAAAAGATGGTCAAATCATAGAAATAGGTGCGGTAAAAATCAAAAACAATAAAGTATTAGAGTCTTACAAATCACTTGTAACTGCGAATCATATACCAAAAAAAGTACAAGAAATCACTGGTATCACGATGGACATGCTAAAAGATGCAAGAAACTTAAAAGATGTCCTAGAGGAGTTTAAAATATTTTTAGAAGATGATGTATTTGTTGCACACAATATTTCATTTGATTATAAATTTATAAACGATAGCTTTAAAAAATATAGTTTAGGAGAACTTTTTAATAGAAAATTATGTACAATTGATTTGGCAAAAAAAACAATTGTTGCAAAAAGGTATGGATTAAAATATTTAAAAGAAGACTTAAATATAAATATAGGTACTCACCATAGGGCTTATGATGATGCACTAAGTACTGTAAGTATTTTAAAAAAATCATTAGAAAATGTACCAGAGTATATACATTATGTAGAACAATTAATAGAATTCTCGCTAGAAAAGGACAGCAATGGTAAATAACGATTTTACTATATTATTACATGACACTTGCTCTCATAGTACTAAGCTAATTTACAATGAAATGCATAAAGCAGGATATAATATAAAACAAGAAGACGACACACTTAATTTATATGAGTATGTTACAAATAATCATGTAGATTTACTCATAATCAATAGTGATGAATCTAGTGAAGAAGAAATTCAAATAATAGAACACGTAAAGAGTATATCAATAACTAATATAATATTTTTAACAAACGATATAGAAATTAGTTCTAGAAAACAATTTATTAAGTGTGGATTACTAGGATATAAAATTAAATTAAATAATATTCTTACAATAATACATGAAATTACTACTTTAATTCAAAAACTAGTAAACAATAAAAACCATAAAATATTACTTATAAAAAAAGACAATGATACAAGATCTATTATATTAAAGTTGTTAAAACAAAGATGTTATGAAGTTGAAGTAGTTTCAACTGGAACAGCTGGCTGGAAAGCTATAGATGATTATAATATTTCTATGATTATTTTGGATATAAATTTAAATGATATAAATAGTCATGATTTAGTATCAAAAGCAAGAAGTAAAATCTCAAAAACATTGCCTATTTTAGCACTAACTAACAAATACGATCCTTTACAGTTACAAGACTATATTCAAAACGGACTGAGTGATTTTATAAAAATTCCAGTAATTCATGAAGAGTTTAATCTAAAAATAGAATTGTGGATGAATTATGTAATGCAATCAAAATTATTACAAAAACAACAAGCTCAATTAGAACAATCATTAGATGGTTTTAAAGCACTTACAAATGCTACAATTGAGGGACTTGTAATGTTTGATAATAATATTTGTATGGATACAAATGATGCTGCTTTACATATATTTGAATATGAAGAAAAAAATAAACTGATTGGCAAAAATATTTTAGACATAGTATCTAGCAACATTACTTTATTTGATAAAGAAGAATTATTAAAAAACAATGTAAATCATGAGTTTGAAATAATAATGCGTAAAAAAAATGGACTTGAATTTCCAGCTCAAATCAAAGAAACAAATATAATAATAAATTCAAAAGATATAAAAATTATTGCTGTTTTAGATCTTAGTGAAATAAAAAGAAAAGAAAAAATGTTATCTCAACAATCAAAAATGGCAGCAATGGGAGAAATGATTGGTAATATTGCTCATCAATGGAGACAACCTTTATCATCTATTTCTATTGGAGCTAGTAGTATTAAAGTCAATCATGAACTTAATATTTTAGAAGATAATGAACTTTATCAATCATTAGATGACATAGTTGAAAATACAGAATTTTTATCAAATACTATAAGTGACTTTCAAAGTTTTTTAAAAAATGATGCTATAAAAACAAATTATGAACCTGAAAAAATTGTAAAAAAGGTATTAAAGCTAGTAGATGGAAATATAAAATCTGCAAAAATAGACGTAATTCAATCGCATAAAGAAGATATATTATTATATGGTTTAGAAAATGAATTGACTCAATCATTATTAAATATTGTAAATAATGCAAGAGATGCATTAAAGGACCAAAATATAAATCCTAAATTGATATTAATAGATACTTATCTTGAAAAAAATAATGTCATAATAAGCATACAAGACAATGCAGGTGGAATTCCAAATGACATAATAAACAATATATTTGAACCTTATTTTACAACAAAACATAAAAGTCAAGGTACGGGTTTGGGTTTATATATGACACATCAAATGATTCACGATCACATGAATGGGAAAATAGAAATTGTAAACAATGATTTTACATATGAAAATGATGATTATACTGGAGCCTTGTTTAAAGTTATTTTGCCAAATAGTAAGTAATAATTAGGTATAATCGCTTAAAATAGTACTAGGGTAGATACAAATTTATGAATATAGAAATTTCAAATATTGCAAAGTTACCAACTAAACATGGTGAATTTTTAGTTCAATCTTTTAGACAAGGCGAAAAAGAACATCTTGTAATTAAAACAAATACACAAAATGAAACTACAAATGTAAGAATACATAGTGAATGTTTAACAGGAGATGCAATTAGTAGTATAAAATGTGATTGTCAAGCACAATTGAACTATGCTTTAGAATATATAAACGAAAATACAGGAATGATTCTTTATTTAAGACAAGAAGGTCGTGATATTGGATTGTTTAATAAAATAAATGCTTATTCACTACAAGATAAGGGATTAGATACAATTACAGCAAATCATCAGCTTGGTTTCTCAGCAGATGAAAGAAACTATGAAATAGTTGATTTTATTCTTGATCATTTAAATATAAAAGAGGTAAATTTACTAACAAATAATCCTGATAAAATAAATAAAATAAATGTAAAAGTAAAAAAAAGAATAGAAATCATAGTAGGTCAAACTAAAGAAAATGAAAATTATCTTAATATAAAAAAAGAAAAAATGGGTCACTTGATATGATGCAATTAAAACAAAAATGTGAAGCTGTTGATTTAGAGTTTGATGATATATTTTATGATAGATGTGAAAAATATATAACTTTACTCAAACAATGGGGAAAAGTACATAACCTAAGCTCCAATAAAGACTTACAACAAGAAGCAATAGAATTAAATATATTAGATAGTATTTATGTTTTAAAGTTTTTATCTACATATACTTCTATAGCAGATGTTGGTACAGGAGCAGGGTATCCAGGAATGCTTTTAGCAATTGCTAGACCTGATATTTCTTGTACTTTAATTGAACCAAGAGCAAAAAGAGTGGCTTTTTTAAAATTTGTGAGCTCCTTTCTTAAACTTACAAATATAAAAGTTATAGAAAAAAGAGCTGAAGATATATCAAATGAAAAATATGATTTAATTGTAAGTAGGGCAGTTACAAATACTTCGCTACTATTGGATATAACCAAAGATATTTCAAATGAACACACACAATATCTTTTTTATAAAGGTTCTTTAGCACAAAACGAACTAGAAGTCTCCAAGATAAATAATTATGATGTAATAAGTTTTGGTGAACATAGAAATTATGTGTATATAAAAAGTAAGGATAAAAAATGATTTTTAAAATTTTTGCATTATTGTTGATTGGTTTTTTAATTTATATTGTATTTTTCAAAAAAAATAGAGAAAATCTAATGGATAAAAAAGATGATAAGAATGAGGAAGTAGATACCATGATAGAATGTGCTTCATGTCAAACTTATATTTCAAAACAAGATGCAATATTAGGTAGTGGCAAATATTTTTGTTCTAAAGAGTGTTTGAACTAACATGATAATACTAGGTAATAAACACATTGAACATCCAACATTTGAAAAAGTATATAAGATTGCTGATATTATCCATACAAAACCAAATTGTATTTTATTATTTGATTATGAAATAGATATTATAAAATATTGTAATAAAAATAATTTACAAAGCGCAGTTATAGTAAATAATATTACTCAGGCTATATTTTGTAATAATTTAAATAGTTCATTTATTATAACAAATAAGCAAAAAGCCTTAGAAATACAAAAAATAGCACAAAGTTATATGTTTGATTCAAAAATTGCACAAATTATAAATAATGATGATGAGATTGAACAACTAGCATTAAATGAAATTGATGCTTGTATATATGAGGATTTAATATGAATGAGATAATCGACACAATTGTTTTAATACTATTCGTATTATTGCTTATATTTTTAGTTGCTGGATTTAATAAACAACAAGTTCAAAAACACAATAAAAGAATGGATGAATTGGAAAAAAGACAAAAAGATTTAAATAAAAAAGATGAAGAGTAAGGCTTTTACTTTACTTTTTAAATAAAGCAGAGCCAATTCTTACCATATTTGAGCCACAAGAAATAGCCAATTCATAATCAGCACTCATTCCCATAGAACAAATTTTTGCTCCCTTACATTTATCAAAAATACTTTTAGTAGTCATAAAGCTTTCTTTTATTAATTTTATATCTTTTGTATGTGCCCCAATGCTCATAACGCCCTTTAAAACTATATTTGGACAAGTATTTAATATTTGTTCATAAATAGTAACTGCTTCACTTACATTTACTCCTGATTTACTTTGTTCATTTGCACTATTTATTTGCAAAAGACAATTCATTGTAGTATTTTTTGTTATTAACTTTTTATTAAGTTCAATGGCTAAATCAATTGAATCTAAAGAATGCATAAGTACAGGTCTAGCATCTATTAGATTGTTTATTTTATTTTTTTGTAAAGTTCCTATAAAATGCCAAGACAATGGAAATTCATCTAATATTTGTGATTTTTCTTTTAAATCTTGTACTTTATTTTCGCCAAAAGCTCTTTGACCAACACTGTATAAAGTTTTGATGTCTTCACTTGTATTATATTTACTAACACCTACTATTTGTACTATATGGTGAGCATTAACTTGTATTCTTGCAAATTCATTTTTTGTTATGATTTCATCAAGGTTTTTTACTGCTTGTTCTTTGCTAATCATTCATATCCTTTAAAATAATCTATTTATGTCGTTATACAATCCAAGAGTCATGAGTCCTATTAATAAGATCCATCCTATGATGGTAAGTTGAATTAAAATTCTTTGACTTGGTTTTCTTTTTGTAATTAGTTCATATATATTAAACATAATATGACCACCATCTAGTGCAGGAATTGGTAAAAGATTTAATACTCCTAAATTAACTGAAATAAGTGCTGATATTATAAATAAGGAAACAATTCCAGACTCAGATGCATCTGATATAACTTTACCTATACTAATTACCCCACCAACCTCGCTAGATGGTACAATTCCTTGTATTAATTTTTGCACACCTTGAAATATCATTTTTGATGCTTGAATAGTTTTGTCATAAGCAAAAACAAAACCATCGCTAAATCCATAAGAAATAGTTGTAAATTTCATAGCAGGAGATATTCCAATCATAGCTTTTTTTATTTTTTCATTAAAAATATTTTTGCTATCAAGTACTTTTGTATTTAGTTGAATATATTTTTTTTCATTATTTCTTAGTATTGTAAATTGCATAACGTTTTTAGAGTTAGAAATTATCTTACTCATTTCACCCCATGAGTTTATATTCACATTATTTATTTTTAATATTTTATCATTAACTTTTAATCCAGCGCTTAAAGCAGGGGAATTATCTAAAACTTTTCCAATAGTTGCGCTTAAAGTTTGATGTGGCATTAATGCTATTACAAAATATAAAACAAAAGCAAGTAAAAAATTAGCAGCAGGACCAGCTAGTAAAATCATAATTCTTTTTAACGGTGTCAAGGCATTATAACTATCGCTTTGAATATTTTCATATGAAGGGTTTAAGTCTTCTTGACCTTTCATACGAACATATCCACCCAAGGGAATTAAAGATAAACTCCAATTAGTATTAAAAAATCTTTTAGTAATAAGTTTTTTACCAAATCCAATAGAAAAATCGTAAACGGTTACCCCATAATACTTAGCAACACTATAATGACCAAGTTCATGAACAAAAACTAGTACGGATAAAACTAGTAAAAAGCTAATTATTCCCAAAATCATTCCTAATATTTATATAATCGCGATTATATCATAATTGTGTTTTAAGTTAAAATAAAACAATAAGTATTTTTTATTTGTAAGAAGATATAGAAACAGCAAGTGCTTGAATAACTAGTAATATCCACAATATATAATTACCATACTTGTCATAAATATAATTAAAAATCTTTTTCATATCTTATTCCTTATAATAGTATCAATTAAGATTTAAAGTTCCAAGTCTTCTTCTTTTAGAGTTTTTATACCTAGAGTAATTGCCTTATCATATTTACTTCCAGCATCAGTTCCATATATTAAAAAATCAGTTTTTTTTGAAACGCTTGAGCTAATTTTTGCACCTAGTAATTCTAATGCTTTTTTTATTTCATTTCTTCCAACACTCATAGTACCAGTTAGTACAAGTATTTTATCTTTAAATTGATTTTCCTTTGCGATTATTTTTTTTTCTACGCTTGGTTCTATTATTAAAAATAAATCTACAATGATACTTTTATTTACTTTTAAAAATTCCAAAAAAGATAATGCCATTTGCTCACCAATACCATCGAGGTTTATAAGATCCTCGTAACTAACATTTAAAATATTCAAAGCAAACTCATCACTTAATTGCTTTGAAGCAACTTCACCAATATGTTCAATTCCTAAAGCATTTATAAGTTTATGCAGTTTTGTATTTTTTGTATTTTTAATTGCATTCAATAAGTTGTTTATTTTCTTTTCTTTAAAACTGTCTAATTTAATAAGGTCATTAAAGCTTATACTGTATAAATCTAAAATACCATTAATTATATTTTTTTGTACTAATAATTCAACAATTTTATTTCCAAGCCCATCAATATTAAGGCAATTTTTACTTGAAAAATGTATGATACTATTTATAAGTCGTGAAGGGCATTTAAGATTCTGGCATTTTAAAAGTATACCTTCATCTAAAAGTTCACTATTACATTTTGGGCAATTAATCGGTTTTACAAAATAAGTTTCAATCCCGGTTCTTCTTTGATTTAATACTTTAGTAATTTTTGGAATAATATCTCCGCTTTTAATAAGTATAACTTCATCATTTATTTTTAAATCTAGTCTACGTATCTCATCAAAGTTATGTAAAGTAGCTCTTTGTACTGTTGAACCATCTATTAAAGTAGGTTCGACTATTGCTACTGGTGTTATAGCTCCTGTTCTTCCTACTTGTAAAATTATATCTTTTACTTTAGTTGTTTTTTCTACTGCTGGAAATTTATAAGCACAAGACCATTTGGGATACTTTACTGTATATCCTAGCTCTTCTTGAAAAGATATGTTATTTATTTTGATTACCATACCATCTAAGCCCATACTAATAGTATCTCTTTTTTTTATTATGTCATGATAAACTTCGTTAATTTCTTCTAAATTAGAACAAAGTTTATATATTGGTGGCCTTTGAAAACCAAAAGAATATATATATTCCATGCTTTCTTGTATAGTTTTAAAATTTAAAGAATGAAAACCTATACCCCATACATTAAAAAATAATTTTCTTTTTGAAGTCACACTAGAATCTAGTTGTCGTAAACTACCTGCTGCTGCATTTCTTGGATTTGCAAATAATGCTTCTCCATTTTTCTCTCTTTGTTTATTTATATAAGAAAAATTTTCCTTTTTTATAACTACTTCACCTCGTATTTCAATTAGTCCCTCATAAGGTATACTAAGTGGAATTGAGTGTATCGTTTTTGCATTTGAAGTTATATCTTCGCCTATATTTCCATCACCTCTTGAAATAGCTTGTTTTAATACACCATACTCATAAATCAAATTTAAACTAGCTCCATCAAATTTTGGCTCACATAAAAATTTAGTTTTATTAACATCAACAATTTTAGAAGCTCTATTAATCCAATTTTTTAGCTCTTGACAATCAAATACGTCTTCTTGAGACCACATTTTTGATAAATGAGATGCTTTATCAAAGCCATCTAAAACTAATCCACCAACTCTTTGTGTGGGCGTATTTTCATGTATATCTTCAGGGTGTATTTTTTCATAAAAAATAATTTTTTTATTTAATTTATCATATTCTTCATCACTGGCAATTGGATCATCATTTACATAATAAGCTTTAGCCCATGAAATAAGCTTATGTACTTCTTGTGTATATTCATCTTTATTTTTTATCATATAGTATTATACTAGATTTATATTGCTTTTTATATATATATTTAATAAATTTTTGTATTAAACGCAAAAGTTACATCTTTCATCTCAGAATTATTAAAAGCAACTGTACTTTCTGTTACATATGATTATAGTTTTAATAATTTTGGAGCTAGACAAGGTTTTTACTTAGGGGCAGGAGTATCATCTGTTAAAGTTGCATGGGATGCACAAGATACATCAGCAAGTGCTGTAGGATTAGCTTTTAGATATGGTTTTGAATACAAAGCTACTGAAAATATCTTACTTGGAATTGGTGGAAACATTAACACAGCAAATCCAGAACTATCTGGAACAGTGCCATTTACAGCAGATGTTGATAGTACAGACATTTCATTTAGCTACTTATTTTAATGTTAAACAAACAATAACTTAAATTATTAAAAAAATAATTGATTTTGCTTATTTAAAATCAACTTATTTTTTTGAAATTCAAGCCCTTTATTATTAAGGGCAGATTTTACTATATGTTTATTGTATTCATGTACTTCATTATCTTTTAAAAATTCATCTATATCTATCCATTTAGCTTCAATAATCTCTTGTGTATCTTGTATATTTATTTCATATGATAGTGGCTTTGCAGTACACAGTATATATAAATTTGATTCTCCAAATTGTGCTTTTGTAAAATGTCCCAAATTAACAATACTTACAAATTCAACACTAATTCCTGTTTCTTCTAAAACTTCTCTTTTTAATGCGGTAGTTATATTTTCATTATTATCAATATGCCCTCCTGGTAACTTATAACCTAGGTTAAATCTATCTTTTATTACTAGTAGTTTTTTTTTATTAATTACAACTGCTCCTACTCCCAATGTATGATTTTTTGCAGTTGGTATTATAGGCTTTGGTATTAGTTTTTTAACAAGTGTAATATCTTCCTCATTGCAGTGATGAAATACAAAATTATGTTTATTTAGTATAACTATTAAAGAGCTTTTACTTATACATAATTTAATCCATAGCAAATTTTTATCTTGAACTTCTTGTATTAAAATTATAAGTTCATTTTCAAAGTCTTTTGTATTATTTGGTAAATTATTAGTATTTATTGCAACACCATTATAAATATCGATTGTTACTTTTAATTTGGATTTGCTATTAATAATTATTCCTTAGTTTAATTTACTTATTATTGTATCAAAATTTATATATATAATTATACTAATTTAGATAAAATAGCCCTATATTACTTTAGGAAATACAATATGAACAAGCAAGGTATACTAATAATTGGGGCAGGTGGAGTATCTGGTGTTGCAACTTTTAAATGTGCACAAAATATAAATACATTTAAGCATATAACTTTGGCTAGTAGGACATTAAGTAGATGCGAAAATATACAAAAAACAATCAAAGATAAAATAAATGTACATATAGATATTTGTACAATAAATGCTCAAAATACTCAAGAATTGATTTTATTAATTCAAAAGTTAAATATAAAATTACTATTAAATGTGGCCTTACCATATCAAGATTTAACTATCATGGATGCTTGTAGTGCTACAAGTACGCATTATGTAGATACAGCAAATTATGAGCATCCTAGTATAGCAAAGTTTCAATATAAAGAACAATGGGAAAGAAATCAAAATTTTATTAATTCAGATACTACTGCATTATTAGGAAGTGGTTTTGATCCAGGAGTTACGGGAGTATTTTGTGCTTATGCACAAAAATATTTATTTAATAGCATTGAGTATATTGATATTATGGATTGTAATGACGGTGATCATGGATATGCCTTTGCTACAAACTTTAATCCAGAAATAAACCTAAGAGAAGTTAGTGCAAATGGTAAATATTGGGAGATGGGACAGTGGATAGAAACTAAACCTCTAGAAATAAAACTTGATTGGGATTATCCACAAATTGGAGTTCGTCCATCTTATTTGCTTTATCATGAGGAATTAGAAAGTTTGAGTAAAAATATAAAAGGTTTAAAAAGAATCAGGTTTTTCATGACATTTTCAGATTCTTACATAACACATATGAATTGTTTACAGAATATAGGTATGTTAGGAATTAAAGAAGTAGAGCATAAGGGGCAAAAAATAATACCAATAGAATTTTTAAGTACACTTTTACCTGATCCTTCAAGTTTGGGAGTTAGAACAAAGGGACAAACAAATATTGGTTGTGTTATTGAAGGCATAAAAAATAAACAAAGAAAAAAATATTATATTTATCAAGTATGTAATCATCAAGAGGCATATAAACAAACATCATCACAATGTGTAAGCTTTACTACGGGAGTTCCAGCAATGATTGGTAGTAAACTTATATATAACAATACTTGGAATTTAAAAGGTACAAAAAATATAGAAGAATTTGATCCAAAACCATTTATGGACGAAATGAACACACAAGGTTTAGCGTGGAAAATAATAGAGCTTTAATACAAAACTTAAAAAATATACAAACTCCATGTTATATTTGTAATCAATCTTTATTAACAAAAAATTTAAAGTTATTGAAAAAAATAAAAATACAAAGTGGAGCAAAAATCTTATTAGCATTAAAAGGTTTCGCTTTTAGTCCATTTATGCCTTTAGTTATGAAATACCTTGATGGTGTTTGTGCTAGTGGCTTGCATGAAGCCATGTATGCTAATGATTATGATGCAAAACAAATACATACATTTAGTGTTGCATTTAAACATGATGAATTTGAACAAATTGTTAATATTTCTGATTTCATTGTCTTTAATAGTTTTTCTCAATATAAAAGCTTTAAAAACAAAACTAAAAATAAAAATTCATTGGGACTTAGAATAAATCCTGAAGTATCAAGTGTAAGTACTAATATATATGACCCATGCTCTACGTATAGTAGATTAGGTATTACTAAAGAAAATTTTCATAAAGAATTATTAATTAATCAAAATATACTTTCAGATATTGATGGTTTTCATTTTCATGCCTTATTTGAACAAAATGCGCTTGATTTAAAAAAAGTATTAGAAAAGTTTGAAGAAAACTTTTCTGTTTATTTTTCTCAGTTAAAATGGATAAATTTTGGAGGAGGGCATCATATTACAAGAGATGATTATGATGTCAATTTACTTATAAAAATAATAAAAGAATTTAAACAAAAATATCCAAATATAGAAGTAATATTAGAACCAGGTGAAGCAATAGGATGGAAAACTGGCTTTTTACTAACTAGTGTTTTGGACATTGTTCACAATGAAATGAATATAGCTGTTTTAGATACAAGTGCTGAAGCACACATGCCAGATACTCTCATCATGCCATATAAAGCAGATGTAAGAGATGCTAGTAAAGATATAAATAAATATAACTTTGTATACAAATTAGCAGGTAACACTTGCTTAGCAGGTGATATTATGGGAGATTATTCTTTCAAAGAGAAATTAGAAATAGGAGATAAAATAATTTTTGAAGATATGATACATTATACTATAGTAAAAAATACAACATTCAATGGGATAAAACTACCAAATTTGGCGATTATTGATGAGAATAAAAATATAGTAGTAAAAAAGACATTTTCTTATGATGACTATAAAAATAGGAATTAGTGTGCAAAAAAATCAAAATAAGATGCCTTTATTTGAAGCTATGAAAAATTATCATGAAAAAAAAATAATTCCTTTTGACGTGCCAGGACATAAACAAGGAAGAGGGCTTAGAGAATTTACTGATTATTTTGGTGATACTATTATGCAAGTAGATGTTAACTCATCTAAACCACTTGATAACTTATCAAATCCAATTGGTATTATAAAAGAAGCTGAGCAATTAGCTGCTAGTTTATTTAATGCCACAGATGCATTTTTTTTGGTAAATGGAACAACAGCTGGTATTCAAGCTATGATAATGGCTGCTTGCAGTCCTGGAGACAAGATAATATTACCAAGAAATGTACACAGAAGTGCTATAAATGGTTTAATACTAGCAGATGCCATACCTGCTTATATTCAACCAAATATTAACAATGATTTAGGCATAGCATTTAATGTAAGTTTCCAAAATGTAAAAAAAACAATTGATGAAAACTTAGATGCAAAAGCTATACTAATAACAAATCCAACATATTATGGTTTTTGTACAGATATTAAAAAAATAGTAAATTATGCACATAAATATAATATGTTAGTGCTTGTAGATGAAGCACATGGTTCACATTTGAACTTTAATGATAGTTTTCCTGTATCAGCCATGAATGCTAAGGCTGATATAAGTACAATTAGCATGCATAAAACTGGTGGTTCACTCACTCAAAGTTCTATTTTACTTATAAGAAATGAAAATATAAGTACTAATCATATAAAAACTATACTTAATATGATGCAAACAACTAGTGCATCATATCTTCTTATGGCTAGTTTGGATGTTGCTAGAAAAAATTTAGCTATAAATGGACGAAAAGAATTTAAAAGAGTATTAGAACTTTCAAGATATGCAAGAATAGAAATAAATAAAATAAGAGGACTTAGTTCGTTTGGGCTGGAGTTACTTAACACAGATGATAGTACTTATGGTTTTGATGAAACAAAATTATCAATAAAAGTTAACGACATTGGGTTAACAGGCTTTGAAGTGTATGATATCTTAAGAGATGAGTATAATATACAAATGGAATTTGGGGATGCATATAACACCTTAGCTGTATTAAGTATAGGTGATACAAAAGAAAATATAAATAAACTAATATTTGCTCTAAAACAAATATCACAAAAAAATCAAAATAAAGCTTTAATATTAAATAAAGTTACTTTACATAATCCTGAAGTCATAGTTAGTCCAAGAGATGCTTTTTATTCTCATAAAAGAAAAAAACTACTAGAAGATTGTCAAGGAGATGTTAGCGCTGAGTTTATAATGGCATATCCTCCAGGTATACCAATAATTACTCCAGGAGAAAGAATAAATAAAGAAATAATAGAATACATACAATTTTTAAAAAAACAAGGCTCTATGCTTACTGGTACACAAGATTCTAATGCTAATTATATTAATGTGTTAGGGTACTAGTCTAGTTAAAACACATAACAGTTTGAAAATTATAGTTTTCAAGACAATTATGATATAATTACTAAAAAGGATAAATATGAAGTACAATATAGATTATCATAATGATATAAATAAAACAATGTTATTTTGGTGTGAACGCTTTATAAGAAGTAAATTAACATCATTATCAAATAGCAGCGTAAGTGATAAAGACAGTCTATCTAATATATTAAAAATGTTAGTTAACGGCACAAATGATATAGAAGAATTAAAAACCATAGTAAAACAAGCAAGAAATATTGGACTAGCTGGAATTAATACATATTTTAACCCTATATACAAATTGTATAACTATATAAGAGATTTAAATATTTACACAATGAAAGACATAGATGAAGATATTTTAAGTGACTTTTTAGCCACAAGTACAAGTGGCTTATCAGATGCTACTAAAAAGAACCATAAAATAGCTATTGTAAATTTTTTTTCATATATAGATAGGCAAAATGAATCCTCAAGTAACAATGTATATTTATACAATATTCAATTAAAAAATTGGGGAGGACTGGGTGGTAATAAAGGTACTAAACTACCCTCTTTTATGAATAAAATTGAAATTGATACTTTTATATCACATTTAGATACTTATAAATTCTCAAACAAAATAAAAGCTAGAAATAAATTAATCATTAAAATTATTTTATATACTGGTATTAGAGTATCTGAAGCCATAAATTTAAAAATAAAAGATTTATTTCAAGAAAAAGATGTATATTTACTTCAAATAAGAGGTAAAGGTAATAAGCCACGCGTAGTTATGATAAAAGCAAGTGTAATACAGGATGATTTGAAGCAATGGATGGACTTAAGATCATGTGAAAATAACTTATTATTATGTAACTCTAAAGCAAAACCATTAACTCAAAGCTATATTAGTCGTACGGTTGAAAAGATTTTATTAAGTTGTGGAATTAGAAAAGAAAAAAATGGAGCTCATATGTTAAGACATAGTTTTGCCACTCTTTTATACAATAAACATCAAGATTTAATACTTGTCCAAGAAGCACTTGGACATGCTGATATTAATACTTCTAGAATATATACTCATTTTGATACAAATAGATTAAAAAAGACTACAGATTTAATATAAATCATTGTTCAATAACTTCAAAATGAAGCTTAGCATCATCTAGAAGCTTTTGAGCAATTTCTAACTGTTTTAGTCCCTCTTTATACTCTTTTACACTGTTTGACAAAGTAATATCTGGATTCATTAATTTTTCCAAATGTTTTTTTGCTTCTGTAATTTTGTCCTCAAAACTAATTTCTTCTTCTTTTTTCATGTTTTATCCTAATATTTTTCGAATTTGTTTTTCGAATTTTTCTACTTCAACTAAAAATGCATCATGTCCATAAGTACTTTGTATCTCTTCATAAAAGACATTTTGCTTGTCTGACTTTTTCATAATATCAAAAATTTCTTTCATTTCTTCAGGTCTAAATAACATATCTCCTGAAAAAGAAAAAAGGTGCAATTGAGATTTTATCTTTGCTAAACTTTCATCTAGTTTATCACTACCTCTAGCCGCATTAAATATATTCATTGTTTTTACAATATATATATACGATAAAGGATCAAAATTATAAGGGAAATTATATCCATTGTATTCTAAGTATCTTTCAACTTCAAATCTACCAAATAATTCATATAATCCATCTTGATTTACATATTTTCTAGAAAATTTCTCATCCATACTACTTGGTGATAAATAAGAAATATGTCCAGCCATTCTTCCAATAGCTAATCCATTTAATCCATTTTCTTTTATACTATTTACATCATAATATCCATCTTTAAAGTCTTTGTCAGACCTAATAGCTTCAACTGTAATCTTATTAAAGGCAATTGCCCATGGTCTTGTATATGAGGTTGAAGCTAACATAATAATATTTTGTGCGAAATTGGGATATTCAATAGCATAACATAAGGCTTGCATACCACCCATACTACCACCTATTATTGCTTTAACTTCAAAAATATCTAAACTATTAAGTACGTTTACTTGAGCTTTTACAATATCAGTTATAGTTAGAACGGGAAATTTTAATCTGTATGTTTCTTTTGTATCTGGGTTTATACTCATAGGTGATGTTGATCCAAAAGATGAACCTAAATTATTCATACAAATTACAAAATATTTATTTGTATCAATTGCTTTATTCTCTCCAATTAAGTCATTCCACCACCCTGCTTTTCTATTACCTTCATAATATCCAGCAGCATGATGCGAACCACTTAATGCATGACAAATAACTATCACATTTGATTTGTTTTTATTTAATTTTCCATATGTTTCATAAACAATTTCATATCTTGGTAAAATTCTACCACTTTCAAGATATAAAGGTTCTTCAAATACAGCTTTGCTTGTTGTAATTTTCATATATATTGATTTTTATCCTAGTGCTTTTGTTAAATCAGCAATCAAGTCATCTATATTTTCCAAACCAGCAGAAATACGAACTAAAGAATCACTTATTCCTGATGCTTCTAATTCTTTTTTTGATAGTTGTTGATGAGTTGTTGAAGCAGGATGTACTATTAAAGATTTACTATCTCCTATATTCACAACTACAGAAAATATTTCTGTACTATCAGCAATTTTTACTGCTGTATCAAAATCATCAACAACAAAACTCAATAAGCCACTAGCACCACCGTTAAAATATTTTTTTGCTCTTTGATAATTTGAATCACTTTGTAGTAAAGGATAATTAACTTTTTTTACTTTTTCATGTGATTGAAGAAATTCTGCCAATGCTAAAGCATTTTTACTATGTTCTTTTATTCTCAATGCCAAAGTTTCTAGACCTTGTATCATTAACCAAGAGTTGAAAGGACTAGCAGTTGCACCTAAATCTCTTAACACGCAAAGTAATATTCTCATAATAAAAGATGGGAAAGGAAGTTCTGCATATACTAAACCATGATAAGAATCATCTGGTTCATTAAAGTGTTGATATCTTGAGTTACCTTGTATTTTTGCTTCACATAAAGCACCCTCAACTATTATACCACCTAAAGCTAAACCTTGACCACCCGTATATTTAGAAGTACTATGAACAACTACATCACAAGATAATTCTAAAGGTTTACACAAAAATGCAGTAGCTACTGTATTATCAACAACTGTTATTATTTTATGTTTATTGGCTACTTTAGTAATTTTATCAAAATCAGCAACTTCAACACCTGGATTTGATAACGATTCAAATAATATCAATTTTGTTTTTTCATCAATTAATTCTTCTAAATTTACTGGATTTGATACATCAAATTTTCTTGTACTAATTCCCATTCTTTTAATTGTATAATTTGTTAAAGTAGATGTACCACCATAAACAGACGAAGCAACCAAAATATTGTCCCCTGCTTCACATAAATTTACTATGGTTGAAAATATAGCACTCATACCACTAGCCGTAGAGATTGCAGCAATTCCACCTTCAACTTGAGCAAATCGTTTTTCAAATACTGCATTTGTAGGATTCATAAGTCTTGTATATATGTTTCCAAGTTCTTTTAATGCAAATAAATTAGCAGCATGTTCACTATTTCTAAACTCATAAGCAGTACTCATATAAATAGGAACAGCCATGGTGGATTGTGAGTCTTTTTCATATCCAAAATGTAATGCATCTGTTTGTGAGTTCATAATATATTCCTTATATTTTTAATTTGATAAAATTATAGCAAATGTAAGATATGTTGGGACTTAGTGATTAATATCTTTTACAATATTTTTTATAATATTTACTTGTTTTTTCTTAATAGGAGGAAGATCTAAAATATCAAAAAATTTTACTTGAGAGTTTTCTTTACATAAATATTCTTCTTTTAAAATATCATCAATAAAATAAGTATCTAAACTTTTAACAAATTTTGCATTTGACATATATATGCCAATATTTTTATCTTCATTTTCTTCATAATAATAATTTCCTAATTTTTTAGCATTAATTTTTATACTAGATTCTTCAAAAAATTCACGAATAGCTGTTTGTTTATTGTTTTCAAACTCTTCTTGAACACCTTTGAGTAATCCCCATTTATTTTTACTAAGTACGGATTTACATAACAATATATAGTGTGTATTTTTATGTTTTTTATATAAACATACGCCATAAGCATTAACGGTTTCAATAATCATGCCGTAACCTTATCAAAATAAATTTTAGTATATATAATAATACCAAATAGAGGTAATAACAACGCAATCTCAGCATTTAATATATTACCAACAGAAAGCTTTTGCAATAAAAAGAATATTCCCCAAATTATAAGTGTTGAGAATATACCAACAGATATAAATGCACTGGAATTAAAAAGTCTACTTGATATCTTAGTATATAAAAATATCAACACTAATATTGGTAATATAAAGTAAGGAACAAATATTTTAGAATATAAAATAGCCTTTATTTTATTCGTATTTTGATTTTGCTGTGAAAAGAGTTGAATTGTATAAATTGCATCTGGAATTGAATATTGTACTTTTGACTTATAAACATTGTTTATTATTTCAGGTTTAAAACCATTTAGAGTAAACAAAAATTTCTCATATGTTATATTTAATTTTGATTTATCTAAAACTATATGTTCTGATTTAGTAATTATTTTTGCATCTACTACATACCATCTATTTTTTTGATAATATGCTTTTTTGGCAATGATTATTTGTACTAATTGATTGTTTTTAACTTTAAAAATATGTATATCTATAGCTTTTTTTTCTAAAGGAAATAACTTTTTAAAATAAACAAAATTATCATTGTATTTTAATAGAATATTGTTTTTTTCACTTACAAAGTACTTGTTATTCAATATTTTATTTTTTTGTTCATAAGAGTAGGCTAAATCAGTTGATTGTAATCCAATTAAAACAGATGTTATGAAAAAAGATACAAATAGTACTGGTAAGACCACTTGTCTTCTAGATACTCCCAATGAATAAAAACTAACAAGAGCATTTTCTTTTACTAAAACTGTTAGTGTAATAACCCATGCAAACAATATAGATAATGGCAAAGTTATAGTTAAAATAAAAAAAGAATTGTAAAGTAAATACAACAATTGTAAATTTGCTGAATTTGGTAAAAATGATGCATTTTGCATATAATCAAAACCAGCAAAAAATAATTCAAGTGAAATTAAAATAATAAAAAAAAACTTTAAATATATTTTTAAAAGATATTTTGTTATTATTTTCAATTATTAACCTTTAATTATTTAATTGTAAAAGTTGATTTTACTTTTTCTATGTCTTCTTTTTGAATTTTATCAATAGCCTTAATAGCATGTACAATAATATCGTTTAATTTATTTGATTCTTCTTTAGAAAAATCGCCCAAAACATAATTAGCAACATCAGCTTTATTAGTAGGTTTACCAATACCAATCCTAACTCTTATATAGTCTTTATTAATATGTGAATCAATGGAACGAAGACCATTATGTCCACCATGTCCACCACCTATTTTGAACTTCATAGCTCCAAATGGTAAATCTAAATCATCATGAATAATTACAATATTTTCATTTGCTATATTATAATACTCAGCAATATTTAAAATACTTTTTCCTGATAAATTCATAAATGTCTGTGGTTTTACAAACACTATATTAGGAGCTTTAAATGCTATAGCTTGAAAGTTTGTATTATTTATATTTGATGTAGTGTAGTTTTTAATTATTTCATCAATAACTAAAAACCCGATATTATGCCTATTTTTGGCATATTTATCGCCAGGATTACCAAGTCCTGCAATTAAGTACATGAAAGATTATTACTTAATTTTAATGATACCAACAATTGGTACTCTTGGGTCCAAGTAACACTTAACATCATCATTTAATTCTAAATCTCTTACTAGATAATTATCACCAGTATCCAATTTAGTCACATTAAAATGAAATGATTCTGGTAAGTTTTCAATTGTACATTTAACTTCTACTCTTTTTCTGTGATATGATAATAGACCTTTATTTTTAAGTCCTATTGCAGTACCTTCAGTTGTAACTGGTACTAAATAATTTGAAATTACACCAGGAACAGCAACTTGTAAATCTACATGTACTAGATCACTTGTAACTGGGTCTTTTTGATATTCTTTAATTACAACTTTATGTGTTGTACCACCAACACTTACCTCAAAAGCAATTGTTTTTTTATTTTTCATAAATCTAATAAAATCATTTACTTTAAAAGCAGCATTGATATTTTCAATACCTTTTCCGTAAATGTTAGCTATTAGATAACCATCTCGTCTAAGTTGTTTTGTCGATTGTTTTACGATACTCTCTCTAAGTATTCCTTCTAACATTATATTTCCTTTTGTATTATTACCAATGACTAGCATTAGTTGCGCGAATTTTACTTAAATTTTACTTAGTGTTAGCTTAGCATTCTTGTATGCAGGCTCATCTATATAACCATATTTTAAGTCACTAAATCCAACTATTCCATTTCTCATGTTTTTTTCATATAGTTTTACAATATTTCTAGCATCTATCATTTCAACTGAATTTATAATAAATAAATTATTAGCAATTTTAACTTGTGATGGACAGATACATGCTTTTGAAATAAATCCCATATTGTGAACTTTATTACACCATAAAGTAAATTTTTCTGTATCATTATAATCTTTAAATGCAAAAGAAACAGGATTTAAATTAGCAGATTTACTATCAACTAAAAACTTACCTAAGATATAATCTATGCTTGGGTTATTTACAGTTAGTATTGTTTGAGGTAAATATAAGGATTCAAGTACATCAGAGATCTCTAAATACACTGTAGTTACTCTTTCATGTATACCAAATGTTATTAAACTTTGTAAACTTTGTGATGTTTCAATACACAAATGAACATCAATATCTTTGTGTATTAATTCCAGTGCGATTTTTATATCTTGTACATTTTTTATCTTTGACAAACAAATTGCTAAAGGCCTTACCATATTTATTAATTTTATATCTTTTTTACCACAAGTTTCTAAAGAATTAACTCTTACAATGATTTTATCTTTATTTGAACTTTTATTTATATATTTATATACTTGTTTTCGTGCATTATTTTTATCATGCACTCCATTTTCTAAGTTTATCACATAATAAGCAGCAGTTAATTCACTTATTTTTTCAATTAGCTCTTGCTTATCACCTGGAACCATTAGGTATGATTTATTCATTGTTATTTACATTCCTTATATAAAAGTAAATTGAATCTACTTCATCGTTAGTTAAAAAATACTTAGGCATTATATTTCCATAAATCAATTTTTTGCAAACATCATCTTGTTTAAAATTAATTTTTTTATCTTTTTTTTGTTGATCTAGTTTATCTCTAAAATCGTTTAAATTAACATTTTTAATATCGTATGTTTCAACAACACAATTATATTTCTTACTTTTTACTTTATGTTCAAACTTAGATATAAACTTACCTTGTGCCTTATCTCCATGACATTTCTTACATGAGATACCTCTTGGGTTATTAAATAGCATCTTTCCATATTCATATTGAGTGATAAATGAATTATCATTCGTTTCTGAAAGAAGATTTACAAGTTTACTTTCTTGTGAAAATAAAATAAGCGGCATCATTAAGATAAATATATTTTTCATTATTGAAATTGTAGCAAAATATTGACTCATTTTATATAAAAACTATACTCAAATAATATTATTGCTTAATTAGTACTAAATTTATAAATCTCAGATATAACCTATAGCTCTTATAAGTATTATATACAGTTTTACAAAGCCATTTTAAAGTAAGAAATGGATAAAATTACAAAATATAATTTAAGGGTTTAATAAATATGATTTCAAGCATGCAAAAAAACAAAAAATGGCTTTTACCTACAATTTGGATTAGTACTATTGCATTTGTAGGAGCAGGATTTGTTGGTTGGGGTTCGTATTCTCCTGGAAGCACAACAACTAGCGTTGCGGTTGTAGGGAAAAAAGAAATTCCTTTAAATGATTTACAGCAAGAATATTCAAATTTATACTCACAATATCAAAAAACTTTAGGTCAACAATTTAACGCAGAAATAGCAAAGCAGTTTAAACTAGAAAGCTTAGCTTTAAATAATCTAATACAAAAATACCTTATACTTAATCTTGCTGATGATTTTGGAATAATATCAAGTGATGAAGAAGTGTTTAAAGAATTAGTTAAAATACCTTCATTTTTAAAAAATGGAGTTTTTGATAACAATACATATAAATCAATATTAAAACAAAATCAAACATCTCCAAAAGAGTTTGAAGAGCAAATAAGAAAAAATCTTATCATTCAAAAAGTACAAGATATATACAAATCAAGCGTAAATGATGATATTGTTAAAATATTTAGTACTCTTGTCTTTGCAAAAGATAAAATTTCAATTTCAATTTTAAATTCAAAAGATATGAGCGTTACTGTTGATGAAACAAAATTAAAAGAATATTATAATAAAAATAAAAACAATTATAAATCAATTGAAAAGTATGAAGTAAATATACAAAAAATAGCTATAGGAGAAGATGAGAAGAAATCTAAAACTCAAGCATTAAAAAAATATTTAAAATTAAAAAAAGCAAAAGAAGTATTTAGCGAAAAAATAATTTTAGATAAAAATGTTGATTATTTATCTATTGAAGAACAAAATAGTATTTTTAACTCTGAACTAGGTAGCGTATTAAAACCAATAAGAGTTAATAATGACTATATTATTTATCAGTTAACTAGAAAAATACCAGCTCAAGTTCTAGAATTTAAAGAGGTAAAAACGCAGGTTAATGCTGATTATACTAAATATCAAAAAAATATTTTATTAAATCAAAAAAAAGATGTTTTATTAAAAGACTTTACAGGTAAAGACATAGGTTTTCTTGATAAAACTGTACCTATTAAAATTTCTGGACTAAGTCAAAGCGAAGTTACTTCTTTGACAAATAAAGTATCTTCATCTACTAACCTTATTGATTTTATACAATTGGACAATAAAATAGTTGTATTTAAAATATTAGATACATCATTATCTTCATATGATGCAAAAAATGATGATGCAGTAAAAAATAGTATCTTACAATTAAAAAGTCAAGTAACATTAACTTCATTAATTGAAAAGCTTAAATCAACGTACAAAGTTAAAAAAAATTATAAAGTAAACTAATTGAATAAAGCAATATTAACAATAGACATTGGAACGACAGAAGTAATATGTGTAATAGCACAAAATGACCTTAATAATAAAATAAATATTTTAGGTATTGGTAAATCACAAAGTAATGGAATAAAAAAAGGTGCAATTGTTGATATAGATAAAGCTAGTTATTGTATAAAAGAAGCTGTTGATTTATCTAAAAGTTCAAGTAATATAAGTAGTTTTTCAACGTTTGTTTCTTTATCTGCAATTCATACTAATAGCAAAAGAAGTAAAGGTTTTATAAATATTCCAAGTGGACATATAACCAAAAAAGAGATAAAACAAGTATTGACTATGGCATTATTTGATGCATCAATTGTACCAGATTATGAAGTAATACATGTTATTCCTTTATATTTCAAAGTAGATGATAACAATACAATAGACAATCCACTAAATATGAATGGCACAAGACTTGAAGTATACGCTAATATAATTACAGCTAAAAAAACATCTATTAATAATATACAACAAGCATTAAAAAAATCAAATCTTGATGTTACAAACTTTGTACTAAGGTCATATGCTTCAATACTATCAACAACTAGTGAGGATCAAAAAAAATCAGGTACTGCTGTTATTAATTTAGGTGCTAGTACTAGTGAATTGGGAATATTTAAAAATAAATCATTACTTTTTAATGATGTAGTACAATTTGGTAGTGAATCAATTACAAATGACTTATCAATCATGTTAAACACTCCAATAAGTGCAGCTAATGAAGTTAAAAAATCATATGCAAACTTATTGGGTAAAAATACAAATGATGAAAATACAATTACAAAGGTTAAAGTACCAGTACTAAGTAACCCAAAAGAATCACAAGAGATTTCATTGGATTTAATTCAACCTATGGTTCATGCAAGAGTTGAAGAAATCTTATCTTTAGTTTATACAAAACTACAGCAAAGTCAATTAAAAGAAAATATAAATGGTTTAGTTATTACAGGAGGAATGTCACAAATACCAGGTATTGATTTACTTGCACAAAAAGTATTCGGCAATTTGCCAGTAACCTTATCTACTCCACAAAATATACAAAATGGCTATATAAACTTTGAAGACCCTACTTTATCAACTACAGTCGGACTACTCTTATATGCCTTAGATGACGATGGTTTTTTTGAATTAAATTTTCAAAAAGAACTTAGAATCAGTCCAAGCGTAGAAAAAGATATAATTGAACCAAAAATAGTACAACCAGTAATTTCAAAAAATATACAAGAACATGAAGAAGATCATCAAATAGACAATCTAGAAAGCTTACAAAGTATTGAAAAAAAACATAATGAAAGTGAAAAATCTGTTTTTTCAAGTATTTGGAAAAAGATTGGAGAATTATTATAATGGATGATAACTTATTTAACCCACAAATAACAGAACAAATGCCAAATAAAGTATTAGAAGATAACGTTGCAAAAATTGCTGTTATTGGAGTTGGTGGTGGTGGTTGTAATATGATTAATCATATGATAAATGAAGGTATTTATAAAGTTGATTTAATTGTTGCAAATACTGATCTTCAAGCATTAAAAATTTCACAAGCACCTAAAAAAATTCAGCTTGGTTTTGAATTGACAAAAGGTTTAGGTGCAGGAATGAAACCAGAAATTGGAAGAGATTCTGCACTTGAAAGTTATGAAGAAATAAAAGATGCACTAAGAGGAAGTGATATAGTTTTTGTTTCAGCTGGATTGGGTGGAGGTACTGGTACGGGAGCTGCTGCTGTTGTTGCTAAAGCTGCTAAAGAAGTTGATGCCTTAACTGTTGCTGTTGTTACAAAACCATTTAAATGGGAAGGTAAAAGACGAGCTGGTTTAGCTAATTTAGGATTAGAAGAATTAAAAAAAGTTACTGATTCAATAATAATAGTACAAAATGAAAAACTAAAAGATATAAGTGATCCAAATATTGGTATGAAAGATGCATTTAAAATAGTAGACAATATTTTATATCAAGCTGTAAATGGTATGAGTGAAGTTATACTAAATCCAGGTAGTAATGATATAAATGCCGATTTTGCGGATATAAAAACTATAATGCAACACAAAGGTATGGCATTAATGGGGATTGGTAGAGCAAAAGGAGAGGAAGCTGCAATCAAAGCTCTTGAAGATGCAATTAAATCTCCTCTGTTAGATGAAATAGCATTAAGTGGTGCAAAAGGTATAATGGTTCACTGGACTGTAAATCCAAATATACCATTATTGTCTATTACTAATATTATGGATGAAATTGATGATGCTATTGATGGTGATGCTGAAATCATATTTGGAACAACTACAGATACAACACTAGATATTGATGAAGTAAAAATTACAATAGTAGCAACTGGTTTTGATTTATCCGATGAAAAACCAATTGAACTAGAAGAAAAAACACAAGTAAATGTAGCCATAAACTCAAATGACCCTGATTATTATGATGTTCCTCCACTAATGAGAGGGTATAATATAAAATACCAATTGTAATGTATGTTAAAAAATATATTTACAAATAGTTTTGGAATCTTAATATCTAGGGTTTTAGGATTTTTAAGAGATTTATTAATGGCATCTATTTTAGGTATAAATGTCTTTAGTGATATATTTTTTCTAGCATTTAAACTTCCAAATCTATTTAGAAGAGTATTTGCAGAAGGTGCATTTACTCAAGTATTTATCCCTTCATATGCCAAAAGCAAACACAAGTTACAATTTTCATCTGTACTATTTTTACAATTTACTGCATTTATTATATTGTTAAGTTTACTTGTAAGTATTTTTTCAACTATAGTAACTAAAACTATAGGTTTTGGTTTTGATGATACTACAATAGCATTAGCATCTCCCCTGCTCGCAATTTGTTTTTATTACTTACCATTGATATTTGTGGTAACTTTTTTAGCTTCACTATTACAATATAAACATCATTTTGCGACAAGTGCATTTTCTACTGCATTGTTAAATTTATCTATAATAGGTGCATTGTTAATAGCAATAAATGAAGATAAACACACACTTACATATTATTTATCTTATTCAGTTGTTATTGGTGGTATTTTACAAGTTTTAATTCATTTATTAGTTATAAAAAAATTAAAAATTAAATTTTTTACTTTTGATTATAAAAAAAGTAAAAAAGAGTTTGAAAAATCAAAGTTTTATAAAAAATTTTATCCTGCCGTATTTGGATCTAGCTCGGCACACATATCATCATTTTTAGATACTTGGTTAGCATCATTTTTAGTACTTGGTACGATTTCTACTTTATATTATGCAAATAGAGTATTTCAATTACCCTTGGCTTTATTCGCTATTGCTACATCTATTGCTATATTTCCTACTATTGCAAAAGCAATAAAAAATAAAAATGAACTCTTAGCTTTAAAATATATGCAAAAATCATTTTATGTAGTTTTTATTCTTTTATTTATTGCTAGTTTTATTGGTATGTTTTTTAATGATTTTATTATTTCATTGTTATTTCAAAGAGGTGAATTTACATTACAAGACACCAAGAATGTAGCTAATATATTGTATATATACCTTATTGGATTATTGCCCTTAGGTATAGCCAAAATTTTTTCACTTTGGTTATATTCACATGAGAGACAATTAAAAGCAGCAAAAATCACAATGATAGCCTTTGTATGGAATATCGTTTTATCATTAATATTGATAAAACCTTACGGAGCACTTGGCTTAGCTCTTGCTAGTAGCTTATCTGGCTATGTTTTACTTCATTTGACTTTAAAAGAATTTGGATACAATAAGTTTTTAAAAATAATAAAAATGCAATATTAACTTCACTAAGGAAAATAATGTTTTCATATAAAACACTAAAAAAATTTATGTTCAACTTTGAACCAGAAACTGCTCATCATATTGCAGAATTATCATTTAAAATTTTACCTTATATTAGTATATTAAATAAAAAATTAATAAAAAATAATTTTATAAATAATGATATTTTAGAACAAACTTTATTTGATGTAAAATTTGCAAATCCTATTGGCTTAGGTGCTGGATTTGATAAAAATGCAAGTATGATAAAAGCAATGATGGCAATGGGTTTTGGTTATAGTGAAATTGGAACTATGACACCAAAAGCCCAAAAAGGAAATGAAAAACCAAGATTATTTAGATATCAAAAAGAAGAAGCTATACAAAATGCTATGGGTTTTAATAATAAAGGTGCTAAAGTAGTTATAAATAATTTAAATAAAGTTTACCCTTATAAAATTCCAATAGGAGCTAGTATAGGTAAGAATAAACTAACAACACAAGAAAATACAATAAATGATTATGAATCTCTAATTCATAGTTTTAAAGATATTTGTGATTATTTAGTTATAAATATTTCTAGTCCAAATACTCCAAATCTTAGAGATTTACAAAATGAAGAATTTATAAAAACTATTTTTACTTTAGCCAAAAAGATTACAAATAAACCAATTTTATTAAAAATTGCTCCTGATATGACTGCTCAAACTGCTATTGATTTATGTAAAATAGCCGTTGAATATGGTGCTGATGGAATTATTGCTACTAATACTAGTCAAGATTATTCTTTGCTAAAAAATGCTAAAGATTTTGGTGGAATTTCAGGAGCCGTATTAAGTGATAAATCATATGAACTCTTTAAAGCAATAGGTGAACACTTATATGATAAAACTACTTTAATTTCAGTTGGAGGAATAAGCGATGCTAAAGATGTTTACAGAAGAATAAAAGCTGGTGCATCATTAGTGCAAATATTAAGTGCTTTTATATTTCAAGGTCCTAGTATGTGTAAAAATATAAATAAAGAACTAATACAACTACTACAAGATGATGGTTATTCAAATATAAAAGAAGCCATTGGTGCAGATTTTAAATAAAATAATATTAATAGCATTGTTTATAATGCAAGGAACAATAATGGCAAATAAAACACAAAGTACACTACCAAAACATTTTGAAACAACATTAAGTAATGGACTAAAAATAGTAGCTATTCCTCTTGAAAATTCATCAGGTGTAATTTCAACTGATATTTTTTACAATGTTGGAAGCAAAGATGAAACTATGGGTAAAAGTGGTATGGCTCATATGCTTGAACATCTCAACTTTAAGTCTACAAAAAACTTAAAAGCTGGAGAATTTGACAAAATTGTAAAAGGTTTTGGAGGAGTAAATAATGCATCTACTGGATTTGATTATACCCACTATTATATAAAGTCTTCAAGTGCAAACATACATAAATCACTTTCATTATATGCTGATTTGATGCAAAATTTAACTTTAAAAGATAAAGAATTTCAACCAGAAAGAGATGTTGTAATTGAAGAAAGATTATGGAGAACAGATAATAATCCTACTGGGTATTTATATTTTAAACTATTCAACAATACTTTTACATACCATCCTTACCATTGGACTCCAATTGGTTTTATGCAAGATATAAAAAATTGGTCAATAAAAGATATAAAAACTTTTCACAAAACATACTATACTCCATCAAATGCTGTAGTAGTTGTTGCTGGTGATATTCATAAAGATACTGTTTTTGATACTGCAAAAAAATATTTTCAAAATATACAAAATACAAAAGAATCAAAAAATATAAATCAATATTCATATATGCAAGAACCAAAACAAGAAGGTGCAAAATCACTTATAATTAAAAAAGATACTCAAGTAGAAGTCTTAGCTATGAACTTTCACATACCAAACTATCAACATGAAGATCAAGTCGCACTTTCTGCTTTGAGTGATTTGCTAAGTAGTGGAAAAAGTTCAAGACTAAATAAACTTTTAGTTGATGAAAAACAAATAGCTAGTAATGTACACGCATACAATATGGAGTTAAAAGATCCAGGAGTTTATATGTTTTTAGCTATGTGTAATTTAGGAGTAGATGCAAAAGAAGTTGAAAAATTAATATGGCAAGAAATAAAAAAAATACAAGATGGACAAGTAAGTAAAAAAGACTTAGATAAAATAAAAATAAATACAAAGGCAGATTTTATATTTTCATTAGAAAGTTCAAGTTCTGTAGCTTCACTATATGGTTCGTACCTTAGTAGAGGAGATATTTCTCCATTATTTGAATATGAAAATGCTATTAGTAATTTAAAAGTGGAAGATATAATTAAAGTAGCTAACAAGTATTTGCAAAAAGATAACTCAACAACTGTTATATTAAAAAATAACAACTAAAAGTCTTTACATTAACAAAAACTTGTTATATATTCGCTCCATTATTAAAAAAATATCTTAAGGAATAAATATGAAAGCAATCAACTCAACAAAAGCACCAGGTGCAATAGGACCATATTCTTAAGCAGTAGATTTAGATGGACTGATATTCATATCAGGGCAATTACCAATAGATCAAAACACTCGTAAATTTGCAGAATCTACAATAGAAGAACAAGCAAAACAATCTTTAGAAAATATGAAATTTATTTTAGCTGAAGCAGGATTAGAAATGAAAGATATTGCAAAAACAACTATATTGTTAAAAGATAAAAGTTTAGTATATATACTTACGAGTCATTTTATAATGATAAATTTGTGATTATTTTAAATGGAGGAGCCACTCGGAGTCGAACCGAGGATCAAGGATTTGCAATCCAATGCATTAGCCACTTTGCTATGGCTCCAAATTAGAGTGGGATTATAGCTATTAATCTCTTAAAAAAAGCTTTACATTTCACTTAGGATTTATTATTTTTTTTAGTTGTTTTGGTAGTTGAGCAAATGGTATATTTTCTTTTCTTATAAATTTATCATCTTTATAACAAAGTGTATCTATACTCATATTTGATGATTTAAAAAATTCTAATTTATAAGTATAAGCTTCTCTTTTAAAACTTAATTCTTTATCTTTTAAGTTAAGTACACTAGCCATTATAGTAGTTCTATTCCTCTATGGCTACTTGTTATTGTTTTTTGTTCAATTAAAGTTGTTAACGATGCTTTAAATATCTTTTTGCTCATTGAAAATCTTTTTGAAATATCATCTGCATTGCTTTTTGAATTGAACGGTAAAAATCCGTTGTATTGTTTGAGTAACTCAACTATACTCTCACAAGCATTGTCTTTGTTTTTTTCTTTTCCAATAATTTGCATAGAAATATCAAGTTTACCATCTTTTCTTAGATTTTTAATGTATGCCTTTGTAGTATCTCCTACATAAAGCTTTTTAAAGCATTCATTTTTAAATATCATACCTTCGTGTTTATTGTCTATAACTACTTTATATCCCATAGGAGTAAATGCAATTACCATAGCATTTACAACGTCATTTTGTTTTAAATATTTTGTATTGTTATTTAAAAACGATGTTATTTTTTCTACACCTATTAGTCTATTTGTTTCTTCATCTTCTACTATTCTTATTATTCTTTGCTCTCCTACTTTAAAAGGAGTTTTTTGTCTATTTCTAGGAACTAATAAATCTTTTTGTAAACCTATATCTACAAATGCTCCAAAATCAGCACTATCTACTACTTTAGCAAAAGCAAATTCATTTACTAAGGCTATTGGATGTTCTGTTGTAGCTATTATTCTATCTTCACTGTCTCTATAAATAAATACTTCAATTTCATCTTCTATTTGCATATCATCATTGATATATGCGTTTGGAAGTAATACTTCATATTCTTCTGTATCACTTCTGTGCATTATTTCTTCTTTGGAATCAAGAGGTACTAAAAAAAATCCATAGTCTGTATCTCTTTGTATCTTTAAAGTATTTATAGTTCCTAGTTGTATAGTTTTATTCATATTATTTTAAAGCTTCTAGTTCATTTTGAATTTTTGCAAATTTATTTGATGCATCTTCTAAAGATTTTTTATTTTCTTCTATTACATTTGAAGGTGCATTTGCTACAAATCTTTCATTGTTTAGCATGGAGTTGATTTTATCCATTTCTTTTTGTAGTTTTTCTTTTTGTTTTTCAAGCTTAGAAATAATAGGAGCTAAGTCAATCTCTCCTCGTGGAAGATATACTTCAAGATTATCAGAAACATCTGTGATACTATTTGATACTTTTTGTTCTACAAACTCTAAGTTTTCAACTTTCGCTAGTTTTTGTATAAATGGTTTTGCAATATCTTCATCTATATTTATATCAAGTTTGATATAAGCTTTTGCTATTTTGCTATTACCCATATCTATTATAACTTTTGCTCTTCTTATTGATGTTATAGCTTCTTCTATTACTTTAAACATATCTTCTACTTTATTATCTCTTGATATATCTTGTGGAAAATTCATTATCATTAGAGATTCACTATTTTCTATTGAAGTACCACTCAATTTATGATATAAATGATCTGCAATAAATGGCATAAAAGGAGATACCATTTTAAGTGTTTCTTTAAAAATAGCTCCTAGTTCAATTATAGATTCTTTATTTGCCTTACTATATTCAATACCCCAATCACAAAATTCATTCCACACAAAGTTATAAAGTACTCTTGCACTATCATTAAACTTATATGTATCTAAAGTTTCTCTTACACTTTGTACAGCAACACTAAGTCTACTTTGCATATAAAGCCCTAAAGGAGTTTTAATTTCTATATCTTTTAAATCAGAAAATGTATCAACATTTAATTGTAAATAATTACTAGCGTTATAAAGTTTATTAGTAAAGTTTCTAAACTGTTCTAAGTTTTTCTCACCTAATTTTATATCTCTACCTTGTACTGCTAAATAAGCCAATGTAAACCTAATAATATCAGCACTATGTGCTTCAACCATATCTAAAGGATCTATTACATTACCCTTAGACTTTGACATTTTAGCGCCTTTTTCATCTCTTACAAGAGCATGCATATAGATATCTTTAAATGGTAATTCACCTGTAAAGTGATCGCTCATCATCATCATTCTAGCAACCCAAAAAAACATAATATCAAACCCAGTTATTAAAAGTGAATTTGGATAAAAATCTTTTTCATCACTTGAGGTATACAAGTCATTTAGTTTATCGTTGTTTCCCCAACCCAAAGGCGACATAGCCCAAAGTGCTGAAGAAAACCAAGTATCTAAAACATCAGGGTCTTGAGTATATGTTTTGTTATTACATTTTGGACAAGCTTTTGGATTATCGTTTTTATCAGCCCATTGATGATTACAAGAACTATCATTACAAGTAAACACAGGTATTCTATGTCCCCACCATAATTGTCTTGAAATACACCAAGGTCTAAGCTCATCCATCCAAGCAGTATATGAATTTATCCAATGTGCTGGATGAAAGTTATTATTTAATTTTGTTTTATCTATAGAACTTTTTGCTATTTTTTCACTTAAGAACCATTGTTCAGAGATAAATGGCTCGACTATATTTTTACATCTATAACAATGCCCTACTTGATGAATATGATCTTCTATTTTTACAATATGTCCAGTTTTCTCTAAGGCTTTTACTATTAAAGGTCTAGCTTCTAATCTTTCTTTTCCACTAAATTCTCCACAATAATCATTTAATATACCTTTTTCATCAAATATTTTTATAAATTCTAAGTCATGTCTTTTACCAACTTCATAATCATTTTGATCATGTGCAGGAGTAACTTTTACTATTCCTGTTCCAAACTCCATATCAACATGTGTATCAGCTATAATCTTTACAGTTCTTGAAGTAAGAGGAATAATTACTTCTTTCCCTATAATGTTTGTATATCTTTTATCATCAGGATGTACCATGATAGCGCTATCTCCAAAATAAGTTTCTGGTCTAGTTGTAGCTAATTTAATTTCATCACTGCCATCGGCCAATTTATAAACCATATGATAAAATTTACCTTGAATTTCTTCATGTTCAACTTCTATATCACTTAATGCACCATCATGTGTACACCAATTTACCATATAATTATTTTGAGTTATATGTCCGTCATTATATAAAGAAACAAAGGCTTCTTTAACTGCCTCTTTTAACCCATCATCCATAGTGAATCTTTCTCGTTTCCAAGCTGGGGTTACTCCAAGTTTTTTCATTTGATGTACTATATTTCCACCTGAAACTTCTTTTTGTTTCCAAGCTCTTTGTACAAATTTTTCTCTTCCTATTATCTCTTTTGTAGTTCCTTCACTTAATAGTTGTTTTTCAACAATATTTTGAGTAGCAATTCCAGCATGATCAGTTCCTGGTTGCCATAAAGTTTTATAACCATCCATTCTTTTATATCTTGTAATAATATCTTGTAGTGTAAATGTAAGTGCATGACCAATATGTAAAGAACCTGTAACATTTGGAGGAGGCATCATAATTGAAAAATTTTTATCTTTTTTTTGAATAGAATTATTACCATCTATTTCAAAATAGCCTCTTTGCTCACATATCTTATAATATTTATCTTCAACTATTTTTGGGTTGTATTTATTACTCATTTACTTACCTATTTTTTTATATAATCGCAATTATATCTAAAGTAGGTAAAATACTTAATAAACCATATCTAGCTTTTATTTTCTATTTTGTTATTAGTATTAAAATTATTATAAAAATTAAACATTTCTTCTAAAACTATTGCTTCTGAAAAATAAAAACCTTGTATATAATCAACATCACATTTTTTTATAAACTCATATTGTTCTTTAGTTTCAACACCTTCAATAATTATAGTAAAATTTAATCCATGACATAACTTACATAAAGATTCCAATAAGTTATTAGCTCGGACATTTCCAAGATTATCTACTAAACCTTTATCAATTTTAATAGTATTAGCTGGAGAATCATAAAGTGTTTGCATACTAGAATACCCTGTTCCAAAATCATCAATAGCAAATGTAAAGTTATTCTTTTTTAATAAAGCAATATTACCTTTAGTTTCTTGTAAATCCAACTGTGTTCTTTCAAGTATTTCAAATTCAATAGTTTCACCTTTTAAAACTTCAATAATATTTTTGATTGTTTTACCATGTTGCAAAGTCTTTGGATACAAGTTTATACTAATTTTTGGAATAAAGTTATGATGTTTTTTAAGGTATTCCAAATCTCTTTTAACTTGTGTACATACCCAAAAATCAATTATAAGATTCAATCCGGCTTCTTCAAATTGATCAATAAAATATGGACCTTTAAGTTCATTTCCAAGATTCATTCGTATTAAAGCCTCAAAAGAATTATTTGAGTTATTTTTAATATCGATTTTTGGCTGATAAAATAACTCTAATTTATGTTTTGAAATAAGTTGTATTATTTCATGCACATAGTTATTATTTTCAATAATTCTGAATTGATTATTATTTAAATTTATTCCTTCGTTAGCATCTAGTTCTTGTTTCAAATTAAAACTACTATTTAATATATTTTTTTGGTGTTCATGACTTTGTGAGTTAGAGTACATTTTTACAAATGGATAATATATTAGTATTCCTACAACTATTAATATAAATTGTAATAATAATGCTAGTAAATTTCCATCGCTTAATATATATGCATTAATAAATACAGGAGTAGTCCAATGAACATTTACATCAACAAATTGTATAAATCCAAATGATAAAAATGCATAAGAAAAAATAAAATTAACCATTGGAACTAGTATAAACGGGATTAATAAATATCTATTTAAAATAATTGGTAAACCGTATATGAGTATCTCATTTATATTAAAAACTAAAAAAGGAGAAGAAAGTTTTACTATTTTATTCCATTGTTGATTTTTCCAAAATAATATAATAGCAATTGCCAGAGATAATCCAGCTCCCGAACCACCAATTATTATAAATAAATCATATATATTTTTATTAGTAAGGTTTGTAATATATTTATCTTCAAAAACAGAAACGTCAAATAATGCAAGTGAAACTATATCGCCATGTATTCCAAAGAACCATAAGGCATGAGTCCAAATAATTTTTAAAAACATATATGTTTCTATAGAAACTTGACTCAAATAATCTTTAAAGTTAAAACATTCTGATAATAAAAAATAATGTAAAGAGATGAAAAAAACTATTAAAATAGTATAGTTAAGCAATAGAGGTACTATATATTTAAAAGATATATTAAGTTGACTTGCAACTTTAAAGTATTTATCTGATAAAAAAGACTTATTATAAGTTTTGAAAAAATATGCACTAGCAATAGGTATTAGCAATGAATACATAGACATTTCTTTTGGAAACAAACCTCCACTTTTAATATAAATTTCATAAGAAATTAAAACTAAAAATGAATTTACAACATTCATATGGGAATTAGTATTTAATCTTCTTGCAAGGTGATAAGATATACTAAGAACTAATAAAGGCACAAATAAGTTAGATAATCCAATTGCAATTGATAAATAAGTATCATAATTAACAATGAATTCAGATATTTCAAAATATCTTAGAAACTGTAAAAACATTAACATCATTGAATATAAAAATAAATATGGAACCATCGCTATAAATGATTCTCGCATAGATACCATTAATATATTAAATTCATTCTTTATTGTTTCATACATTTATTTCTCTCTTTAAAATTGATATATACATTTATAACATATAATTATAATGAAAAAACTTAAATATGCTACTTTTTGTCAATAAAGTTAAAAAATTATAAATATTTGTACCTACTTTTAGTAATTTATAAATAAAACCTTAAGTAAGCAGTAAAGTTACAATAAATGTAATATATTTATAAATACAATAAGAATGTGAAGTAAGTGATTTAATTAGTCAAAAGTTATTATTGAAGATTTTGTTATATATGAAGTTATTGGTACCAGCGACCGGACTTGAACCGGTACGCCCAAGGGCAGCGGATTTTGAATCCGCCAAGTCTACCATTCCATCACGCTGGCTCATTGCGTGTATAATATATACTATACATACAATATTTTGAAATAAAAAAACCCAACTTGCAATAAGTTGGGTTTTTTTTATCTATTTAAAACTATTTTTTTACAGCTTCTTTTAAAGCTTTTCCAACTTTAAATTTAGCAACTGTTGTAGCAGGTACTTTAACTTCAGCACCTGTTCCAGGTACTCTAGCAGTTCTAGCAGCTCTATCAACTGTAGAAAAAGTTCCAAAACCGATAAACGAAACAGTATCTCTTTTAGCAAGAGCCTCTGTTATAGTTTCTAAAGAAGCTTCTAAAGCACCCTTAGCATCTTTTTTTGATAATCCTGTTTTTGTAGCAACTGCATCGATAAACTCAGCTTTATTCATAATTATTTCCTTTTATTATTTAATTCTTGTAACTTTATAGTATTTAAGCTTTAATTTAGCTAAAAGTACTTAATAAATGACCATTTATCGACAATTATGCATTGATTTTATGATATAATGCAAACATAACGAATAAAAGGACATTTTTTTGAATGACAAAATACCTCATGTTCCAGTTCTTTACGATGAAGTTATAAATCTTTTTTCATTAATAGATGATGGTTTTATTATAGACTGTACTCTAGGTTATGCTGGACATTCTTTTGGTATTATATCAAATAACAAAAATATTAATCTAATTTGCAATGACCAAGACGATGAAGCATTAAAATTTTCAAAAAAAAGATTAAATAAATTCTCATCTAGGATTACATTTAATAATGGTAATTTCAAGGACTTAATAAGTAAATATAAACACTTACCAATAAGAGGAATTTTAGCTGATATTGGAGTATCTTCTTTACAACTTGATAATAATGACAGAGGCTTTGGTTTTAAAAGTGATGTATTAGATATGAGAATGAATCAAGAGCAAGAATTAACTGCTTCTACAATAGTAAACCAATATTCCCAAAAAGATTTACAATTTGTATTAAAAGAATATGGAGAGGTCAAAGAATACAAAAAAGTTACAGACCTAATTATTAAAAATAGACCCTTTACTTCTGCTTTACAATTATCTAAGCTATTAGAAGAAAATATGTATAAAGGAAAAATACACCCTGCTACATTAACATTCCAAGGTATTAGAATAGCTGTCAACAATGAGTTAGGGGTATTAGAAGAATTATTTAACTCTATTAGCGATGCTAATTTATCAAATTGTACTGTTGCTATCATATCTTTTCATTCTCTTGAAGATAGAATAGTAAAAAATAACTTCAAAGTATGGAGCAAGAAATGTAATTGTCCAGATTATATTATGAGATGTGAATGTGGAAACAATAATCAATTAGGTAAAATCATTACAAAAAAACCAATTATTCCAACAAATAAAGAAATAAAACAAAATGCTAGATCTAGATCATCGAAAATGAGAGTATTTAAAATTGATTGAAAAAGAAGAAACTAAATTTGAACTAAATGCTAAGACATCCTTATTATTAGTGCTTGTTATTATGTTTGTATTACTTTTATTATTTATTCCAAAAATATACCTAAGAAATAACATTTACTACATTAGTAAAGATATAAATAATTTATATTCACATTACATCTCACTAAAAGAGGAAAATATCTTTTTAAAACAACAATTAGAAGATACAAAATTTAAAAATCAGATTATTGATTCTATCATCTTACAGAAATTAGAAGAATAGTTATCTAATTTTTTTGATTTTATGATTTGTAACCTTATATATGCTTGATGAATTATTTTCTGTAAACTTTTCAAAATTATAAACAATGACATTACTGTTTTTTAAAGCAAAAGTTTCATCATAGTTTTGTTTATTTTGGTTTGCAGAACTTGAATATAAATAATCAAACTTTTTTAAAAAATTATGATGCATATAATTTGGACTTACCACTCTATAACTATTTAAATCAGAAAAAATAAAAGAAGCTTTTTTTGCATTTCTTATAAATTTTTTATATTTATTTGGAATTCTTATATTTTTTTTTAAAGTACTAAAAGAACTAAGCGTTTTTAATACTTTTTGATTTATATCTCTGTTTTTTATTTTATTAATTTTTTTTTCATCAAGACATAAAAAACCTACTGTAGTATCTGTTTGTGTCAAGTATACAGTATTTTTATTCAGCTAAAAATTCTTGTATTGATTTTGGCATCAATTCATTGTTGGACGCTTCATTGATCGCTTGAATAGCTGCAAATGCACCAGCTACCGTTGTAAAATATGGTACATTCATTTTTAATACACTTCTTCTTATAGCAATACCGTCATCTTTACTAGATACTTCATCATCTGTTGTATTTATTGCCATTACTATATCTTTATTAGTAAGCTTATCAATAATATTTGGTCTACCTTCACTTATTTTATTTACTTTTTCTACTCTAATACCAGCGTCATTTATAATTTTAAATGTACCAGTGGTTGCTAAAATATTATAGTTTAGTTCAATTAAAGATGATGCAATTTTACATGCAAACTCTTTATCCAAATTAGCTAAAGACACAAATACATTGCCTCCATTTGTTGGAAGATAGTTTTTAGCTGCTTCTTGTGCTTTATTAAATGCTATTCCAAAATTTGAAGCAATACCCATAACTTCACCTGTTGATTTCATTTCAGGACCCAAAATCAAATCAGCACCGCCTAGTTTATTAAATGGAAAAACTGCTTCTTTTACTGCAACATGATTTTTTAATTTTGGTTTTAAAACTCCATTTTCTTCATAAACAATTTCACTATTATCATATGCTGCCAAAGAATCTTTTAACGAATCACCCCACATAACTCTAGTGGCAACTTTTGCCAATGGTATTCCTGTAGCCTTACTAACAAATGGTACAGTTCTTGAAGCTCTAGGATTAACTTCAATTAAATATATTTTATTTTGATGAATAGCGTATTGGGTATTCATCAAACCAATTACACCCAAAGACAATGCCATCGCTTTAGTTTTTTCTTCTACTTCTTTTAATATATCTTCACTTAAAGATATAGGAGGTAAAGAACAAGCACTATCTCCTGAATGTATTCCTGCTTCTTCTATATGTTGCATAATACCACCTATATAAACTTCTTTTCCATCAGTTATACAATCAACATCAAGCTCAATTGCTCTATCTAAAAATTTATCTACAAGTACAGGTGCATCATTAGAAACTAAAACAGCTTCATCCATATAGCTTTTAAGTTCATCTTCACAATAAACTATTTTCATACCTCTTCCACCAAGAACGAAAGATGGTCTTACAAGTACTGGATAAGAAATCCTATTTGCAATTATAATAGCTTCTTGTATAGTAACAGCTGTTCCATTTTCAGGTTGCAATAATCCAGCTTCTTGTACAAAAGTAGAGAACTTCTCTCTATCTTCCGCTAAATCAATAACCTTGGCACTTGTTCCAATAATATTTCCACCAATATCGCTAATGGCATTCGCAAGTTTTAATGGTGTTTGTCCTCCAAAATGAACTATAATTCCATCTGGGTTTTCTTTTTTAATTACTTCTCTTACATGTTCAAAGTCAATAGGTTCAAAATACAATACATCAGAAGTATCGTAATCTGTACTTACAGTTTCTGGATTACAATTATACATTATAGTTCTTATTCCAATTTCATTTAGTGCAAAACTCGCATGACAACAACAATAGTCAAACTCTATTCCTTGTCCAATTCTATTTGGTCCTCCACCTATAATCAATACTTTTTTTTCATCATTTTGTATTGCTTTTTCCTCAGGTAAGATAGAAATATTTGTACTTGAATAAAGATATGGTGTTAAAGCTTTAAATTCAGCAGAACATGTATCTACTTCATTATATTCAAACTTAATGTCAAGTGCATTCCTTGCATTATAAACATCATCTTCTGTTACATTTATAAGTTGTGCTATCATTGCATCACTAAAACCAAATGTTTTGGCTTTTCTTAAAAGGTCTTTTTCATTTAAAATATCGTAAGATTTTTCTTTTATTTCGTTTTCAAAATTGTATATTTCTCTAAATTGAGATAAATACCAAGGATCAATAGAACATAAATCAAATAATTCTTCATTACTCAAGCCCATTCTATATCCATCCATTAAGAATAATATTCTATTTTCATTTGGTCTTATTATTTCTTTTTTAATTAAACTAATATTTTCACTAATGCTATCAAAACCAATAAGTCCAGTTTCTAATGAACAAAGTGCTTTTTGCATAGACTCTTTAAAAGTTCTACCTATTGCCATAACTTCACCAACACTTTTCATTCCTGTAGAAAGTGTTGAGTTTGCTTTTGGAAATTTTTCAAAAGTAAATCTAGGTATTTTAGTAACAACATAGTCAATTACTGGTTCAAATGATGCAGTTGTTCCTGTAATATCATTTTTAATTTCATCTAAAGTAAAACCAACAGCAAGTAAGGTTGCTACTTTTGCTATTGGATAACCTGTAGCCTTTGAAGCTAGTGCAGATGACCTTGATACTCTAGGATTCATTTCAATTACAATCATCCTTCCTGTTTTAGGATCGATTGAAAACTGTACGTTAGAACCACCAGTATCAACTCCAATTTCTCTTAAAATATCAAATGATGCATTCCTCATATTTTGATATTCCTTGTCGCTTAAAGTAAGTGCAGGAGCAATCGTGATACTATCACCAGTATGAACACCCATAGGGTCAAGATTTTCAATAGAACAAACAATAATACAATTATCTTTATTGTCTCTTATAACTTCCATCTCATATTCTTTCCAGCCAAGTAAAGATTCTTCTACTAATATTTCACTAATAGGTGAAGCATCGATTCCAGCTTGAGCTAATTGTTTATATTCTTCAATATTATAAGCAACTCCAGAGCCACCACCTGCAAGTGTAAATGATGCTCTAATTATAATAGGAAAACCAATATCTTCTTGAGCTGTCATAGCTTCTTGTATATTGTATGCATAGTGAGATTTTGGTAAATCCATACCAATTTTTATCATTGATTTTTTAAATAAAAGTCTATCTTCACCTTTTTTAATTGCTTCAGGTTTTGCACCTAAAAATTTTATACCTTCAAGCATACCCTTATCATACATAGATGTTGCAACATTTAATGCAGTTTGTCCACCCATTGTTGGCAAAATTGCATCTACGTTTTCTATCTTAATAATCTTAGAAATCATCTCTTCTGTTATTGGTTCGATATAAGTTTTATGTGCAAACTCAGGGTCCGTCATAATAGTTGCAGGATTAGAATTAATTAGAATTACTTTATAGCCTAATTCTTTTAAAGTTTTAGTTGCTTGAGTACCAGAATAATCGAATTCACAAGCTTGACCTATGATTATAGGTCCAGAACCAATAAGTAATATAGTTTTAATATCTTCTCTTTTTCCCATTTATTTTCCTTAAAAATATTATAAAAAATTTTATTATTATAGGCAAAAAATGCTTAAAAATGTATATAAAGGATATTAGTATTACTCATTTCTTAATACATCTAAAACATCTATTTTTGTTGCTTTATGCGCTGGATAATAAGATGATAATAAAACTATAATTACTGAACCACTAAGAATAAAAAATAAATCAATATTATTTAATAACAATGGCAATTTTGATGTAGCATAAACATCTGCAGGCAAAGATATAATGTCAAAATTTTCAAGAATATATAATCCTAAAAAACCTAAAGCTACTCCTAATACTATTCCTCCAAAACCAATAACAATTCCAAGTTTCAAAAATATTTGTTTTATTTCTTTATTTGATGTACCCATAGATAGCAATAAAGCTATTTCTTTTCTTCTACTCATAACTGTCATTAGTAGTGATGATATTATATTAAGAGAAGCAACTAAAATTATTAACATTAATACAATAAATAAAGCTTGCTTTTCTAATTTCATTGCTGCAAAAAAGTTTCCATTTTGTTGCCACCATCCTATAACACCAACATCGTAATTTATTAAAAATATTTTAATTTTTTTAATATCTTCCATAGCATTAGATGAAAATATATGTATTCCGTCATAAGTATTTTTATCTTTTTTAAGTACAGTTTGCATAGCTTCAATACTTGTGTACATATAAGCACTATCATAAGATGATAATCCAGACGTAAAATTTGATGCATATACAAATCGTTTTAATTTAGGCATTAATGAAAATCCATTTGGATTTAAAGATGTAAAATATAAAGTAACTTTTTGATCATTAAATAACACCATATCATTTTTAATACCACTTCCAACTATTAAGTCGTATTTATTTAGTTTTCTTATACCTTCTAATGATTTTTTATAAATTTTATTTATTTTAGCTTCTTTGGAACTATTTACACCAAATACTAAACCACCACTCATAGATTGCCCACTTTGTAGCATAACTTGCGATTTTAAATATGGTGAAAATAATAATTTTGGAAACTCTTCTTCAAGTTTTTGTAATAAATTTTTATTAACACTGGCCTCTTGCGTAGGATAAATACTCAATGGATAATTCATAGTAAATAATTTATTTTCAAATTCTTTGGCTGTACCATTCATAATTGACATAGCAACAATTAATACCATAACACCAATTGCAACACCCACAAATGCAAGTACTGCAGTTATAGATATAAATGGATTTTTTTTATCAAATTTTAGATATTTTTTTACTATAAAGTTTACAAGTTTTTTATTCATATTTGATTAGCTTATTTTAAAGCTTTAAACCCTTCTTCTAAGTCAAGGCTACCTTCATAAAATGCTTTACCAACTATAACTCCAGCAATATTTCCATTATCTTGACAAGATATAATATCATTTATGTCTTTAACTCCACCAGATGCAATAGTATCAATTCCACTTGCAATTGCAATTTCTTCTGTCCATTTTACATTTACTCCACATAACATTCCATCTTTTGAAATATCAGTACATATAATAGCTTGAACTCCTGCATTTGCAAACTCTTTTGCTAAATGACTAGCTTTCATACTTGAAACTTCAGCCCATCCTTCAACGGCAACCATCCCATTTATAGCATCAATTCCCACAGCAATTGGATATTTTGATGCCATATCTTTAACAAATTGTGGGTTTTTAACAGCAATTGAACCTAAAATCAATCTATTAACACCAAGTTCAACATACATTTTAATAGTTTTTTCATCTCTGATTCCACCACCAAGTTCAATTTTCAAGTTACAATTTTCTCTTATTTTTTTGATTTGTTCTAAATTTGCTGGTTCACCAGCAAAAGCACCATTTAAATCTACAATATGCAACCATTTTGAACCAAGTTCTTCAAATCTTTTTGCAACCATCCAAGGTTCATCTGAGTATATTTTAGCACTTTGCATAAGACCTTTACTAAGTCTTACTGCTTTTCCATCTTTTAAATCTATTGCTGGAAGTATGTCCATTATTTTTTCCTATTATTATTTTTTTCGCATGACTTAAGTAAATCATCTTTATACGATTGTGATAATGCTTTTGTATTTAATATTTCTGATATCAATTCTTTTTCATTTGGTGGTGAAAACAAATATTTTGTTAAGTATTTTATACTAATATTACTTACTCTTTTTTTTAAAATCATTTTGTCTTCAATATTAATAATACCATCATTTAAAACTCTTACATACCAACCTGTAGCTTGATTTTTTAAAATATACCTACTAATATGTTTGTCAAATATTGCAGCTATTTTCCAACAAGCTTGTCGTGGTTGAGAAACCTCTATTTGTATTTTACCTATTGAATAAATATCCCCAATATAAACGTCACTTTCATCTAATTCGTCCACTAATATATTACATCCAAAAGATAATTTATCTGCTTTCATATTGTACATATTCTCAAATATAGCAAAATGCCTATTACAAGCTATATGAATAGCTTTATCATTACCACCGTGAAATTTTCTATCACTTTGAGTATCACCTAAAATACCATTTTCACATACTTCAATTTTAGAAGAAAAAATATCTTTTTTATAAGAACTATAAAAAAAGCTATCATTCTTAGTATAAACTTTTTTCTCTCCTATAGCAATTGAACATAAATTAACACTCAAAGCTATAATTCCAAAAAGTTTTTAAGTAGTTTTATACCATCATCGTGTGATTTTTCAGGATGCGCTTGTATACCGTAGATATTGTCTTTTTTAACAACGCTTACAAAGTCATATCCATAATTAGTACTAGCTAAAACATATTTATTATCGCAAACTACATGAAAAGAATGCACAAAGTATAAATAAGGATCTTTCAATCCTTCAAACAATTTTGAGGAATTATTTAAAGCCTTGTTCCATCCAACATGAGGAATTTTTTGCTCACTCATATTCATTTTGCTTTTATCAAAAGCTATAACTTTTCCAGAAATTAAACCTAAGCCTTTGTTATTTCCAAATTCTTCACTATTATCAAATAAAAGTTGCATACCTAGACATATTCCCAAAATTGGCTTATTTGTCTTTGCAAATAAATTAACAGCATCGTACATTCCTGTAGTTTTTAAAGAATTCATAGCATCTTCAAAAGCACCAACTCCTGGAAGTATTATTTTATCATAATTAATTAGTTCAGATGGGTTCTTTACAATATGAGCTTCGTAACCAATTAACTTACAAGCATTGTGAACACTAGCTAGGTTACCAATATTATAATCTACAATTGCTATCAATATTATTCCTTATATATAATTACGATTTTATCATATTTTTGCATCACTTAAAGTTAAAGCAAACAAAACTTCACAACTGTTATCTTCTAATATTTTTTTAGCTTCAAGTATGGTTGTAGCACTTGTAACAATATCATCTACTAAAATTATTTTTAATTTTTCATCCCCGGTATAAATAAAATTTCTTTTTGATTTTTTTCTAAATGCTAATGTTTTTCCAGCATACTTTACATGATTTTGAGCTTTTAGAGTATTGTACTGTACTTGTATATTACTACTTTTCAAGTGCTTTGCTAACAAAGCACTATGCGAAAAACCATGTCTGGTATGATCATCTATTGGTATTACATAAATTTTATATTTAAAATAAAAGTTATTAACAAATTTTTTAAATGATAGTTTAGCTAGAACATTAAATACTCTATCTCCATAAAAATCATACTTGGAATTTAGCATCTCTTTTATTTCATCATAATTATAAAAACTATAAACAAAAAAATCTTTTTGAATTTCTCTTTTATGCATATCCGCTTTTAAAAAATTATTTTGACATATTTTACAAATAATATTAAAAGATATTTTTTCACATATAATACATCGCATTAGATATTTTAACTAATCTTATATTAATAACAATGTGATATATTTTCAAACAAATAAAAATTAGGAGATATATATGAGTACAATTATAGTACAAAGAGAATGTGGATGTTTTAAAAGAAGTTCATTTGATAATAATAAAAGTTTTCAATCAAAAGATGACGCATTAATGGAAGCAAGCACTATGGTAGAGCATATGAATACAAAGTTTTGTAATAAACATGAGTTTCAAGCTAGAGAAGAAGGTGGCAATATTTTAATCGATATGAGTATGAAAACTCAAAATGATTCTGGATGTTGTGGTGGTGGACATTGTTCATAAGAACAATGTTTTAGTAAAATAAAAGAATTTTTCTTTTATTTTTAATTATATTAGTCTAATTTCAATACAGACATAAATGCTTCTTGAGGTATAGAAACTTTTCCTATAGCTTTCATTCTTTTTTTACCAGCTTTTTGTTTTTCTAAAAGTTTTTTCTTACGAGAGATATCCCCTCCATAACACTTTGCAGTAACATTTTTACCTGTTGATTTTACAGTTTCTCTCGCAATTATATCTTTTCCAATACTAGCTTGAATTGCTACTTCAAATAATTGTCTAGGTATTAACTCTTTTAATTGCTTAACGAAAATTCTACCCCTACTTAATGCTTTATCATGAGGTACAATTATACTTAAAGCATCAACAGCTTCACCTGCTACAAGTATATCTAGCTTTTTCAAATCCCCTGCTCTAAATCCAATAATATCATAATCAAAAGAAGCATAACCCTTAGTTGTTGATTTTAATTTATCATAAAAATCCATTACAATTTCATTCATTGGAATATCATATTCAAGTAAAACTCTTGTAGGATTAATATAATCCATTTTAATTTGCATACCTCGTTTATCATTTAAAAGCTTTATAACATTTCCCAAATATTCATCAGGACATAAAATAGTAGCTTTTACGTATGGTTCAAAAATTGTATCTATGTGATTTGGCATTGGCAAATCAAATGGATTTTCAATTGTTATTTCATCTCCATTTGTTTTAAGCACTTTATATACTACAGTTGGAGCAGTAGCAATCAAATCAAGATTAAACTCTCTTTCAAGTCTTTCTTTTATTACTTCCATATGAAGCATACCTAAAAAACCGGTTCTAAAACCACTTCCTAAAGCCATAGAACTTTCAGGTTCAAATGATAATGAAGAATCGTTTAATCTTAACTTCTCTAAAGAATCTCTTAAATCTTCAAATCTATCTGTATCTATTGGATAAATACCTGCGAATACAAAAGGTTTTGCTGGTTCAAAACCATCGATTACATCTTTTGTTGGGTTTTTAACATCAGTTATTGTATCCCCTACTTCAATTCCATCAGTAGTTTTTAGACCTAAAATTACTATTCCAATTTCACCTGCTTGTAACTCATTTGTTTTTTCCTTTTTTAAAGGATGTGGATACATTAAATCTAAAACTTTATGTTCAACTTTAGTATTCATCATTCTTAATACTTGACCTTTTTTAATTGAACCATCATAAATTCTTACAAGAGCCAATGCACCTAAATAATTATCAAACCATGAATCATAAATTAAAGCCTTAGTAGAAGCATTTTTATCTCCACTAGGACAAGGAATATTATCAACAATTGAATCAATTAAATCTTTAACTCCAAGACCAGTTTTAGCAGAAATTAAATTATGAAGTGTACAATCAAGTCCAATTGCATCTTCTGTTTCTTCTAACACTCTCATAGGATCAGAAGATGGTAAATCAATCTTATTTACTACAGGAAGAAGTGTTAGGTCATTTTCCATTGCTATGTATACATTTGCAATAGTTTGAGCTTCAACACCTTGAGTAGCATCAACTATAAGTAATGCACCTTCGGATGAAGCTAATGATCTTGATACTTCATAAGAAAAATCAACATGCCCAGGAGTATCTATAAGATTTAATACATATTCAATATCATCTTTAGTATATTTTAGTCTAACAGATTGTGCTTTTATTGTGATTCCTCTTTCTTTTTCAATATCCATTGTATCCATAACCTGAGCAGACATCTCTCTATTGCTTATAGAACCACATTCTTGTATTATTCTATCTGCTAGTGTACTTTTGCCATGGTCTATGTGAGCTATTATTGAAAAGTTTCTTATTAGTTCTTGCAATGCATAATCCTATTGTTTAATATAATTGTATATTATCCAAATATTAGTTAAGAGCTAATAAATTGTGCTTATGTGTAATGTTTATAAATTGAGTTTGTGTAGTGTTTTTATTAAATAAATTTATTAATTTAATAAGGCATAACAAAAAGAAAAATCTTTTTGTTATTTATAGAATTTAGTGTCTAATTAATTTAGTTACTGCTCTTCTATTTTGAGCCATATTTTCTTCTGTTGAGTTATCAATAACTGGTTGTGTTTCACCATAAGATTCAACTCTAATTCTATCATTTTTAACACCTTTTGCAATTAGCATATCTCTAACTGCAATAGCTCTTCTAGCTGCTAAACTTTCATTATATTTTTCACTTGCTCTTGAATCTGTGTGACCTTCAATTACAATTTTAGCTGAAGCATTTTCACTTAAGTAAGCAGCAAAAGCAATAATTTTATTTTTGTCGTCAGCTTTAAGTACAGCTTTATCAACATCAAAGTTTGCAGTAGTTGATTTGTTCATTGCATTTTCTGCATCATTTGATCCAGCTGATGCAGCTTTTGAAGCATTACAACCTAAGTTGTAACTATTTTCTAAAACTCCATCATTTACGTTATGACCATAGTTGCATGGTGTCGCATCATTCTTTGCGCATGCTTGGAATAAACCAACAACCGCTACTAAGCTTAAAACTTTTAAAACATTTTTTATCATATTTTCCCTTTATTTTTTTTTATATCAGCATTTTATTATATACTAACTTTAATATACCTAAAACTTAATTATTTTACTAAATAAACACACTTTGAATAGATTCGTGTGAATGTATCCTATGTATTGCATCTCCGGTAATTTTTGTTGCTGTTAAAACTGTAATTTTTTCATGCTCTTTTTCTAAAGGAATAGTATCAGCTATAACTAATTCATCTAAAGTACTGTCACTAATTCTTTGTAAAGCAGGACCACTAAGTACTCCATGAGTACAACACGCCATAACAGATGTTGCACCTTTAGCCTTTAAAACATCGGCTGCCTTAGTCAAAGTACCTGCCGTATCCACCATATCATCTAATATAATTACATCTCGACCTTGAACATCACCTATTATATTCATAACTTCCGATATATTGGCTTTTTCTCTTTTTTTATCTACTATAACTAAATCATAACCAAGTTTTTCTGCATATGTTCTAGCTCTTGCCACTCCACCAACATCAGGACTAGCTATTATTGGATTTTTAAAATTTTTTGCTTTAATATAATCAATAAACAATATACTTCCCAATAAGTGATCAACAGGTATAGAAAAGAAACCTTGAATTTGTGAAGCATGTAAATCTATTGTAATTACTCTATCAACACCAGCAGTTTCTAACATATCAGCTACTAGTTTCGCAGATATAGGTACTCTAGGCGCAGCTTTTCTATCTTGCCTTGCATATCCATAATAAGGGATAACTGCATTTATCTCTCCCGCACTTGAACGTTTAAATGCATCAACCATTATTAACAATTCCATTAGATTATCATTTGTGGGTGAACATGTGGGTTGGATGATAAATACATCCGCACCTCTAACAGATTCTGTGATTTTTATATCTATTTCACCATCAGAAAACTTATTAATTTGGACATCAACTAGCTTTGTTTGTAAATGTTTAGCAACGCTTTGTGCAAACTTTGGATTAGCTGTACCACTTACTATTTTGTATTCTCTCATATTAATGAAATCCTTTTATAAAAATATTTCTAATTATATCGAAATATTTCTTTAGCTAGTTTCAATAATAAAACCACTAGCAATAACTTTATCTTCAATATATAATACTGCTACTTGACCTTGTGCTACACCAAAAACATCTTCTTTCAACGTAACATTAGCTATATTATCTTCAATACTAACGTGACACTTGATTGATTTACTTTTGTATCTTAACTTAACACTAGCATCGAAATTTTTCTCATTTGTAAACATATTTAAATTATTCAATTTAACAAATTTTATATATAGGTCTTCTTTTTTCCCAACAGTAATTGTATTGTTTTTTTTATCTTGACTTACAACAAAATGAGGTTCATGAGCTCCATGAACATAAAAACCTCTTCTTTTACCAACTGTATAATGCATATAACCTTTATGTGTACCTATTACATTTCCACTTGTATCCAATGTTTTACCAGGCATATCTATATTTGTATGCTTATCTAATATTTTTGTATAAACATCTGGCACAAAACAAATTTCTTGAGATTCTTTCTTCTTCGCAACTTCTTTTAGTATTGGAATATCAGCAGCCATTTCTTTTATATACTCTTTAGTATATTCTGCCATTGGAAACATCATGTGTTTCAAATTTTCTTGATTAACTTGTGCTAGAAAATAAGATTGATCTTTAGTCATATCACTTGCACAATATATATGCTCTCCATCGGTTTTTGCATAATGTCCAGTAGCTAAATATTTTCCATTTAATTCTTTCATTTTATCAATCATAGAACCAAATTTTATAGTTTTATTACACTTTACACAAGGGTTTGGCGTAATTCCTTCTATATATGAATTTACAAAATAATCATATACTTCTGTTTTAAACTTTTCTGTTAAATCTAATATATGAAATTTTATACCTAAAAATTCACATACTTCTTCAATAGTACTTATATTGTTTTTATGGTAATCACTTGATGTTTCATGAAGTTTTAGGTAAATTCCTTCAACGTCATAACCTTCTTTATTTAAAAGGTAAGCTGTAACAGATGAATCAATTCCACCACTCATTCCTACTATTATTTTTTCATTTTTTTTCATGCTAATTCTTTACTTTAAATTTAGTGGAATTATACTCTTATTTATTTTAATTATATTAATAAAAATTTATTAATAATTACACACTATTTAGTTGTTTTAGGGGTATTGTTACGCTTTGTCTATTTTTATAATGAATATGAGGTACATTTAATATCTTTGATTTGATTTTTATATTTTTATTTTTACTTTTAATCATTATAATATCAATATCTAAAGTTCTTGGAGCATCTTTAAATGATCTTAATCTTTTAAAACGATTTTCGTAATGCCAACACAAACGCAATAATTCATAAGCACTTAGGTTTGTTTGAATTTTTATAACTGCATTATAAAAAAAATCTTGTTGCAAAAATCCAAAAGGTGGATTTTTTAATATTGCTGATGTTTTAATCATAGTCAAATTTGAGTTGCTATTCATACTTAATAACAAAAGATTAAAAGTTTTTTTCATATCTCCAATATTCCCACCAATACCTAAGTAAACAGTATATTTTTTATTTGATTGCTTACTATATGTTTTAGGATAATTTGAGTTAAAATACAATGTCAAATCTTTGTTAATTATTTTTTTCATAACGCATGTTTACAAAATAATTATAAAAAACAAATTAAAATATACTTTAGTAAACTAAACAAAGCATATGTTTTATATATTTAAAATAATTTTTTTGTTATAATCGCGGTAATAAACGCAAGGTATTTTAGTGGAAAACAAAAAATTTGATTATACTTCAATTAGCGATGATTGCATTAAATGTGGTAAATGTAAGCCAGTGTGTACAATTTTTAACATAAATCAAGATGAAGCAACTTCACCTAGAGGCTTCATAGATTTATTGGGTGAATACAAAAATGGAAACCTAGAACTTGATAAAACTGCAAAAGATATATTTGAGTCATGTTTTTTGTGTACAAATTGTGTTGAAGTATGTCCAAATGATTTACCAACAGATATGATAATAGAACAAGTACGTTCGGATATAGCTAAGAAGTTTGGTATTACTTGGTATAAAAAAGCTTTTTTCTTTTTATTAAGACATAGAAAGATTATGGATTTTATGGCAAAAATGGGTTGGGTATTTCAAACTTGTGGTATAAAAATAGATGAGCAAAAACAAAGTGCGACATTTAGAATAAACCTACCAATTCAAATGATACAAGATAGAAGTTTACCTTATGCTAAAAAAATCAGCTTCTTAAATAAACACAAAGAACAAATACCTTCAATACATAAAGAGAAATTAACTACAAAAAATTATAAATTAAAGCATAAAAAAGTAGCTATCTTTATTGGCTGTATGGGTAATTATTCATACACAAACACAGGTGAGGCCTTGCTAAATATTTTAGATACATTAGGACTGGATGTAATGATTCCCAAAGAGCAACTTTGTTGTTCTGCTCCTGCTTATTTTACAGGAGATTTTAACAGTGTTGATTATTTAGTTAAAAAAAATATAGAATATTTTGAAACATTTATAGATGAAGTAGATGCAATAATCATACCAGAAGCCACTTGTAGCGCTATGATAAATATTGATTGGGCACATTACTTACACGATCAAGAATCATGGAAACAAAGAGCTATGAAAATTGCTCCTAAAGTACACATGGCAACAAAATGGCTAGAAAATAATACAAATTTAGAAAATATATTAGAAAAAAACAAAACTTCATTTTCAGATGTAGTAACTTATCATGACCCATGTCATGCAAAAAAAATGCAAGGTGTTTATAAAGAACCTAGAACATTACTTTCAAAAAATTATACATTAACTGAAATGAGTGATTCTAATAGATGTTGTGGATTTGGTGGAGTTACTATGCAAAGTGAAAAATATGAATACTCAAAACTAGCAGGAACTCCAAAAGCTGCTATGATTACACAGACAAACGCAAATATAGTAAGTGCAGAATGTAGTGCTTGTAGAATGCAAATCACAAATTCTTTACATAATGCAAATGTACAAGATGTAATATTTAAAAATCCAATTGAACTAATAAGTGATGCCCTAAATAAAGAGTTGACTTAAATGCAAGAATATTGGCAAAATATTTATTCTACGTTTAACCCCGTAGCATTTAATATATTTTCAATAAATGTTCATTGGTACGGTCTTATGTATGCATTTGCATTATTAATGGCCATATACACAGCACATTACATAATAAAAAAAGATAATTTAGATATATCAAAAGATGTTTTAGATAATTATATTTGGTGGGCTGAAATTGGTGTAATATTGGGTGCTAGGATTGGATACATTATTTTTTATGATAATAATGCATTATATTATTTAACACAACCTTGGCAAATATTTAATCCTTTTGTCAATGGACAGTTTGTTGGAATATCAGGGATGAGTTATCACGGAGCTCTTATTGGGTTTATTATAGCTACAATATTATTTTCTAAAAAATACAAAATTTCTTTTTGGTTTTTAAGTGATATAGCAGCCCTATCAGTACCCTTAGCATATATACTTGGTCGTATCGCAAACTTTATGAATCAAGAACTTATTGGTAGAGCTAGTGATTTACCTTGGGCAATATTTGCACAAGGAATGCTAAGACATCCATCACAATTATATGAAGCATTCCTAGAAGGTTTTGTAATATTTATAATATTATTTTGGTATAGAAGTAAGAAAAAATTTAATGGTGAGTTAGCTTTACTTTATGTTGGTCTATATTCTTTGATGAGAATAGTTGCAGAAAACTTTAGACAACCAGATGTACAATTAGGTTTTTTATTACAAACATCATGGTTGACTATGGGAATATTGATATCACTTGGGTTTATATTGTTAAGTATTGTTTCTTACTTTTTATTAGAAAAAAAGAAATAAGATTCAGCTATCTTCTTTAGCATAACCATATTTAAGAGCTTCTTCTTCTATTTTGTTTTTCAACAAATCCAATCTCCACTTGTGTCTTGAAGCAAATAGTTCAATTTCTTTTTCTCTTTCTTGAATTGTACAAAATTGATAAATTCTTTTTAAAAATAACTTTGGTATTTGTATTGCAATTAATTGGAAGTAATTATCCTTACAACCTCTTGAACAAAATGCTTTACTCATAGCTATTTTTTTCTTACAAAACGGACAATGTGACATATTTACTTTCCTCTCTAAAATGATTTTATAGCCGTTATTTTATAACTTTGGGCAATTGATACATCATAAATATATTTTGGATTATCTTGATGTAACGCAATAATATTTATATAATATTCTTCTTTATATAGCCATCCATCATCTGTATCTTTTATATCATTTCTACTAAACATTTCTATTAGTTCTTCTTTTGATACAATAAAATCAGTCATAGCCTTCACTTTTATTTTTTGTTATTCTAGCTAAATAATCAATATTTGTCAAAGTCTATATTTTAAGAATATAAAAGCTATAACTTATTAATAATTTTTTATCAAATCTTCAAATACATTTGTCAATTTTTCTATTTGTATTACGCTTATACGTTCATCTATACTATGAATTGTATCATTTATAACTCCAAATTCTATAGTTTGTATTTTGAATTGTCCAAAAAATCTTGCGTCGCTAGTTCCTCCTGCTGTAGAATTTTTTGTATCAATTTGCAAAATATTTTTTATGCTTTTTCTCATACTTTTTACTATTTTAGTATTTGCATCGGTCATAAAGGGATATGACCCTTGTGTCAATCTTAAAGTATATTCAAAATCTTTACAATATTTATGTATAAATTCTTTTATTTCTGTTTGAGTTGTTTTAGTAGAATTTCTTACATTAAACATCATATTTAATTTATCAGGTGTCACATTTGTAACTTCCATACCAGAACGCACATCAGTAATAATTAATTGACTAGGAGCAAAGTATTCATCTCCATTGTCTAAATTATAACCAGCAATATTATTTATAACACTAGAAATTTGATGAATTGGATTAATAGTTTTTTCAGGATATGCAGCATGTCCTTGTTTACCTTGTATCTCCAAATATCCATTAATACTACCTCTTCTACCTATTTTTATAGCATCACCAATAATTTTTTCACAAGTAGGCTCTGCTACTATGGCACTCGTTGGTAAAAAATTTATTTTTTTTAAATGTTCTAATGCTTTAATTGTTCCATTAATAGCTTCCCCTTCCTCGTCACTTGTAATAAGTATACTCAATGTTCCATCAAAATTATTTGCATTTTTACAAGCGTATAAAAAAGCAGCTAATCCACTTTTCATATCTTGTGCACCTCTTGCTATTATAATGCCGTCTTTTATGTTTGCTGCAAAAGGATCGACACTCCAACCTTCTCCAGTAGGAACAACATCAATATGTCCTGCAAAGCATAAATGTTCGCTATTGTTAGTAAACTTTTTGTAATAAAATCTATTTTTAACATCTTTTGTATCAATGTTAATGCATTTCCAAGTTTCTCCTAAATAAGAATCGATAAAATTAAATGCTCCATCATCATTTGGAGTTAGTGATTTAAAACGTAGTAATTTTTGAAATAATTCAATAATATTCATAAAGGTCCTTTAATAATAAATGTGATTATAGCATTATTTAGCATTATTTAGATAAACTTATAAAAATAACATATAGGACAATAAATGAATATAGAAGTAACTGCACAAGTTATACTCGGGGCGTTAAATTACACAATTAATGATACAGTTATCAAACAAGCAACAAATGCTATAGACGATACACTAGGATTTGACAAGTTTTCAAAACACTTAATTAGTCTAAATGAAAACTTAAAACACCTTAATGCTTATGTAGCGTTATCTAATCATTGTAATAAATTTAAAATAAAATCAGATAACTTAGGAAATGAATCTTTGTTAGAAGAGTTTCATACTGTAGTAAAAAAATGGAGTGACAAATATAAAGTTAGTTTAGAAACTATACCAAATAAAGAAGTATACTACATAATAGGAATAAAGTAATGGCAAACAAACTTTTAGTAATCACAGGTGGAACAAAAGGTATGGGTAAGGCTATAGCATATAGATTTGCAAAAGAAAACATAGATATAGCTTTGACATACAATTCAAATGAACAAATGGCTTTAGATATTGTTGAGGATTTACAAAATACTTTTAACATTAAAGCTAGATGTTATGCTTATAATATTTTAGAACCTCAAACATCAAAAGAATTATTTTTACAAATAGATCAAGATTTTGACAAAGTAGATTATTTTATATCAAATGCAATGATATACGGACGAGCAGTTGTTGGTGGTTATAATAAATTCATGAAATTAAAGCCAAGAGGGTTAAATAACATTTATACTGCTACTGTTGATGCTTTTGTTTGTGGTTCTCAAGAAGCAGTAAAAAGAATGACTGATGGTGGTGCTATTGTTAGTTTATCATCTACAGGTAATTTAGTATATATTGAAAACTATGCAGGACATGGTACAAATAAAGCTGCTGTTGAAACAATGGTTAAATATGCTGCAAATGAATTAGGACAAAAAGGTATTAGAGTAAATGCTGTTTCTGGTGGTCCAATTGATACTGATGCTTTAAAAGCTTTTACAAACTATGAAGAAGTAGCTGCTAAAACTGCATCATTATCTCCTCTTGGACGAATGGGTCAGCCTGAAGATTTAGCAGGTGCTTGTTATTTTTTATGTTCAAATGAAGCTTCATGGATCACTGGAACTACATTGATTGTTGATGGTGGAACTACTTTTACAAAATAATGAAAGAAAAAAATTTAAACCTTCCAAATATTTTAGCTCTATTTAGAATAGCTCTTGCACCTTTGATGTTGTGGTTTATGATTGATCAAGACAATAGTTTATTTGAAGGAATTCATGCTTCTTGGCTAGATTATTTTGCAGCACTTATCTTTGTTATAGCTTCTGTTACTGATTTTTTTGATGGCTATATTGCAAGATCATGGAATCAAATGACGCAACTAGGATCTATTATTGATCCTCTTGCTGATAAAATGCTAATGCTTGCAGGATTTATTGGACTAATAGTTCTAGATAGAGCAAGTGCAATAGCTATTTTTTTAATACTTTCAAGAGAATTTTTTATCACAGGATTAAGAGTTGTTGCTGTTCAAGAAGGTAAAGATGTTTCTTCATCATTAATAGGAAAAATTAAAACAGTTGTACAAATGATTGCTATTGGTTTTTTACTTATGAATTGGCCATTTGCACATGAGATATTATGGTTTGCTGTTATTCTTACTTTATATTCTGGTTGGGAATATTTAAGAGATTATTTAAAATACTAAAAAATAGGAATTGTATTGATTTTAGCTACACATGTACACTTATGGATAGGAACAACAACAAAAGAACAAAGTAGTTATAACGATTATTTCGAACTAGATTATAGTATTGATGATGTAGATGATCCAAATTATAAAATAAGTGACTTTGCAAAGGATTTAAGAAGAAAAGACTATTATGAAGAATTTCTTTTTTATCCTGCTATTTTAGAACAAGAAGTAGATATAGGATCACTTTTAGAAACATCATTAGTAGATGAAAGTGAATTCCAAAATGTAATTAATAAGTGTAAAGAACTAGGAATTACAAAAGCAAATGCAAATTTCAATTACACTGTGCCAGATATTGACAATATAGATTTAGTTATGAAAATTACAAAACCATATGAAAAGTCTTATAATGATTTACAATATATAGGAATGTTTTTAGCTGATTAAT
>CAZEXK010000004.1:0-19091 GCA_964516815.1 uncultured Helicobacter sp. | reverse complement strand
ATTAATACATCCCTGCAAGTCCCATAATATTTCCTGCAATTCGATTTAAAATAGTAAAAGATTTTTTAGTTGTCAATAACTTTTTAGCTCTAAATGCACTATATGAGATTAATATCAATCCATTTAATAATGCAAAAAATGTAACAAAAGAAATAACTATTAAGTCATGATTATTTAATACAGTTAAATCAACAAAAGTTGCTAAAAATACTATGTAAAATATAATTACCTTAGGGTTGACGCTGATATTAAAAATCCTTTTAAAAAGTTATTAATATATGATTTTTTATTTATTTTTTCGTCTTTAGCATTCAAATCAATTTTAGAAGTCCAGATTTTATATCCTAAATAAATTAAATATATCCCACCAATTATTCTAATAAATTCAAATATTTCATTATAGTTTTGAGTTAAAGCTACTAATCCGTAAAATGCCAAGATAAGATAAACTATATCAGATACACTCATACCAAATGACATAGCTATCGAGGTTTTAATATTATTACTTCAAAATTTGATATGAGAGCAAACGTACCAGAACCTAGCGTGATACTAAAAATAAAAATAGCAACATAAAATATAATCATAGCTTCAATTGTCATAAAAACTCCTAATAATATTTTATATTATAAGCATTCCATCGCCATAAGAAAAAAATCTATATTTATTTTTTATAGCTTCATCATATATGTGTAAAGTTTGCTCAAGTCCTACAAATGAAGCAACTAACATAATAAGTGTTGATTTTGGTAAGTGAAAATTTGTAAGTAAATAATCAACTTTTTTAGGTTTATTTAATGGGTTTAAGAATAAATTAGCCTCACCTTGTGATTTTTTTGTATCATTGTAATATTCAATAGTTCTTGTAACAGTTGTCCCAATTGCTAATATTTTATTTGTATTTTCATTTAATATATTTTGTGTATGTTCTGGTATTTCATAATATTCACTATGCATGGGATGATCTTTAATATTATTTACTTCTACTGGTTTAAATGTTCCAGCACCAACATGAAGAGTAAGATAATAAGTGTCAAATTTACTTTTCAATTGTTTTAATAATTTAGTAGTGAAGTGTAAAGATGCAGTAGGAGCAGCAACAGCACCATAGTTTTTAGCAAATAATGTTTGGTAGGTTATTTCATCTTCTTTTTCATCTTGTCTATGTAAATACGGAGGTAAAGGAAGATGTCCAATTTTATTTAAAACATCAACAATTTGTAAAAAATTTAACTTTTTATTATTTTGAAAAAATTCAACTACCCTACTACCTTCATCTAACAACTCTAAAACTTTAACCTCTAAACCTTCATCAAAAGAGATACGAGTATCAACTTTTACTTTACCTCTCATATATACTAAATATGTATTGTTTATAAAAGGTTTATTAAACAAAAGCTCTATCTTACCTCCACTTTGTTTATTTCCAAAAATTCTAGCTTTTATAACTTTTGTATCATTTAGAAAAATATTTACATCATTTGGAATAAAATCAAGTAAGTTTTTAAAAGTACTATGAGTTATGCTATTTGTTTTTGTATTAAAAACAAGAAGTTTAGCATCACTAGCAGGAGATACAGGGTAAGTTGCTATTAGTTCTTTTGGTAATTCATAATCATAACTAGAGGTTTTTGTAGGATCTAAAAATATTTTAGTCATCTTCTTCTAAATCTTCAACCTTATCAGCTGGATTAAAAATTTTTGCTATATAAATTGATACTCCATATAGTATGATTAAAGGCCCTGCCATTAAAAACTGTGTGATTACATCAGGTGGTGTCAATAGTGCTGCTAATACAAAAATAAGAATAATAGCATATTTAAAAAAATCTTTTAACATTTGATCATTAACTAATCCAATAGAAGCTAAGAAAAATGTAATAACAGGTAATTCAAAAGCAATACCAAAACCAAAAACAAGTTTTGTAAAAAAACTAACATATTTTCCAATACTAGGCATAACAGCAACAACTTGAGAACCAAATGTAACTAAAAACTCAAAACCATATGGAACTACAACATAATAAGCAAATGCCCCACCAAGTAAAAACATAAATGTGGCAGAAAGTACAAAGGGTAAAACAAGTTTTTTTTCATTTTCATAAAGTCCAGGAGACATAAACAACCAAAATTGCCAAAATATTACAGGCAAAGATAATAAAAATGCAGAGAAAAAAGATACTTTAAGTGCTGTGAAAAAGGTTTCTTGCACTTCAATTGCAACCATTTTAGAACCATCAGGCAAAACTGCTTCAATAGGTACCATCATAAATTTTAATATTACATCATATACAAAAAAACATGCAAAAAATGCAACAACTAAAAAAGCTGATGAAATCACTAATCTTTTTCTTAAGTCTGCAATATGTGGTTTTAAATCAGCTAGCATTATATTTTATCATCTTTATTGTCATCATCTTTTACACTTGTAGGTGCACTAGCTACACTCACAGGTTTTGAACTTTGAACTTGTGAAATTTCAGCATCTTCATGAGTTATTTTTTCTTTTTTAGATTTTTTTTTCTTTTTTTCTTTTTTTACTCTGTCTTCTAAATTATCATCCATGATATTTTCAAGGCTTAATGAAGAAAGATTATCAATTCCCATTGTATCTCTAAACTTATCAGCTTCAGATTTTAAACCAGTTTTAGAAAGTTCTTCATCAAACGTTGACTTAACGTCATCTACACTTGATCTAAGTTTTTTAAACATTTTTGCAATATCAACAGCAGCGTTTGGTAGTTTTTCAGGTCCTAGTGCAATTATTGCAATTACTAAAATTAAAAAAATTTCTAAAAATCCCATTCCAAACATATATTTAAATCCTCATCATTTATTCAATAATATCTAATTATTGTTTCTTATTTAGTCGATGATTTTACCAAATATTTGCTAAAATCTAACTCAAATAAAACTCAAGGTTGTTAGAAGATGGAATATTTAATACTTATAGCTGTAGTACTTATATTTGTAATGTTAAATAACGATTACAATTCACAAAATTTCAGACACATAAAAGTAAATGTAAAACAAGATCTAAAAGGTAATCTAAAAGATCATGAAGCTGGCTTACTAATATCATTGATGGCTAAGGTCGCTAAAGCAGATGGCCAAGTATGTGAATTAGAAGCAGAAATACTAAAACATACTTTTACTGATATTTCAAATGCATTTAATAATAGTGAGCATATTAAAGAAGATTTAAAAAATATTTATAAGATTGAAAAAGAGTCTTTTGACAATACCATTGTAATATGTCAAAAATATTATAAACTTACAAAAAATGATTACGAAAAAAGACTGCAAGTTATGCAATACTTACTAAATCTTGCCTTTATTGATGGTGATTTTTCAAAAGCTGAAAGATTAATAGTTGAAGATATAGCTAATGCAATTCAAATTAAGCCAAATGATTTAAATTCAATGATAAACGAATTCACTACATATTATGAGCAAAAACAAAATAACAGAACTCTAAATTTATCAAAAGCTTATGAAATATTAGAAGTTAATGAAGATATTGATAATAAAGAACTAAAAAAAGCATATAGAAATCTTGTAAAATTAAATCATCCCGACATAATTACAGGAAAAGGTGGAAGTCAAAACACTATAAACGAAGCTACTAAAAAACTACAAGAAATAAATGAGGCTTATGAACTTATAAAAAAACAAAGAAATATATAATATGACAAATTTTGATTATTCATATAGAGTATGTGCGTGTAAAAAAGTAAGTTTAGGAGAAATAGTTCATGCTATTGAAAAGAAAAATGCAATAAACATAAAAAATATTCAAGATATAACAGATGCAGGAACTGCATGTAAATGTTGTATTTCTTCACAAAAAGATTTTGGTACACCAAAGATGCAAATATACTTACAAGATATCCTAAAGAAATACAATGGACAATAATATTATAGTAAAAGAGGATATTATAGAAGAAATTTTATTTTTAGTTAGTACTAAGGGTGAGGATATTGATTTTAATAAAAAATATATCCAATACTTTGAACTTGATGAATTAATGGAGATAAAAAACAATTTATTAAATAACAAAGAGCAAAATAAAACTTCTACTAAAGATTATTTGGACGAAATATTTAATAACTGTTCTTAAATTATATATTAATTAAGAATCAAGAGTTTTATATACTTCTTCCAAAGCATCGTAAACTTCTTTAAAATTTACATTTTCAAAAGCATCAAGAATTCTCATCATAACAACATTATCTTCATCTCCATTCCATATTTTTATATATGTACCTTCTTTATATCCATTTTTTTGTCTAAATTCATTAAGACAATTTTTTCCTATGTATATTTTTTGTAGAGATTGAAAACTAAGTCCAGCTATTTTACATGTTCTAAAAAATTGTTCAATAAAACGTTCTACTCCTGAAAAGGCAGGCATATTTTTAGTTTGTATTGCTAAGGCAATATAAGAAAGATTTTCACTTTCTTTTATCAAAGTATTAACAACAATATCTTCTTTACTTAAAGCTTCGTATAAACAATGAGTATTTACCAAAGATACTGCTTTTGGAATATTTGTTTCTTGTAAAATATAAGACATTAAAAAATGCCAAATATCCACAAGCTCTACATGAATATTATCAGTATCTGGTTGAGCTTTTATATTTTTCCAGTGTTTCCATGGAGTTGATTCAATTAGTTCTGCTACTTCCATATGAATGCATCTTAACCAGTTTATCTCTTTTTCAAATTTATTAACTCCAAGCTCCCAATTTAATCCATTTGTATTATCGTTTAGTTTCTTTTGTAATACAAACATCTCTTCTAATTTATGAGGAAAGCTTGATGATTCTTCTAAAAGTTTTGCTAATGGCAAACAATCTTCAACTACACTATTTAATACATTATCTTCTTTTGGTTGTTTTTGCATTTTCTCTCTTTTGGCTGTTTTTTAGGTAAATATAAAAGTATAGTATCAAATACATTCTAAATTTGTACTAAATTTTTACTGAACCTTTTATCGCTTTACTAAGTGATAATAAGTCAACATTTTCTAAACTTACACCTGTTGGAACACCTTGGGCTATTTTATTAAAATTAATATCGTATTGTTCTAGCAAGTTTTCTATAAATAAAATAAGCGCATCATTTGCTAAACTAGGTGTCATTGCAAATAAAATATTGTTTATTTTTGCATTGTGTACTAACTTTTTAAGCATATTACAATAAACTTCGTCTATTGATTCTAGAACAAAATATTTTCCATTATATTGTTTTGAATCTTCTATTATAAATATATCCTTAGCACTTTGAACTATACATAGTTGTTGTTCATCTCTTACTTCATCAAGACAAATATTGCATATTTCATGTTCACTCATACAGTTACATAAAGTACATTTTTTTATACTAGCAATTGCATTTTCAATGCTATGAGCTAATTGCATTCCACTATATACATTATCGTATACAATATGATAAGCTAATCTTATAGCAGATTTTTTACCAATGGATGGAAGTTTTTCAAAACTTTCCACCAAATTATAAAACTTATCTAAACCTTTTTTAGACATTAAAATCCTTTATTAGGGTAAATTATAAGTAAGATTATATCAAATATTGGATAAAATCGCGAAATAAAATACATAATTAAAAGGATATCATTTGTCAAACGCAGATTATTATGAATTATTACAAGTAAATTCTAACTCAAGTAAAAGTGAAATTAAAAAAGCATACAGAAAAATGGCAATGAAATATCATCCTGATAAAAACCCAGGAGATGAAGAAGCTGAAGAAATGTTCAAAGAAATAAACGAAGCATATCAAGTTTTAAGTGATGATGAGAAAAAATCAATTTATGATAGATATGGAAAAGAAGGTTTACAAGGACATGGTGGTCGTTCCCAAAGAGGTGGATTTGGTGGCTTTGATGACTTGTCAAGTGCTTTTGAAGAAATGTTTGGTGGCGGTGGTTTTGGTGGTGCTTCAAGACAAAGTCAATCTAGATCATATAATTATAACTTGGACACAGAAGTAAATGTTACTCTTGACTTCAATGAAGCTATTTTTGGTGTAACAAAAGACATTACATTTAAATACAAGACAGCATGTAATCCATGTAAAGGAACCGGAGCAAAAGGATCTAAGCTTAGCTCATGTGAAACATGTGATGGTGCTGGTCAAGTACATATGAAACAGGGGTTCATGACATTTGCTCAAACTTGTCCTACTTGTAATGGAGCTGGCAAAAGTATAAAAGACAATTGTACTTCATGTAAAGGTAAAGGATTTGAACAAAATGAAGAAAGCTTTGAAGTTACTATTCCAGAAGGAATAAATACAGGTAACAGAATGAGAGTTAGTAACAAAGGGAGTATTTCTCCACAAAACTCAAGAGGTGACTTGTACATAAATATTCAAGTAAGAGAAGATGATAATTATGTAAGAAACGATAATGATATCTATATGGAATTACCTATTTTCTTTACACAAGTAGCCCTAGGAACAAAAGTAAAAATACCTGGTATTAGAGGAGAATTAGAGTTAGATATTCCAAGCAATACAAAAGATAAGGAACAATTTACCTTTAAAAAACAAGGTGTAAAAGAAGTAAACAGCTCAAGAATTGGTCAATTTGTTGTTCAATTAAACATACAATATCCAAACAAGATAAATCAAGAACAAAAAGATTTACTTATTAAATTACAAGATTCATTTGGAGTTGAAGGTAAAACTCACGAAGATAGCTGTACGAGTATGTTCGATAAAGTAAAAAGCTGGTTTGCATAACACAATATAGGAGTTTTAAATGGATGATATAAAAATACAAGTTCAAGCTATGGGTCCTTATCAAACTAATTGTTATATAGTAACAATTGACAATCAGGATTTAATAATCGATCCAGGAGTAGACGCATTACCTTGGATTCAACAAAACGCTACTAAACCAATAGCAATTTTAAATACTCATGCTCACTTTGATCATGTATGGTCAAATACTGCAGTAAAAGAGTTTTACAATATTCCAATATATTGCCCCAAAGATGATATTTTTATGCTTAGCAATGATCCTTTTGAACAAGGTACACCTCCTAGTGTTGCTGATTTTGAAATGCAACATGATGAAACAATAGAACTTTTAAATAAAAAAATTAAATTTAATTTTTTTCCAGGACATACACCTGGATGTTCTGCTATTAGTATTGATCATCATTTATTTACTGGTGATTTTATTTTTTCAGGCTCAATTGGAAGAACAGATTTTCCATTTTCAAATCCTCAAGATATGAAAAATAGTTTAAAAAAAGTTTTACTTTGGGAAGATGATTATAATATTTATTCTGGACATGGAGGATATACAAAACTATCTAAAGAATTACCAACATTAGAAGCTTGGCTTAATTATTTTTAGTAAATAATTTAATTACTTGGTATTTTGTATCTAACATTTTTTATACTACTTTTCAAACATGATTTTTGATAATCAACCATTTTACTAAATGGCTTCAAGAAGTTATTCAAACTATACTTGTTTATATTTTCAATCTTATGATGATTTAACAACTCTAAAACACAAAGTGTTGATTCAATAGTACTCAAACAATAATCAGCTGGTTGTTCTTTTATCTCAAAAGCTGAATTTTTAGTATGAGTAAAACTAATTTTTGGTAAATCTTGCAAGTTAGTATTATCATACAATAAAGTTTTAGCACAAGCCCAAGTAGAATCAATAATAAATATGACATTTGTTTTACTTGCTTTTTGTATATTTGTAGTGTTTAGATTAATGCTGTTTTTATGTGGATATAATAAATAACAAGAATTATTTACATCGTCTAAAATACTATTTATTTTAGTGTGATTAGAAAAGTCAAAACCAACAAATAACTCACAATTATTTAAAGATAAATTAGTAAAATGCCCTGTACCATTTTTAGTTTTTCTAAACTCTTTATTATGCATTAATATAACAAACTTAGTTTTAGTATCAATTGCGCTTATATGTTCACACATACATGAAGTTTGTGGTCTATAACATATATAGCAAGTTTTTCTAGTTTGTTTTAAAGATATATTTTTAATCAATTGTATTACCTTATTTTTTTTGCATTATACTTAAATATGTGTTTTATTTTATCTTTTAAAAAAATACTAAAAATGAAATTATGTAAAATCATTAGAAAAACAATACAACAAATAATACAATAAAAATAATTTTAAAAGTAAATATAATCTAAATTATCTTTTCTTGTCCTAGTCTATATAAAGCAAAATCATACTTTAAAGGATCGAGTTCATCAAATTCTTTTAATTTATTAGTAATTAATATAGCGGATTCTAAATCATATGTTTTTCTATTTAATAGTCCTAACTTTTGTCCTACTTTAAAAGTATGAGTATCAAGAGGTAGTATTAAATCTTTTTTGTTTACTTTTTTCCATAGTCCCAAATCTAAGTTATCACATCGTACCATCCATCTTAAAAACATATTATATCTTTTGTATGGAGAATTACCTATTTGTTTTATATTTCCTTGCTTATCTCTTTTTGGTATCTTACCTATTAAAAAGTTATATCCCTTACTTTCATATGTATTTACACTTTTTATTGCTTCTATGATACTTATTATTCCATTTAAACATGAATTATCTTTGGTATATCCTTGTAAAAATATACCTTGCAAGCTTCCTTTATCTTTTAATCTTTTAATACTTAGGAAAAAGTTTACAACATCTTCATGATTTTGAAACCTATAATATTTATCATTCAGTTTGTTTTTTATTTCTTTTTCACTTTTTTCCAATAAAGAAAAATCCAAAGAACTAAGAAACTTTACTATTAACTTTGCATTTCCATATGAAAACAATGCACATATAAGCGATATATACTCATCATTGTATTTTTTTACTACTAATAAGGGATCTGGCTTATCAAAAGATAACTCTTTTTTGCTATTTCTGTTTTTAACTTCAAAATCTAATAATTTTTTAACATTCATGTATTTAAGCCAAATACTTTATAACACATTTGATTATGTCATCATCATCTTTACTACTGGATTTTACAACAGTTTTTTCATCATTTTGATTTACAAAAGATACATTTGTTTCATAATTTGAAACTGTTTTTATATTCTTACTAAGACAAAGTATTTTTATAATGATAAGTTCTATAAATTGTTTAGTAGGAATATCCAAAGTACCAAATCTATCTTCCATCTCATCTTGTATTTCAAATATCTCATTTTTGCTAGTACATCGACTAAGCCTTCTATACAGCTCAAGTCTAATTCTATCTTCAAAAATATAATCGCTAGAGATATAAGCATTTATACTAAGTTTTATATCAACATTAACTTTTTCTTCTTTAACCTCTCCACTAAGTATTGCTATAGCATCTTCTAACATCTTAAGATACAAAGAATAACCAATATTTTTGATATGTCCGCTTTGAGCTTCACCTATGATATTCCCACCACCTCTAATTTCTAAGTCTTGATGTGCTAATGCAGAACCACTACCCAAATAAGAATTTTTTTCAAGAGCTACAAGTCTTTTAACAGCATCGTTACTTAGTTTTTTCTTATCTTCAACTATAAAATAACAGTATCCCTCTTTGTTACTTCTACCAACTCGACCTCTTAACTGATGTAAATCAGCAATACCAAATTTATTTGCTCCATCTATTATCATAGAATTTGCATTTGGTAAGTGCAATCCAGATTCTATAATACTTGTAGCCAATAATACATCAAATTTTTTTGCCTCAAAATCACTAATAATTCGTTCTGATTCTTTTGGCATTATTTTACTATGCATGATTTCTATTTTTAAATTTGGAAGTATATTTAATATTTCATCTTTTTTATTTTCAATTGTTGCTATGTTGTTATATACATAAAACAACTGTCCACCTCTTCTTTTCTCTCTTAGTATTATTTCTTTTATAAGCTTGTCATTGTATTCTTTTACAAAAGAACGAACTCCCAATCTTTGTGATGGGGCAGTAAGTAAAGTAGACATTCCTTTTATTTTCGACAATGCAAGATTAAGCGTCCTTGGTATTGGAGTAGCACTCATTGAGAATATATGTGCATCACTTCTTATGTCTTTTAGTTTTTCTTTTTGTTTTACACCAAATTTATGTTCTTCATCTATTATTATTAAAGCTAAGTTTTTGCACCTTATATTAAGTAATGCATGTGTACCAACTACAAAGTCAACACTACCTTCTTCTAATGCTTTTTTTATGTTATTTTTATCTTTTAAAGATGTTCTGCCATCTATCTTTGCACATTTGACATTAAACTTATCCAATCTACTTTTTAAACCAATGTAATGCTGAGAAGTTAATAATGTTGTAGGACATATAAAGATACATTGATATCCACTAAGTACAGTTGCTAAGATACCATTTAAAGCTACTTCAGTTTTTCCAAAACCAACATCACCACTTAAAAGCCTATCCATTACAAAACCACTAGAAATATCTTTTAGAAGTTCTTTCGTAGCTTGTACTTGATCTTTTGTATATTCAAATCCAGCATCTTTTTGTAATAATAAATTTTCTTCTTTATTTACATTTATTTTTATACCCATAAGAAGTTCTCTTTTTGCAGCCAATTCTATAATATTACTAGCGATTGCAAAAAGCTTTTCTTTTACTTTTGCTTTTACTTTAGAAAAACTACCTTTTCCAAGTTTATCAAGTGCAGCAATACCTCCTTGATTTGCAAGATATCTATCAATTAAATCAATATTTTGCACAGGTATTAACAATCTATCATTTCCCAAATAAGTAAGAACAACAAAGTCCATCTTACTGCCCATAATAGTAACGGGTTCTATACCATTAAACTGTCCAATACCATGTGTATCATGTACTATATAGTCACCTTTAATAAATTCATCCACAAGTATTTTAGCTTTTTTCTTTTTTCTTTTTTTTATAACTTTATTTAAAGATATTATGATTTCATCATCGCTAATGAGATTTACTATTTCATTAGAATACTTTATCTTATATTTTAAAAATGTCTTAGTAGCTAATAAAGGTAAATCGTTTGATCTTACTTTAGCTTCACTAGCACTAATAATAGTTATTTTTTTTTCTTTATGAAATTGTAAATATTCAAAATAATCCTTAACTTCAATTTGTTTATAAGTATTATCAGTAAGAATCGGTGTTGTACTTAATAAATCATCTTTATTTAAACGTTTTTGTTCAAATATATAAACTTCATCAACTTCATTTAATGCAGATTGGCTTATGCATGATTTTAAATTTTTAGTATAAAATTCAGCCATATCATCCAAATACCAAAATCCTAAAGAATGTATATCTTTTATAAAAGAATCACTATTAGAATTTTGTATTTTTTCATTTAGTACTTCTAGTTTACTATCATTCAAACTCAAAAATGCAGCACTAATGCTTATACTCTCATACTCTTTTTTATCTGATTTTTGTGTTTGTACATCAAATTTTCTTATACTTTCTACTTCATTGTCAAAAAAAGATATCCTATATGCATCATTTGTATTTAGCATATATATATCAAGGATATCTCCTCTTAAAGACACCTCTCCTTCTTCTTCAACAATATCTACAAAAATATAACCCCAATTATATAACTTTTCTTTTAGCTCATGTATATTTACACTTTGAGCAAACTCTATATGTATTTGTTCAAAGTTATTTGCCTTTGGCAATGCATAAGTTATAGTTCTTAAAGGAGATATTAAAATTTTATTTGATTTTTTGTAGTTATGAAATTGTTCAAGGGTATTTGTTATTATTTTTAGTTCATCGCTAAAAGATAATAAATCATCTCCAAAATTAGCTCTAAAATCACTTAAAATAAATACTTCATAATTCAAGTACGAAGCCAAAGAACTTACATTTTGTGCTTCTTTTTCATCTGAAACAATTATAAGTTCTGTTTTGTTATTTTTTAAATGAGAAAAAATATTATTCATTTATAATACCTAATATTATTTTTTAATAAAAATAAATATACCTCATTATAAAATGAAGTATATAAAATATTAAACTGTGCCCTGCTCAAATTGAGCTCTAAGTCTATCTTTATCTTTTTTTATTTTTAATTTGTCAGCCTCAGCTTGTCTATAAGCTGATATTGAGAAATTTAACTGAACAAGTAATGAAGAAGCCACAAATATAGAAGAATAAGTTCCAACTATAATTCCAACAATCAAAGTTAAACTAAAGCCATTTATAATTTCTCCACCAAATAAAAATAATGTTAACACAACAAAAAATGTTGTAAGAGAAGTTAGTGTTGTTCTACTTAATGTTTTAGATACAGATGTATTTATAACTTGTTGTAAATCAGGCTCTTTAGAACTTGTAATTCCCTCTCTAATTCTATCAAACACAATAATAGTATCATTGATAGAATATCCAAGGATAGTTAAAATAGCAGCTAAGATATCAAGATTTACATCAACATTAAAAAGTATTATAGCGCCAAGAGTAATAGTAACATCATGAACCAAAGCAAAAACAGATGCTAAAGCAAATCTATATTCAAAACGAAACGATACATAAAGCAATATAACTATAATAGATAAAGTCAAAGCCATAAGCCCTTTTTCTTGTAACTCTCCACCAACTTTAGGTCCTACAATATCTACTCTTCTTATCTCAAATTCACCACTATTTATTAATAGTTTTCTAACTTCATCACCTGTATCAGTACCTAAAGATGCAGATGAATGTGAAAACTTTATAATAACTTCTTGTTTAGAACCAAAGTTTGTAACACTAGAGTTTTTAAATTTTTCATTTTGATTTAGGATATTTCTAATTTCATTTAATGGAGCTTCTTTAACATATTGAACTTGGATAACTGTTCCACCAGTAAAATCAACACCAAAGTTTAAACCTTTTGTAAATAATAATACAATAGATGCAATAACTAACAATGAAGATAAACCTAAAAAAGGTAATCTTTTTTGCATAAACGAATATGTTTTATGTGATTTAAAAAATTCCATTAACTTATACCAAACCATTTCTTCAAATTTTTATCTTTTGAAATTTTGTGTATTAATGCATCATAAATTCCATGAGTACCTAAAATAGCAGTTAACATTGAAGCCAAAATACCAATACTAATAGTAATAGCAAAACCTTTTATAGGTCCAGTACCATAAGCATATAAGATAACAGCAACCAACAATGTAGTGATATTTGCATCTAAGATTGCACTCATTGCATTTTTGTATCCATCTTCAATACTCTTAACAACACTCTTGCCTTCTTGTAATAGTTCTCTTATTCTTTCATTAATAATAACATTAGCATCAACTGCTATTCCAACAGTTAAAATAATACCTGCCATTCCAGGAAGTGTTAGAGTTGCACCAAACATTGACATAACTGCAATTATCAAAAATATATTTGTAACCAATGCAATATTTGAAATTATACCTGCAAATCTATAATAAAAAATCATAAATATAAATACAATTATAAAACCACTAATCAATGCAATCATCGATGCTTGAATACTATCAGCACCCAAACTAGGTCCCACTGATCTTTTTTCAAGCATAATAATTGGAGCAGGTAATGCACCTGAACGTAATGCAATTGCAACAGACCCTGCTTCTTCAACAGTAAAGCCTCCTGATATTTGTCCAGAACCTCCACCTATTCTTTCTCTAATTACAGGTGCTGAAAAAACTTTTCCATCAAGGACTACAGCTAATCTATTTCCTATACTCTTAGCAGTAAAATCACCAAAAACCTTAGCTCCAAATGTATTTAAAGTAAACCCTATTACTGGCTGATTTGATTCATCAAAAGAAACTCTCGCATCTGTAATTTCAGATCCAGTTAGAATTGGTATTTGTTTTATCAAATATTTTGTAGCTGGATTAACTGCATCTGGTAAAATAACATCTCCAACTTCTTTAGCTTGTGCTTTATTCATTGTATAAACTTGATCAGCTTTTATTTCATCAATAGCCATAAGTTCCAAGATAGCAGGTTTAGATATAAGTTCTCTTGCTCTTTGTTCTTCTTCTTGAGTTTTAATTCCAGGAAGTTGAACAACTATATCTTCTTGACCTTGTTTTGTTACTGATGGTTCAGCTAAACCAAATTGATCCAACCTATTTCTGATAGTTTCAACAGCTTGATCAACAGCTTGATCTTTTGTAAATTGAGTTTCATCTTGAGTTAAAGAAATATCATACAACAAAGTATCTGATTTATTAATAACTAAACCTTTTATCTCAGCTAACATTTCATCGATATTTTTTTCTTCACTGTCATCAAGCAATAAAAATGTAAGATTTTTTTTATTTATAGTCAAATTATCGATTAAGATACTATTATTATCACAAAAATAAGAAATTCCAGAGGCTGTAGTTTTTATTTTTAATTCAACTGCTTTTTCAGTTTGCACACCTAAAAGCATATGTAAACCACCTTGCAAATCAAGTCCCAATGATATTTTTTTACCATCTTGCGTTTGTAATAATGAAGGAATAGAAAATATTACTCCAAATAAAGTGGCTAATATAAATATCATTAACCTAAAATTTAAAAAATTCAATTCTTAACTTTCTATTTTTGTAGAAACATATGCTTTTGCTAGTTTACTTTGACTACCATCACTTAATTTTATTAAATAAAACTCTTCTTCAACTTTAGCAATTTCAACTATTAAGCCACCAGTTGTTATAATCTCATCACCTTTAACTAAAGCTTCTAACATTGATTTATGTTGTTTTTGTTGTTTTTGTTGTGGTCTAATGATTAAAAAATAAAATATAGCGAATAACGCTATTAGAGGTAATAATGAACCTAACATACTTCCTGATTGTGCTTCCATGATAAATCCTTTGAAATTTAGTTTTAAAAGCGAATATTATACTAAAAACATCTTAATAAATGGCTTTATTACAGCTGCTTTATTCTCCTCCTTTATTTATTTTGAATATTTTGATTTAAGTAATAAACTAGTAAATACAATAAGCGTTTTACTTTCTTATTATTTGTTTTTAACTTTGGATAAAAAATCTATGTTTTTCGCCGGATTTTTTATAAGCTTACTCTGGTTTTGGTGGATAGCAATTAGTTTCATATACTATGAATTAATATATTTAATACCATTGGTATTATTGTTTATATCGAGTATTTTTGGTATGTTATTTTACTTTAGTGCTTATTTTTCAAATAAAATAGTAAGAATTTTTTTATTAGTTTTACTTCACTTTTCAGATCCCTTGGGGTTCAATTGGTTAAAACTTGACTTACCACTTATAAATACATATTTTAATACATATGAATCAAAAGTACCTTTATCAGACCTAAAAATTTACATGCCAAAATACAACGTCGATCAATTTGATAAATGGAATAAAAATAATATAGTAAATATAATAAATGAAAATCTAAAAAATATTAGATATGCAATACATAATAACTATGATCTTGTAGTATTACCAGAAACAGCTTTTCCTATAAATTTACAAGATAGCACCTATGTGTTAAATGAATTAAAACAATTATCTAAAAAAATTATAATTATTACAGGAGCCATATCTTCTAAAAATAATTTATATTACAATTCTACATATAAATTTGATAATACCAATATACAAATTGCAAATAAAGTTGTATTAGTTCCTTTTGGAGAATCAATCCCTGCTCCTAAAATTATCAAAGATTTTATAAATAAATACTTTTTTAATGGTGCTAGTGATTACCTTGAAGCTATAAATCCAAGTACTTTTACAATAAAAGGACAAAAATTTAGAAATGCTATATGCTATGAAGCTACTAGTGCAAAAATATATGAAAATATTGATGTAAATTATATAATAGCAACATCTAACAATGCATGGTTCACACCATCTATTGAGCCAACTTTACAAAAATTATTATTAAGATATTATGCTAAAAAAAATAAAGTTATTATATATCATAGTGCAAATAAATCCAAAAATATGATTATAAAATAATCTATTTTGACAAAGCCATATTGACTGCTTGAACAGCATGTATTCTAGTTGTATCAAAAACAACTATATCTAGGTCAGATTGAGATACAAGCATAGTTATTTCGGTACAACCTAAAATGACACCTTGAACATCTTTCATAGATTCAATGATTCTAAGAAACTCTTTTTTTGATTCATTTTTAATTTTACCTAAGCAAAGTTCATTATAAATTATATGATGAATAATATCTATATCTTTTTTATTTGGAATTACAACTTCAATACCTTCATTAATTAAAATTTTTTTATAAAAATCATCTTCCATTGTAAATTTTGTACCCAATAATGCTACTTTAGTAATTTTTTTTTCTTTTATTTCTGTTAATGTGGCTTTTGCTATATGTAAAAATGGTATATTTATTTTTTTTTGAATCTCTGGTAATAACTTATGCATAGTATTAGTACAAAGAACAATAAATGATGCTCCTGAATTTTCCAATACCTTGCAAGCATCAATTAAAATATCACAAGCCTCATCCCATTTATTTTGATGTTGTAATTTTTCAATTTCATTAAAATTTACAGTAAACATTATAGATTTTGCATTATTTTGAAAACCTAAAATTGCATTTGTTTGTTCATTTATAATTTTATAATATAATATACTAGATTCCCAAGACATACCACCTAATAATCCAATTGTTTTCATTATATAATCCCTTTATAATATATTTAGTTTTTCTTCGTAGCTTTCATTAATTATATCTAATAAATTTTGTGATTTTTCTAGTTTTTCAAATAATTCATCAATTTTTTCTTCTTTTTGTCTAATTATAGATGATATTTCTATAATTTTTGAATTGTCATTATTATTTGATGATTTAATTAATAAATCTTGTTGAATTTGTACTTCATCCTCATAAGCCATGATAGTATTTTCATACTTTGTGACTTCTTTTTTTAAATTTGATGTTTCTTTATTTCTTTGGTTTATTAAAAAGCTTCTTTGTTTTTTATTTTCTTTGTAATTTGTTTTATTTTGTACTTTTACTTCTTTAATTACTTCATCCTCATCCCATCCAATTTTACTTAAGAACTCATCATAAGTACCATCAAAACTATTAGCACCAGTATTTGAAAATATTATAAGTCTATGACAAACATTTCTTAACAATTCTTCACTATGCGTTACTATTACACATGCTCCATCAAAGTTTTTAATCGCACTTGTAAGAGCATCTATACTTTGCATATCCAAATGATTTGTAGGTTCATCCAAAAAAAGTATATTTACAGGACTTGCAATAATTTTTGCAAGCATTACCCTGCTTTTTTCACCACCAGAAAGTAAGGCTATTTTTTTAGAACTTGAATCTCCCGTAAACATCATAGATCCACAAATATTTCTAACTTTACTCTCAGCTAATTTTGAATCACTTAAATAAATTTCTTCAATTATCGTATTTTTAGGATTTAAATGAGAAATATTAGTTTGCCCAAAATGTCCAAAACTAGAAGATATATGATATTTTACCTCTCCAGTTAAATGTTTTAATTCATTAGTAAGTGTATTTAATAACGTAGATTTTCCTTTTCCATTTTTGCCAATGATACCAAGTACTTCCCCTTTTTTCAAATTAAAAGAAATATTTTTAAATAATAATTTATCTTCGCTATATCCAAAACTTATATCCTTAACTTCAAGTAATACCTTAGTAGTAGTTTGTTTAAAAGAAAAATCAAATTTTAAATCTTGTTGTACATTTAGTGAATTTTTTATGTCCATTTTTTCTAATATTTTAACTTTAGATTGTGCTTGCGCAGATGTAGAAGCCCTTGCTTTATTTTTTGCAATAAATTCTTCTAATTCTTTTACTTTTTTATCTTGTGATGATTTTTCTTTGTCATATTGTTCATCATTTGCTTTTAATTGTGAATAAAATTTGTGAGTATTACCATTTATCAAATATAAAGCTTTTCTATTCAATCCCATAGTATGAGTACAAACGCTATCCATAAAGTTTCTATCATGAGTTATAATTATTACTTCTCCTTGAAAAAGTTTTAAAAAGTTTTTTAGCCATCTCAAAGATAAAATATCAAGATAATTTGTAGGTTCATCAAGTAAAAGTAGATTTGGCTTTGTTATTAACAGTTTAGCAAGGTTTAATCTTATTTGATAACCACCTGAAAATGAATTAGGATGTTTATTTAAATCTTCACTACTAAAACCAAGTCCAAATAGTATTTTTTCTACTTTGTATATAAAATATTTATCATCTTCACTTAAACTCAAAGATACTTCATCTAGTATAGTATTTTGAGTAAATTCTAAATGTTGCTTTAAAGAAGCTATTTTATATGCTTTTGGGATACTTAATTCACCAGTATCGTAAGATTCTTCACCTAGTATTATTTTGAATAATGTAGATTTACCACTACCGTTACGCCCTACAAAACCAATTTTATTACCTTTATTTATTCTAAAATCAAGATTGAAAAATAAATCTTGTTCACCATAAGATTTTGAAATATTAGTTAACTGAATCATAAAACTACTTTTTATTCGTATTATATCCATATAATTACAAAATAATTACAAACAATCATATTTTATTATGATATGATTATAAATCAATTAGGAGAGAGAGATGATAGGAAAAGTGTTAGGATTTGATTTGTATAATAATATAGGAACAATATCAGGTGAAGATGAAAATAGATATAAATTCACAAAAGAATCGTGGAGAGAAAATACAGCACCTAAAAAAGGAATGAGCGTTGATTTTCAATGCAATGAAAATAATCATGCAAATGACATATATATCATAAAAAATCAATTATTAGAAAATACAAGCTTATTACTTGCATTAGTAGCACTAACTATAACATTCCTTTTTGGATTTATAGGTACTTTTATATCAAGATTAATTGCAAAAGAACCTTTATTAGATATCTTAATACCGACATTTATACATTTTATTATTACTGTATTATTAATAATACCAATATTAGGATGGATCTTATATTTTTTTACAACAGGATATTATATGTATAAGAATTTTATAATAGTTTCACAAAGAACAATAGTATAAATATATAATTAAATTATAAAGAATGTTTGTTATTGATTG
>CAZEXK010000003.1:59850-91002 GCA_964516815.1 uncultured Helicobacter sp. | reverse complement strand
TTTTTAGAATTGTTTAAGAATAATTTATATTTTGATTTGGCAAATAAAGCGAACGAATTTGCCTATAGTATTTCTGATGCTTTTGTAAATAAAGGATATAAGTTATTTAAAAAAACACAAAGTAATCAAATTTTTCTAATCTTACCTAATAGTTTAATAGAAAAATTACAAATGAAGTTTACTTTTTCTATCTGGGAAGAATATGATAAAGAAAATTCAATCGTTAGATTAGTTACTTCATGGGCTACAAATGAAGAAAAAGTTGAAGAGTTGATTAATTGTATTTAAAACAAATAATCAACGAAAAAAACTATTTTGAACTTTCATAACAAAAAATTAAATCATCAATAATTTCTTGTGGATTTTCCAAACCAATGGATAAGCGAATAAGACCATCTGTAACTCCTAAAAATTCTTTTTCTTTATCATTAAAATCACTAAAAATAGTAGAAGCCATATGTAAACCAAGAGTTCTACTATCTCCTATGTTTACAGTTATGGTCAATTTTTTTGATGAATCCAAAAATTTAAATGCTTTTTCTTTAGTTCCCATATCAACAGTTACCACTGAACCACAACCATTTGGATATGCTTTGTTATATAAATCATTGTCCATATTTGATTTTAAGCAAGGGTGATTTACATTTATTCCTGCTTTTTGAAGTGCATGGCTTACCGTTTCACATGATGAATTTATTCTTTGGCTTCGTAAATCTAATGTTTCAAAACCTAAAAGTGTATGGTAAGAAGCATAGGCATTAGCACTCATTCCAAAATCTCTCATTGCTCTTTTTTTATTTACACCATATAATGCTTTTTCACCAAGTCTTTTTAAAAATGGCTTCATAAACTCATATCTAGAAGTATAAAACTTACTATTTTCTTTTATGCCTTTAAAAGTACTAGCACCTCCTAAAGCTGAAGAGTTACCCGAAATAACTTTAGTAGTAGAATAAACAGCTATATCAGCACCTAAATCTAAAGGTTTAACAATAGATGCAGTTGAAGTATTATCAACCATAAGTGCAATATCGTTTTTATTGGAAATTTTAGCAATTTCTTTTATATCAATAAGTCTTAAATTTGGATTTCCTACTGTTTCACAAAAGATTAGTTTTGTATTATCAGTTATGTTTTCTTCAATTTTATTCAGCTCATTAGCATCTAAAAACGTAACCTTAATGCCAAATCTTGGTAGGGTTTGTATAAAGTATGCGTAGGTACCACCAAATAATCCTCCAACAGCAATTATCTCATCGTTTTGTGAACATAAAGACATAATAGACATAGTAATAGCACCCATACCTGAACTTGTACATATACAAGCTATGGCATTATCCATTTGCGCTAATTTACTTTCTAAAACACTGCTTGTGGGATTTCCCATTCTTGCATATAGATGTTTATTGACTTTCCCATCAAAGATGTCTTGGGCTTCTTGCGAATTCTTATAAGTAAAAGATGCAGAAGGTGTAATAGGGGTTGAAACTGATTGTTCAAAATTCATAATATGTCCTAATAATTATATTAAGAAATAGTATCCAAAGCTTGGTAAAAAGCTTATTTACCTAAGCAAAACTCGCCAAACATTACATCTAACATTTGGTCATTTTCATAAGGCCTTGTTATTTGTGAGATATTATGTAAAGCTTGATTGATATGATATGAGAAAAATTCTAATTCAAAAGTTTCTAAAAGAGGTTTTGCTTCACTAATATTTTTAAGGGTATCTTCAACTGCTATTATTTGATTCTTTGACACTAATGTCATATCATCACTTGAGTTATTGACATTGAGTATATTTTCTAGAGCATCCACTAAAGGTTTTAGTGAAGAAGATTCAAGTTCTTTTTTTATGCTAAGGTTTAAATCAATTTTGTTAATTTTACTAGTATTAAAATGACTTTGTAAATCAATCTTATTTAATACCGTTATTATTTGTTTAGTGGTATTTGATATTAAAGTATTTATTTGTTCATCTTCTTTATCAAATTCTCTACTATTATCAAATAAAGCAATTACAATATCTGCTTCATTAATAGCATCTTTTGATTTTTGTATACCTATTTGTTCAATTTCATCGCTGGCTTCTCTAATTCCAGCTGTGTCTACTATTTTTATAATATGAGTACCAATATTTATATTCTCTTCAATAGTATCTCTAGTAGTCCCTGCAATATTACTTACAATTGCTCTATCAAAGTTTAATAGTTTATTTAGCAATGAAGATTTTCCAACATTTGGTTTTCCAATAATTGCAACTTTAAACCCATCTATCATTCCTTCTCTTCTTTTACTAGATTCTAAGGTATTGTTTAATTTTATTAAAATATTGTTTATTTTTGATTCTATTTGTTTATATATATCTTGGGGTAAATCTTCTTCAGCATAATCAATACTAACTTCAACATAAGCTAATATAAGCAACAAATCTTTTCTTATTTGTTCTACAAAATCTTTTAATTCACCTTTTAATTGTTTTGCTAAAAGTTTAACTGCATTTTGGCTTTTTGCTTCTATTAATTTTGAAATGGCATGAGCTTGAGATAAATCAATTTTTTCATTTAAGTATGCTCTTTTTGAAAATTCACCAGCATTGGCAATTCTAGCACCATATGATATACATGTGTTTAATATAATATTAGTAATTGCAATACCACCGTGACACTGAAATTCTACTATATCTTCTCCAGTAAAAGAGTTAGGATTTTTAAAATATATTAGAAGTGATTCATCTACTAAATCATTATTTATATCATAAATTTTACTAAGAGTAGCTAGTCTAGGCGTTAAAGAATTTTTTTTTGATAATTTTAGTGCTATATTAAGTGCTTGATTTCCACTTAACCTTACAATAGAAATTGCACCAACTCCAGCTGCAGTTGCTATTGCAACAATTGTATGTGTATTTATCATTGAGTTTTATTCGATAATAATATAAGATTACTCATTATATGTTAAACTAACAAAATAAATATTATTTATTTTGTTTTTCTAATCTTCTTTTTTCAAATATATTATTAATGTAATATTGTTGCAAAATTGTAAATATATTATTTATTGTCCAGTATAAAACCAATCCAGCTTCAAAAAATAAGAAGAATATAGTAAATATAAATGGCAACATCATAAATAGTTTTCTTTGCATTTCATCTTGCATTTGATTTGGTGTGATTTTTTGCTGTAAATACATTGTTGCACCCATTAAAATAGGAAGAATAACATAAGGATCCAATGGATCTGAAATTGAGAATGTATGTGTTAAATCTTGTACAAACCAAATCCATTCAGCATCTTTTAGCTCAATTGAATTTAATAATACTCTATAAATAGCAAAAAATATTGGAATTTGTAATAATATAGGTAGACACCCACCCATAGGATTTGCTCCCTCTTTTTTGTACAATTCCATCATATGCATTGATGCTTTTTGCTTGTCATCTTTATATTTTTCTTGAATAGCTTTTACTTTAGGACTAAGTTCTTTTAGTCTGTTCATACTAACCATCCCTTTATGAGATAAAGGTGAAAGTACTAGTTTTAATAAAATTGTAGTCAATACAATAGTCCATCCCCAGTTACCAACAATATTATGAATATATTGAAGTAATAAGAACATAGGTTTAGCTATAAATGTAAACCACCCGTATTCAATAATATCAGTTAATTTTGGATCAAATGATTTTATAAGTTTGTATTCTTTTGGACCTGCATATCCAGATAACTTAAATGCTGTATTTATATGTATAAAACTTTCTGGTGAATCTGTTTTATTTTGTATCACTGATACTTTCATGGTATCATTAAAGTTATATAATACTGTTGTGTAATATCTATCAAAAGCTGATGCTGCATAAATACCTGTTAATTCAACACTATTATCCATATCTTCATCTTCAATAATATTTAATGTACCATCATTTTTTACTAATAATGCACCATGATCAGCATACATATCAGCAGAAATATCTGGTCTAAAACCAGGTGTTATAAAATATATTTGGTCATTTGATGTTTTTATATCTAAATCATAATGTCCATCACTATAAAAAGTAATAGTTTTTGTTAATACTGTATTTGAAAGTTTTTGTGTCAATATTAGTGTTTGTTTAGTATTTGTAGCATCAAGTACTTTCGCACTTGCAGTATTAGATGTTTGAAATACTTCTTTATTTAAAGCTGTATTAGCAAATCTAACTTCAAGTGGTCTTAATTGAGATGAATTAAATAACTTTATTGATTCACCTTCATTAGTGTCAAATTTCTGTTTTTTCAATGTAACTTGAGCAATTCTACCAAGTGAATCTATCTCATATATTAAAGCAGATGTTTGAATTGTACTAATTATTGTTTCTTTATTTATATCTTTTGTTTTAGGAGCAGTATGATTTTCTTGTATTTTAGATACTTTAGGGGAGTCTTTACTTGTTGATACTTCTTTAGTTTGTTGTTGTGTAATTAATGCTTGTTCTTTTTGTTGTGGTTGTAAATATAAAAAATCATAAGCAATAAAAAAAGCAAATGATAATAGCGTAGCTAGTAAAATTCTTTTTTGCGTATCCTCTTTATTTTGATTGTTATTGATTGCCATTATTGAATTTGTCCTGATTGTTATATTTCCAATATTGTAAAACAAAATATTTGTTTTTATCTTTTGGTATTAGCCAGTATTTTACCCTAATTTTTTTAAATTCGACCTTATAAATACTACGCTTTACTATTGGATAATCAAAGCCACCATCAAATAATGGATTACATTTTAAAATTCTAATTATACTATAGAAAATTGCAGAAAATATATTATCATTTTGTTCAATTTGCATTAATGCATAGTGAGAACAAGTAGGATGATAACGACAAGATCCAAAAGATAATATAGTTAAATATTTTTGGTAAAATCGTATTATTACTTTAAAGAATTGTTTAAGAAATTTCATTATTTTTTAGAATTTATTTTTTTTATTGCTAATTCAAAATCGTTTTGTAAATTAATAAAACTATTTGTAAAAATTTCATTTTTTGCAACAAATACATATTTACCATTAAGTAATTTGTTTTCTTGATTTAAACATAATGAACGAAGAATTCTTTTAGCTCGATTTCTATACACAGCATTACCTACTTTTTTAGAAGCAATAAATGCAATGTTTAATTTATTAGAAGGTATAAAAAAAGCAACAAACGATTTTGTATGCCATCGTTTATTGCTTTTGTAAATTTTTGAAAACTCTTTTGAAGAGTTGATTCTATGTTGTTTGTCTAAACAGCTAATCTCTTTCTACCTTTAGCTCTTCTTGCTTTTATAACTTTTCTACCATTTTTAGTAGCCATTCTAGTTCTAAAACCATGAGTTCTTTTTCTTGGTGTATTATGCGGTTGATAAGTTCTTTTCATCAATCTTTCCTTTAAATTTGTATAAGCTTACTAGTATGTTAATTACTATAGTAATAATAAGTCCGAAATTATATATAAATAATCCTTAATATTTGTTTAGCTATTTATAGTTAGAATTTTTAAATATAAAGGATTATTATTTATATTGTGAATAATATGTGAACTATTAAAGTCCCATACCACCCATACCACCCATACCACCCATATCAGGTGCAATTTGTGCTTCTACTGAATCTTCTGGTACATCTGAAACAGTAGCTTCAGTTGTTAATAGTAATGAAGCTACAGACACTGCATTTTGCATTGCAACTCTTTCTACTTTAGTTGGATCTACTATTCCAGATTTAAACATATCTACATATGTTCCTGTAGCTGCATCAAATCCATATGTATCATCATTTGAATTTCTAACTTCATTTGCGACAACACCAGAATCATATCCAGCATTTATAGCAATTTGCTTTAGTGGAGCAGCTACGGCTCTTATGATAATTTCTGCACCAATTTGTTCATCACCTTCAAGTTCTATTGTTAATTTTGAAGCCGCTTTAATTAAAGCTGCTCCACCACCAATAACAATACCTTCTTCAACAGCTGCTCTTGTAGCACTTAGTGCATCATCAACTCTATCTTTTTTTTCTTTCATTTCGGTTTCAGTTGGAGCTCCTACTTTAATAACAGCAACACCACCAGAAAGTTTTGCAAGTCTTTCTAATAATTTTTCTTTATCATAATCACTAACAACTACATTCAATTCATTTTTGATTTGTCCTACTCTTGAAATAATTTTAGCTTCATCTCCTGCACCATTTATTATTGTAGTATTATCTTTATCAACAATTATTTTACTAGCAGTTCCTAAAACTTCCATACCAACATTTGATAAGTCGATACCTAATTCATCTGATATTACAGTTGAACCAGTTAATACAGCCAAATCTTCTAATGAAGCTTTTCTTCTATCTCCAAACCCAGGTGCTTTAATTGCAACAACATTTAAAGCCCCTCTAATTCTATTCATTACTAGAGTATTTAATGCTTCACCGTCAATATCTTCAGCAATTATTACTAAACCTCGTTGAGGAGTTTGATTTGTTTGTTCAAGTAGAGGTAGTATCTCTTTTAAATTTGATATTTTTTTATCAGCTAATAAGATAAATGGATTTTGAAATTCTGCAATCATTTTTTCAGTATCATTAACAAAATACGGAGATAAATATCCTCTATCAAATTGCATACCTTCTACAACATCTAGTTCATCATAAATACCTTTTGCTTCTTCAACAGTAATAACACCATCTTTACCAACTTTTTCCATTGCTTCTGCTATCATTTCTCCAATTTTAGTATCAGAGTTAGCAGATATTGTAGCAACTTGTGCTATTTGTTCTTTAGTATCAACAATCTTAGAAATTTTCTTTAAGTTATTTAATATATCTTCAGTAACTTTATCCATACCTCTTTTTAGTTGTACTGGATTAGCTCCTGCTGTTACATTTCTAAGACCTTCTTGATAAATAGCATGTGCTAAAACTGTAGCAGTAGTAGTACCATCACCAGCTTCATCATTTGTATTTGAAGCGACTTCTTTTACAAGTTGTGCACCCATATTTTCTAAAGCATCAGTAAGAGAAATTTCTCTAGCAACACTTACTCCATCTTTAGTAATAGTTGGAGCTCCATATGATTTTTGAATTAAAACATTTCTTCCTCTTGGACCCATAGTTACTTTAACTGCATCAGTTAATTTTCTAACACCTGTATATAATTTATTTCTTGCATTATCACTAAAATGTATATTTTTTGCCATACTCTATTTCCTTATTTTATTAAACCCAAGATGTCTTTATCTTCAAGTATTAAGTACTCAATTCCATCTAGGTCTAAGTTTGTTCCAGAGTATTTTGCATATACAACTGTATCTTCTATATTTATAGCTTCTACTAATTCACCTACTGCTATAACTTTAGCTTGTGTTGGTGCTTCTTTTGTTGAAGAATCTGGTAAAAATATACCACTTTGTGTTTGTGTTTTTTCTTCTGGTATTTGAACTAATACTCTATTTCCTAATGGAACAAAATTCATCTGTTTTCCTTTTATTATATATTATGTATAAATTACATTTATCTAAATATATAATGTAATTATAAAATTCTTTTATTTTTGATTAATTATTAACTTTTTCTGTGTACTCACCAGTTCTTGTGTCACATTTTATAATGTTACCTTCAACAATATGAAATGGAACTTGTACAACTGCACCACATTCTAAAGTAGCAGGTTTTTTACCACCTTGAGAGTCACCTTTAAAGTTTGGAGGGGTTTGAACAACTTTCATATTTACTGAAATAGGAGCTTCTACAGTTATTGCTTTACCATTAAAAAACATCATATCAACATTCATACCATCAATAATCCATTTTTCAGTTTCTCCAACTTGTTCGTAAGTTAAGCCAATTTGATCATAAGTTACTGTATCCATAAATTGGAGCATTTCACCATCATCGTATAAATATTGCATAGTTTTTTGTTCTAAATCAGGAGTTTCGAACTTATCACCAGCATGGAAAGTTTTTTCAATAGTTTTTGCATTTAAATAATTTTTTATTTTACATCTTACAAATGCAGCTCCTTTTCCAGGTTTAACATGTGCATAATCTATTATTTTAAATGGTACACCATCTACTTGTATTTTTAAGCCTTTTTTTAAATCGCTCATACCTAAAGCCATAAATTCTCCTTATATTTGTACAAATGAAACAGCAGTTGCAGCTTCAAGATTTTTTAATTTATTTAAGATATCCTCATTTACATTGTCATCAACTAAAATAACAGCTAATGCGCCTTTATCATTTCTTCCAAGTCTAAAATCAGATATATTTATATTATTATCACCTAAGGTTTTTCCAACTTCTCCAATTACACCTGGTACATCAGAGTTTCTAAATAATATCATTTTACCATGAGGAATAACATCTACAATAAAATTATTAATTTCAATGATTCTTTGTACATCTTCATCAAATATAGTCCCTGAAATTACGTTTGTACCACTTGATGTTGTTATTTTAATTGTAATTTTATTTTTATAAACATTATCTTGTGTATCTTTTGATGTACTTAATGTAATATTTTTTTCATCAGCAACAAATAATGCATTAACATAATTTATTTTGTCACAGCCAAGTGAGTTCGTTAAAGCTCCAACACAAGCAAATGTACTCAATGAGTCTAAATATTCAGCTATGTCTCCAGAAGCATCAACTTTAATTGATTTTATGTCTGATTTATCCATTTGAGTAATAGTAAATGCTATTTTTTGTGATAATTCTAAATATGGTTTCACAAATGAAGGCATTTTACTTTCATCAATTGGCAAATTTAGTGCGTGTGGATATGATATTCCTCTAGCACTTTCAATTGCATTATTTGCAGCTTGTGTTGAAATTTTATATTGAGATTCAACCGTATTTGCACCTAAATGTGCTGTTACAATTATATTTGGTAAGTCTAAAAGTTTATTAGAAGTAGCAGGTTCACTTGTAAATACATCAATTCCAGCCATTGCTATTTTATTAGTTTTTAGGTTGTTATATAATGCATCTTCATTAAATAATCCACCTCGTGCACAGTTAATAATTATAACACCATCTTTCATTTTTGAAATTTCTTTTTCATTAATTATATTGATAGTTTCATTATTTTTAGGTGTGTGTATTGTAATAATATCACAAGCTAATATATCATCAAAATTATTAGTATAGTTAATACCTAAATCTGTAGCTTTTGTAGAATCTATATAAGGATCATAAGTAAATACTTCCATTTCAAAGCTTTTAGCTCTTAAGGCTACTCTATGTCCAATATTTCCAAATCCTATCACTCCTAATGTTTTACCATGAAGTTCTTGTCCATACCAGTCTTCTCTTTTCCAAATTCTTTGATCTTTTAATTGAGCATGTGCAAAGGGCATTTTTCTAACACAAGATAAAATATGGGTCATAGTAAGTTCAGTTGCTGCAATAGTATTTGCTGTAGGTACATTCATAGCTATAATACCATTAGCACTACAAGCATCAAGGTCTACATTATCATAACCTACACCTGCTCTTATAATTGCTTTTAAATTTACAGCTGCATCAACAAATTTTTTATCAATATTAGTTGATGATCTAGTAATTACAACAGTAGCATCTTTTATAACATTTAAAAGGGTAACTTTATCGATGTCTGCTGCATTTACATAATTAATATCATCATTGTTTTTTAATATTTTTAATCCACTTTCGTGGATGTGATCACATACTACAATAGTAGGTTTACTCATTTATATATCCTATAGATTAAATTATTTTTTTAATTGATCAGCTAATGCATCACCCAGTGTCATTGATGAATCATCACTAACAGCTTGCATAACTTCTCTATTTTTTTGAGACTCTAATTTTTTCACAGATAATCTAACTCTATTTCTTTGCTTATCAATATTTACAACAACAGCTTCAATCTCATCTCCGATTTTTATATCTACTTCACCTTCTTCAGATGTCATTAAATCTTCTTTTCTAATTAAACCATCTAAGTTGTTTACTAATGTTACAAATACACCAAAGTCTTTGATATCTTTAACTGTTGCTGTTAAAATATCACCATTTTTATATTCTGATGAAAATTTATCAGCAGGTGATTCACCTAATGATTTTACAGATAATGAAATATTTTCTTTGTCAGAATCTATTTTTATAATTTTAACTTCTACTTCATCACCTTTTTTATAAACATCTTTACATTTTGTTTTTGAATCCCAAGATGATTCTTCATTGTGTAATAAACCATCTACTTGACCAATTGATACAAATGCACCAAATTCAGTTAATGTAGCTATAGTCCCTTTTACAATATCTCCAACTTTAGTTGTTTTAACAAAATCTTCAAATGGTTTTGCTTGTAATGATTTTAAAGAAACTCTTAATTTTCTTTTTTCACAATCTAAGTCAATTACTTCAACATTGATTTCATCGCCAATATTTAAGTGATCTTTTGGATTTTTTACATTTTTTGACCATGAAATTTCAGAAATATGTAATAAACCTTCAATATCATTTCCTAAATCAACAAATGCTCCATAAGATTCAAAGTTAGAAACAGTAACAGTAATAGTATCACCCACTTCTAATTCTTCTTTAATTTCATCCCAAGGATTAGGCATAGCATCTTTAATAGATAAAGATAAATGACCTTTTTCTTTGTTATAAGACTTGATGATAACATCAACAGTTTCACCTTCTTCAAAGTATTGAGATGGATTTACAGGACCTCTATAAGAGATTTCATTATAATTAACCAATCCATCTACTCCACCCATGTCAACAAACATACCATAAGAAGTAATTTTCTTAATTGTACCTGTTTTAACTTCGTTAGATGCCATTAATTTTTCAATTTGCTCATCTTTATTTTTCTGATAATCTTCAATTAATTTTTTTCTTGAAACTACAATGCTTGATGTTTCTTTTTTAGCTTTTAATACTACAGCTTTAATCTTTTTACCAACAGCACCATAAGCCTTTAAGTAACCTTGAGCCATTGGCATAAAGTATTCACAGCCTTCTTTATCTTCAACTATAAATCCAGCTCTTGGTTTAACAGAAATAACTGTACCTTCAATGATTACATTTTCAGGTTCTTCCCCATATTTATCAAAAAATTTATCAAAAATAGCTTTTTGTAAAACTTTTTTATAAGATAAAGATAAGTTCTCACCTCTTGTTCCTAACACCATTACTTCAATGTTATCTCCAACTTTGTATTTAACTTCACCATCTGTAGTAATTTCAGAAACAAATATTCTTCCTTCTTTACCACCAATACTTACAATAAAGTTTTCCTCATTAATTGCTACTATTTCACCCTGTGTTACTGTGTTCGTTTGTGTACTCTTTTCGCTCTCCTCAAACATTGCTGCGAAGTTTTCATCTTCACCTAATTCATATTCTTCCATTTTTTTCATTGACACTTGCCTACCCTTGTTATAATTTTGCTAGATTCTATCCTTATTTTGCTTTAGGAAGTATTAAGCAAAATACACTTATTTACAACGATTATGCAATTATAAAACATGACAATTATTTTAAACAAATAAATCACAAAATTATATGTATTTTTAATAATTTCTCTCATTTACTATAAGCTTATTATAAGTTTAGCTATAAAAAAAGGCTACTTTAAGTTAATAATTGTTAAAATTGTAACATAAAAAAAAAGGGGAAATTATGTTATCTAAATTAACAATTAAATTAAAACTCGTGATGGCATTTTCTATAATCATAATACTTGTATTGATTTTAGCAGGATATAGTATGTTTGGTATGAGAGAATCATCAAGCGGTTTTACAAATTATAGAGAAATGGCAAAAGACAGTCTTTTAGCTAGTAGAGTACAAGCAAATATGCTTATGGTTAGAATGAATGTTAAAGATTATCTAAAAACACCAATTCAAAAAGAAATTGATGAATTTAATTTTTATTATAAAATAACAGATGGATTTATTATTAAAGCACTAACTGAAATACAAAAACCAAGTAGAGCACCAATTGTAAAAGAAATAGCAGAAAACTTGCACATATACAAGAAAAGTTTTTTTGAAGTTGTAGAATACTTCAAAAAAAGAAATGAGATTGTTAATAAGAATCTTGACATAAATGGAAAAATAATTGAACAAAAATTATCATATGTAATGAATACTGCTAAAGCTGATGGTGACATAAAAGGTTCACTAAAAGCTGCACAAAGTTTAAGAACTCTCCTTTTAGCGCGACTTTATAGTGCTAAATTTTTGGCATCAAATGATATCTTACATGCAAATAGGGTTGGAAAAGAATTTAATACATTAAGTTATAACATAAAAGATTTAAAATCAGAAATTCAAAATAAAAAAAGAATTAAAGCACTAAATGAATCTGTAAGACTTATTGAACATTACAAAAAAGGTGTAAAATCTATAATTTTAATTATCAAGAAAAGAAATGATATAATTAATAACAAATTAAATAAAATTGGTCCATCAATAGCCAAAATGTCTGAAGAAGTTAAATTATCAATAAAAAAAGACCAAGATAGAATTGGACCTGAAGTTGTAACGATTAATAGTAATGTTCAAAATACATCACTTATAATAGCATCTGTAATAGTTATTCTAGTTGTTTTTTTAGGATTATTTATTCCAAGTTCAATAGCATCATCATTAAGCTCATTAAACAAAGCTATAAGAAGTTTAATTACATCAAAAAATATTAGTACAAGAATCAAAATTACAAGTAAGGATGAAGTTGCACAAGTTAGTCAAAGCTTTAATGAATATTTACAATCATTAGAAGACGGGATACAAGAAGATTCTATTTTAATAGAAGAAGCTGAAAATACTATGATGCAAGTAAAATCTGGAGTTTATACAAATGAAATACAAGCGTCAACATCAAATAAATCTCTAAATAACTTTAAAAATAGTGTAAATGACATGATTAGAGTAACAAAAGAACATTTCATTAACATGAATATTATCCTAGAAGAATATACACAATATAATTACACTAACAAAGTTTCATTAGAAGGTATTGAAAAAGATGGGGAGTTTTATAATCTTGTATCTAATATAAATAAATTTAACGATGCAATAAACGAAATGTTAGTAGAAAATAAAGATTTGGGATTAACCTTAAATACTTCTAGTGATATATTATTAACTAATGTTGATAAATTAAAAAGCAATACTAGTGAAGCTAGTAAATATCTAAGTGATACTACAGTTAATCTAAAAGAAGTTACAAATAATATTTCAAATAATACAAATACTGTTGGTTCAATGGCAAAATATGGTAGAGAAGTTAGAAATTCAGTTGAAAGTGGTCAGAAACTTGCAGTTGAAACAACCGTTTCTATGGATGAAATAAATGTTGAAGTAACTGCTATTAATGATGCAATATCTATTATTGATCAAATATCATTTCAAACAAATATCTTGTCATTAAATGCAGCAGTGGAGGCTGCAACAGCAGGAGAAGCTGGAAAAGGCTTTGCTGTTGTTGCTCAAGAAGTTAGAAATCTAGCAAGTAGAAGTTCAGAAGCTGCAAATGAGATAAAAGCATTAGTATCAAATGCAAATACTAAAGCAAATAAAGGAAAAGGAATTGCAGATAAAATGATAGATGGATATAGCCAACTAAATGAACTAATAGGTAAAACACTAGGTTCATTATCAGATGTAGAAGATGCATCAAAAGACCAAAAGATTAGTATAGTCAAAATAAATGATATCATTGTTTTATTAAATGAACAAACAAACCAAAATGAATTAATAGCAAAAGAAACATTTGAAATTGCAACTGAAACAGATAAACTAGCAAAAATTATTGTATCTAATACTCATGAAAAAGAGTTTGTAGGTAAAGACGAAGAAATAAAAGAAGTTGAAAGTAAAAATTTATAGAATGCAAATAGATTATTTGACTTAAAGTCATATAATCTATATAACAATTTTTATTCTAACATCTCAGTAAGCGATGAACTAGCATTGCTCCTGCTGAATGAGCTATTACATTAATAGTTTTTGCATTATATTTTTTACTAGCAGATCGCTTAATTTTACTACCTTTAGCAGTTAAAGCTAAAAGATTATTTTGCGATGACTATTAGTAATTAATAAAAATATTAATAAACCTAATGTTTTTTTCATATTGATTTAGCTAAAAATTAATATGTTTTTTACTAGATTCTTTTACTTTTTGTAAATAAATTTCTCTACTAATATATTTTGCACCAAAATTTTCCAAATGCTCACTGTAAATTTGCGAGTCTATTAAAGTAAATCCGTTATTTTTTAATCTAGTTATAAGATGTACAAAAGCTACTTTTGAAGCATCAGCTACTAAACTAAACATAGATTCACCACAAAAAATATCTCCTACAACTATACCGTATCCACCACCTACTAGTTCCCCATCAAACCAAGCTTCAAAGCTATGTGCATAACCTTGCTGGTGAAGTTTATTATATGTATGTATCATATTTGGATGAATCCATGTGCTATTTTGATTTGGTCTGTATGTATTTGCACAATTTTTTATAACTTCTAAAAAAGATGTATCAAATTTAATTTCAAAGATTTCTTTTTTTAGTGTTTTTTTTAATGTTTTTGATATATGTAAGTCTGAGGGATCTAGTATAAATCTAGGATCTGGACTCCACCACAATATTGGTTCTTCTTTATTATACCAAGGGAAAATACCATTATTGTATGCATTCATAACTCTAGATGGATATAAGTCTCCACCAAAAGCTAAAATACCTTCATTGTTTGCATTGGATGCATGAGGAAATTCTTCAGAGTGTTCAGTAAGCTTTGTAATCAAAAATTATAAATATATTAAGGATTAAAAGAAAATGTAAACTTATCTGATTTATAATCAATAGAAACATTTCCACCATTTTTAAGTTCACCAAATAAAACCTCATTTGTTATTGGAAGTTTTATTTTATCTCTAATTACTCTAAGTAATGGTCTTGCTCCATAAGTGTTATTATAACCTAATACAGCTAGTTGTTTTTTAGCTTTACTAGATATCTTAATTACAACATTTTTATCTTTTAATGATTTATTTATATTAGCAATAAACTTAGAAACAATTTTAATAATAACATTTTCATTTAAGTTATTGAACTTAATTACTTCATCAAGTCTATTTATAAACTCAGGAGCAAAAAATGATTTAACTGCTTTATCTGTATTATTTACATCAACTTTTGCAAATCCCATAACATTTGCTTCTTTAGTACCTAAGTTTGAGGTTAGTATTATTATTACATTTTGAAAATCAGATTTTATACCGTTGTTATCAGTTAAACTGGCATTATCCATTACTTGTAAAAGTATATTCATTAGTTCAGGATGTGCTTTTTCAATTTCATCTAAAAGCAAAACACAATAAGGATTTTTTTTAATGGCTTCTGTTAAAAGTCCACCCTTATCACTACCAACATAACCAGCAGGTGCCCCAATAAGTCTTGAAACAGTATGAGCTTCACTATATTCACTCATATCAAATCTTTCAAAATGAATGCCCATAACATTTGCTAATTCTTTGGCAACTTCAGTTTTACCAACTCCTGTGGCTCCTGTAAATAAGAAAGACCCTACTGGTTTATTTTCTTCACCCAAGCCCGCTCGATTTATTTTTATTGCTTGAGTAATATTTTTTATTGCTTCATCTTGACCAAATACAATTTTGCTTAGATTTGATTGAAGATTTTCTAATAATGATAAATCAGTTTTAGTAGCTGTTTTTGTTGGTATTTGTGCCATTTTAGAAATTGTTTGTTCTACATCTTTTTGTGTTATTTTTAGTTTTTTATTTTGACTTTTTATTTTAAATTTTTTACTAACTGCAACTTCATCTAAAACATCAATTGCACTATCTGGTAGATATCTGTCGTTTATAAATTTTTTAGATAACTCTACACATAAACGAATAGCATCTTGAGTGTATACTACATTATGAAATTCTTCATATTTATCTTTTATACCATTTAATATTTTAATAGCATCTTGTATATTTGGTTCTTTTACATCAATTTTAGCAAATCTTCTAGCAAATGCTTTATCCTTACTAAAATCATTTCTATATTCTTCATAAGTACTAGCACCAATTAATCGTAATGTCCCATCACTAAGCATCGGTTTTAATATATTTGATGCATCCATAGAAGAATTGCCAACACTACCTGCACCTATTATTTGATGAATTTCATCTATAAATAAAACAGCATTCTTAATTTTTTTTACATCTTTAATAATATTCTTTAATTTTTTTTCAAAATCACCTCTATATTTAGTTCCAGCTACCATTGAGCCCATGTCAAGTGAAAATATTTTTGTATCTAATAAAGCATCAGGTACATTTTCATTTGCAATTTGCAATGCAAGTCCCTCTACTATTGCTGTTTTACCAACTCCTGTTTCACCTAAAAGTATTGGATTATTTTTCTTTCTTCTACCTAAGACTTCAATAACTCTTTGAACTTCATCACTTCTACCAATTACAGGATCTATTTTTGCATTTATTGCTAAGCTTACAAGCTCAATACTGTTTTGTTCTAGAGTAGATTTTTTATCTTTTTTATCATTAACTTCAAGTTCAATTATATCGTCTATATCTTCAAGGTCATCATCTAAGTCATCGTCATCACTTAAGTTATGACTAATTTCATCTAATATATCAACTTTTTGTAATCCTAATTCTTTTAATAAATGAGCAGAATAATTCTTATCATCTTTTAATATACTTACAAACATATCTATAATATTTGCTGTTTTCCTACCTGAGAGTTGGGCATGAGCAATTATTTGTTCAATAGTACTTGTAAGGGTTACTGTTTCTATTGGATCTTGATTTTTGTCATTTTCATTATAAACGGGAATATTATCAAAAAGATATTCTTTTAGTTTTAATTGTAATTCAACTACATCTATTTGTAGGTTCTCAAAAATTTCAAGTACTACTGGATCTTCTAATAAATATATAAAAACATGATCAACAGTAATATATTCATGTTTATTTGCCCTTGCATATGTAATTGCATATCCAAAAACTTTTTGTAATTTTTCATGTATCATTTTATTCTTCTTCCATTATAGCTTTTAGTGGGAATTGTGCTTTCCTAGAGTTAGCTTTTACTTGAGCAATTTTTGTACTTGCAATTTCATGAGTATAAATACCACATACGGCTTTTCCATTCTTATGTACGTTTAACATTATTGCAGTTGATTCATCCGAAGATTTTTTGAATATATTTTTTAGTATTTCAATAACAAACTCCATAGTAGAATAATTGTCATTTAATAACAAGACTTTATATTTTTTCGGGTCTTCTAGTTGAATTTCTTCATCAATTTCAAATTTTATTTCTGTAGACAAAATTAACCTTTTTGTATTTATATATTATATTATTATAGCAAATTTTTTATAAAAATATATGTAGTTAGAATCGTAATTTATCTTATTTTCATATATATTTGAGTATACTAGCTATATGTTGCTAACCAAAAAATCAGAATATGCATTGTTATCATTAATATCAATTGCAAAAAGCACAAGTCCTAAAAATGTTGATATTTTATCCAAAGAATTAAATATTCCAAAAGCATACCTAGCAAAAATACTGCAAAATTTTTCAAAAAATAATATACTGAAATCATTTAAAGGAATTAATGGTGGTTTTGAGCTTGCACTTCATCCAAGAGATATAAGTATTCTTTCTATTGCTTGTATTTCAGAAGAAAAAGGGCCAAGTGTATTTGAGTGTTCAAGTAATGAAGATGATTGCCCTAGCAACAGTGCTGATTCATGTCCTCTATGGGAAGTACTAAATAACTTACAATTCAAAATAGATGATTTTTTAGATTCACTTAGCCTAAAGGATATTATGCAATGAAATTTTTTCATATTTCACATACAGATTTAGATGGATATGGATGCCAAATGGTATCAAAAAAAATATTTCCCTTGGGATATTATTATAATGCAAATTATGGAATTGAAGTAAAAACTTCAATAGAAATTGTTCTAAATAAAATATTAGAATTTAAATCAGAAGATATTTTCTTTTTAATTAGTGATTTAAATTTAAGATTAGATGAATCTAAAAAGTTGGAAAAAGATATAAATAAACTTAACAATGATGGATTTACAATTAAATTACAATTATTAGATCATCATGCTACAGGAGAACCATCATTTCTAAAACATGACTGGTATTATTTAGATGTTACACGAAGTGCTACAAAAATTGTATTTGATTATTTTAATGAAAATTATCCTAAATTTGATGAGCTGTGTACTGATAAGTTTAAACTACTAGTTGAAGCAATTGATGATGTTGATATTTGGCATGAAAATGATGAATATTTTGAATTTGGTAAAGTTTTAATGAGAATTATATCTCATTCTGGAGAAATAAACTCAACATTATTTCCCGATGAAAATAGAGATTATAGATTTTATTTACTAGATGCTGCAATGGATTATATTCATATGCAAAATGCACATATACAATTAGATGACGACATTTTAAAATTAAAAAAACAATATCTAAAATTAGATACAAGCGATGATACAATAGATAATCTTATGTCAAAATACTTGGTATATTTACTTGAAAATAAAAAAGAAGAGTTTTCGGTTTATTATAAAGGTCATAAAGGAATAATGACATTTTCTTTAGCAAATATATCAATTGCTGCGAATACATTTTTAAAAGCAAACCCCCAGTTTGATTTTTTTGTAAATATAGGCAGAAGAGGTAGCACTGGATTTAGAGCTACTGGAAAAATTGATGTTGCCAAACTAGCAGCAAATTTAAATGGAGGAGGTGGACACCCAAATGCAAGTGGTGGTTCATTTAGAGATTTTAAAGATATTAGTGAATATGCGAATGTAAAAGCATATTTTGAAAAAAAGCTAAAAAGTATAGAATAAATAAGTATATTTAATGTATAATAAAGAAAAGTAAGGAAAATATTATGAAAATTGTAACTTTTAATGAAATAGACAACAATCTAGTTGTTGGTCACGAGGTTTGTTTTGTACATAGTGGATGTGGGAATGATGCCGATGTTGCTATTATTGATATAGATACTATCTTTGATTATGAAGAAAAAAAATCTTCTTTGTGTAAAGAAAACTACGTATCTTTGGCTATAATTGATGATCCAAGTGATTTTGATGCATTTAAAAATTTTGGAATAACTGCTTGGATAAAAAGAAGTGAAATAGATGAGCTACCAAATTTATTAAATGAAATTTCTTTAAAAATGACAGCTTAAAAAAGGATATTTATTTTAATAGACACACACATTCATCTTGATAATATTAAATATATAGATGATATTGATGAAGTAATACAGGATGCTTTGAATTGTGGAGTTAAAAAGTTTATAATTCCTGGTGCTGATATTCATGACTTAGATCGTGCTGTTATGTTAAGTGAAAAGTATAATGAAATTTATTTTTCAGTTGGTGTTCATCCTTATGATATAAATTCTTATGATGAAAAAATCTTACAATCATATATTAATCATGAAAAATGTGTGGCAGTTGGTGAATGTGGTTTGGATTATTTTAGACTACCAGAAGATAATGAACAAAAAGAACAAAATATTGCATTACAAAAAAAAATATTTATATCCCAAATAAATCTTGCTAAAAAATATAAAAAACCCTTAATAATTCATGTAAGAGATGCTTCAGATGATTCAAAAAGAATACTACTTGAACATAATAGTCATGAAGTAGGTGGAGTTTTGCATTGTTATAATGCTGATGAGCAACTTTTAAGCTTGGCAAAAGAAGGTTTTTATTTTGGTATAGGTGGAGTACTTACATTTAAAAATGCAAAAAAATTAGTGAATGTTTTAAGTAAAATTCCAAAAGAAAAACTATTAATAGAGACAGATGGACCATATTTAACACCACATCCATATAGAGGTACTAGAAATGAACCCAAATATACAAATGAAGTAGCTCTAAAGATGTCACAATTATTAGAAATGTCAAAAGAAGATATTATAGATTTAACAGGAAAGAATGCACATAAATTATTTGCATTATAATTTAAATATAATATTATTCTTCAACACTAACAATACAATTAGAAATTATATCTGGTTTTGATATTTTAACTTTTAAATTTTCTATCTCGTATTGAGATTTTAAATTTTTTCTTATGTATAAAATAGCATCCTCTATTAATTCAAATTTTTCATTTATCATAGAGTTTTGTACAAAACTAACAACATTTGAATAATCAATAAAGTTTGATCTATCATCTAAAAAGAAATATTGAAAACTAATATTTATAACTACTCTTTGTTCTTTTTTTCTTTCAAATGGTAAAATACCAATTATGCATAAAAAATCTAAATCATTTATATGTATTTTTAACATTATACTTTAGCTTCATTACCTGTAAATAATCTTATAATATTTGGAATATGTTTATAAAAAATAACAACAGCTATTATATATACAGGTGCATTTGAATCAACACTTAAGCCATTGTTTAAGAATATAACAGCAATTACTAATCCAATTAATCCAATAAGTGAAGAAATAGAAGATATTTTTAATACTTTAGCACTAAATGCCCAAACTAAAACGCCAATTATTGCAGGTACAGGTATAAGTACTAAAAATACTCCAAAACCTGTAGCAACACCTTTTCCACCTTCTAAATTTAAAAATACACTATAACAATGTCCAAGTACACTTAATACTGCAATTGCCCATAAAGTTGAATCTTCTAATCCATAAAGCATAGCTATTAGTATGACTATCGCACCTTTTAGTGCATCTAGTATGATTGTAGCTGCTCCTAATTTTTTTGCTAAATTAGGATTTGTTTTTTTTACAACTCTCAAAACATTTGTAGCTCCAATGCTTTTACTTCCATCTTCTTGTACATTAACACCTGCAAATTTTTTAGCCAATAATAAACCAAATGGTATTGAACCCATTAAATATGCAATTAACATAAATACTACATTTACATTTATAAAATCCATTAATAATCCTTATAAATACTTTATTAGTATTGTAATTTATGCAATTATAACCAAAATTTTGTTAATATAATACTTTAAAATATAAAGACATTATAAATGAATACAGAGGGTAAAGAATTGAACTTTAAAGAGGAAATATTAAGACTAAAAGATGAACTTGATGTAACAATAGTTGCACACTATTATCAAAAAGATGAAGTGTTTGAACTAGGTGATATTACAGGTGATAGCTTAGAATTAGCCAAAAAATCAATTGAAACGAAAAGCGAAAATATATTATTTTGTGGTGTTGGATTTATGGGACAAAGTGTAAAAGTGTTAGCACCACACAAAAGAGTTTTAATGCCTAAAATAGCCTGTTGTGCTATGGCAAAAATGATTGATGTAGAATATTACAAACAAAATCTAAAAACTTTAAATGACGCTGGTTTAGCCAATGAAGATATCTTACCTATTACATATATAAATTCAAGTGCAGAAGTTAAAGCTGAAGTTGGGAAAATGGGTGGATATGTTTGTACTAGTTCAAATGCATATAAGATTATAAATCATGGTTTAAAAAGTGGTAAAAAAATATTTTTTGTTCCCGATCGTTGTTTAGGACAAAATTTTGCAAATCAGATAGGACTTACTTCTGCTGTTGTTGGTGTTGATGATATTAATGATGTTATAAAAAGTGATATTATTTGTTTTAATGGATTTTGTTCAGTACATCAGTTATTTACATTAGATGATATTGAATTTTATAGGCAAAAATATCCAGATATCATAGTAGCTGTACATCCTGAATGTGATGTTGAAATTGTAAATGAAGCTGACTTTGTTGGCTCTACTTCTCAGCTAATCAAGTATATAACACAAGATTTAGATCCTGAACAAAAAGTTGTTGTTGCAACAGAATATAATATGGTGAGTAGATTAAGAAGTAAAAATACCTATATACTATCTTCTACAAAGCCTGAATGTCCAACTATGAACGAAACAACTTTGCAAGATTTATACAATGCGCTTAAATCAATAGAAAATAAAACATATGATAATGAAATATTAATAGACGGTAATGTACAGAAATATGCTAAAATGGCATTAGAACGAATGTTCACAATATAAGGAAAAAAATTGGCAATTAACATTAAAAAATTTGTAAAAAATGCAATTATAGAAGATAATGGAAGAGGAGATTTATTTTTTGATATTGCTCCAAAAGGTAGATTTACTGCTAAAGTAATTGCTAAAGACGATGGAATATTAGCAGGTGTAAAATATGCTAAAGCTTTAAGTAAAACAGAAAAATTTGATTGTAAATTTTTATTGTATGATGGAAGTGTCGTAAAAAAAGGTGACGTAATAGCGGAACTAGAAGGTAAAGCATCTGTATTATTAAGTAGTGAAAGAACATTTTTAAATTTATTACAACACGCATCAGGTATTGCTACAAATGCATCAAAATATGCAAAGCTTCTTGAGCACTCAAAAGTAGTTTTATTGGATACTAGAAAAACGAGACCACAACTTCGCGATTTTGAAAAATATGCAAGTAGAATAGGTGGAGCAATAAATCATAGACTTGGACTTGATGATTGTTTAATGTTAAAAGATACTCACTTAAAAACTATCACAAATTTAAAAGAATTTATACTAAAAGCTAGAAAACGAATCTCTTGGGTTACAAAAATAGAAATAGAATGTGAAACACTCAGTCAAGTACAAGAAGCTATGAATGCAGGTGCTGATATAATCATGTGTGATAATATGAATCCATTACAAATAAAAGAAGTTGTTGATTTTAGAAATCAACAATTTCCTCATATCTTACTAGAAGCTAGTGGAAACATAACAGAAAAAACAATTGAATCATTTCTTGACTCTGGAATAGATGCAATATCTAGTGGAAGTATTATTCACCAAGCTACTTGGCTTGATTTTTCAATGAAATTTGATTAGGTTAAGGATGTACCAAGAAGCACTAAACTTAATTAAAAACTCACATTATATTTTAGTAGTAACTCATATTAATCCTGATGCAGATACAATCTCTTGTGCATTAGCTTTAAGTAATTATTTATTTGAAGAAAAAATAAAACATAAAGTTTTTAATAAGCAAAATAATCTACCTAATAACTTAGATTATTTAAATAGGTTTGATAAAATCACAAACGAATTTCCAAAATTTTATGATCTGGCTATTTATGTAGATTGTGGTGATATAAACAGACCTGCAATTAGTATTGATAAAACTTGTAAAATGATAAATATAGATCATCATCAATCAAATAATAATTATGGTTTTTTGAATTTTGTTGATGATTCAAAAGCTAGTACGGCTGAAGTATTATATGATTTTTTTATAAAAAATGAAATGAATATATCAAAAAACACCGCTACTTGTTTATATACTGGAATTTATAGTGATTCCATAGGATTTACTACACCTAGAACAAATAAAAATACTTTTAAAGCGATTAATAGTCTTGTGGAAAAAGGAGCTGACCCTTCATATATAGCTGATATGTTAATTAAAAGGCAATCTCTAGCAAAATACAGACTGTTGCCATTGATATTAAATTCACTTGAGTTACACAACGATGGCAAAATTGCTAGTATTTATGTTTTAGAAGAATGGTTTGAGCAAACAGGAGCTTTATATACTGATTGTGAAGATGTTGTAGATATGATATTAAATATAAAAATAGTAGATATAGCTGTATTTTTGAGAGCTAAAAACAATAGTATTCGAATATCTTTAAGAAGTAAAAAAGATGATATATCTAAAATAGCAAACCATTTTAATGGTGGTGGACATAAAAATGCAGCAGGTTGTAGCATTAAATCAAATGATATTTTAAAAGCAAAAAATATATTAATAAATTATATAAAAGGAAATAAATAATGAGAAGAAACAAGAGTGGAACATTTTTAAGTACATTTATATTAGTAGTTATAATAGTAGCAGTTGGCTTTGTATATTTTTCTCCTCAATTTGAGAAAAATATACCAAAAATAAGTTTTAAAAGTAATAAATATTGGAATTTACATGATAAATTGAAAATAGTTATTAATGATGAAAGTTCAATTAGATATTATAAAGTTACTTTTATTGATGGGAAGAACACTATAATTTTAGATGAAAAGTTATTTTCTAATAATACAAATACTAGACAAGAAATACTAGTTAAAGCTCCAAAACTGGATATGTTTTACAAAGGTACTGATGTAAAAATAAAAGTAGAAGTTGTTGATAACAGTAAATGGAATTTCTTAAATGGCAATTCAAGTTCAAAAACATTTGATATAAAAGTTGATAGAACTAAGCCTATTGCAAGTGTTATTAATAATTCACGATATATTAAAAGAGGTGGAAGTGCTGTTGTTATTGTAAAAGTAAAAGATGATAACATAGCTAATGCTTATATTGAATTTAACAAAAAAATAAAATTTAAATTAACACCTTTTTATAAAGAAAATTATTTTATAGCATTAATTGCATGGGATATTAATATCGAGGAATATGAAAGAGTAAATCTAATAGCAATTGATAAGGCTGAAAATAAAACTGTATCAAAAGTGCCATTATACATTCAATCACGAAATATAAAAAAAGACACAATTAATATAAGTGAAAAATTTATAAATAATGTAAGTAAAAATGTATTGAGTCAAAGTTCTCTTGAAATACCAAGTAATCCAAAAGATATTTTTATAAAGCAAAATAATTCTTTAAGAGCAAAAAATGTTTCATTTTTAAGAAAATTAGCTTTGTTAAAAATGGATTATTCTAAAATTGATTCACTAAATATTGATTCATTTCAAAGAATGAGAGGTTCTAAAACTGTTGCTGGATTTGCTGAGAAAAGAACTTATGTTTTTGATGAAGAAAAGATTGATGAAGCATGGCATCTAGGAATGGATTGGGCTAAGGTAAAAAATACAAAAATATTATCATCAAACCCAGGGAAAGTTATATTTAGTGATTATCTTGGAATTTATGGAAATACGGTTATAATTGATCATGGTCTTGGCTTATCTTCTCTTTACGCTCATGCAAACAATATAGATGTTAGTTTAGCAGAAGAAGTTTCTAAAAATACAAAAATTGGTAATACTGGAATTTCTGGAGCTGTATTAGGAGATCATTTACATTTTGGTATATTAATTCAAGGTATAGAAGTAGATCCAATTGAGTGGATGGATAAGGGATGGATAAAAGTAAAAATAAATGATATTATTGAACAAAGTAAAAAATATATTGATCAAAAGTAGTTAATATGAAACAAAGAACGATAAAAAAAAGTGTAGAAATTGTAGGTATAGGTTTACATAAAGGTGTACCAATTAAAATGAAACTTGAACCACTTGATGTTAATTCAGGTATTGTTTTTTTTCGATCTGATAAAAATGTATCTATACCATTAATTACAAGTAATGTAATAGATACTCAAATGGCAACGGTTATTGGAATAGATGATGTTATTGTATCTACAATTGAGCATTTATTATCAGCAGTATATGCATACGGTATAGATAATTTAAGAGTAGTAATAGACAATGATGAAATACCAATTTTAGATGGTAGTTCAAGCGGTTTTTGTATGCTTTTAGATGAAGTTGGGATACAATTACAAGATGCAACAAAAAAAGCAATTTTAATTAAAAAAGAAGTTAATATAAAAATTGATAATAAAGAAGTTAGCTTAAAACCTTCTAGTCATATAATTTATGATTTTTCAATTGATTTTGAACATCCTGCAATTGGCAAACAGCAATTTAAATTCGATTATTCAATTAATGAATACAAAGAAAATATATCAAGAGCTAGAACATTTGGATTTTTGCATGAGGTACAATATTTGCGAAGTAAAGGCTTAGCATTAGGAGTTACATTAGATAATGCAATAGGATTAGATAATCAAAAAATATTAAATCCAGAAGGTTTACGATTTGATGATGAATTTGTAAGGCATAAAATATTAGATGCAATTGGCGATATGTCTTTACTTGGCTATACAATGATTGGACAATACAATGCACATGCCGGAAGCCACTACTTAAATCATCTTTTAACAAAAAAGCTTTTAGAAGATAGTTCAAATTATGAAATAATAGACCTTGAAGAAGTAGGAGAAACAAGCGAAGCAAAAAATCTTGAATTAGCTTATCAAAAAGTTTATAGCAAATGATAAATAAAGTTGACATATTTGTTATATCTCTTGCTAGTCCAATTTTAGTAGGAATTTATGAAAATAAAAAACTTATAAAAACAATAAGTAAAGAAGGTAAAACTAGTGAAGTTTTACCAAATATTATTCAAGAAGTCTTGAATATATATAAAATTGATAATATTATATATGTAAATGGACCTGGGTCATATATGGCAATTAAAGTAGCTTATATATTTTTAAAAACTATTTGCATTGTTAAAAAAATTAATTTTTTATCTTTAAGTGGTTTTGCAGTAAATAATAATAGTGCGATAAAAGCTTTGGGAAATAAATATTTTTCACTTGATGATAAACGAAATATAATAATAAGAGCATTATATGAACATGAAAAGCTTGATGATTTTATATTACCATTAGAAATTAACATAAATAATTATTCAAAAGATACACTTCCAAATTACCAATTACCAGCTGTTACATATTAATATTATAAAACAATAACTAAGCTAATAAACTTAGTTTATTAGACACAAAATTAATACATAAATTTAATTTATCAGATATAATATATGATAAATTAAAAAAATATAGGACAATATAAATGGGTGGTTTTGAAGGTGGAGATGAAGGTGGATATTGGGATGAAAGTACAATTGTAAATCAAAATAAACACAATAAACATTTTAAAGTACAAATTGATGTTAATAATTCAATATATTCAATAAAATCTTATGCAAAATTAACTATATTCTCTAAAATAATTGAATATAAACAAGAACAGCCAATAATTGTTTCTAGAGTAATAAGACTGCAAAATTTATTTGATACTATAAGTTTTGTACCTTGCAAATGTAAATCTTTTACAATTGAAGGTTTAAATGATATTGATTTAGAATCTAATTGCATTTATAAAGCTTATAAGGCACTAATAAATTTTCATGATGATAGTGATATTTTGGACTTTTTTCATTCCCATAAAGTTGTAGTTATAAAAAAAATTCCATTAAATTCAAGATTGGGTGGCTGTTCATCCAACGCAGCTTCTTTTTTACAAATGACAAAAGAAGTATGTAATTTAATAATAAGCACTGAAGAATTGGTGTTAATGAGTAGTAAAATAGGTATGCATGTGCCTTATTTTTTACATAATTATCCTAGTGCTAATGTATTTAATTCTGGCGATACTGTGGAATTTTTTCAAGAAGATAATATTGATTTTGAAGTACATATTTTAGACATAAAATATGAGAAATATAAGATTTATGAAACTTTAAAAGAAATTTTTTTATTAAAAGATGATATTGAGTTAATTAACAAATGGACTAAGTTGGATTCAAAAAGTATAATAAATGATGCAAAAAATTCAATAATTTTAAATGACTTTTATAAATCTACATTTTTAGTTTATCCAAATTTAAAAAATAAAAGTAAAAGTAATTGGTTTTTAAGTGGCTTAAGTTCTACTTTCTTTGAAGTTAAAAATTAATCTAAAAGCTCATTTGCTATATTAAATTTATTAGATGTCATTATATGTATCTTTGGATGCAGTTTTTTAAGATCATTAAATAAATTTATACTAAGTTGCAATCCAACTTTATATTCTTCTTCCTTACTTATCTTACTAGCAATACTTAGTGCATCTATCCATGTACTTGGAACATGAACACCGGGTACATGTGAAGATAAAAACTGTGCAGTTCTAAATGCAGTAATAGGAAATATACCTAAAATTAACTGAGAATTTTTTCTTTCATCAGAAAACTGACTTTTTGCACTGTTAAAATGTGTTAGTAAGAGTTTGGCATTTTGTATATTATATATTGGTTGAGTAATTATACCTTTTACATAATTCTTTATTTTATTGTGCATTTTTTTTTCTAATGTTTTATATGATTTTGCGTAAGAATTTATTACTGCAAATGGATACATCTCTTTTGGAGTTGTTTTAAATAATTTTCCAGAGTAATCAACACCATGATTAAATGAATGAATTATTTCTAAAAGCATAGTTGAATTTGCTTCGTATACTCCTTTGACTCTTGGTTGATCACTCATTGAAGCTGGATCTCCTGTAAGAGCTAGTATTGCTCTAACATCAAAATCATTAGCCCCTAAAAGATCACTTTGTAATGCTAATTTATTTTTATCTCGCATACCAACTGTTGCAATAACTGGAATATTAAATTCATTTTGCAATTTAATTGCTGCAAATAGTGAATTGTATTTTAGTTTGGCTAATGGGTTATCTGTAGTTGAAAAAGCATCAACTTTGTTATGTAAATCATATTTATTGATTTTGTCAATTAATGAGTTTACACTGGGTTCATGTGCAGGAGTTGTTTCTAAAGTAATGTAAGTATCGTTTTGTAATTTGTCTAATAATTGCTCAAACAATTTTAACCTTTATTTTGATATAATCGCGATTATAACATAATTATGGCAAAAAGGTAAAGACATGAAATTAGCAGTATTTGACTTTGATAGTACATTAATGGATGGCGAAACTATTGATTTTTTGGCACAAGAATTAGGTAAAAAAGAAGAAGTATCAAAAATTACCAATGAAGCTATGAGTGGAAAATTAGATTTTTTTGAATCATTAAATACAAGAGTAAAGTTACTTGAAGGTTTATCTTACAGTAAGGCTGTTGATATTTGCAAAAACTTACCTTTAATGCCAGGTGCTAAAGAAACTGTAAAGGCACTAAAAAGTAAAGGATATAAAGTAATTTGTTTTTCTGGTGGATTTAGAATAGGTACTAGTCCTGCAAAAGAAATTTTAGGTATTGATGCTGATTTTGCGAATATTTTACATGAAAAAGATGGAAAACTAACAGGCTTAGTTGGAGGAGATATGATGTTTTCTTCAAGTAAAGGAGATATGATACAAAGAATACAATCATTATTGGGAGTAAGTAAAGAAGATACTTTAGTTTGTGGAGATGGAGCAAACGATTTAAGCATGTTTGCTTATGCAAATACCAGAGTTGCTTTTTGTGCAAAAGATGTACTTAAAAAAGAAGCTAATATAATTATTGATGAAAAAAACTTAACACTGCTTTTAAAGCACATTTAGGAGATAAAATGACACTAATTGAAAAACTAAAAGTAGGTAAAAGGCTATCTTATGAAGAAGGCATTGCATTATATGATTTAGACCTTCTTACATTAGGAGAGTTTGCTTCTAAAATAAGAGAAAAGAAACATGGAAGAAAAACTTATTATAATATAAATAGGCATATAAATCCAACTAATATTTGTAAAGATGTTTGTCATTTTTGTGCATATAGTGCTAGTAGAAAAAATCCTAAACCCTATACTTTGCAACATGATGAAATAATGAAAACAGTAGAAAAAAGTGTTAAAAATGGAATAAAAGAAGTTCATATAGTATCAGCACACAATCCAGATACTGGACTTGATTGGTACTTAGAGATATTTTCTAAAATAAAAAATAAATATCCCAAAATACACATAAAAGCATTAACAGCAGCAGAAATCCATTTTTTAAGTGAGCAATATAATAAATCATATAAACAAATCATAGATTTAATGATACAAAATGGTGTTGACTCAATGCCAGGTGGTGGAGCCGAAATATTTGATGAAAAAGTAAGAAAAAAGATTTGTGGTGGTAAAGTTAGTTCTTCTCAATGGTTAGAAATTCATAAACTTTGGCATGAGCAAAAAAAACAATCAAATGCTACTATGTTATTTGGTCATATTGAAAGTAGAGAAACTAGAATTGATCATATGATAAGACTTCGTACCTTACAAGATGAAACAAATGGATTTAATGCATTTATACCTTTAGTTTATCAAAAAGAAAATAATTTTTTAAAAGTTACAGACTTTCCAACAGCTAATGAAATATTGAAAACTTTTGCAATTTCTAGAATATTACTTGATAATATCACGCACTTAAAAGCATATTGGGTAACTTCAACAATTAAATTAGCACTATTAGCACAAGAATTTGGAGCAAATGATTTAGATGGTACAATTGAAAAAGAATCAATTAATAGTGCAGCAGGAGCAAAAAGTGCAAATGGTATGCAACAAAAAGAGTTCTTAGAACTTATTGAGTCTAGTAAATTTATAGCAGTACAAAGAGATAGCTTATACAATGAAATAGCTAATTAATTCACAATGAAACACTTAAAAGGGTATAACAAAAGATATTTTTCTTTAGCAATTATTGCTATGTACTCAACAATATTTAAACTCACAAAAGTTGATGCTAACTTTCAGTATCATTTAAAAGCATTTGAATATCAAAAACCAAGTAGAGCTCCTCCTATATTATTCTTATAATCAACAATATATAAATTTATAGGAAAACAAATGTTAAAAATCAACAATATTTTAATAGCAAGTGCTATTTTAGCTACGTATATTCATGCAAATACAAATGAATTACAAATAAGCATTTTTAGTGCTACTAAATCTGAACAATCAATTATTGACATTACTTCAGATGTTGAAGTAATAACAGCAGCACAACTTGAAAGCATGCAGATAACCTCTGTAAATGACGCTTTAAAACTAACAGGAATATCTTTAACAAATTCTGGAGGTCTAGGGCAACAAAGTTCTTTTTTCATGAATGGAATGAGTGCGGAGCATACTTTAGTAATGATTGATGGAATTAGGTATAACGATCCAACTGTTACAAATGGATATGCGCTCTTAGAACAACTTCTAATTACAGATATAAAAAGAATAGAAATTATAAATGGTGCTCAAAGTGGTATTTGGGGTTCTAATGCAGCCTCTGGAGTTATAAATATAATTACAAAAGAAGCTAGTAATAAAATTAATGCTAAGGTAAATTTAGAAGTAGGAAGTTTTAAAAGTAAAAAAATAAATATAATACTTCAAGGAAAAGATGATAAGGAAAGTATAAAGATGTCACTTTCAAATATTAATTCAGATAGTTTTACGGCAATGGCTTTAAAAGGTAAAAACATACACGATTATGAAAA
>CAZEXK010000003.1:0-59750 GCA_964516815.1 uncultured Helicobacter sp. | reverse complement strand
AAGCAAATGATAGAACATCAACTCATTCAACAAACAATAAATTAACAACAATAAAATTTAACCATGTTGATAGTTTTAATATTTTTGATATCTATTGGAATGAGTCAATATTTAATAGGCAATATGCACAAGGAGAATATGAGGGAAGTATAAAAGAAATTGCAGTTAAATCAAAAATACCTTACAATAAAAATGATTTTGTTCAAATTGGATTTGATACAAAAAAGCAAGTAATGACTAAGTCATACTCAAAACTTTATGGAAAATATGATAGTAAAGGAGTTTTTATTACAAATAGTAATAAATTTAATGCGATGACTGGTGGAATAAATATATTAACACAATCAATTCGTTTTGATGATTATGATAAGTTTGAAGACAAAGCTACTGGTAAAATTGGACTAAAACATTTTCACGATAGTATTAAAGGATTTACTACAAGTTTAAATTATGGTACAGCTTACAAAACACCATCATTGTATAATTTATATGCTCTTTACAAGATTGGAAATGAAAATTTAATTCCAGAAACAATCAAAAGTTTAGATGTAACAATGCAGTATAAAGATTTAAAAATAAAATATTATAAATCTACTATTGATGATGAAATTTTATACTCAAATATCACTTATAAATATGAACAAAGTAATAAACAATCAAAATATAGCGGTTATGAAATATCATATAAAAAAAGTATAAATAAAATATTATTATCCTTAAAATATCTAAATGAAAAAGCACAAGATAAGAATGGTAATGATTTACCAAGAAGAGTAAAAGAAAAGTCAATATTTTCCGTAGATTATTTTGGAATTAAAAAATTTAATTTTAATTTAAATGGTGAATATATTGGTACAAGATTTGATGATATAGAAAAAAAGATACAAACAGGAAAATATACAGTTTTAAATACAGTAGTAAACTATGATATTAATAAAAATGTTAAAACATATTTGAAAATTGATAATTTAAATGATAAAAAATACCAAACAGTAGATGGTTATACTACTAGCCCTAGAGCGTATTATTTTGGAATAAATGCAAAATTCTAATATGAAAATAAAAAATAAAGCTTATATAAATTATAAATTTTTTAATTCATTGTTTTTAGGTATTTCTGTTGGAAGTATCTTTACAATTTATTCTCCTTTACAACCATCTATTTATAGTTTGGGTGGTATTTTTTTAGCTTTATTTATGCTTTTTGTGGCAAAACTCTATACAAAAATTATGAATTATAATTATTTTTATAAAATTTCACTTTCAGTTGAAATTGTGGCATTATTTCTTATTTTGTATTTTTTAGTATTTTCATATTCTTATGCTAGTGCAATTATAGTTTATATTGGTTATCAAGTTACTTTTATTTTTGGTTCATACCTTCTAAGAGCTGAAACAATATTGTTAAAAAAGCCTAAAATATTGACCTTTGTTGATGTAGCTAAACAAAAAGCATATTTAATAGGTATGCTTATTTCATATTTGTTTTATCAGTTTATGGATTATTTTTTCGATATTAATGATGCAAAAATTCAAGTTTATAACTTGCATTTTTTATTATTACTTGTTGAAATAGTAACAATATATTTTTTACATAAAGCATTTAAGCATAAGCAAAAATTAGTAATATGAATTTGTATAAATTTTATATATAGTGTAGTTAAATATTACAAAATTATATGTCTATAATATTAATATGATAGAATAAACAAAAAGGAAATTAAATGAAATATTCTATACCTATATTAATATTTATTATAAGTGTTTTATTTGTTTCTTGTTCTTCAAAAAAAACTGATGTTTATGTTAAAGAAGCAAGAAGCATGGAGCAAAAAGATAAAGAGAAAAGAGAATTTAAAATCTTGGATCAAGAATTAAAGAATTTAAAATAGTGTATGTTTAAGTATTTTATTTTAGGATTTGTACTTTTTACAAGTTTATTTTCTAAAGATTACTTGTTGGATAATGCTAGACAAAATGATGTTAATATTACTAAAAAACATCAAGAGTTTGAAGTACTTTTTAAAAAATCAGTTAAAACTCATAAAGAAAAAATACTTCAAAAGTGGCCAAGTCTTGAAATAAGTTCAAAAACTAAGTGGGTACAGTATTCTAATAATTATAAATACAAAAAAGTTATAGATTATAAAAAAAGTATTATAATGGTTTCTACTATATCCAATAATAGTAAATCAGCTTTTCAAGATATAAAACTATTGGCAAAAGAAATATTTGTCTTTAATATAAGAGATGCTCTTAGAAATGATAATATAAATAAAAACATATATTCAAAATTACAAATAATAGATGAAATTCAAATTCGTAATTTAAATATCTTATACGATCAAATTGATAAAAAAGAACAATCAAAAATAATAAAAGAATTATCATCACAAAAATTTATGCAAAAATCATATAAAGAAAAAAAAATCTTTACTGCTTTTTATAAATTAAATAAAAGTTTTTCAAAAAATATTTATAATATTTATGAAAAAAAGATAACACCAATTGCACGTAAGTATAAAATACCTAAAGAATTATTGCTTTCAATAGTTTATACAAACACTCACTTTAATCCTTTGGCTATAGATTATGAAACAATATCCTTTGGTTTTGGACAATTAAACCCAAAAAATATGGCACAAAAAGCTTACTTTAGTGTATTTGGAATAAATGAATTTGTAACAGCTAGATATTTATTTGATATTAATAATAATCTAAATTTAAGTGCTAAATATTTAAGTATGTTATACAATAATGAATTTAAAAGTATAAGTAATTACTATTCAAAAATTTATTTTACTATTATGGCATATAAAGAAGCAGAACATTTAATTCACGAATATTTTAATACAAAAGATTCTTATGCATCAATAAATGCAACTTTACCATCTTTTGTGTATAAAACATTATTGAGAAAGACAAAAAATAATGTTTATCTTAGTAAAGCAGTAGAGCATATTCAAATATTAAAACAATAATTTATTTAAAAATTTAAATTCTTTATGCTATTAATGTCAATTGTTTTAATTTTACTTGAGTTATTGTCTATTTTTATTTTTTTATATAAAAAATTATTATTTTTTGTAAAATCAACTTTTTTGTTTGTCAAAGGATTATTTTTTCCACCATGTGTATCTATATATCCTTTCTCATAGCAAAAAGAAGAGCTAATAACAAAAATCAAAATTAAAATTATCTTTATCATATTATTCTACAGTTACACTTTTTGCTAAGTTTCTTGGCATATCAACGTCAAAATCAAGTCTAACAGTTATTTCTAGTGCTAAGAGCTGTACAACAACTAACATCTCAAAAAATTCATTCATATAATGTGATGCATCTGATGTTTTAATAAAATCATCAGCTAAATCAAAATCTAAAGGAGAAATAGCACATATGGTACTGTCTCTTGCACTTAATTCTTCTACATTAGATTTAATTTTATCATACAATAAATTTTTTGGCATTAAAGCTATTGTAAAAAGTTCAGGATCAGCAAGAGCAATTGGACCATGTTTCATTTCTCCACTAGGATAACCTTCTGCGTGTAAATATGTGATTTCTTTTAATTTTAAAGCACCTTCAAGAGCTAATGGATAAAATACATCTCTACCTATAAAGAAAAACCCATGTCCGTGTAAATATCTTTTTGATAATCTCTTACATTTTTCATGAATATTATCACTGACTTTTAATGATGAAGGAATTGATTTTAGAGTTTGTATTTCTAATTTTAATGCATCATTATGCATGCTTTTATTTATTTGTGCAAAATATAATGACATCATCCATAAAACTATAGTTTGTGTTGAAAATGCTTTTGTGCTTGCAACTCCTTTTTCTATTCCTGCACGACTTAATACTGTATACTCAGCTATTCTTGTCATAGATGAATTATTTACATTACATACAACTAAAGTTTTAAGTCCTGCATTTTTAGCCATTTTTAATGCTTCTAATGTATCTGCAGTTTCTCCGCTTTGCGATATTACTATAAATAAAGTATCTTTTTTAAGTAAAGGTTCTTTGTATCTAAATTCACTAGCTATTTCAACATTTGTGCTTATTTTTGAATGTCTTTGAAATAAATATGAAGCAGTTAAAGCAGCATGATATGATGTACCACAAGCACATAATTTTATTTCATTAATACCATTTAAAATGTCAGAATTAAACTCATCAAATGTGATTGATGTATCTTTTAGTCTTCCTAGCATACAATCACTTGCTACTAATGATTGCTCATAAATTTCTTTTTCCATGTAAAATCTAAAGCCATCTTTTTTTGCTAGTTCTTTTGATGTAGGTAATGTATCCCACTTAACTGATTTGGAAAATTTCAATTCATCTTTGGATGCTACGCCACTAACTCCATCTTCTAAATAAACTACATCGTTAGCCAATCCAATTAAGGGTGCATCACTTGAAGCAAATATCACCTCACCTTGTACATTACCTTTTGCAATTGCCATAGGAGAACCGTGTTTCATAAAAAATATTTTATCTTCACAACTTTTTGTTATTAGTAATATAGAATAAGCACCCTCGAGTCTATTGATTGTTTTATTAAATGCTTCTTGAGCATTAGAAGATAAATTAAAATAATATTCAAACATATGAACTATGACTTCAGTATCTGTTTGAGAATTAAATACATGTCCGTTAAAAATAAGTTCTTCTTTTAATTCTTTATAGTTTTCTATTATTCCATTGTGAACAACATATGAGTATTCTCCCATATGAGGATGGGCATTCAACTCTGTTGGCTTACCATGTGTAGCCCATCTTGTATGTCCAATTCCTATTGAAAAGTTTGTATTTCTGCTTAGAGTGCAAGAGTTGGATTTTTCTTCTAAATTTTTGATTTTTCCTATTGCTTTATGTATGTTTATATTTCCATTTTGTAAAACAGCAATACCAGCACTATCATAACCCCTATATTCTAACTCTTTAAGACCAGAAATTAAAATTTCATTTGTATTTTTATTTCCAATGTATCCAACTATTCCACACATATATATACCTTAAATATAATTTATTTGATTATAGCTAAATTTTATTATTAAATATATACGATTTCATACTACAAAACAATTTATTGCAAAGAAATAAGACCAGCAAATCTTCCACAACTTTTATCATTTCTATATGAAAAGTAATCATTACCATTGCACTTTGTGCAAATTTTGGATATTTTAATATTCTTATTTAATATATTCAAATCCAATAATTGATTTTTATTTATTTTTTGTAAATCAATATTTTTATTGTTTGCAATATCATTTCCAAAGTTTTTTATAGCAATATTAACTAAATCCGTAGAAACTTCATAACAACACGATTGAATAGAAGCACCTAGTTCTACTTGTATATCACTTGGGTTACATGAAAAATCATTAATCATTTTATTTATTACAGAAGATACGATATTTAAATACGTACCATTCCTGCCAGCATGTGCAACTGCAATTACATTGTTTGTTTTATCATAAAATAATATTGGAATACAATCAGCAACCATAACCATAAGTGGAGTATTTTTTTGATTAGTAATTAACGCATCGCAGTCATATATATTTGTATTGTTAGTTGTAATTTTTACTACATTTCCATGCACTTGATTCATTGATTTTAAATTTTCATAATTAAAATTGTATTTTTTACACATGTCTATTCTATTTTTAAAAACATCATTTTTTAAACTAGGGACATGAAATGCTAAATTTTTATCTGTAATATTTGTAAAAATTGATATTATTTTTGTTTTCATTCATCTATTTTATAATATTATAGATAAAATACCAAATGAATTGGAATGAAATAATAAAAAATGAACAACAAAAAGAATATTTTATTAAACTAAATAAAATTTTGCAAAAAGAATATAAAAATAAAATAATATATCCAAATAAAAAAAATCTGTATCAAGCTTTTAGTTTATGTAAATATGATAAACTAAAAGTAGTAATCTTAGGACAAGATCCTTATCATGGAGAATCCCAAGCTCAAGGTTTAGCTTTTTCTACACCAAAACATATTAAAAATCCACCGTCAATGCAAAATATTATCAAAGAAATTAGAAATGATATTGGTCATTGTGTTTGTGAAGAAGGAGATTTGAGTTTGTGGGCAGAACAAGGAGTTTTACTTATAAATACTGTTTTAAGTGTAGAAAATGCAAAGCCAAAATCACATGATAAAATTGGCTGGCAAATATTTAGTAATAATATAATTGAACACATCAACAATAACTTTACAAACATTGTATTTATACTTTGGGGAGCAAGTGCAATTAAAAAATCCAAGTTAATAAATACATCAAAACATCATATAATAAGTTCAGTGCATCCAAGCCCTTTATCTTCATATAGAGGTTTTTTTGGTTCTAAACCATTTTCAAAAACAAATAGCATTTTAAAAAGTATTAATAAAAAAGAAATAATATGGTGAATATATAAATAAATACTAATATTATTTACATTTAGCCTTTAATTGAATATAATATGGCAATAATAAAGTTCAAGACTAAGGATTAAAATGGAAATCACAAATGAAGCTAAATGGCTATTTTTTCTGTCTTCAATAATGATGGCAATTGCAATAATAATAGGTGCTTTTGGTGCACACGAATTAAAAGATCAATTAAATGAATACGGTACTATTATTTATTCAAAAGCTAGTGGATATCAATTTTATAATACTTTAGGATTATTTGTAATATCTATTATATATGTATTTATAAAGAGTAAAAAAGTAAAAGTTAGTTTTTATTTTGTATTAATAGGAATGCTTATTTTTTCATTTTCTTTGTATATTTTAGCAATAAGTAAGATATTGTGGTTAGGAGCAATTACTCCAATTGGTGGTTTATTAATGATAGTTGGATGGTTAATACTAGCATATAGTATTTTAATTGATATGAAATATAAAACTTAAGTAAGTCCCATATTTCGCATAAAGTTTCCAGCAATATTTTGAGCTCTTTGCTTAAAAATCATACCTAACTTTTCTTCATACAATGAATCTACAACTTGAAAAAACATAATAAGCCATGAACCAAACATATCTTTATTTAGGGGTAAGTTAAAGTGTTTCATCATTGGATTTCCATTATACATTTCATCTTGTAAAGCTATCATCGCCCAAAAATTTGTTAAGATATCAATATGTTCTTGCCAGGTATCACTTTGTAAGTTATCTCCTAACTCTGCTACAAATACTTTTGTAACTTCATTATCTTCATTTAGGACTTTAGTGTAAAATTTAACTACCATTTCTTTTATATTTTCTTTAGTTATTGTATTGTATTTTACTTGAGTAAATTGCATAATCTTCCTTTGTTTATTAATGTAAAAAGTGTCTTTTATTTGAAAAGTATAATGCCATGCCAAATTCATTTGCAGCTTTGATGATTTCATCATCTCTAATACTCCCACCTGGTTCAATTACACATCTAACTCCAGCTTCTTTTGCTGCATCTATACTATCTCTAAATGGGAAAAATGCTTCACTAGCAAGTGATGAACCACTAACATCTATACCTAAATCTTCTGCTTTTCTAAGTGCTGCTTTTGCTGCATCTACTCTTGACGTCATCCCCATACCAACTGCCACCATTGCTGAATTTTTTACATAAACTACACAGTTTGATTTAGTTAAAGATGCTAGTTTATAAGCAATTTCCATATCTTTTTTTTCTTGTTGTGTTGCTTCGTTTTCGCTTTTTAGTTCACTATTATTTACTTCATCTAATTGTATTTTATCAGCTTCTTGATATACAAAACCACCATCAATTATTTTAAAATTAAAATCTTCATTTGAAAGTTCTAATTTTTTTGTACCTTGCATAAATAATTTAATTCTTTTTTTCTTGTTCAATTCTTTTTCAGCTTCTGGCGTAAAATCAGCAGCATAAACAACTTCTAAAAATATTTCATTCATTTTGATTGCCAATGGTAAATCAACTATACCATTAACTGCAACTACACCTCCAAATGCAGAAATAGGATCACATTTAAGTGCCTCATTATAAGCTTCTAATAAAGTATCTTTTATAGCAAAACCACAAGGGTTTCCATGTTTTACTATACATACAGCATTTTGATCTTGAAATGCTGATGCAATTTTAGCAGCGCCACTAATATCACCCATATTATTAAAACTAGCTTCGCCTTTTAATGTTATAAATTTATTTGATAAGTGATTGTCAAATTCATATAACGAACCTTTTTGGTGTGGATTTTCTCCATACCTAGTATCAAATACTTTTGATCCTGTAATAAATTGTTTTGCACCCATGCCATTATTAAATCTTTTATTCATATAATTGGCTATCATACTGTCATATGATGCAGTATGCTCAAATGCTTTTATCATCATATCTCTTCTAAATTCAAAAGTATTTTTATTGTTTTTTATATTATTTAATACCAAATCATAATCAATTATATCAGTTACTATTATTACACTTTGATGATTTTTAGCAGCAGATCTAACCATAGCTGGTCCACCTATATCTATGTTTTCAATAATGTCTTCATAATCATTTGTTGATTGTATTGTTGCTTTAAATGGATATAAATTTACACAAACTAAATCAATACCTTGTACACCTAATTCTTCAGCTTCTTGTATATGAGATTGTTTATCTCGCCTATGCAATATACCACCATGTATATATGGATTTAGAGTTTTTACTCTTCCTTCAAAACATTCTGGAAATTTTGTAACTTCATTTGCTTCAATTACGTTAATTTTTGCATCTTGTAATTTTTTATAAGTTCCACCAGTTGAGATTATTTCATATCCTAAACTAACAAGTTCTTTCGCAAATTCTTCTACACCATTTTTATCACTAACACTTATTAAAGCTCTCAAATTATTTCCTTGATTTATATTAATGCAATTATACAAAAAAAGCAATTATGTGTTGCTTGTGCGTAATTTAATTTGCGCTAAGATTAGAAATCAAATTTAAAATAAAAATAATGATAACTATTATCATTATTAAGTAATAATTAAGACTTAATTCAATATTATTTCATATTAATAATGAGTATTAAAATTATTATAAGAAAATAAATCCATTAAAGTAAATATTACTATGTAAATAGTGATATTAAAAAATTAAAGAATATTAAGGACAAAAATGAAAAAAGAAACAAAATTTATACTAGGAAGTTTAAGCTTAGCTACTATGTTAGCTATTTCAGCTTACGCTAATAATGATGCATCAAAAACATCAAATACAAATAACAAAACTGTACTTGCAACTTACGCAACAATAGCAAACTTAAATTATAATGATGCATTAAGTGATGCAAAATTATTACAAAAAGCTGTAAAAGAGTTTACGGGAAATCCTACAAAACTTACTTTAGATAATGCAAAAACTGCTTGGCTCAAATCACGAGAATCATATGGACAAACTGAAATATTTAGACTAGCAAATGGTCCAATAGATGCAGAAGATGGTTGGGTTGCAAAAAAATATGGTGCACTAGAAGGACAATTGAATGCGTGGCCTTTAGATGAAAATATGATTGATTATACTATTGATGCAAAAGGAAAAAAAACTTCTGGTAACATTATTGATAGCAAAGGTAAATTTAATCCAGGTGGAGAAGGTAGTGAGGCTATTGATGTTAGTACTATAAATATAGATGCAATAACAAAGTTAAATGAAAATGGTGGAGATGCTAATGTAGCTACAGGATATCATGCAGTTGAGTTTTTATTATGGGGACAAGATCAAGATTATTCAAATTTTGTGAAAGATTCAGTAACCAATGGTGCATTAGTAGCAGGTCAAAGACCATTAAGTGATTATACAAAAGATAAATTCAAAGACCGAAGAAAAGCTTATATAAATGCTGCAAGCAATAAAATAGTAGCTGATTTAGAAGTTGTTGCAAGTGCATGGGAAAAAGGGGCTAGTTATAGAACTGCATTTTTAAATAAAAACAGTGATTCTTCTAAAAATATATCGCCAAAAGATGCGATGAAAACTATTTTTGGATCTATGGGAGTATTTATTAAATCTGAACTAGCTAATGAAAGAATTGCTGTTGCTGTTTTAACACCAAGCGAAGAAGATGAGCATAGTTGCTTTAGTGATAATACTCACAGAGATATAGCTACTAATTATCAAGGTTTTAAAAATATTCTAATGGGTACATATAATGGAGTTGATTTTGGTGTTGCAATCATAGATGCTCTAAATAGTAATCAAAAAGAAGAAATTTTAAGCTTAATGAAGAAAATAGAAAATAAAATAAAAAGCATTGATGAAATTGCTAAAACTAGCAGACATTTTGATAGACAAATTTTAAGTAGTGACCCTCAATCAAAAGTTATTGTAAAACTTAAAAATGAATTAAGAAAATTAGGAGACAAAATGGTTATGATTGCATTAGCAAATGGAATTAATCTTTCAATTGATGATGTAACTGATGCAGATGAAACAAAAATATAATATTAATAAAAGTTATTTACTATTAAGTTTAGTGGTGTTAACCACTAAACTTTTTTCATATACAAACGATAGCATTTTACAAGAGATATTAGAGCAAAGATATACAACAAATGATTCTTCTAAATTGCTTTTTACAAAAAAACTTGATGATTTAAGTAACAAAGATGAAGATACTTTTATACTTGGAAAAAGTTTTTTTAAGATTCCTTGGGTACAAGCGCCAGCAGCAACAAGTGCAAGAGATGGACTTGGTCCATTATTTAGTGCAAATACATGTGTGAGTTGCCATATAAATAACGCTAGAGCACATATATATAATAATAATAATATATCTAGAGCTTATACAAGTAGATTATCAATTCCTTCAAAATACACTTTAGAGCATAATAAACTTATAAAATATCAAGGATTTATTCCAGATAAAGTTTATGGATCACAAATTAGCATAAATGGTACTAAAGATGTTAAGTATGAAGCTAAACCAATTATAAAATATAAAAATAAATCTATGATATATGATGATAAAAAAATTGTAATATTGAGTGAACCAATACATGGAGTAAATAACCAATTAAGTGATTTTTCTTATGGAAAATTAAATAAAAATATAAATATATCAAATCGTATAGCTCCATCGCTCATTGGTCTTGGTTTACTTGATGCTTTAAGTGATGAACAAATTCTAGCAAATGAAGATATAAATGATAAAAATAATGATGGTATTTCTGGAAAAGCAAATATAGTTTATAGTTTAGTACACAAGGATTTTAGAGTTGGAAGGTTTACTACTAAAGCATCAGTAGCAACTGTACTTGAACAAAGTGCAGCTGCTGCAATCAATGATATGGGATTGACATCATATTTATTTCCAAAGGAAAATTGCACTAATTCACAAAAAAAATGTTTAGAAGCACCAAAAGGAGATGTCAAAAGGCAAGCAGGAGAGCTATTTGATTTATCAGAAAAAAGAATAAAAGCTATCTCTTTTTATTTAAAAAATTTAAAAACTCCAAAATCAATAATAACACAAACACAAGGAGAGAAATTATTTAAACAAATTGGATGTGTTAAGTGTCATATTCCATCATTTACATTAAAAAATGGATATAATTTCAAAGCATTTACTGATTTATTACTTCATGATATGGGAAAAGAACTAAGTGATGGAAGGAATGAGTTTTTAGCAAAACCAACAGAATGGAGAACTGCACCATTGTGGGGAATAGGAAAATACAAAACATCATCGAATAAGAGTATGAATTTACTTCACGATGGAAGAGCAAAAAATATAGAAGAAGCAATACTATGGCATGGTGGAGAATCTTTAGAAATAAAAGAAAAATTTATGAAATTAAGTCAAAAACAAAGAATACAAATCATTAAATATATTGAGGAATTATGATGAAAAAAATTATATTAACAGTTCTGATTTTTACAAATACAATATTTGCAAATAATATCAGTAAAAGTTTAAATTCAATTTTTGAAAATATTATTTTAAAGAATACTAAACAAACATCAATAGATTTGAATAATATAAAAATTCATATACAAAATCATGAATTACAACTGGCAAAAAAAGAATTTGCAAACTTAGTAAACAGTTGGAAAAGTGTACAAAGCTTTTATATTTTAGGTGATTTAGATGATAATTATCTTGATACTCCAAGGTATATTGATATTTTTCATGAAGGAAATGAAGATATTAAAGTACAAATTGATTTGATACTTTCTAATAATGAAGATTTAAATATAGCTCATTTTAAAAATTCACACAAAACAATAAATGCATTAGAATATGTTCTTTTTACCAAAAATATAAAAACTAAGAGAGTAAACAATGTTCTTATTCGAATTATAAATAACTTAGAAACTTTTTTTGTTGAAATAAATGATGGATATATAAAAAATAAAAACAAATTTGTTAAAAATGAAATAAACTCAAATGCCATTATGTTAAATTCATTAATTGAAAATTCTTATAAATTAAAAGAGTGGAGGGTTGGTGATGTTGCTGGGCTAAGTAGAAAATATAAAGATAAAAAAGATAATAAAAGAGCAGAATATTATATTAGTAAAAATTCTACTTTAGCAATAAAAGCTGTTATAAATACACATTTACAAGTGTTAAATAAGCAATCATATTTGAATTTTGGTGATATGATAAGATCTTATGGAGCTAATACTGAACTAGATGATTCTATTCATTATTTAAAACAAGCATTAATAAATGTAAAAAATATCAAAAATGAAGATTTTTCAAATAGCACAAAATTGTATTATAATTTAAAAAAGTTACATCTAACATATTATATATCTTTAATTAATAAATTAAAAATAACAGCAAAGATTTTAGATGCCGATGGAGATTAGTTTTAATTTTTTATTAGATTCTTTTGTAGAATTATTTTCTTCACAAAAAAGAATGTATTGGATATATATTTTATCATCTTTGCTTATTGCAATGTTGTATTTATTTAAATTTCAAAAGCAAAAAAGAGTGAATTTAAGTTCAAACTTATGGTTACATGAAAGTGCTATTTTAGATTATAAATATTTTTTTCTTTCATTCTTAATAAAAACTATTTTAATCTTACCTTTATTAATTAGTGCAAAAGAAGTAACAATATTTATTTATGAAGTTTTATTAGATAATTTTGGTTTCATAAAAATAAGTTATTTTACACATTTTGAAATTATTGTATTATTTACTGTTAGTTTGTTTACTGTAAGTGATTTTACTAGATATTTAATGCATAGGCTACTTCATGCAGTTCCAATTTTGTGGGAATTTCATAAAGTACATCATAGTGCAAAAGTATTAACACCAATTACGTTTTATAGAGTTCATTTTGTTGAAAATATTTTATTTGGTTTTCGATATGCATTTGCTATTGGATTTGTTAGTGGTATATTTTTTTATCTTTTTGGTGCAATGATAGGAATCATAGATATACTTGGAGTTAACATAATCTTTTTTATTTTTTCGCTTTTAGGATCTAACTTAAGACATAGTCATATTAAATTGTCATATCCTAAGTATCTAGAAAATATATTTATATCTCCTTTTTCACATCAAATACATCATAGTAAAAAATATCACAATAAAAATTATGGTGGATATTTAGCTATTTGGGATAAGTTTTTTGGAACTTTTGAAAGTTCTAATGATATTTTAAATAAAAAAGAAAAAATAAATTTAGGGATACAAACAAGTGAGTATAAAACAATAACTAGTCTTTTGTTTAAGCCGTTTATTAATATAGGAACTAAATATGCAAAAAATTAATATTATTTATTTTAGTATTTTTACTTTATTGTTATTTAGTGAATGTAATGCTAAAAATTTAAATAATGAAAAAGAAAAAATATTAGGTGAACAATTATTTTTTGATAATATATTATCAAAAAATAATACTCAAAGTTGTGCTACTTGTCACAATCCAAAACATGCTTTTATAGACAATAGGGACAATGGTGTAGGAGGAGCAGTTAGTTTAGGTGATGACCAAGTATCATTAGGAACTAGGAATACACCTACAGTTTCATATGCAATGTATATTCCAAAATTTCATTACAATGCAAAAAAAGACAAATATATTGGAGGACAATTTTATGATGGTAGAAAAGACACATTAAAAGATCAAGCAGGTGAGCCACCTCTAAATCCAACGGAAATGGGAATACCCTCAAAACAATTTTTAGTCAATAGGTTGAAAAATAATAAACAATACAACAAACAATTTAAAGAACTTTATGGTGATGATGTATTTGATAATACTAATAAAACTTATGAGTTAATGACACAAGCAATACAGAGTTTTGAACAAACAAAACAATTTGCTCCTTTTGATAGTAAATATGATAGGTTTTTAGAAGGAAAATATGATTTAAGTGTATTGGAAGATTTAGGAAGAACTTTATTTTTTAGTAATAATAACAATAATTGTGCTTCTTGTCATGTTTTAAAAACAGAAGATTCACCAAAAGAAACTTTTACAAATTATGCTTATCATAATATTGGAGTACCCAAAAACAAACGTCTACTATCTAAAAATAATAAGAACTTTATAGATCATGGACTTTTAGAAAATTTACAAATAACAAATATAAAATATGATGGTAAAATAAAAGTGCCAACACTTAGAAATATAGCAGTAACATCGCCATACATGCACAATGGAGTATTTGATAAATTAACTACGGTTGTAAAATTTTATGATAAGTATGTAAATAAAAATAGAAAGATAAATCCAGAAACAAACCAAGCATGGGCTAAAGCAGAAGTCAAAATAGGGCTTGAAGATTTGAAACTTCTAAAAAAAGCAAAAAAATTAAACGATAGAAAAATAAAAGCACTTGTTGCATTTATGAACCTTCTAACAGATAAAAAATATGAGCATTTAATTAAAAAGGACAATTAAGATGAAAAAAATAACAATGATATTAATCTTCCTGAGTACAACGTATATAAGCGCACAAGAAATTGTAAATGTATACTCTCATAGGCATTATGCAGTAGATAAAAAACTTTATAAAATTTTTAAAGAACAAACAGGAATAAAAGTAAATTTAATAAAAGCAAGTTCTTCTGAATTGATAAAAAGAATTTTACATGAAGGAGAATATACCACAGCTGATGTACTATTAACAACTGATGTTGGTATGTTACAACTGGCAAAAAGTAAAAATATATTTCAATCAATTAACTCTAAATTTTTAAATGAAACAATTCCAAAACATTTAAAAGATGAGAATAATCTTTGGTTTGCTATGACAAAAAGAGCAAGAGTTATTGCATACAATATTGATAAAATTAAAAAAAATGAACTTAGCACATATAAGAATTTAACTTCAGCAAAATGGAAAAAGAAAATTGTAATTACTAAATCAAATGAAGTTTATAATCAATCCCTATTGGCATCTTTTATAGTAAAAGATGGATATGAAAATGCAAAAAAATGGGCAAGTGGAATTAAAAACAATATGGCAAGAAAACCAAAAGGTGTTGATAAAGACAGTTTTAGGGCAATTGCTGCTGGTATTGGTGACATTGCAATTGCAAATACATATTATTTGGGACAATTAATCAATAGTAAAAGTTATTCTGATATTGCAACAGCAGAAGTAATTGGAGTATTTTTTCCAAATCAAGCTAAAAATGAAAGTGGAACACATATAAACATTTCTGGCGCAGGTCTTGTAAAATATAGCAAAAATAAAAATAACGCAATAAAATTTATAGAGTTTTTAGCAAGTGTAAAAGCACAAGAAAAATTTGCAGAAGTAAATTTTGAATATCCAGTAAATAAGAATGCAAAAATATCAAAACTTCTTAAGTCTTGGGGAAGTTTTAAAGAAGATAAAACTAGCTTATACAAAATAGGAAACAAAAACAAACAAGCAGTAATTTTATTTGATGAAGTAAATTGGAATAAATAAAAGTATATATAGTTATAGTATTTTTAATGCTTTTTGTATGACTAATTTACTAATGAGTGATTTTTTATATAAATATTAATTATAAGTTTGCTTCAAAGCAAGCTTAATAAATAAATTAAAGAAAATAAAATGATTTGATGAGTCATGTAAATCATTAAAGAATTTTGACCCAAAAATAAAATCCATTTTGTTGTGCTTTGTATATTAAAATATTCTAAGAGTTTAATTTTAGATGCTGCAATTCCTAATAAAACTACACTATACCATGGAAAAAATCTAACTAAATCTTGTGTTTTTGAAGGTAAATTTAAATATTCTTTTGTAAATTCATATATAAAATTTGTACTTAAAATATCAATATTATATAAAGTATAAAAACTAAGTGCTATTATAAATAAAATAGATGCAGAAAATTTAAGTAAAAAAAAAGATATAATATAAGATACAAAAATAAAGTGTAGTATGCCAAAATATATCCATGTATTCGGAAATATCATATATGTACTAAAAGTAATTAAAAGACACATACTAAGTAAAATGCTAAGTTTTTTAAAATTTTTTCTTAAGTTAAATATTTTATTTGATAATTGTAAAGAATATCCAAAAGAGAATAAAAACATAAAGACAATCAAAAGTCTAAATGATTTCCAAAAGATATTATTTATAATATCTATTGAAATAAAATTAAAATAATTTAGATTAAATGCAAAATGAAAAATAATCATAAAAATAATAGCTATTGCTCTTAGTATATCAAGGCTGACTAGTCTATTATTTGTTTGTATACGATTAAATAACTTTACAATTTTAAGTATCTTGATTTATAATTTTTTCAAATGTATTATAATATACATCTTGAATATCTTTTAAGTCTTTGATAAGAGTAGAGTTTATATCAAATTTATTTCCACCAGTAAGCCCAATACAAACAGCAGATAAGTTGAGTTTATTAACTATTGTTTCAAACTCTTGTATATGTTCATTTCTAACTTCTACTATAGCCCTACTTAAAGATTCACCAAACATATCAATATCAGAAGCTATTGGTAAGTTCACTTTACAAGCTATATTTGAAACTACTGACATCTTAGCCAAAGCAATTGCAATACCTCCTACATTTATATCTTTAGCACTTTGTAGTAATTTTGCATTATTTGCATTTATAACAGTATCCCATAGATTTAATTCAGCATCAAAATCAACCTTAGGATGTAATCCTGATATTTTATTTTCTATTTCTTTTAAATATAAACTTCCTCCAAATTCATTTGGACGAGTTTCTCCTAAAATATAAATGAAATTACCTTCTTCTTTAAAATGTGAGCATAATACATTGTTCATATCATCATTTATACCCACTGTTGCAATTGCAGGAGTAGGGAATATTCCTACACCATTTGTTTCATTATAAAGTGAAACATTTCCTCCTATAACTGGTGTTTGTAAGGCTTTACAGGCTTCTTTTATACCTTCACATGCGTATTTAAACTGCCACATAACTTCAGGATCTTCAGGGTTTCCAAAGTTAAGACAATCTGTAATTGCCTTTGGAACAGCTCCGCTCATAGCAACATTTCTTCCAGCTTCCATAACAGCAGCGCTAGCTCCTAATTGTGGATTAATATAACAAAATCTAGTATTACAATCAGCACTCATAGCTAAAGCTTTTCCAGTTTCTTTAATACGAACTACTGACGCATCATTTTTTCCAGGACCTTTTATTGTATTTGTTTGTACCATTGAATCATATTGATTATATATAAATGATTTATCAATATTTTCAATACTTTCCCACAATACATCAAAAGCATCAGAAATTGAGATTTCTTTTTCTAATTTTATATCCTTTATATTTTCTAAATAAGCTGGCTTTGATATTGGTCTATCTAAAACAGGTGCTTCTTCACTTAAAGGTTGAATTGGAATATCTGCACATAATTCGCCATGCCAAAATAATTCCATATTTCCTGTATTTGTAACTTCACCTATAACAGCTGCATCCAATTGCCATTTTGTAAATATGTCTATAACTTCTTGTTCTTTGCCTTTTTTCGCACATATAAGCATTCTTTCTTGTGATTCACTTAGCATAAAATCATATGGTGTCATATTTTCTTCTCGAGCAGGAACTTTATCTAAATGCATTATCATACCAGAACCAGTTCTTCCTGCCATTTCAAATGATGATGAAGTAAGTCCAGCTGCTCCCATATCTTGTATTCCTACAATTAAATCTGCTTTAAATAATTCCATACAAGCTTCAAGTAAAAGTTTTTCAGTGAATGGATCTCCTACTTGTACTGTTGGACGTTTAGATGAACTATCATCATCAAAAGCAGCAGAACTCATAACAGCTCCTCCTAATCCATCACGACCAGTTTTACTTCCTACATACATTACAGGATTACCTATACCCTCAGCACGACCTAAAAATATTTCATCTGACTTACAAATTCCCAAATTAAAAGCATTTACAAGATTATTTCCTGCATAACATTGCTCAAATCCAGTTTGTCCACCTATAGTTGGAACTCCCATACAGTTTCCATATCCACCAATACCTTCAACAACACCTCTTAAAAGAAATCTATGTTTTTTTGCACTTGGGCTATCACCTTTAATATTTGCAAATTGTATCAAGTTCATAGATGCAATAGGGCGAGCTCCCATTGTAAATACATCTCTCATAATACCACCAACACCAGTTGCAGCACCTTGATATGGTTCTATGAAGCTTGGGTGGTTGTGTGATTCCATTTTAAAAACAGCGGCATATCCATCACCTATATCTATAACTCCAGCATTTTCTCCTGGTCCTTGTATAACCCATGGTGCAGTTGTAGGAAAACCTTTTAAATATTTTGCTGATGATTTATAAGAACAATGCTCACTCCACATAGCAGATACAATTCCAATTTCTGTATAGTTTGGCTCTCGTCCTAATATTTTAACAGTATTTTCATATTCTTGTGTTGTCATTGAGTGTGCAAGTGCAATTTCTAGTGGTGATTGATTTGACATTTTGAACCTTATTTATAAGTATAATAATTGCGATTATATCTAAATGTATTTAAATATATAGTTATAAGTTATGTGATGATAGAATTATAGAAATAATTATAGGATATAAAAATATGACCACTAAAGAAGAAATAGCAAAACTATATGAAGATTGCAATATGTATAATGAACAACTAATACAATATAAAGCTACTCTTGAAATAGTACAAAATACCCCAATTAAAGATTTAGTTGATAAACTAAATGAATACAACGATAAATACGATGGCAATTATGAAAATGAAATTAGAGAAGTACTTGTAAAAAGATGGAATGTAGCGATTGATATAACCAAAGAATTTATACAAGAGGAAGAAGAACAGTTAAAAAACATTATTAAACCTAAATATGCAAAAAAAGTTTTTGATGAATTAAGAGCTAAAAAGAAATAAAAATTATAGTTTAAATTATTAATTGATATTATTGTATAATCACATTTATATAAATAATTAGGAATACAATGATTACTTTTAGTGAGTTGCTTTTAAAACTACAAGAATACTGGGCAGGTAATGGATGTAATATTGTTCAGCCTTATGATATACCAAGTGGAGCAGGTACTTTTCATCCTGCTACATTATTAAGGTCTTTAGATTCAAATCCATGGAGTGTTGCTTATGTTGCTCCTAGTAGAAGACCTACAGATGGTAGATATGGAGAAAACCCTAATCGTTTAGGTTCATATTATCAATTTCAAGCATTAATCAAACCAAGTCCTGATGATATTCAAGAACTTTATTTAAAGTCACTAGAATTTTTAGGTCTTGATTTGAGTAAACATGATATTAGATTTGTAGAAGATAATTGGGAATCTCCTACTTTAGGTGCATGGGGATTAGGATGGGAAGTATGGCTTGATGGTATGGAAGTTTCTCAATTTACATATTTTCAACAAGTAGGTGGAATTGCTTGTGATCCTGTTGCTGTTGAAATTACTTATGGTACTGAAAGATTAGCTATGTACTTACAAGGTGTAGATAATATATTTGATATTGTTTGGAATGAAAACAAATATGGAAAAACTTATTATAGAGACATTCATTTTGAAAGTGAAGTACAATTTTCAAAATATAACTTCGAAATAGCTACTACAGATATGTTATTTAGACATTTTGAAGAGTATTTTGATGAGTGTAAATTATGTTTAGAAGAACAACTCCCACTCCCTGCATATGACCAATGTATGATGGCATCACATGTATTTAATACCTTAGATGCTAGAAAGGCAATATCAGTAACACAAAGACAAAACTATATTTTAAGAATAAGAGAATTGTCTTTAGCATGTGCTAATATGTATAAAGAACAAGAGCCAATAAGAATTCAAAAACGAGAATTTTGGATAAAAAAAAATCATTCTGAAGACTTAATTTAAATGTTTGTTAAAGATATTTACAATTATTTGGACGAATTATCTCCTTTTAAAACTCAAGAAAAATGGGATAACTCAGGCTTAATAGTTGGACATATGGATGATGAATTTTCAAATGTTTATATATCTTTAGATATGGACTTAGAATTTTTAGATGAGGTTCAAAGTAATAGTCTAATTATCACTCACCATCCTTTAATATTTTCTGCTATTAAAACTATGAACAATGATACTTATAGTAGTAAACTTTTAAAAATATTGATTAAAAAAGACTTAAAACTTATAAGTATGCATACAAATATTGATAAATCTCATTTAAATAAATATGTGATGAAAAATATACTTGGATTTAAAGATGTAAATGAACACGAATTTTTAATAAGTGCAAATATTGATATGAACTTTATAGATTTTAAAAAACTAATAAAAAATAAACTTAATTTAAAATTTGATAAAAGCGTTGTATGTCATGAAAATATTAAAAGTTTTTCATTGTGTACAGGATCTGGAATGAGTTTGATAAATGATATTACAAGTGACTGTTTTATAACAGGAGATATTAAATATCATGATGCAATGGAAGCAAAATTGCGAAATATTTCATTAATTGACATCGGTCATTGGGAAAGTGAAGTTTACTTTAGCCCTATGGTTAACGAGTTACTTGAAGAATATTTTGAAATAAACAAAATAAATGCTATAATGGGCAAAAATAAGAACCCATTTGATTATAAATAAAAGGAATAAAATTGAACAAACACTTAGAGCAACTTGTAAAGCTATCAAATTTTGATAAAGACATAGTAGGATTTGAACCAAAAATAAAAACTGAAAATGATAAGTTAAAAGTTTTTTTAAAAACTGTAGATTCACTTACTTTAAAAATTGATACTTTATACAAAGAAGTTGACGATTCAAAAAATAAAAGAATTAAAAATGATTTAAATTTAAAAGATTTACGAAATAAACTTGAAGCAACAGCTGCTAAATATAAGAATGTAAAAACTGAGAAAGAATCAAGATCTTTACAATTAGAAGAAGAAATTTTAAAAGAGCAAGTGACGTTTGCAAATGATGAAATCAAAAGACTTGATGATTTAAGTGAAGTAAAAGAAGCTGAACTAGTTGAATTAAAAGAAGAATTAAAAAAAGAAGAAGAAGATGTTGTTGAAATAAAAGAATCAGTTAAAATTATCATTGATGAGTTATATCTTCAAAGAGAAAACATATCAAAAAATAAATCTGAATTAATTGATAAAATAGATAAAAAAATATTATCTTTTTATCAAAAAATTAGAAGATGGGCGAATGAAACTGCTGTTGTACCAGTTAAAAATCAAGCTTGTTATGGATGTCATATGGTTCTTACACATAGAATATATTCTGAATTTTTAGCAAGTGATGAAATTACAAATTGTCCTCATTGTGGAAGAATAATCTATAAACATATTGAAGAAAATTAATTTTAAAATCATTTCGTATTTAAAAGTAAATAATGTTTAAATATTTGTATTTTTTCTTGACATTGATTTTATATATTATTGCTTTACCATTTTTGTATTTTAAGTCAAGACAAACTAAATATAAAAATGCAATACCTGCAAGATTTTTTTTAAGAAATAATACATTCTTTAAGAATGAATCATTTTGGTTTCATGCCTGTTCTATGGGTGAAGTACAAGCTTTAAAACCTATTTTGCAAGCACTTGAAGAAGATGTAAATATTTCAGTTATTACAAACACTGGAAATAAAAAAGCATCTGAGTTTACAAACTTTGTTAGGTATTTACCTTATGAGTTATTTTTACCTTTTTGGATTAAAAAACAAAAAGCACTTATAGTCATGGAAGCGGAGTTATGGTACTTTTTATTTTTATTTGCAAAATTTTTTGATACACCAACATATTTAATAAACGCTAGAATATCTGATAAATCTTATAAATCTTATAAAAAATATTCTTGGTTTTATAAGTACATTTTTCAAAATATAGATAAAATTTTTGCACAAAGTGAACTTGATAAGAGAAGATTAAAAGAATTAGGAGCCACAAATATTGAAGTTATTGGTAATATAAAATTGACAAATTTACCAAAAATTACAAATAATATAACAAAGCCAAATGAAATTGTAATAACAGCTGGAAGTACTCATGAAAGTGAAGAAAACCTTATAATTGAAGCTTGGAACGTGAATATGGGTAAGCTAATAATAGTTCCAAGACATCCAGAAAGATTTGATAAGGTATATGATTTAATTAATAATAAATTTGAAAATACAAATATAACTTATAGTCGTTATAGTAAAACTAAAGATTTTAGTTCAAATATCATATTAGTTGATGCTATGGGAGAACTTAATAATATTTATGCAATAAGTGACGTAGTTATACTTGGTGGGGGATTTATAAAAACAGCAGGAGGACACAATCCAATTGAGCCTGCATTTTTTAAGACAAAATTAATAAGTGGTAATGTAATTTTCAATCAAAAATCACTTTTTGATAGTGTGAACAATGCATACATTATCAAACAAGATGAATTAAAGAAATATCTAAATGATATTGATAATTTAAAACAATCTTCACTTGGACTAAAAGGTGATATAACACTAATAATTGATGAACTAAAAAGGAAATAGAATGGCAAAAGAAAAAGCATATAAGTTATTGGCTATACAAGAAGCAATATCAAATAAAAAAGCAAAAGACTTAATTGATAAGGGAATAGTTAGTGTTAATGGAAAAAAATTATTAGTTGCAAGAGGTGAAATTAGCGAATCTGCTTCATTTAGAGTAAACTATATTGCAAAAGCTAAGGTAATATTTGAAGATGACGATATTTTAGTTGTTGATAAACCTGCATTTTTAATAGCTAGTGAAGTAGAACAAATGTATCCACAAGCTGTATTACTAAATAGATTAGATAAAGAAACCAGTGGCGTTATGATGCTTGCTAAAAATGAAGAATTTAGATTAAAAGCTATAAAAGAATTTAAGCAAAAAAAAGTTTATAAAGAGTACGTTGCTGTTGTTGAAGGCAAAGTTGTTGAAGAAGAAACTATAAATAAACCTATACATACAATTAAAGGTAAAAGTGCTAAAAGTAAAGTAGATGAACTTTTAGGTAAACCTGCACTTACTAAAATAATACCATATATGGTAGAAGGTAATAAGTCAAAAATAAAAATTATAATTGAAAATGGAAGAACACATCAAATCAGAGTTCATTTACAATATGCAGGATATCCAATAACTGGTGATTTACAATATGGAAAAGCATCAAATCAAGTACAAAGAATGATGTTGCATTCAAAAGTTACAAGAATATTTGGATATGAATTTAATGCAAAAGAACCTAAAGAATTTCATCATTTTGGTTTCTAAAATAAAAATAAAGAATATTATATGAAATGTGATTATTTTGGAGTATGTGGATCTTGCAATCTTGGACATTTAACCTATGAAGAACAACTAGAACACAAATTAGTACAAGAGGTATCTAGATTTGCACCTTTATATAAAGGTGGTATTGATATTATAAGAAGTGAAGATGGTGCTTTTAGAAATAGGGCTGAATTTAAAATATGGAAAACATATGATGAACAAAATAATTTCACTTTACATTATGCAATGAATAGTATTCAAAAAGAAGTTTTACTTATATCTTCTTGTTCTATAGTAAGTTCAACTATAGCAAATACTATGCCAAAACTTATAGAACTTTTGAATACAAATGAACTTTTACATAAAAAATTATTTAGCGTAGAATTTTTAAGTTCTACAAGTAATGACTTATTAATTACACTTATATATCACAAAAAATTAGATGAGCTATGGAAAGATAGTGCTTTTTTAATACAAAATGAATTAAAAGTAAAAATTATAGGTAGAAGTAGAAAACAAAAAATTATTTTAACAAATGATTTTATAGAAGAATCATTGCTTATAAATAAAGAGCTTTATAAATTCAATTATTTTGAAAATGGATTCACACAACCAAACCAAAAAGTAAATATACAAATGATTGAATGGACAATCAATAATATGGCTAAAGGTAATGACTTATGTGAGTTATATTGTGGTGGTGGTAATTTTACTATATCATTAAGTAAGTTTTTTGATAATGTTTTAGCAACAGAGATAAGTAAAACATCTATAAAATCTGCAAAAATAAACTGTGAACTAAATGCTATAAAAAATATAAAATTTATAAGAATGTCAAGCGAAGAATTTGTTGAAGCCTTAGAAGAAAAAAGAGAATTTAGAAGATTAAAACAAGAAGATATTAACTTAAAAAAATATAATTTTGGAACAATATTTATAGATCCACCAAGAGCAGGACTTGATAATACAACTAGAATTTTGGTTACAAGTTTTAAACAAATTATTTACATTTCATGTAATCCAGTAACACTATATAGGGACTTGAAAGTATTATTAGTAACACACAAAATAAATAATTTTGCGATATTTGATCAGTTTGCATTTTCAAATCATATAGAAATAGGTGTAATTTTACAAAAAAAATAATCCTAGATATACCTGAATTTGGGCATTTGATTGAAAGATTTTAATCTAATTTTAAGAAGTGTTAATATATAATACACCATATTAAATTATACAAATAAAAGGAAATATAAAATGAGAATAAATACAAATGTAGCATCACTTACTGCGCTTGAATCAAACGCACAAATCAATAAAAATATGACGAATTCATTAGAAAAACTTTCTTCTGGATTAAGAATAAATAAAGCTAGTGATGATGCATCTGGTTTATCAATTGCAGATAAATTAAGAACTCAGGCATCTTCAATAAATCAAGCTATTTCAAATGGAAACTCAGCTGTTTCTTTAATACAAATTGCTGATAAAGCAATGGCTGAACAATCTAATATTTTAGATATTGTAAAACAAAAACTTATTCAAGGAGCAACTGCAACTACATCAGAAGAAGGTAGAAATGCAATTGGAAAAGATATTGATAAACTATTAACACAGTTAAATGAAATAGCAAATCAAACAAATTATAATGGAATTGGTTTACTTCAAGGTACAAGTGCAGGAGCAACTACTGATATATTAACATTTCAAATGGGTGAAAAAGCATTAAATGTTGCACAACTTACTGCAGCAGTTCAAGCAAATACAACTGGACTACAAGGTATGTCAGCATTAAAAACTGCAGCAAACATAGCTACTGGTGCTACATGGTCAGCAGGTGCAATAAGAGCACAAATGATACAAGTAGATTCTGCAATAAATCAATTAAATACATGGAGAGCTGATTTTGGTTCTACTCAAAATCAAATAGAATCAGGAATTAGAAATATGATGACACAAGTTACAAATATAAAAGCAGCAGAGTCAGTTATTAGAGATGTTGATTATGCATCTGAAAGTGCAAACTTTAACAAACAAAATATTATTGCACAAGCTGGAACTTACTCTATAAGCCAATCAAATCAAGTACAACAAAATATTTTAAGATTATTGCAATAATAATCTTTAAACAAAAATAAAAAAACTTAGTTAACAGCTAAGTTTTTTTTTGTCTTTAAAATAATTTAATCTAATATTAAGAAATGATTAGTATAATTTGATATGAAAAAACATGAAAAAAAACATATTTCAGTTTCTGAGGATATTTTAAAAATTCAAAAAAAATTGTGTTCTTTTCAAAAAGGATCTAGAAACTATAAAAAATATGAAAAAATATTTGCTAAGCATATAAAAAAAAGAATGATGGAATCAAGAGTTAATTCAAATATTAAAACAATAAATGAAATTAAAAAAATGGAAAAACAATAATAACAAAAATATATAGGTATTAATTAATACCAAAAGGTGAAAGACCTTATGCTCAGTGGAAGTAATTCAAATGAGAATGATTAAGGCGTAAATATAATTTACAATGTGTCATAAACCAAAAGGATAAATTATGAGAATTAATACAAACGTTGCATCATTAGGAGCTCAAGAAGCTGCTACACAAACTGGAAAAAACATAGGCTCTGCTTTAGAAAAATTAAGTACAGGACTAAGAATTAATAAGGCATCAGATGATGCATCTGGATTATCAATTGCTGATAAATTAAGAACACAAGCTTCTTCAATAGGTCAAGCTATTTCAAATGGAAATTCTGCTGTTACATTAACACAAATTGCTGATAAAGCAATGGCTGAACAATCTAATATTTTAGATATAGTAAAGCAAAAATTAATTCAAGCAGCAACTGCAACTACATCAACAGAAGGTAGAGAAGCAATTGGAAAAGATATTGAAAAATTATTAACTCAATTAGATAATATTGCTACGCAAACTAATTATAATGGTATTACATTATTACAAGGAACTAGTGGAGCAGCATCAACTGCTTTAGTATTCCAAATGGGTGAAAATGCAGCTAATACAATAGATTTAGATGCTGGAATACAATCAAATACTACAGGATTGACAGGTATGGCAGATCTTAAAACATTAGCAGGTGGAGCAAGTGCAATGTCAGCTAGTGCAGCAAGAACAAATATGGCTAATGTTGATACATCGATAAATGAATTAAATACATGGAGAGCTGATGTGGGTTCTACTCAAAATCAACTTGAATCAGCATTGAGAAATATGATGACTCAAAAAACTAATATTAAAGCAGCTGAGTCTGTTATTAGAGATGTTGATTATGCAGCAGAAAGTGCTAATTTTAATAAGCAAAATATTATTGCTCAAGCTGGTACTTATGCTCAAAGTCAGTCTAATGCAATTCAACAAAATGTTTTAAGACTATTACAATAGTATAGTTTTTAATTAATATAAATATATAGGTATTAATGAATACCGAAAGGTGAAAGACCTTATGCTCAGTAGAAGTAATTCAAATGAGAATGATTAAGGCGTAAATATAATTTACAATGTGTCATAAACCAAAAGGATAAATTATGAGAATTAATACAAACGTTGCATCATTAGGAGCTCAAGAAGCTGCTACACAAACTGGAAAAAACATAGGCTCTGCTTTAGAAAAATTAAGTACAGGACTAAGAATTAATAAGGCATCAGATGATGCATCTGGATTATCAATTGCTGATAAATTAAGAACACAAGCTTCTTCAATAGGTCAAGCTATTTCAAATGGAAATTCTGCTGTTACATTAACACAAATTGCTGATAAAGCAATGGCTGAACAATCTAATATTTTAGATATAGTAAAGCAAAAATTAATTCAAGCAGCAACTGCAACTACATCAACAGAAGGTAGAGAAGCAATTGGAAAAGATATTGAAAAATTATTAACTCAATTAGATAATATTGCTACGCAAACTAATTATAATGGTATTACATTATTACAAGGAACTAGTGGAGCAGCATCAACTGCTTTAGTATTCCAAATGGGTGAAAATGCAGCTAATACAATAGATTTAGATGCTGGAATACAATCAAATACTACAGGATTGACAGGTATGGCAGATCTTAAAACATTAGCAGGTGGAGCAAGTGCAATGTCAGCTAGTGCAGCAAGAACAAATATGGCTAATGTTGATACATCGATAAATGAATTAAATACATGGAGAGCTGATGTGGGTTCTACTCAAAATCAACTTGAATCAGCATTGAGAAATATGATGACTCAAAAAACTAATATTAAAGCAGCTGAGTCTGTTATTAGAGATGTTGATTATGCAGCAGAAAGTGCTAATTTTAATAAGCAAAATATTATTGCTCAAGCTGGTACTTATGCTCAAAGTCAGTCTAATGCAATTCAACAAAATGTTTTAAGATTATTACAATAGTATAATTTTTATTTCATTTAAAAACCCGAGTTTTTAACTTGGGTTTTTTTATGGATAATTATGTATAATAAAATATAAAATTTAAGGTAAAATATGGAAGAAGAAATCAAAGAATTGGGTAATACTTTATTAAAAATATATAAAAACAATCTTATTTATTTAAAAAATAATCATTTAGATATTTTTAATAAAGTTGACAAATTATCTATTGAACTAGAAAACGAAGTATACAAAGCCAAATACTCATTAGAGTATAAAGATGGATATTTTGATATACTAAACTTACAAGATAATACTTGGTTTTACAATACAAATAGTTATGAAGAAGCTGATTTGAGATCTAAAAGATCAAACTTTACTAAAGATGGTTCATTAGATCTTTTAAGAAAAGGTATTGATGGTAAAAGTTTAATTGGAAGTAAGTCTTTTGAAGAAGTACTTCCAATATTAGAACATATTAATGAAGTAGTTGATTTTGATAATATAGCGTTTCAAAAAATACATAAATTTGTTTTTATAGGAAGTGGACTTGGTTTACATATTAATGAAATAAATAAAAAATTAGATCCATTTATAACATTAATTATAGAACCAGAATTAGAGATATTTAGATTATCTTTATTTGTTATTGATTATAATGAACTTTCTAAAAATAATAAATCCTTATTTTTAAGTGTTTCTGATGATAAACTGGATAGATTAAATAAACTAAATTTATTTTACCAAAATAATGCACATATGAATTATAATATTAAACATCACTTATTAATAAAAAATTATGAGTATTTATATGATGAATTGGTTGATTACTTTGCAACTAATACTGTTACATCTTATCCTTATGGTTTAATAATTCAAAATATTTATAAAACTGCAAAGTTTATTAAAAACAAAGATAGGTTTTTAGATACAAGAAAATTATTTGATAAAAAAATATTAAAAGATAAAAATGTTTTGCTTATAAGTGCAGGACCATCGTTGGATAATTATATACAATGGATAAAAAAACATCAAGATAAATTTGTAATAGTATGTGTTGATGTTATTTTAAGAAAACTAGAGCTTTATAATATTGTTCCAGATATAGTTTTTTCCATTGATCCATCTTATAGATGTGCAAAATATTTAACAACAGAAAATAAAAATTATTTAAAAAATAGTACAATAATAATGTTATCTCAACAAGATGATAGTGTAATGGAAGTAGTCAAAGGATTAAATTATTATTTTGCACAAAGTATTTTATTGATTAAAGAAATAGGATTTTTAGGAAGTGTAACAAATGTGGGAGCTTATTCTTTCTTACTATGCACTCATCTTGGTGCTAATAAAATGTACACTATAGGAAATGATGCTGCATTTAATCAAGAAACTGGAAGTAGATATGCTAATGACAGTTCATTTAGTAAAACTGAAAAGGTTTTTAAAAGTAATAAAGATAGTGTAGACTCTAGTGATATTCTTGAGTTAGAAGGAAATTTAAGAAAAATAATAAAAACAAATAGAAGTTTGACAATATTTAAAAGCTCATTTGAATCTACATATATAGATTTAAAATCTAAGTATGATGATTTTAAAGTTTATAACTTATCTGATGGTGTTAAGCTTGAAGGATTTATTCCAATGCACTATGATGAAATAAATAAAGATATTCAAAATTTTCCAAAAGAAGAAAAAAATATTATTGAATTAATGAATAGTGTTTCTTTAGTAGTAGATAAACAAGATTTTAATGATGATTTAATTATATTAAACAGAATCTTAAATAAGTTAAAAAAACACAAAAACACAAAAATCAAAAATAGGAATGATTTTTTAGATAAAAAACTTGAGATAATGGTTTGGTTATTAGAACAATGCAAAACTATGTCAAGTCCTTTATTTGGTAATATGTTTTTACTATACACAGAATTGTCAGATATCTATATAAATTTTTTCTTAAATTTAAGACAAGAAGGTATCCATAAAAAAGAACAAATGGAAAAAATTAATATTATTTGGACACAAGGTGTATTGGTAGTTTTAAAAGACATAAAAAAAGCTATTAGCATATAAGCTAAAAGGTAAAACTAATATATGAAAATAGGAAAATTTGATTTAAATAAAGATGGAACATACGTAATAGCAGAAATGTCTGCTAACCATAACGGCTCATTGCAAACGGCACTTGATACAATAAAATCTGCCAAACAATGTGGTGCTAATGCCATAAAACTTCAAACATATACAGCAGATACAATGACAATTGATTGTAAAAATAAAGATTTTATGATTGATGGTGGAACTTTATGGGATGGGAAAAATTTATTCAATTTATATAAAGAGGCTACTACTCCCTGGCAATGGCATAAAACACTTTTTGATTATGCCAGAAGTATTGATATAGATATTTTTTCATCACCATTTGATAAAACTGCAGTTGATTTTCTAGAACAATTTAATCCAAGCGCATATAAAATAGCTTCATTTGAAATCACTGACTATGAACTAATAAGATACACAGCGTCAAAAATGAAACCAATTATAATATCTACAGGTATTGCATATGAAGATGAAATAAAAGATGCTGTAAACATATGTAAGAAAGTAGGAAATAAAAATATTATACTTTTAAAATGTACAAGCGAATATCCAGCATCGCTTGATGATGCAAATCTTTTAAATATTCCTTCATTATCAAAAAAATTTAATGTACTAAGTGGTTTTTCAGACCACACTATTGGAAGTACTGCACCTATTATTGCAGTGAGTCTTGGTGCTAAAGTTATTGAAAAACATTTTATACTTGATAAAAGTATTGGTGGACCTGATTGTAAATTTTCTATGGATGCTAAAGAATTCAAAGATATGGTTGAAAAAATAAGAATAAGTGAAAGACTATTGGGTTGTGTTGATTATTCTATGAATGAAAAAAAGAAAAAAAATAGAAGATTTTGTAGAAGTCTTTATGTATCTAAAGACATAAAAAAAGGTGAAATATTTACAAATGACAATATAAAAAGTATCAGACCCTCTTATGGATTACATCCAAAATATATTAATGAAGTATTAGGAAGTATTGCTAAAAAAGATTTTAAATTTGGTGATAGAGTTGAAAAATAAAAATATTCTTTTTCGTGCAGATTCATCTAGTGAAATTGGAATTGGTCATATTAAAAGAGATTTAGTGCTTGCACAACAATATGTTAATAATAATATAAATTTTGCTACTTTGAACTTAAAGGGTAATATTAATGATGAAATTAGAAAAAATAAATATAAAGTGTATATACTAAAATCAAATAAAAATGATGAATTGATAAATATAATTATTAAAAAAAAGATTGATTTTTTGATAATTGACCATTATGATATTAAATACGAAGATGAAAAATATATAAAAGAAAAAACAAATATAAAAATAATGTGTTTGGATGATATATATGAAAAACATTATTGCGATATATTACTGAATCATAATGTGTATGCAAAAAAAAATGACTACAAAAAATTACTCCCTTCTTTTTGTAAAATAAAATGTGGAAAAAAATATACTCTTTTAAGAGATGAATTTAAAATACAAAAAAATAAGAAAAATTCAAAACTTGAAAAAAGAATTTTTATTAGTATTGGTGGTGCTGATAGTTTAAATATAAATATTAAAATACTTAAAATATTAGTATATTATAAAGATTATAGAATAGATATAGTTACTACACATGCGAATAAAAATTTAGATGATCTAAAGAAATATGTATCTAAATTTAGTAATATTTATATTTATATTGATTTTAATAATATTGCAAAACTAATGAATAAATGTTCATTTGCAATTATAACTCCAAGTTTAGTTGCAAATGAAGCTATTTACTTAAATAAAAAAATTATTGTTATTAAAGTAGCCTCTAATCAAAAATATATGTATAAATATTTAAAAAGTACTAATAACTTTGTTATGAAAAAATATAATAAAAATAAATTATATAATTATCTACAAAAGATTATAAGTGAATAATCTTATTTTTAAAAATTATAAAGTATTAACAAAAAGTGAGCATAAAATATTATTAGAAATTAGAAATACAAATTATGTCAGAATGCACACAAAGTCTTTAAATATAATTACATTAAATGAACATTTGATTTGGGTTAATGAACTAAAGGCATCTAATAAAAATATATATTATGCAATACAATATGAAAATATGATTATTGGTTCAATATCTATTATTAATATTGATTATGAAAATAAAAGTTGTTTTTGGGGCTTGTATTTTAAAAAAAATATTAATCCTTTTATATCTTCAATATCATCATATATAATTATTGATAAGGTGTTTGAAGATATGAAATTTAATATTCTTAATCTTGAAGTATCAAAAGAAAATATAGCAGCATATAATTTTGATATTAGTTTTGGATTTGATGTATATGATGAAAATGACAAATATTTTTATATGCTTATGTCAAGTAAATCTTGGAAAAATAATAAAAATAAAAAGATATTGAAAATAATAAATAATAAAATAAAAAGTATAAACTATGAGTTTATTTAAAGGAAATATTATGCGAGAATTAATACAAATAAAGTTTATGGAAGTTTTAGAACAAATTGATTCAAAATTAAGTGTTGATAAAATAACTGATGATATGATATTATTAGAAAGTGGTCTTGATTCATTAGGTTTTGCGATACTAGTTGCTACACTTGAAGAAGAGTTAGATTTTGATCCATTTTCAATTATGAAAGAAGCAATTTATCCAAATACATTTGGAGAATTTGTAAATATGTATGAAAAATTTAATCCAAATAATTAAATCTATTCCTAAGAATAGAGTAGCTTTAATAACAAATAATAAAAAGATAAGCTATGAAAATATAATAAACTTTTATGAAAAAAATTATATAAATATTATGTTTTTAAAAAAATCATCTGTGGTAATAAAAAAACAAAACAATCTTGACTTTGCTATTTTAATAATACTACTAGATTCAATAGTAAATAACATATTATTTGTTCCAAATGATATTAATGATGATATATTAGATGATTATTATAGTCAATTAGATATTAATTATGAAGTTTATATTCAAAATAATAAAATTAAATTTACTATAATAAATAGTAAAGTCAATGAAAAAAAATTTACAAATACAAATTGGATTATACCTACTTCAGGTACTTCTAGAAACCCTAAACTTATATACCATACACTTGAAAGCCTTAGTAAAAGTACAAATTGTAAAATTCAAATTGAACAAAAATATATATGGGGATTATGTTTTGATATTTATAGATTTTCTGGACTTCAAGTATTTTTACAATCTATTTTTAGTGGTTCTTTGCTTCTTATAGCTGAAAAAAATATGTCTATGAATGAAAAAATACATTTTTTTTCAAAATATAATTGTAATATTATGTCCGCAACACCAAGCTTTTTTAGACAAGCTTTAATGAGTGAATATATAAATGATTTAAAATTAAAAAGCATTACATTAGGTGGTGAAATTGTAAACCAACAAATAATTAATATCTTGAATGATACATTTAAAGATGCAAGTATTAGACATATATATGCATTGACAGAAATTGGAGTTGTATTTAGTATTGATGACAAACATGAAGGTTTTCCTAAAGAATTATTAAATAATAAGAATAAAAATATAAGATTTAATATTTCAACTAATAATACATTGTGTGTAAAAAATGAAAATGAATACTTTGATACACAAGACATAGTTTTTGAAAAAAACAATAGAATATATTTTTTAGGAAGATTGACAGGCAGTATTAATGTTGGTGGTAATAAGGTTCAACCAGAAGAAGTTGAGAAAGTTTTACTTGAAAATACTTTAGTACAAAGCACATATGTATATGCTAAAGCAAGTAATATTATTGGTAATTTAATTTGTGCAGAAGTAGTTATTTTTGATAAACAATTGGATATACTTTTGGTAAAGAAGAATATTATCGAGCATTGCAAAAAGAACTTAGAAAAATACAAAGTCCCAGCAATAATAAAAATTGTAAATAGTATAAAAATAACCCAAAATGGTAAAATTAAAAGGTAATATATGGATGTAATTTTAGTATCAGGATCATCTAAAGGATTAGGTCTTCAAATTTGCAAAAATCTTTTGCATGAAAACTATAAAATAATTGGAATATCAAGAACTAATAGTGATGAATTTAAAAATTTGCAAAAATTACACCCTAATAAACTATATTATAAGCAGTATGATTTTTCTGATATATGCAATATACAAAAACTAATAAGAAGTATAAGTAAAGAGCACGGAAATATTTATGCACTTATTAATAATGCTGCACTTGGATATGATGGCGTCTTAGGTACTATGCATGAATCACAAATTGATGAACTATTAAAAGTAAATATACAAGCGCCAATTTTATTAACTAAGTATGCAAGCAGATCTATGCTTTTAAATCAAAAAGGACGAATTATAAATATTAGTTCAATCATTGCTAGTACTGGTTTTAATGGATTAAGTGTATATGCCGCAAGTAAATCTGCACTTTTAGGATTTACAAAATCATTATCAAGAGAATTAGGAAAAGCAAATATTACAGTAAATATGGTTGCTCCTGGTTATATGCAAACTAATATGACAGAGGGTATACATGAACATAGATTAAATACTATTAAAAGAAGAAGTCCTTTAGGAAAACTAGTTAGTGTTGAAGATGTAGCTAATAGTGTTATGTTTTTACTAAGTGCTTCTGCAAATAATATAACTGGTACGACAATAACAGTTGATGCTGGAAGTACGGCATAACATTTAATTTTTCCTACAAGTAACGCTTGTTTAAAATTAACTCATATTATTAAAAAATAAGATATTATAAATAAACCTTTTTTAACCACTATAATATCGAGTCTATATTAAGTTTTATGCACTCATTTTTTTCATTAAACCTTTTTTTGAATACACCATGTTCATTTATATTTGCTTTTAAACAATTGATATAGACTTGTTTTCTTCTAGGGGCTTACTCATTTTATTTTACTCTTTTTATTGCATCAAAAATCAATACTAAATCAGAGCTATTTTTTTGTTTGGCTATTGATAAGCTATTTTCATATTCATTCAAAGCTAATTTTTTTAATCCCAATAATTCATAAGCTAAACCTAAATCATATAAAACTACATAACTTTGATTTTTAAATTTGTTTTTTAATAATATTAATTGATCTCTACTATATACAAGAGCTCCTATGCTTTTAACATCTATATATTTAATTGCCTTAGTAAAAGTAGCACTATCTTCACTTGATAAAGTTATATCTACTTCTTCTAAAACCTTTATGACATGTCTAACTTTTTTTGGTAAAATATCTTTTACCAGTTCTCTTGCAATAGTTTTTCCAAGTTCAAAAAATAATAAAGTATCACTAGGCAATAATTCAGCTTCAGCAACTGAACATATTTCAAAAGGAATTTCTCTTTTATATATTTTACTAAATCTTGTAATATTATTTAAATCAGTTAATGTAACTTTTACATCTAAATGCTTATATGCTTTGGTACAGGGAAAATCTTTACCATCAATTTTTTTTACAACTCTCTTATTGTGAGTGTTTTTATTAAGAATATTAGCATGTAATTTGAATTTATAATCACCTCCCGCATCATCATAAACTTTATTATGTACTAAAAACTCATTTACAATATTACTCTTTAGGTAGATATTATCATTAGCTATATTTAATACTAATACTTTGTTGGTTTCCTCTGAGCTTATAATGTTTTCTTCAATAGTGTGATGCACTACATTTTTTGAACAAGCTGAAAATATAAATATAGCTGCTACTGACATGATAATTTTTTTCATTTAACGTCTTTTTGTTTATATAGCATATTGTAATTATAAATCGTGTCTTTGTCAAGTAAAATAAAAAAACAACATCAAAAATAATGTGATACAATTATTTAATAAATAATTATCTTATTATTTTATAAATTATTTCAGCTCTATGCCAGTCTTCTGGTGTATCTATATCTTGGACTAAATGTCTAGGTAATATTATGGGAATACTATCTTGTCCAAAAGCAATATCATTTAATGTTTTATTCATATTTTGCCAATAAAATTGTCCTGCATCTTGATATGATTCTTCTAAATCTTGACTTCTTGTATTAAAATGTTCAGGTGTAAACATTTCACATCTATTGCTTTTTGTTATTTTAAACGTTCTTTGTATTGGAAAAGGCATAGATGTTACACTAAACGCCATAACACACTTATTTTTTATAATCTCATCATACCCTTGAATTAAATATTTTTCTTGAAGCAATGGTGCAGTTGCATATATGGTACATACATAATCAAATACTTCATTTTTACTTTTTAAATATTCAACAGTATGATCAATAACATCATCACTTGTACTAAAATCATCGCTTAATTCAGAAGGACGCATAAAAGGAACTATTGCTCCATATTGTAAGGCAATTTTTTTTATTTCATCGTCATCAGTACTTACAATAACCTTATCAAATAGTTTTGATTTTAGAGCTAACTCAATACTGTAAGCAATTAATGGTTTACCAAAAAAATCTTTAATATTTTTTCTAGGTATTCTCTTACTACCACCACGTGCAGGGATTATTGCTATACATTTAGTCATTTATTAATTCAATTAATGTACTTATTATATAATCTTGTTCATTTAAACTTAATCCAACATAACAAGGTAGAGATATGCATTGTTCAAAATACAAATCCATATTTGGTGTTAATTCATTTCCATAACCTAATTTTTGATAATACGCTTGATTATTTATTTTTTGATAATGTATTTGAGTACCAATATTTCTTTCTTTTAACCTTTTAAGTAATTCATCTTTTGTAATTGAAATTTCATCAAAGTTTATTTTTATGACATACAAATGATATAATGAGTTTTTAGTGTAAGCATACAATGGTTTTATTATAGTATTGTTAAAATTATTTTCGTAATAATGTGCTATATTTTGTCTTTTTTGTATAAATGTATTAAGTTTACTTAATTGACTAATTCCCAAAGCACAAGAAATATCATTTAATCTATAGTTAAAGCCTAGATCTGTCATATTATGACAATTATCTTGTCCATGATTTCTTAATTTTATTAATTGCTCATAGTATGATTTATTGTTTGTTATAATTGCACCACCTTCAGCAGTAGTCATATGCTTAACTGGATGAAAAGAAAAAATAGATATATCGCTTTTTAAAAGTTTTACACCCATTGCATGAGAATTATCTTCTAAAATTTTAACATTATATTTTACTTGTAAATAATGTAATTTTTCTTGATCTAAAAGTTTCCCTGAAAATGAAACAGCATATATTGCTTTTATACTTGAATCATTTTTTAAATACTCTTCGCATAAATCTAAATTTATATTTCCATCTTCATAAATATCAATAAATATTGGTTTTGCATTAGCATATAAAATACTATTTGAAGTTGCTATGAACGAATTTACTGTTGTTAGTACTTTATCATTTTTGTTTAGTAAAATCAAAGAAGACAAATGTAAAGCAGCAGTTCCATTGCTAACACACACACAATATTTTGCATTTGTGAATTGACAAATTTTATCTTCAAATTCTTTAACTTTTGGTCCTGTTGTTAAATAAGATGACTGTAAAGTATTTATTACTTCTTGTATATCATCTTTACTAATATTTTGCCTACCATATGGTATAAAATCCATTTAATTCTCTTTAATCATATCTAACAATTCATCTTTATTAAGAAATTGGATATTATTACCTGAATTATATTCAAAACCTTGTACTACAGGTTTTCCTATTTCATCTAATTTATTTCTACTATAGTTGTTGTTTTTAATTGTAAATGTAATAGTTGGTTTTATTACATAATGATCATTAAATTCTAGAGTTAAATGAGAGTCATCCGAAGGACACATTATTTCGTGTAGTTTTTCACCAGGTCTAATACCTATAATTTTATGTTCTATATTTGGAGCAATTGCATTTGCCATATCTATTATTTTCATTGATGGAATTTTTGGAATATAAATTTCTCCACCACTCATTCTATAAAAGTTTTTAAGTACAAAATTTACACCATCACTTAAAGTTATGAAAAATCTTGTCATTCTTATATCTGTTATTGGTAATTCACTTACATTAGAATTGAGTAATTTTTTAAAATAGGGTATAACTGAACCTCTTGAACCAACAACATTACCATATCTTACAACAGAAAATGATGTATCTTGAGAACCTGTTAGATTATTTGCAGCTACAAATAATTTATCACTTGCTAGTTTGGTTGCTCCATATAAGTTAACAGGATTTGCTGCTTTATCTGTAGAAAGTGCTATAACTTTTTTTACATTATTATTAATTGCAGCATCAATTACATTTTGAGCTCCATTTATATTTGTTTTTATACATTCCATAGGATTATATTCGGCTATTGGTACATGCTTTAATGCAGCTGCATGTATAACAAAGTCAACACCTCTCATTGCTTTTTGCAATCTTGGAGCATCTCTTACATCACCTATAAAATATCTCATACATTTATTATTGTAATCTTGTGCCATTTCATATTGCTTTAGTTCATCTCTACTAAAAATTATGATTTTATTTGGCTTGTATTTTTCTAATAATATTTCTGTATATTTTTTACCAAAACTTCCAGTTCCACCAGTAATGAGTATATTTTTATTATTAAACATTTTTACCCTTTAAATAAAATCACTTTTTGTTTCAATAAGTCTTGCTATCTTTTCATTTTGTTCTTTAAGTGCTATATCTCTTTCTTCTCTGAGAATTTTTAACTTTTCTAATGTATTCATTTTTTCGTGATCAACATTTGTTTGTATTTGTACGGCTTTTCTATTATTGGATATTCCAGATGTTGAAGCAAACTTTTCTTTTCTATTTATGTATATTTTAGCTGCTGAAGATGTTGCATTTTTATTAAATACTATTATATCATCTTTTTTTAAATTTAAAAGTTCTTGTACGCTTAAATTTGTTTCAGCAATTATCGCTTCTATTTGCATTTTAGCACCAGATAAAAGTGTATTTAAATCTTTTTTCTTACTAGCTTTTTTATTTCTTGAACTACCAAGCATTTTTTCTACTGTTTTATCAAGTAAAGATTCTATATAAGCAATAGGGTAGCACAATGATACATTTCCAACTTCTTCATCAATAGTTATTTCAATAATTACTAGCATGATTATTTCATGGTTTGATATAACTTGAATAGAATTTGCATTTGTATCTTGTGTTACGGTTTTGAAGTTTAAAGTGGCAATCTCAGACCAAGTACTAAACATATTATCTATTAATAGTTTATAAAAATGATTTAATACTTCTAATTCAATATCACTTAATTCTTTATCATGATTAGATGGAATGTATGATGGTCCATTACCTAAAAGTTCGGCTATTATTTTATGTGATATTGAAGGATTACATTCCATTATTATTCTACCATCTAAAGGTTTGATTGATAATGTATTTATGCTAGTAATTGGAGGTATTGATAAAACAAACTCTCCATATGTCATTTGTTCTATTGGTGTTATCATTTTTACTTCTACAACTTTTCTAAGCATTGCAGATAAATCAGTTGTAATATTTCTCATCATTTTTTCATGTAATGCTTCAAATGCTTTTTGTTGATCTGCTGTTATTGTATTTGGTTTTTTAAAATCATATATAGTATAACTTTTTTCTTTGGGAGTTTTTGAACGAATTTGTGCTTCTTCTAAGTTTGCATCACCATCTTCTGCAATATCTAAAAGAGCATCTATTTCATCTTGACTTAAAAATTCTGACATTTAAAATTCCTATCTTGTAATTTCAATTTTAGCATCAATTGCATTTAATTCTTCTAGCATTTTTAGAGTTTGAATTATTTGTTTAATATCCAACTTCATTATTTTCATTGAACGCATTAAATCAGAAACAGTAGGTTCACTATAAGAATTTATAATTGTATTGTTCAAGGCAATTGCTACTGGTTTTATTCCTATAGATACATCATCTCCTATATCTTTACCTTGATTTTTAATAGGGTTATTAAAATCAGCTTTGATACCTTTGTATTTTTTTATTTTTATTGAAAAATTATTTTGAGAAATTGTTATAGGTTTAATTTTTATATCAGAACCAGCTATAATAATTTCTCTTGCAATATCTATGATAATCTTTCTTTTTAATACAGATTTTAATTTTATATTTTGTATTTTAGCTATAAAACTAACTATTGATATGTCTAGTGGTTTTACAACTTTTATTGTTCTTGTATCTAAGGCTATAGCTAAGTTTTTTTTAAAAAATGTATTTATTTTATTTTCAACCATTGAGGCTGTTTGAGCGTCATTTTTTAATAAACTTAAGGTAATTGATGTTTCATTTTGTAAATTAAATTTAATTTCATTTTCAACACTAGCACCATCATAAATAAAACCTGTAGTTTTGTTAGCCGTATTTGCTAAAATATTACCTTGTGCTATTGCATAAACATTACCATCAATTCCTTTTAATTGAGTCAATAAAAGTTCCCCACCATCAATTGATTTTGCATCTCCTATAGAAGAAACATTAATTTTTATTTTATTACCTTGTCTTGAAAATGCAGGCAATGAAGCAGTTACCATAACTGTAGCAATATTTTTTGATTTGATAGAAGATGTAGGTATTTTTACATAAGAATTTCTAAGTAGATTTTGCAATGATTGCCTTGTAAATTCACTTTTATCTCCTGTTCCAGGAAGTCCTACAACTAAACCATAACCTATTAATTGATTTTCTCTTATACCTATAACATTTGATATGTCTTTTATAGTTTGGGAATACAAATTAATAGCAAGTAAGACAAAAAGTAAATATTTCTTCACTAAATCAAATCCTAATTTTTATTTAAATTATTTTATCTAAAATTATATAAAACTCAGATATAATATTTTATAATTTATACCTATATTAGGTATTTATGCATAAAATTTAAAAAGGTTTTATTTGAATATTTATATTTATGGTTCTAGTAAATTTCAAGAAAATATGGAAAAAGTACTAAAAAAAGCAAAATTACACAATATCAGTATTGTCCATAATATTGAAGAACTTGAAAACATAATTTCTGAAAAACCAAATGATATTTATTTGATTGATAGTAATAAAATAGTAAGCAAAAATTTTGTTACTGAAAAGTTAAACTTTTTGAAACCAAAAGATTCTATTTATAAAGAATATTTGGAAGATGTGGGAATTGATGATATTTACTTTAATTCAGATGAAGCACTTGTAGATTATATAAAAGATAAAATGAATATTAAAAATACTTATTACAATGATGATAATAATGAACATGAACATACTAACGTAGTTGATATTGGCAATTTTAGTAAAAATGAAAACAATGAAATAACAAAGGTACAAAATATGAGTGATCTTTCACAATTAGATGATATGTTAGAAGAGGGTGTTATGGATGCTCTTGATATAAATAATGATGTAAGTACAAGTAATGATATAGTAAATACAAAAATAAAAACAATAGACCTAAGTAATAATGACAATGTTGTAAATAGTGCAAGTGAAGATGATACAATAAGCAATAAAGAGGTGCATATAGATGCATCAAATATAAAAGAAATTACAAAAATGATGGAACAATTATTGCAAAACAAAACATTGGAATTGTTAATTAAAATAAAAGACTAATAATGGACTTATTGGAAATATCTCAACAAACAGTAAAAATCATATTATTTTTAGGTTTACCATCTCTGGTGGTAAGTATGATTATTGGTGTTATTATTAGTATTTTTCAAGCAGTAACACAAATTAGTGATGCCTCTTTATCTTTTGTGCCAAAAGTTATTATTGTTTCTGTTTTTATACTTATTTCATTACCATGGATAAGTGATAAAATTGAATCCTACACAATGACGTTATGGGATACTATTTTAGTCTTTGGACAAACTTAAATGACTGAAAAACTACTACAACTAAATAAATTAAAACTAAATCAAAACATATCTCTTAAACTACAAAAACAAAAGCATTTAAGTGATGTAGAAAAATCTCTTATAAGCATAGATGAATCAATAAATACAACAGGAGTTGAAAAATTTGGTGCTATAGGTGATTTTAAATTATTAGCTATTCATAAAAATGCACTCAAACATGATAAAGAAAAATTAATTTCAAAAAAAAATATACTTATTGAAGAAGTAAAAAAATATGATATAATCATAATGTCTTTTCAAAAAGAAATTGAAAAGTATGATTATTTAATAAAAGAAGACAAGAAGCTTAAAATAAAAAAGCTTATCAAATATGATGAAGATATAGCTAGTGAATATATGCAGTCAAAGTTTATTAAGAATATGAATTTACAAAAGGATAATTTTGTATAAATTATTAATACCGATTATGGCTTTGTTAGTTACCCATGGTTTTACAGCACAAATGCAAGAGGGTGAATTTATCAAACAAAGACAAGAATTGAGTAAGCTAAAAGAAGAACTTAATGAATTTTATAAATTAAAAGAAAATGAATACAAAAAAAATAAAAATGAATTATTGAGTTTGAACAATATAATGCAAAGTAATTTAGATAAAATAGAAGAAACAAAAAAACAAAATAATAAAATATTGGATGAAATTAAATTAACTATAACTAGTAAAGCTATGACACTATATGGTAAAATGAAAATTAAAACTCTAAAGAACATTCTTGAAAAAAAAATAAAAGATGGTGAAATTAATAATGTATTTGAAATTTTAATTCGTTTAAAAGACAAAAGAGTTTTAGATTTACTTAAAAAGTTTGATACTAAAACTTCAACAAAATTAATGGATATGTTAAATAATTATAAAAAGGAAAAATAAATGGCTGATGAACAAAAAGGCGAATTTGAACAAAAATCAAAAGGTAATCCGTTGATGATTATTTTAATTATTCTTGTTTTAGCATTACTAGGTGCAGTTGGATTTTTAGGATATATGATGATGAATAATATGAATAAAGATCCTATGTCAGAAGATATTAAAAAACAAGAAATTGTAAAAGAAGAAGCTTCTAATACAGGCAATTTTTTTAAAGCAACTATTGAAGATCTGGTACTAAATATTACAAATGCAAAAGGAAGAGAAAAGTTAATGAAGCTATCATTTTCTTTGCAAAGTGTAGAGCCTACTATTGTTGATTTAGTAGAAATTAGTAAAGATGAAATCATAGACACTGTAATAGCGCAAATAAGTGCAAGAAGCAGCGAAGAACTTTTAACAGTAGGTGGAAAAGAACTACTTAAAGAAGAATTGTTAAATGAAATCAATAATATAATAAATGATGCAAGTTTAAAAAATGAAGATGTATTAAAAAATAATATTAAAAAATTATTTTTTACAATATTTGTAATTAAATAGAGTTAATATGATACTAATAGTAAAACGTAAAGATTATAAGTCTATGATTAGAAAAGCATTGGCTTTTTTAGCATTAGTCACTATGTTTTATTTTTATTATATGTATATGAGCAATAAGTTTCAACAAGATAATAAAATATTAGAAGATAAATTAGATATAAAAACAAAAGAACTTGAAAAACATAAAAATACTAAAATTAAAGTATCAAGATTGATATATAATGAAGCAGAAAATATTGTTGAACTTTTAGGTCAAAATAAAATCCAATCAGTTAGTATAGTAAAAAATAAATTACTAATAATATGTGATTGGGATACTGATATTGAACCATTATTTATAAGATATGGAGTATTAGCATTGGTAAAAAGTACACCTCAAAATATCAAAATAGCAATAGAATTAAAATTTATAGTGGAGAGTAAATATGACATCTAAATTTTTTTATAGCTTATTAGCGCTGATATTTATTTCTTGTTCTTCAAAAGAAGTACAAACAATAAATTTAGATGATAAACCAAAAGAGCAAATTGTTTTAAAAAAAAATAAAATTAAAAGAACATTTAAAGGAACTTTATATTCAAGAGAAGGAACATCGCTATTTGCAGATAAAAAAGATTTAAAAATAGGAGATATTTTACAAGTTATCATTAGTGAAACATTAAACAATTCATCAAGAAATACAAAAGATTTATCTAAAACTAATACAAGCGAATTAGGTGGTGGAGTTTTAAGTCCAGCTAGTGGAGTTGTAAATACTATTGGAACAGCTGCTAGATTAAATAAAATTAATAACATCATTGGGGTTGGAGTTAATACTAATTCTTCAAACAAATTTAAAGGAAGTGCCTCATCAAGATATGATGAAAAATTCTCAACTACTGTATCTGTTGTAATTGCGGAAGTTTATCAAAATGGAAATTATTTTATAAATGGAAATAAAGTACTATTAATTGATAATCAAAAACAAAAAATAGCAATCTCTGGAATAATTAGACCTTATGATATTAGTCCCACAAATACAGTATCTTCTTCTCAAATTGCAAATTTAAAAATCTTATACAAAAAAGATGGGGATGATGTAAATAGTATAAGGAAACCTTGGGGAAGTAAGATTTTAGAAAATTTATGGCCATTTTAATCTTAGATTAAGAAATGTTTAGTAAAATAAATAATAGGAGTTTACTATGCTTAACACGATCAATGTAGCACAAACCGCTTTAACATCAGCACAAACACAAGTTGAAAATGTAATGAATAACATTGCAAATGAAAATACTGATGGTTATAAAAAAAGAGTAGTAGACACAAAAGAACTAGATCATTCAGATTCTAGGGTTACAGGTAGAGGTGTTTATGTTTATGGTGTAAATAGAATTACTAATATGTATGTGTATGATAATTTAATAGATCATCAAAGTAAAAACTTTCAGCATAATGAACTTTCAAGCATGTTATCAAATATTGAAGCTATATTTTTTGAAACCGATGATAGTGGTTTATCTGCTGATTTGGATAATTATTTTCAAGCCGTTGAAGATTTAAGAGCAAATCCAAATAATGAAATATATAGAAATAATTTAAAAAATAGTGGAAAAATATTAGTTAATGATTTAAAAAATATGTATGAAAATTTGGAAAAGCAAGAAGCATCTTTAAAAAATAGAGTAAATGATAACCTTGATGAAGTTAATGGTTTATTGAAAAATATTGGAATTGTTAACAAACAAATCATAAATGCTACAGGTGATACAAATGCATTAGAAGATGAAAGAGATTTATTAGAAAGTAAGCTATCTCAATATGTTGATATAAAAGTTAGTAGAGTAGATGGATATTCATTGAGTATTGGCGGTGTTACAGCAGTAAGATATGATACTAATGTCCATGATTTAAAATTAGTAACAAATCACATTGCTCAAAAAGATGTATATGCAGATGTAAATAATACAAGTACATTAGTAAATCCAGCAACTTGGGATGGTGATGATTCTATAACATATTATTTTAATAAAGAAAATAGTATTAAAATTTCGATTGGTGATACATTTGTTGATAGTAAAGGAGATACACAAACAGTTAGTAAAGATAACATAGTTCAAGCATTAGTATCTAAAATAAATGAAGATCCAAAATTATCACTTTTAGTTGAAGCACACAATGGACAATATAGTGTAGATGAAAATGGAGATAAACATGAATTTGAACCAACAACAAGTGATCATTATTTAGTAATAGAATCAAAAACTAGTGGGATAGCTGGAAAATTTGATGGTAAAATTATAGTAAATGATGATGACAATTTAAATACTAATTCTGAACAAGTATCAAATATAGTTAAAAAAAGTGATATTAAAAGTGATATCGCAATAAATGATGTGCATATAGAAATTTATGAATCAGAATTGACAGTAAGTTCTGGTAGATTAAAATCAATGCTTGACAATCTAGATACAACATCAAGTGAAAATAAATTTACTAATTACAAATCAATGTTAAATGATTTTGCAAAAGCACTAAGTGATTTTACTGATGGTTATATTGAAAAAGGTAAATTAAAATATGCCTCAGGTGAGCAGGCTTCATTGTTAGATCATAATAAAGAAAATATGCAAATGGTTGGATTGTTTGAAGGTACATCAGTAGCAAATCTTGAATTTAAAGAATCAGTTGTTGATAACTTAAGTCAAAATGATTTAGAATATTTAGCAACAATGCAATGGAACGATAAGGTAATGATAGGTTCAAGTAATGAACCAACTTCATTTAGCAAATATTATGCTAGTGTTAGAGCTATTGTTTCTGATGATAAAGAAAATGTAGACTATATGTCTAAAACACAAAAAGCGGTTACACAATCATTGGCATTTAACTATGATAAAATGACTAAAGTCAATAAAGATGATGAATTAATTAACTTAGTTAAATATCAATCTGCATATGAAGCAAATGCTAAGCTAGTAACAATTGTTGATGAAATGTTATCAACGATATTAGGAATGAGAAGATAAAATAAGGAGTAAATGATGGCTGAAGGTATATTAGGATTAGGAAGTTCTGGTTCAACAGGTTTAAATCAAGAACTTATTAATAAGTTAAAAGCAGCAGAAGCTAAAGGTAAAATCGATCCATTTGTAAGTAGTTTAGAAAGCTGGGATATGGAACTTGAAAAAATGGATACTATTAATGCAAAAGTTACTGAATTACTAGATGCAATTAAAAACTTTGATTTATACAAAAGTGGAGCAAATGCCTTCGAACAAGTTAATGCTTCAACAACTGGAACATCAGCAATATTTGATGCAATTGATATTTCAGGATTAAAAGAAGGTACGAGTAAAATTGTGATTAATCAACTCGCTCAAAGAGATGTTTATCAAAGTGTAGTATTCACAGATGCTGATGCTAACATTGGTGGCAATGAAGGGACTAGAAATTTTCTTAAAATAACTATTGGAAGTGATACTCATAGTTTTGATACAAAAGATAAAACTTATGAAGAATTAGTAAAAGAGCTGAATGCCAAAGAGGGTATTACAGCTAGTATTGAAGAAGTTGGAGATAATAAATATAGACTTATTATTAAAAGCACTGATGCGGGAGAAGATAATAAATTAACAATTATAGAAAAAGGACTAAGCTTAGGTATTAATAGTAATAAAAGTTCAAAAACTATTGATGATGCTAGTGCACAAATTGTTGGTGGAAATGATACAGGAGATAAAATTACAATATCTGGTATTGATTTTTCTACTGTTGGAAAATCTTATGAAGATTTAATAGATGAAATTAATAATTATTCTAGATTTACAGCAAGTTTTGAAAATAATAAAATTGTTATTAAACAAAATAATGATGTCCCTTTAAATATTACACAAACAGGTGTGGATTTAGATTTTAAAAGTGAAATACTAAGTGCAAAAAATATGAAAGCTGAAATTGATGGAATAAAGTATGATCTTTCTTCAAATACTGTAACCGTTCAAGGTAATTTAAAAGTAACTGCAATAGAAGTAGGAACATCAACTATTTCTGTACAAAAGGATACTAGTACAATTTTACCAGCTTTAAAAAATATTGCAGAAAAATACAATGAATTATTAACTTTAGTTAATGATGAATTATATGATGCCGATTCACCAATAGAAGATCCTAGCTCACTTAGAATAGTACTAAGCCAAGTTAAAAATGCATTATTTAATTCATATGGTGCTAATGACGATTTAAATTTATTTAATTTTGGATTTGATGTTGATGCAAATGGATATTTAAATATTGATGAAAAAGTACTAGGTGATGCATTATCTAATAATCTTGGTGACATTAAAAAATTATTTATAGGTGTAGCTGAAAAACCAGGATTAGGTACAGTTTTAAAAGAATATTTAGATTCATTAGATGGATATGAGGGACTTTTAAGTACTTATGGCGAAAATATGGTTAAAAGAAAAAGTGATTTAGAATCTGATAAAGAAGAAGCACAAGAATTATTAGATAATAAATATAATCAAATGGCACTTCAGTTTGCTTCTTATACTGCAATAATTTCACAAATGGAAGCTGCATTTGGTGGTATGAAATTAATGATGGATCAATCAACAGCTGGTTAAACTCTATGAATTTAAGTATTATTAGTATATAATATACTCTTTAATAATATTGGAGTAAATATGGGATTAAATGTTTATAATCAACAAGCTGCTGTTACGGAAGACCCTTATATGTTGATACTAAAGCTTTATGAAGGTCTTTTAAAATATTTGTCATTTATTAAGCAGTCAATTGAAAATGACGACATAGAAGAAAAATTCAACTATATTAATAAATCAATAGCAATATTTGATGAACTAAGAAATATACTTGATTTTGATGGCGGAGATATTGCATATTACTTAGATGGTTTATATTTATATCAGATTGAAACACTATTTAGTGCAGGAATAGATAATAATTTAACATCTGTTGATCAAGTCTCAAAAGTAGTAAAAGGTTTAACTGAAGCATGGAAAGACGAAACTGGTCTTTAGAGTTATACGATAAACTCAAATATATTGATTCTTTAGATGACTATGATAAAGCACACTCTTTGCAACTTTGGAATGATCAATATATGAGTGATGACTTTTTAGATAATCTTGATTTAAATAAAGATGATTTAAAAAATCTATCTGAGTTGTTTTATAAAAATATAAAATTTCTAAAAGAACATAAAGATAAAGTATCTACTGAACTTAATAAAAATTTAAAAATTAAAAAATTTTTAAATTAATTATATTTTTAATCCAACTGCATCTCTAATAATTTTCATTTTTTCTTGAGCAATTACCCTAGCTTTTTTAGCTCCCAATTCTAATATATCTTTCACTTCATCTGGATTATTTAAATAATAATTTCTTTTTTCTTCATATGGAGAAAAATATTTTTTTATTTTATTTAATAATAATAACTTAAAATGCCCATAACCTTCACCTGGAGTTTCATATCTTTTTTGTAAATCTAAAAGCTCATCATTATTCATAAATAACTTACAAAGTTCATAAACATTACAATTATCCCATTGTTTAGCCTCGTCTAATTGTTTTGAATCTGTAACTATTTTCATAACTTGTTTTTTTACAGTTTTTTCAGAACCAAACATATCAATTGTATTGCCATATGATTTAGACATTTTAGCACCATCTGTTCCTCTTATGCTTTGTGTATTTTCATCTATTTTCAATTTTGGAATAGTTAAAATATCACCATAGACATTGTTAAAAGAATTTGCAATGTCTCTTGTCATCTCTAGATGCTGTATCTGATCTTTACCAACTGGAACTTCATTGGAATTAAAAAGTAAAATATCTGCTGCCATTAATATAGGATATGAAAAAAGTCCATGATTAGCACCAATCCCTTTTGATGTTTTATCTTTATAAGAATGTGACCTTTCTAGCAAACCCATAGAAGAATGATTAGATAGTATCCAATAAAGTTCTAATACCTCAGGAACATCACTTTGTACCCAAAATGTTGATTTTTCAGGATCCATTCCTAAACTTAAAAAGTTTACTGCAACTTCAAAAATATTTTTCTGTAAAAAATCTTTATCTCTTACTGAAGTCAAAGCATGATAAGAAGCTATAAAGGCAAATAATTCGCCGTCATTTTGTCTATCTATCATTTTTTTTATCATACCAAAATAGTTACCTATATGTATCGTTCCACTTGGCTGTATTCCACTTAAAATTCTCAATTCATTTCCTTTTTAATAATTGTTGGGCAAAAAGTTTAGCTTCATTAGTGATATTTTCACCACTTATCATTCTAGCAACTTCACTAATTCTTTGTTCATCATCTAATAATGTTACTACTGAAATATTATTTGTTTTTGAAACATAAAAATGCTGTTGTGCAGTAGAACTTAACTGTGGTTGATGTGATATTGCAAAAATTTGATAATTTTTGGCTAATATTGATAAAACTTTTGCTATCGATTCACTTTCTTTACCACTTAAATTCGCATCTATTTCATCTAAAAATAATATGCCATTTATACTAACTTCATACATACTTCTAGCTGTTAGCAATGCTAATCTTAATCTATTAAATTCTCCTGAACTTATTTTATTTAAATTTATTTTATTAAGTTCAAATACAATTTCATCTTCTCCGTTTTTATCAAGATCTTTTTTTATTATTTTTATATTTAGATTATCCAAATACAAATACTCTAAGTATGTATTCATATCTTTTTTTAGTATTTCTAAAGTTTTTTTTCTATATTGACTTATGATGTTAGATTTATTTATTATGTTACTTTGTAATTCAGAGATATTTTTTTTAATTATTTCTTTTTCAAATGTAATATTTTCATATGAATCTAATTCATTTTCTTTTTCTTTTTTATATGCTAATACTTCTTGGATACTTCCATGTTTTTTAATCAATTTTGATAAATTTTCTATGCGATCAAGAGTTTGTTCAATATCAACATCTTCAATTGAATCAACTTTGTCATAAAAATCTTGAAAATGAATATTAACTTCATTGATGGTTTGATCAAAAAAAGATGTATCAATATTTAATAAACTCAAAGCCTTTGAAACAGCATGTGAATTATCTAAAAATGGTTTAACTTCACTTAAGGCATTATCAATCTTATCTTTTTGATTTAAAATATCTTTTAAATCTTTAAGCTCTTCATATTCACCATCTATTGGATTAATATCATTTATCTTTTGTATTTGCAATGTACACAATTCTTTTAAATCTTCAATATTTTGTTCTTCATTGATTAGTTTTTTATATTTTTGATTTAATGTTTGAAGTTTTGTAAATGTAAATTTAAAATCATTTATAATTTCTTCATAAGAACTATCATTTTTTATGGATAAAAAATCCAAAAATTCAATGATATTTGAACTATCAAAATCACTAGTGTCTTTTAAATGCAAGTGCCTAAAGAATTGCATAGAAAATAAATTTAATTCTTTTTTTGATATAGCTTGATTATTTAATAAATATCTTGTTTTTGAACTTGTTATTTGCTTAATTACAAAATCGCTATTGTTTATATTGTAGTTTTCATTTTGTAAGTTTTCATTTTGTATACTTGCTTCGCTTAATGAAGCCTTAGCATCATTATTAGAAAATAAAGATAAAATACTATTCATTAGTATTGATTTACCAGCTCCACTTGGACCTGAAAATACTATTAAACCTTTTTTAAATTCAAGGTCAACATTTTCAAAAGATAAATAATTTTCTAAATAAAATCTATTTAACAACTACTTCCCCCAATTAAGCTTATCGCCTAATACTTTAAAATAATTTCCATTTAACACTCTAATTAACTTAGCTTTATTTGATGCAATTGCAATTTTTACAGATTCATTTTGCTTTATTTCATAAGCATCTTGACCATCTATTATTACCATTGCCCCTTCTTTATCAGGAGTGCAAATTTCAAGTTCAAAATCTGCTGGTAAGACTAATGGCCTTTGTGTTAAAGAATGAGCACAAATTGGCGTAACTATAAAAGCTTCTGTTAGTGGGTATACTACAGGTCCACCAGCACTTAAATTATATGCAGTTGAGCCTGTGGGTGTAGAAATAATCAATCCGTCACCATAATAGCTATTGTATTTTTCATTGTCAGCATATGCATTTAGATTAATCATATGTGCTAAAGATTTACCTCTTATAATGACATCATTAAATGCTACAGATTCATTTGAGTCTATATTTACTTTAATCATCATTCTTTCATCTATTTGATATTTATCTTCAATAAATTGTTGTAAAAAATGTTCAAGTTCATCTGGTAGTAATGAAGTAAGAAAGCCTAATGTTCCAAGATTTATTCCAAGTACTGGTTTATTAAAAGCGAAGCTTTTTCTGCAAACTGAAATGAGTGTTCCATCTCCACCAATGCTAATTAAAAAATCGCTCTTTGAACATAAATCATTAAATTCATAAGAGTCATCTATATCTAACATTTTTGCACTGTTATTTTCTAATAAAATTTCTATTTTATATTTTAGAAATAAATTTTTTATTTCTGTATATGTGTTTAATAGATGTTTTGCATTTGGCTTTAAGATTACGCCAGCAATTTTTTTTGATTTTAATAATTCTATATTATTGTTTAATTTCATAGTGGATTATATCATATTTATAATAATTAAACTTAATTTAGTTATCATAATTTATGAAATTATTATATATTAAAAAGTTAGATTCAACACATATATATATAAAAGAGTATGTATTAAAAAATCAAATTAAAGACAATATATGTATTTATTCAAACAATCAAGAAAATGGAATTGCTAGTAGAAATAATAAATGGATAGGAGAAGAGGGTAATTTATTTTTTTCATTTATAATAATAAAAAAATATTTACCTATAGATTTACCTTTACAATCTGCATCAATATATTTTTCTTATATTTTAAAGATGACTTTAAAACAATTAGGATCTAATGCAATTTTAAAATGGCCAAATGATTTTTATATCAAAAATGATAAAATAGGTGGTACTATAACTAATATGACACAAGAATACTTATTATGTGGGATTGGTATAAACTTAAAAAGTAATACATCATTTAATGGATATTTGGATATTGATATAATAAATAGTGAATTTTTACTAAAAAAATATTTTTCTAATTTGGAAAAATATCCATCGTGGAAGCAAATATTTAGTAATTATAAGATAGAATTTTATAAGAATAAAAAGTATTTTACAAATATAAATAATGAGTTAACATCACTAGATGATGTAATTATAAATGACGATGGTTCTTTACAAATAAATTATAAAAAGGTATTTAGCTTAAGATGACAGAAATAATTGCAATTGCAAACCAAAAAGGTGGAGTTGGTAAAACAACTACCGCTGTTAATTTAAGCGCTGCATTGGCTTTAAAAGGTAAAAATGTTTTACTAGTTGATGCTGATCCACAAGCCAATGCAACTACATCGTTGGGTTATCATAGAGATACATATGAATATAACATTTACCATGTGATGCTAGGTACAAAGCAATTAGAAGACATTATCTTAAGCACAGATATCGATACATTAAAATTAGCACCATCGAATATTGGACTAGTGGGAATAGAAAAAGAATTTTATAAAAATAAAGAAGATAGAGAGCTTGTATTAAAAAGAAATATTGATGAAGTAAAAGATGATTATGATTATATAATAATAGACTCGCCTCCAGCGTTAGGACCTATTACTATAAATACTTTAAGTGCATCAAACTCTGTAATAATACCAATACAGTGTGAGTTTTTTGCACTTGAAGGATTAGCACAATTATTAAATACTATCAAATTAGTTAAGCAAACTATTAATAGAGGATTGGAAATAAAAGGTTTTTTACCAACAATGTATAGCGGTCAAAATAATCTTGCAAAACAAGTGTTTGCTGATTTAGCAAAACATTTTGAATCAAAATTATTTAAAAATGAAAAAAATTCATATATAGTGATACCTCGAAATATTAAGTTAGCGGAAAGTCCAAGTTTTGGAAAACCAATCATGTTATATGACCCAGCTGCATCAGGTACAAAGGCATATAATAATTTAGCAACATCAATACTATCATAATGAGTGGAGAATAATATGGCATTAGGAAGAGGATTAGGTGAGCTTTTAGGTGAAGTTCAATCAGCATACGAAGATAACTTAACACATGACTCACAAAATGATTTAGTTAATGAATTAGATATTGAAAAAATTCAAGTCAACCCTTATCAACCAAGAAAAGTTTTTGATGAAATAAAACTTAAAGAATTATCAAAATCAATACTTCAACATGGTATATTACAACCAATAGTTGTTAGTAAAAAAAATAATAATTATATTTTAATAGCTGGAGAGAGAAGATTAAGAGCTTCTAAGCTTGCTTCATTTAAAACTATAAAAGCAATTATAATTGATATTGAAGATAAAAAATTAAGAGAGTATGCCCTAATTGAAAATATACATAGAGATGATTTAAATTCATTAGAATTAGCTTATTCTTATAAATCTCTTGTAGATGAACATGATATTACTCATGAAGAATTAGCAAGCATGTTACAAAAAAGCAGATCATCTATTTCAAATATATTAAGATTACTAAACTTAAGTCAATATGCACAAGATATACTTTCAGCTGAAAAAATTACATTAGGTCATGCAAAATTAGTAATTTCACTTGATGAGCAAAAGCAAAAAAAAGTCTTAGACTCTGTTGTTGGACAAAAATTAAGTGTAGCAGATACAGTTAATCTTATAAATACATTAAAAGATAATAAAGACAAACAAGTAAATAAGAAAGATAATAACACTGATGATGAAAAATTAGATCTTAAAAATTTAACTTTATTAGCTAATAAAATAAAAGAAAAAAATCTAAAAATTAAAATTACAAGCAAGAATTTTAATATATCAATTAACTCTCAAGAAGATATCGATAAAATCATACAACTCTTTAAATAATTATAGCAGTAATTAATCTAAAATAAATGATAATTTAGATACAATCTCACAAGTTTATCTAGGCATACCTATATCTTAGAATTATAAACAAAAAAATTAATATGGAGAAATAAATGTTAGACATAAGTCCAATATTGCTATTTAGTTCAGCTATCATATTTTTACTTGTATTAGCAAGATTAAATTCTTGTCTTTATACTCCACTTTTAAAACATATGGATGAGCGTTCTTTATCAATAAAAGATGATTTAAAAGCTGCGCAAAGTAATACATCAAATGTAGATGATATATATAATAATGCATCTAGTATCATTTCTAAAGCAAAAATAGAGGCTTCTTCAATTCGTCAAAATGCACAAAATGATGCTAAAGCATCAGGTGAGTCAAAGGTTAATGAGTTTAAAACTGAATTGGATGAAAAATATAATATTTTTTTATCTGATTTAAATTCTCAAACTCAATCTTTAAAATTATCATTATTAGATCAACTGCCAGAGTTTAAAGAGCAATTGTCTAATAAATTAAAATCAATATAAGTAGGATGAATATGAGAAAAATTTTATTTATAATTATAGCATTGACACCATTGACACTGTTAGCTAGCGATACTGTTGAAACAGATATAAAACAAAGGGTTTTTAACTTTGTAATATTTGCTGGAATTTTATATTACTTACTTGCTGAAAAATTAAAAACTTTTCTTAGTGATAGAACAAAATCAATTCAAAATGAGTTGGATGAAGTTCAAAATACACTTGAAGAATCAAAAAATAAAATTGATGAAGCAAATTTAAATTTGGAAGAATCAAAAATCATTGCAAGTAAATTAGTTAGTCAAGCGCAAAATGATGTAAATTCAATAAAGCAAAAAATTAAAAAAACTTATGATGATGAAATAGAATCTTTATCAAAAAGTTATGATGATAAATTATCAATTGAAACAAAAAAATCAAAAGAAATTGTAGTAAATGAAGTATTAAGTGAAGTATTAAGTGAAAATAATATTAGAATAACTCAAGATGACTTGGTAAATATCGTTCTAAAGAAGGTTTCATAATGAGTATCCTAATAGCAAAAAAATATGTAAAAGCTTTACTTATTGGTAATGATTCCAAAAAGTTAGCTGCTGTAAATGATCAATTAAAAATAATTGCATCAGCATATAAGAATGAAAAGTTTAAGAACATAATTTCCTCTATAGAAATTACTTCAGATAAAAAAGTTGAATTAATACATTCTTTTATAGATAATATTGATGAAAACTTATTAAATTTGATTAAATTATTAGCTCAAAATAAAAGGCTAAATATTATTAATGATATTTCTTTGGAATTAAATAAAGAAGTATCTATTTTAACAAATAACTACACTGGAGTAATATACTCAAATGAAAGTTTGAGTGATGAATATATTTCTAATATTCAAAATAACTTTGCTAAAAAGTTTAATATTGAATTGGAATTGATTAATGATGTATGTGATTATGATGGAATTAAAGTTGATATAGATGGTTTAGGTGTTGAAATTAGTTTTGCAAAAAATATGTTTAGATCTCAAATGATTAATCATATTTTAAAAGCAGTTTAGAAAAAAAAGGAGAAGTTGGATGAGTACAAAAATTCAAGCAGATGAAATTAGTTCTATAATTAAAGAAAGAATTGATAATTTTGAATTAAATGTTGATATTAATGAAACAGGAAAGATAATATCTTTTGCTGATGGAATTGCAAAGGTTCATGGTCTTAACAATGTTATGGCTGGAGAAATAGTTGAATTTGAAAATGGTGCTAGAGGATTAACTTCTAACTTAGAAGAATCTTCTGTCGGTATTGTTATATTAGGTTCTAGTGAAGGTCTAAGAGAAGGTACGTCTTGTAAAAGATTAGGTGAACTTCTTGAAGTTCCAGTAGGAACAGGTTCATTAGGAAGAGTTGTAAATGCTCTTGGTGAAGCTATTGATGGTAAAGGTGAAATTCAAGCTGATGAGAAAAAGCTTGTTGAAGAAAAAGCACCTGGAATTATGGCTAGAAAATCTGTTCATGAACCATTATCAACTGGAATTAAAGCTATTGATGCATTAGTTCCAATTGGTAGAGGTCAAAGAGAACTTATTATTGGAGATAGACAAACTGGGAAAACTTCAGTTGCTATTGATGCAATAATAAATCAAAAAGACCAAGATGTAAAATGTATTTATGTTGCAATTGGTCAAAAAGCTTCTACTGTTGCTAATATTGTTAATACATTAGAAGCAGCTGGAGCTATGTCTTATACAACTATTGTTGTAGCAAGTGCATCAGAATCGTCTGCTTTACAATTTTTAGCTCCATATACTGGTGTTACTATTGCTGAATATTATCGAGATAATGGTCAACATGCTTTAATAGTATATGATGATTTATCTAAACATGCTGTTGCATATAGAGAAATGTCATTATTACTTAGACGTCCTCCGGGTCGTGAAGCATATCCTGGTGATGTGTTTTATCTTCATTCAAGATTATTAGAAAGAGCTGCAAAGTTATCTGATGAGAATGGTTCTGGTTCTATGACTGCTTTACCAATTATTGAAACACAAGCTGGTGATGTTGCTGCATATATTCCAACAAATGTTATATCAATTACTGATGGGCAAATTTTTCTAGAAACTGATTTATTTAATTCAGGTATTAGACCAGCAATTAATGTTGGTTTATCAGTATCTAGAGTTGGTGGAGCTGCACAAGTTAAAGCAACTAAACAAGTAGCAGGTACATTAAAACTAGATCTGGCTCAATTTAGAGAGTTAGAATCTTTTGCTCAATTTGCTTCTGATTTAGATGCTTCAACAAGAGCGCAACTTGAAAGAGGTCAACGAATGGTTGAACTATTAAAACAAGGCGTATCTTCTCCATTAGTAATGGAAAAACAAGTGACTATTTTATATGCAGGTGTTAATGGCTTCCTTGATGATATTGAAGTTAGTGATATAGTGAAATTTGAAAATGAATTCCATGAGTTTTTAGAATCTAAACATTCAGCTATATTAGAAGGTATTAAATCTAAAAATAAAGTTGATGATGTAATTCAGTCATCTCTAGAAGCTGCTATTGAAGAGTTTAAAACTATTTTTAAAGCAAACTAAGGATTGAATTAAATGGCAAACTTAAAAGATATTGCAAGACAAATCAAAAGTGTAAAAGGAACAGCTAAGACGACTAAAGCTATGAAGCTTGTGTCGTCAGCAAAATTAAGAAGAGCACAAGTTTTAGCTGAAAAAACTAAAGCTTATTCAGTAAAAATAACTGAAGTTCTTCAAGAAATTGCACTAAAAGTTTCTTCTGTGCATGGAAATAATGCTGATTTAAGTAGAGCTTTTAGAACAATAAATGATATAAAAACTGTAGATTTAGTTTTCGTAACTGCTGACAAAGGACTTTGCGGTGGTTTTAATATGGCAACAATTAAAGCTGTAAGAAAATTAAGAGAAGATTATATTAACAATGGTATAAAAGTTAGACTTAGAGCTGTTGGAAGAAAAGGTGTAGATTATTTTACTTTTCAAGAAATTGAATTATTAAATAAAGAAATTGGACTAAGTGCTGCTCCAACTTATGAAAAAGCGAGTGAATTTATTTCATCAGTTTTTGAAGATTTTAATAATGAAATTACAGATAAAGTTGTTTTAGTGCATAACGGTTTTGTAAATATGTTAACACAAGAGCAAAAAATAAATACTTTATTACCAATTAGTATTGAAAATAATAGTGAAAATTCAGGTAATCCAATTGATATTGAACCTGAAGATAATGAAGATGAAATTTTAAATAACTTAGCTAATAAGTTTGTAGAATTTTCTATGTATTATTCGCTTATTGATTCATTGAGTGCTGAACATAGTGCAAGAATGCAATCTATGGATTCTGCTACAAAGAATGCTAATGAAAAAGTTGATTCACTTACAGTTGAATTTAACAAGGCTAGACAAGCTGCTATTACAACAGAGTTAATTGAAATTATCTCTGGTGTTGAATCTATGAAATAAAAAAGGGTTAGATAAAATGAACGGTAAAATTATTCAAATAATGGGACCAGTTGTTGATGTTGAATTTGATGGATATCTTCCAGCAATCAATGATGCTATTGAGGTACCTGGTACAAAAGAAAGACTAGTACTAGAAGTTGCTGCACATATTGGTGACAGTAGAGTAAGAACAATTGCAATGGACATGACTGAGGGATTGACAAGAGGTCACGAATGTGTTGCTACAGGAGGACCTATTCAAGTTCCTGTTGGAGAAGAAGTTCTTGGTAGAATCTTTAATGTAATTGGAGAACCAGTTGATGAAGGAGAACCTTTAAGTGCTGATGTTGAAAAATGGTCAATACATAGAGATGCACCTGCATTTGAAGAACAAGCTACATCATCTGAAATGTTTGAAACAGGAATTAAAGTTGTAGACTTATTAGCTCCTTATTCAAAAGGTGGAAAAGTTGGATTATTTGGTGGTGCTGGTGTTGGTAAAACAGTAATTATTATGGAACTAATTCATAATGTTGCTTTTAAACATGATGGTTATTCAGTATTTGCTGGTGTTGGTGAAAGAACAAGAGAAGGAAATGATTTATACTTTGAAATGAAAGATTCAAATGTATTGGACAAAGTTGCTTTATGTTATGGTCAAATGAGCGAACCACCAGGTGCTAGAAATAGAATTGCATTAACTGGTCTTACAATGGCTGAATATTTTAGAGATGTAAAAGGTCTTGATGTATTAATGTTTATTGATAATATATTTAGATTTGCACAATCAGGTTCAGAAATGTCAGCATTGTTAGGAAGAATTCCATCAGCAGTTGGTTATCAGCCTACATTAGCAAGAGAAATGGGTGCATTACAAGAAAGAATTACCTCTACTAAAAAAGGATCAATTACTTCAGTTCAAGCTGTATATGTACCTGCAGATGATTTAACAGATCCAGCTCCAGCATCAGTGTTTGCTCACCTTGATGCAACTACTGTATTAAACAGAAAAATTGCAGAAAAAGGTATTTATCCAGCAGTTGATCCATTAGACTCAACATCAAGAATCTTATCTATTGATGTATTAGGGGAAGAACATTATAAAACTGCAAGAGCTGTACAATCATTATTACAAAAATATAAAGATTTACAAGACATTATCGCAATTTTAGGTATGGATGAATTAAGTGAAGCTGATAAATTAATTGTTGATAG
>CAZEXK010000002.1:103059-106184 GCA_964516815.1 uncultured Helicobacter sp. | reverse complement strand
GTAATAAAGTCAGTGTCATCACCTGTATCATTTGAAATATCAAAATCAGTGATAGGTACATCTAGAAGTACAATATCTTCATTAACAGTAGCTGATACTAATAATGCCTCAGATACATTTCCAGCATCATCTGTTGCTGTAATTGTGAATGTAGTACTATATGACAATGTTTCTTTTAATGTAATACTATAAGTACCATCTTCATTAACTGTTGTTGTCTCAACATTACCATCATAAGATACACTCAATGTACTTCCAGCTTCAGCAGTACCTGTTAAAGTAACAGTACTTCCTTCAGCTAAACTTCCAAGAGGATCTACTGTTGGTTTATCTGGTGCAGCTACATCTACAGTTATAGTTTTACTTTCATAATGTTTACTAGTACCAGAATCATCTTTATAACTAATATCAATACTAGTATCTCCATCAGGTAATTTTTCATTTAATGTAATTGAATAATTTCCATTTTCATCTACATCAACTGATTGAGAGTATATTTTTCCATCAGCAGCTGAATATGTTATCATAACAGATAGCGCAGTTGCTATTGTTCCTGTTATAGTAGGATTGTAACTATTTGTACTTATAACTTCTGTTTCTTCTTCACTTGAAGAACTATCATCATTACCTTCATCAGTTTTTGCACTTCTATCATCAGTTTTTGCACTTCTTTCATTATTTGTACTTCTTTCCTCAGTTTTTACACTTCTATCATTATTTGTACTTTTATTATTCTCAGAAGAATCAGAAGATGCATTAGAACTAGCAATTGCACTTTGAACAATCATATTTTTAGTTAATATTTCAGATTTATTTCCAGCTTGATCTGTAGAATAAATATTTAACTCAACATTTTGATTTTCAGAAATCGTATCATCTGCTAAGGCATGTGATATTACTATACTATACTTACCATTTTCATCAACTATAGCTGTATCAGTATATGTTACATTATCATTTCCTACGTATTCAATACTAATTGTAGTACCAGGTTCACCTTCTCCTGTAAATGTCGGAGTTGAATCTGCTATATATTCATTGCTAAGTTGTGCACCTGTATAATTATCTTTAGCACTAAAGTTTTCTTCTACTGTCATTACAGTAGGAGTAGCAGGAGCTTTTGTATCAACAGTAATTGTAGCTATTGTAGCTTTTGAAGTTTCACCATCTTTTGTAGATGTAATACTAACATTAGTTTTATGCTCACCTAGTTCATTACTTAGTGAAATCATATAAGCACCATCTCCATTAGCTGTAGTAGTTTCAGTATATGTTTCTCCATCTTTGGCTGTATATGTAATACTAACTATACTATCAGCTTGTGCTATTCCCATAAGTGATGGAGTTGTATCAGCAACGTAAGAATTAGTTATGTCTTCACCTTTAGTTTGATCAAGACTAGAATCTGCAAGACCAATTAAAGTTGGAGAACTTATACTTTCTCCCGTATCAACATCAATATTAGTTTCAACTGTTTCAGAAACAGTTCCATTATCATTTACACAGTTAATTTTTATATTGTTTGCACCATCATACATTGGATTAGATAATTCAATTGAATAATTTCCATTTTCATCTGTTTTAGTAGTTTCAGTATAAGTGTTAATACCAACTTTGTATGTAACACTCACAGTACTATTTGCTTGTGCAGTTCCTGTTAATGTAGGTGTAGCATCATTATCATCTACTGAACTTGTAGTTTCAACAATACTGTCAGTAATCGTAACAGAAGATTCATCAGATTTATCTGATACATTTCCAGCACTATCTGTACTTGTTGTAGTCAATTTATGTGTTCCTTCTGTCATATCATCGATTAAAATGTCAACACTAGGTGGAGATTTTACAAGTGATTCAGCAGTAACTCTAGCAGTTCCTACTTCAATACCATCTACATACAATGTAATAATATCACCTGGCAATGCATCACTAGATAACAATACATTAACTTCAGTTTTAGCATCACTTTGTACTAATTCAACGATATCAGTTCCTTCTGTCTCTCTTACATAAGTCACAACATCAGTATTTATTGATCCAACCGTAGGAGCATCTGGTGTAGTAGTGTCAACTGTAAGAGTTAATTCATTTACTTCATCATCCTCAGTCCCTTCACCATTAAGAGCAGTAACTGTAATAACATTATCTCCCTCAGGTAATTCATATCCTAAATCTAGAGAATATGTACCATCTTCATTCATTGTTGTAATTTCAGTACGCTCAATATTATCTTTATCTGTATATGAGATTTGAACTTCTTTACCTTCATGGTTAGTAGAACTAACATCAGCACCTACTGCTTTACCATTAATATTTGGTTGTGTATCTGATACAAATCTAGTGTTTGAATAAGGGCTTTGAGTAGCATCTTCACTTGCTACTGCAAAAACTGAAATATCACCATTCTTACTTGAAACAATTCCTTGCATCAATCTAACATTCACAACAGAAACAAGCTCATTAGAAACATTTCCAAAAGCATCTGAAGATGTCATAACTACAGCAGTTTCTCCTTCTCTTAAAGCATTGTCTAAAGTAATAGAATAAGTTCCATCATCAGCAACATCAACTGTTTGTTCATATTTTAGACCATCTTTTCCAGTGTAAGCAATAGTAACCGTAGAACTTCCTTCAGAAGCTGTTCCATTTAATGTAGGTTTATCATCTTTTACATGATTATTATCTTTATTAGAATTACTACCTTCATCTATACCTTCATTATTACTTATCATAGTATCAAGAGTAGGTTTACCAGGAGCAGTAATATCAACAGTAACTTCAGTAAATAACGCATCAGAAGAATTACCATTAGCATCTTGAGATGTAATCTTAATATTTGTTTCTTCATCATTTAAAGGATGTGATAATTCAAGTGAATAAGTTCCGTCTTCAGAAACTGCAACACTATCTGTATATGTTTTTCCATCATCAGCTCTGTATTCAACGCTAACAGTACTAGCTCCATTTGCAGTACCAACTAACACAGGATTAGTATTACTAGTTGTAGTATCTTCATCAACATCAGTTCCATCAATACTTTTTAATGTTGGAGCATCTGCTGTATCTGGTACTGTTGTATCAACTGTAATAGGTTCTGTCGTTGCGTCTGATTCATTTCCAGCTTC
>CAZEXK010000002.1:71185-102959 GCA_964516815.1 uncultured Helicobacter sp. | reverse complement strand
ACTTAAGGCATCAACTGTTGGTGCATCTGGTGCTGTTGTATCAACTGTAATAGTTAAGTCAATTGCTGGCGCTTCATTTCCTGCAGTATCAACTGTAATAATACTAATTGGTGTATCACCTTCTGGTAAGACATTGCCAAGAAGAAGTTCATAATCACCATTTTCATCAACTATAACTGAATCTATGTACGTATTTCCATCTTCAGCAACATATGTAACTTTAACAACATCTCCAGCATCACCTTTACCAGCTATTGTAGGAGTAGAATCTGTTACTATGTTATCAGTTTTATCTTCCCCAGTATCTGTATTACCATCAATTGTTACTACTGAAGCACTATTTGGTGCTATTGTATCTACAACAATCTCTTGAACTTTAGCTGCAGATTCATTTCCAGCTTCATCTGTAGCAGTTATACTAACTTCTGACGTTGCTTCTGGTAATGCATTTAAAAGTTCAACTACAAAATTACCGTCAATATCAACTGTAGTAGTAGCTATTTGTTCATTTCCTTCATTATCAGTATAAGATACTGTAATTATATCTCCCGCATCCCCTGTTCCACTAATTGTAGGAGTAGAATCAGATACAATATTATCAGTTTCATCTGAATCATCATCATTTCCTCCAATTTTAGTAACATTAGGTGCATCAGGTGCATCAGTATCTACTGTAACACTTGCTTGTGTTATAGGTGAAACATTTCCAGCTTCATCTGTGCCAGTAACTTCAATTGCTGTTTCTTTATTTTCAGCCATTGGTTCAACAATTTGAACTGTAAATTTTCCATCTTCACCAACTGTTGCAGTAGCAATTTGAGGTTTTCCATCTTTATCATTATATGATACTGTAATTGTATCTCCTGGTTCACCTTTACCAGTTATATCCGGTGTTGTATCATTTGTAGTTAATTCATCAACTTCTGGTGCACCTGAAGGACTTGCATCTATTATTACAATTTTTGGTTCAGTTTTAGCTGATTCATTTCCAGCTGCATCCGTAGATGTAGCAGTTAAAGCATGTTCACCTTCATCTAATGTACTAGCATCTATAGATACAACAATAGGATTCTGTGTTATATCTTGTGAAGTTAATGTATATGTTCCAACTGGCTCATTTGCAGAATATATTGTAATAATATCTCCTGCTTTTGGTTTATTATCCATAGTAGAATCATTAGCCAAAGTAATAATTGCTGTTGGAGTATTATCATCTGTATAATCATTGATTGTATTATTATCATCATCTTTTAGAACAACACTTTCAGGAACTTCTGGTGCAGTTGTATCAGGATCTTTGTCAAATGACGTATCAACTTTTACTTCAATTGTATCAGATTTATCTGATTCATTTCCAAATTCATCTTCTACACTCACAACAAAATCATAAGTATTATTATTTTCTAATGCAGGACTAGGTTCAACACTTGCAACTTGTGCTGTAATATCTTCATCAGTTAATGTATATTCACCAACTTTTTGAGAATTACCATCAGCATCATTAACATATAAGTTTAATGTATCACCAGCTTGTGCACCTAAAGGTAAAGAAACAGTAATTGTTGGTGTTGTATCAGCTGTTGTATCTCCATCATTAATAACATCATTATCATCATCATGAGCACTCAAATGTGTAGGTGCAGCGTCAGGTATCACTGTATCTACATCAATATTTTTTAATGTTGGTTCAGATACATTTCCAGCTAAATCTGTAGCAGTTACACTAAGTTCTGATACATCTTGAGGTAATACACTCGTAAGTTCAACTGTATATTTACCATCTGAATCAACAGTGGCAGTATCTGTATGTATTTTTCCGTCAATACCAGTATATGTTACAGAGATTATATCATCTTCATTACCTGTACCACTTATTGTTGGAGTAGTATCTGTAACTTTTTCATCACTATCATCAGTATTATCAGTATTTCCGCTCATTGCAGTAATTTCAGGTGAATCAGGCGCAGTTAAATCAATAGTAATTTTTGCAGGTGTTGCAACTGATTCATTTCCAGCAGGATCTGTAGCAGTAACACTAATTGGCACTTCATTTCCTTCTGGCATTTCAGAAGTAATTTGAACTTCAAAGTTACCATCTTCATCAACTATTGCAGAGTCACTATGAGTTTTACCATCTTCACCTACATATGTTACTTCAATTGTATCTCCTGCTTCACCTTTACCTTTTATTACTGGGGTATTATCAGCTGTATTTAGTTCATCAACAATAGGTGCATCTGGTGCTATTGAATCAATATTAACTTTTCCGTTAATTTGTGGTGATTCATTTCCAGCAGGATCTGTAGCAGTAACAACAATATTTACTTCTCCTTCATCCATTACTGAAGTAATTTGTACAGCATATGTACCATCTTCATCAACTGTTGCTGTATCTGTTTGTTCATTTCCTTGTGCATCTGTATATGCTACAGTAATTGTAGCTCCTGGTTCACCTTTACCTGTTATTATTGGTGTATTATCATTAGTAGTTAATTCATCAACAGTAGGTGCATCAGGTGCAATATTATCTATTGTTATAATTCTAGGATCAGTTTTTTCTGATTCATTTCCAGCCTTATCTGTAGTAGTAGCAGTAAGTGCATGTGTACCCTCAGATAATACATCAGTATCGATAACTACAACAATTGGATCTTCTAATACATCATCCTCTGTCAATGTATATGTTCCAACTGGCTCATTAGCAGAGTATATTGTAATTACATCCCCTACTTCTGGCTTTGGTTCACTTGATAATGTTACATATACTGTAGGAGTTTCATCATTTGTATATTCATCTATTGTATTTTTATCATCGTCCTTAAGTGCAATAGCTTCAGGTGTTTCAGGCGCAGTAGTATCTTCATCTTTATCAAAAGATGTATCAATAGTAACTTCAATTGGATCAGAATGATTTGATTTATTTCCAAATTTATCTTCAACATTCACTGTGAATTCATAAGTTGTGCTATCTAATAAGTTATGTTTTGGCTCTACACTTGCTAATTGTGCTTGAATATCATCAGCAGTTAATATATATTCACCAACTTCTACAGGATTTCCATTAGCATCTTTAATATATAGTTTTAATTTATCACCTTCTTGAGCACCATCTGGTAAAGATACTGTAATTGTAGGTGTTTGATCAATTGTTGTATCTCCATCTTTAATAATAGTATTATCATCATCATGTACAGTTAAATGTGTTGGAGCTTCATTAGGTGTAACAGCATCAACATCAACAGTTGCAGTTACAGGATTTGAAACATTTCCAGCTTCATCACTTGCTGTTGCGCTAAGTGTAGTTTCTCCATCGCCTAAAGGATGAGAAAGTTCAACTTCATATTTACCATCAGGATCTACTGTTACACTATTAGTTTTTTCATCACCATTTTCATCTAAATATGTTATAGTAATTAATGAACCAGCTTCACCTGTTCCACTTACTGTTGGTGTTGTGTCATCTGTATCTTCTAATGTATTAATTGTTGGGTCAATAGGTGCTGTTAAATCAATAACAACCTTACCATTAACTGGACTTGATTCATTACCATTTTCATCAATAGTAACTACAGATAGTTCAACTTCTCCTTCTGCTAATTCTTCAGTAATTTCAATTTCGTAATTACCATCTTCATCAACTGTTGCAGTTTGTGTTACTTCATTACCATCTTTATCTTTGTATGTAAGTTGAACTACAGATTCTGGTTCACCTGTTCCTGTTATTTTTGGTGTTGCATCATTTGTATCTACATTATCATCAATCGTTGGTACTGGAAGTGCATCTTGATCTACGTTTATTTTACCTTCAACTTCATCTGAAACATTTCCAGCAGCATCAGTAGCAGTTGCTGTAAAAGGTATATTTGATTTATCAGTGTTATCTTCAGCTAAAGGTTCAGTTAATTGAACCTTATAAGTACCATTTTCTGAAACAGTTGCAGTATTTGATTGTTCTTTACCATCTTTATCTAAGTAAGTTATAGTAATTATAGTTCCAGGTTCTCCTTTTCCTGATACAATTGGTGTTGTATCATTAGTAGTAAGTTCAACAACCTCAGGAGCATCAGGTGCTTTAGTATCCACAGTAATTGTTTCTTTTACTGGATTAGAAGTATTTCCAGCAGCATCTGTACTAACTACAGTAATTTCAACTTCTCCTTCTGGTAAAGGTTCAGTAACCTCTACTTCATAATTACCCTCTTCATCTACTGTAGCTGTATATAAGTGACCAGCTGGATCAGTTATAGTAACTACAGAACCAGGTTCACCTGTTCCCGTTATTGTAGGTGTTACATCATTTGTATTTAATTCATCTATTGTTGGGTCAATAGGTTCAGTTACATCAACAGTAATTTTTGCTTTTGTTGGATCTGAAATATTTCCATATTGATCTACAGCAACTATTTCAATATCCACTTCTTTTTCTGGTAATTCTTCGCTAAGTGTAATTTTATAATTACCATCTGAATCTACTGCTACACTATCTGTAACTTCGTTACCTTGAGCATCTTCATATGTAATTTTTACTATACTAAAAGGATCTCCTTTACCACTTATAGTTGGTGTTTTATCATTAGTAGTTAATGACTCTTCATCTACAGTTGGTGATGCAGGTGGTGTTGTATCTATTACTATTGTTTTAACAGGTGACTTTGCAGATTCATTACTAGCTGCATCTGTCATAGTTGCAGATATATCATAATTTCCGTCTTTTAATTCATTACTAGTAACTTCAACTTCTCCATTATCAATATCTTTTTGAGTAATTGTGCTTGTTCCTGAGGCTACACCGTTTGCATAGATTGTAATAGTATCACCTACTTTTGCAGAATCTGGCAGTGAAATTGATACCGTTGGTGTGTTATCACCACCTGAATTTGCTCCTTTTACAGTAGGACTATTTGTACCAGTATCAGTACTAGTACCTGTACCGATAGTTGTTGCTGTTGTTGTAGCTCTTGTATTGGCTGTTGTTGTAGCATTACTAATATTATAACTTTCTCTTCCCTCACCTGCACTTAAATTATCATTATTATTATTATTTAATTGGTTGCTTAGTGCATCAAAAACTATTTCCTCTTCAAGTAAATCATCACCTGAAGCAGTTTCATCATTTTCACCTATAAATAATACTTCAGATCCATTTACATCTAACATACTTACTTCATCATTTTCTTCACCATCATTTAGTATTGCCGTCATATCTTTTGACTTCATTCTTTTTGACATAGGTTCATTTTTTTCTTCAGCTGCTAGTATTTTTAATTCTTTTAAACTTATTTTTTTGCCACCAAGTGTAATATCTTGACCAGGTTTAATTTCATCAATTTGGTTGATATTTAATTCTACAGATTCCCCATTTTCATTAATAACTATGATTTTTTTCATTTTAAGTTCCTTCTTTAAAAAATATATTATCAAATTATAATTAAAAAAAGTATCAATATAGGTTTTTTGAAATGAATTTGTGAATTTGTAACAAACTTATGATTTAATCATAGTATTTATAAAATTTAGATGAGAATTAAGAAAAGGAGAATGTTGTTGTTTTTCTCTTTTTCTTATGCTATTTATTCAGATTAAAGCCAAAGTTCAGGCGTTTTTAATGGAATTTTTACAAACCATTTCTTGTATAATCTATTGTACTTTTTACTAGAAACAAAACTTTGTATAGATATATTAATAGCATCTCTTAATCCAGATTCATTTTGAGCTAGTGCAATTGCATATGGTTTTACTGTAAAATTATCTCCAATAAGTTGCAACTTAGAAGTATTTCCTTTTAACATATTTAGTAGTTTTAAATAATCAGTTGTAATTCCACTAACTTGTCCAGAGTACAAAGCATTTAACATTGCTTTTTCACTATTAAAGTATTTTACCTCTGCTAAAGGCTCAATAGTTTCAAATATTTCACCACTTCTGTCATTTTGGCTCAATGCAGCAATTTTTTTGCCTTGAAATGCTTTATAAGTTTTTGCTTTGTTATTCTTTTTACCAATTATTCCTTGTCCATCATATAAATATGTAATAGAAAAGTCAATTTTTAAATCCGATGCTCTATCATGTATAATATGTCCCATAGCTATATCTATTTGGTTATTTTGAATTAATGGAATAATATCAGTTGCCAGTATTCTTTTGTATTTGATTTGTACATTTATTTCTCTTGCAATATATTCAAGTAATTCAATTTCAAATCCAACACGTTGTTTGTTTCTATTTAAGAAGTTTAAAGGTTTATAATTTTCAGTTATACCAACAACTATAAATCCTCTATTTTTAATTGTACTTAATTTATCGGCATAAGCAAAATTTACAAATAACGCTACAATCAATATTCTTAGAATATTTTTCATGTAAATCCTTTTTTTAATTTGATTGTATCAAAATAAATTTAAATATTACTTTAATTTTAAAAATTTATTCTTGCATACAAACATTAATATCTAACTTACGTAGAAAATCATAATCATCTTTTGATGTGAGATTTTCACTATAAATAGATACATCAATTATTTGTGCTGCATTTGATATAGCATCAACCAATGCTTGTTTACTTGAATCATCATATATTTTATTTGTATATTCTCTTGCTAATCTTATAGCAGTTGGTTTTATATATTTCATTTCTTCAATACTAACAAACTTTGTATCATATCTTTTAATCATAAAATTACTATTGTTTTGTTTTATAACTTCACAAAAACTTTGAATATACTTTTTGTTACTAGCAATACTATATGCTGTAAGTGAAAAGACAAGATTTTTACTTATGTCTTTGTTTGTACTTAAAATATTTTTTAAAAAATCTAAAAAATTAACATCCAGAATTGACTGCATTGATAAGTTTACCATGATTTGATGTGAAATTTTATTTGTACTTATATATTTTATTACTGTAGATATAACTAGTTTATCAAATTTTATTGCTAAATTGTTTTCTTGAGCAACTGATAAAAATGTTCCAATAGCCAAGGCATTGTTATTATCATCTAAAACTTTTGTAAATGCTTCTTGTATTGGATTTTTATCATCTTTATTTACTGTACCTATATATTCAAGTAATATCTTATTATTATCAATTATATCAAAAACTAACTCTCTCCATTTCATTGAATCCATGCTGTTTTCGTCTTTTTCTTTTATATATGTACTATTAGGACCTACTTGTTTTGCCATTTCATATGCTTCACTTGCGTTTGATAATATACTAGTATTTGTGTCATATTTATCAAATGTAATTATTCCAGTGTTTGCAATATTCATTAAATCAAGTTCTTTTGAAAGTGCATCTAAATCACTTTGTAATTTTAGGACAATTTTTTTATTTTCTTCTTCACTTATATTATTAAAAATAATTAAAAATTCAGAACCAAAAAATCTATAAGCTTTTCCTTTTGGTAAATCACTCAATATTTTAGCAAATGATATTATAAATTTATCTACATCTTTTGCACCGTGTGTTTTTGAGTATTGCATCAAATTCGTGATTTTTACTAAATAAATATATCCATTAGAATTATTCATAAATAGTTTTTTCAAGTCAGTTTCAAATTCTTGTTTTAGAGGAAGCTTTGTAAGCTTATCAATATTTAACTTATCATTCATATTTTGAATATTTGTGTTTAGTTTATTTATAATATTCTCAATTTTTCTTGACATATCATTCATTGTATTACTTACTGTTTTAAGTTCAGTTGTCCATGGAATATTTTTTATTTGCAAATAATTGCCTTTTGAGATTTCTTTTGCTAAATTTTCTATATTATTTAAAGGTTTTAAAATAAATAGTAAAAATATATATAATAATATCAATGTAAAAATAAATGAAAATATTGAATAATATAAAGCACTTATAACTTGATCATATAATTTTTTATATGCAATTCCAGGATTTGGGGAAACAAAAATAGTAGCTACACTTTTCCATTCATCATTAATTTGACTGCTCATTGTAGGAATATCTATATCTATGAAGTTTATAAACCATTGTGGCACCCCATCAAATTTAATTTTTCTTTTTGAGCTAACAAGTATTTTTGAAAGTTTAATTTTAGATGTAATATTCAGTACCTTTGAACCATTATTAGCTATATAGTTTAGTTCTAAAATTAAATCATCAGTATCTTTAGAATTAGCAATAAAAGTATACGTTTTATCAGATAATTTTATATCGTTTACTATTTCATTTTCAATATTTTCTAAATTATTTAATTCGTTTAATAATTCTTCATCATTACTAATTGATATTGTTCCAACATTATTATGTGCTTTTACTTCACTGATTTGCCAGTCAAATGTTTGTAATTGATCACTTGATTGGATTAATTCTTTATCTGTAAATGTAAAAAACAAATCTTTTAGTACAATTGAACTGTAAAACCCACTATCTGCAATTACATTAATTGTTGATTGTATTTCTGGATCTTTTTTATTTGCTATGAATCCTTTTAAAATCATACCCAAAGATACTGCTGTGTCTTTAGCCTTTGTTGTTGATTCTTGTTCTAGATATTCTTTTGTGTTATTTACAGTAATCACAAAATTACCAACAAATATTATTATAAATATAAAACTGATTATTGTAAATAATTGTTTTGATAATGTCATTTTTTTCCCTTATAATTTATTAACTAATTTTTTCCATTTTACTAATTTGTTTTTTCCAACTCTTTTTTGACTTGAACCTTTATTTTTTGCTTTCCATAATCCAGAAGCGTTAAAACTATAAATCAATTTTAAATCTTTTCTTTTTGATGCTAAAGTCAACCTCTTATTAACATTATCTAAAACAATTGGCACAGAATTTGGTTTATGAATATACAACAAAACCATATGTGCTTCTTCAAATTTAGTTCTTCTTTTTTTTAATTTTACATAAGCTATTCTAAGTTTATTAGAATTAACACCAGATTTGATAAGTGAGAAATATTTAGCAATAGCATAATCTTCACAATCACCAGCTGCTGTTCCTATCATTTCAAATGGTATAGCCCAGTAATCACTTGCTTTCCAATGTTTTATATCAGTTTTATATTTAATTGTATTAAAAAAAGTATTTATTAATTTTAATTTTTGTAAATCTTTTGCCTTACTTGATTTATTTATTATACTTTTTAATAATACAACTCTTTTATGTGCTTTATCTCCATAACTTGATTTAACACTATTTAATTCATTTTTACTAAAGTCTGTAAACGCATTAAGCGAATTTATCAAAAAAAATGTAAAAATAAAAAATAGTTTATTCATCTTGCAATACCAACCTATAACCTAAACCAGACGTAGTTTTAATAGAACTTTTTCCAATTTTTTTTCTTAACCTATTAAGCAGTGACTTAAGAGCTGCATCTGTTTTTCCATAAGAATCATGCCAAATTAATTCTTTATACATCTCTGATGAAAGAACTTGATGTCTATTCGATATAAGAGCATCTAAAAATAATATCTCATGTGTAGTAAGCTCAATATTTATACTATCTTTAGTTAACATTTTTTTTGTTACATTATATATTGTGTTGTTGTTAAATCTTACATTATATAAACCTTTTAAAAGTATTTCATACGCACTGGAATAAAGAGCTTCTTTTAATAAATTTAATTTTATTGGTTTAGCTATAAAAGCAGTCAATTTTAAACCTATTAATTGTTTAATTACATTTGCATCATTACATGAAGATATTATGATTATAGGTATATCAACATTTATATTTCTAATTTTTTTAATAAATTCGATACTATTTTTATTTGCTATTATTAGTTCAAGTAATATAACATCAATTTTATGATTGTTATAAATTTCAACTGCACCTGCAAAATTCATTGCTGTATAAAAATACTTTGATTTATTTTTAACAATATTTGTAAGGTTTTCTATAAAATCAATATTATCATCAATATACATTATATTTAGTGTTTTTAATACAGTTTCACATTTTTTATTAGTTTTTAATACATTTTCCATATAAAAGTATACCTAAATGTAAATAAGTATCAATAATTGTTTGTTTTTAGAAAATATTATGTTATACTTCACGAAATAAATGAAAAAGGAAAAATATGCACAGTATATACAGGACGTTACTAATATCAGCTTCAATTACATGCTCATTGAATGCCCTGACTTTAAATAACACTATTAAGGAAACTATCAAAAATAATACTGATATTATGGTAAATAATTTAAAAACAAAATCAAAATTGCTTAATATGGATATTGAAAAATCAGGTTATTATCCTACTGTTGATTTGAATTGGTATCTTGAAAAATCACAAACCAAAGATGATGATAAATCTTGGATAAAAAAAGATGGTCATCGTTCTACTTTATCTCTTAAACAGTTATTGTATGATGGTTCAAATCAATCTTCAAGTGTAGATATAGCAAAATACGACTATGAAAATTCAAAATATAATACTATTGGAAAAAATGAAGAAATTGTAATGCAAGCAAGTAAACAATTTTTAGATTTATTTGCAGCACAAAGTATCAAACAAATTGCAAAACACAGTTTAGATGAACATGAAAAAGCACTAAAAATTGCTAAAGACCAAGAAGAGATTAGTGGACAAATTTTAGAAACTAAAACTACAGAATCTTTAATTGGTAACGCAAGGGATGCAGCATTAACCAAAGATGAGAATTATGCTAGAGCATATTCAAAATTTGTTAATATTACTAGCTTAGTACCAAACTCTGCTTTATGTACCCCAACTATACACAATGAATATATTCCAGGTTCGTTAAGTCAAGCAATAGAATATTCATTAGAAAATAGTTCAGCTATAAATGAGCAAAAATCAATCATCAAACAACAAAAAAGCCTTTTAGTGCAAGCTACATCAACATATAAACCAATAGTAGAATTAAAACTTGATGCAAGTTTTGATAATGACTTAGTTTTAGTTGAGCAAGGAAATCAAAAAGAGTTAAGTGGACAAGTTGATTTAAATTGGAATTTATATAATGGTGGTAAAGATTCAGGAGTAAAAGAAAAAGAAAAATTAATTTTACTTCAAGAACAAAAAAAATTAGAACAAATTAAAAAAAATCTAATAGAAGAAACAACTGTAGCATATAAATTGTACGAAATATCTAAAAAAAGAGTATTAAATCTAAATGAAGTTCTTACTACTGAAGAAAAAATTTTAGAAGTTACAAGAAATCAACTAGAAGATGGAACAAAAACATTTTTAAACGTTTTATCAAGTCAAACTAAAATTGTAAAAACACAAGAACAACTTATAAATCAAGAAATGAAACATTTTGAAAACTATTATTCATTATTAAAAAGCTTATCTATTTTGACAAAAACAATTTTAGCTGATAATGCAAATCAATGTACAGAAGCAAATAAAATTGAAAACTTAATTATAAAAAAAGATGTTCCAGGTGATGATTTAAACAACTTAGTAAGTCAAAACGAAGAATTAATTGAACCACTTCCTGTTCCTGTAGAAAATCATAATGAAGACTTAGAAGTATTTGGTGATTCAATTAACCTTGATGATTTAACAATAACATTACCTATAGGTACATCATTGTTTGGTCAAGGTAAAAAAAGTAAGACTTCTTTTCAATCTAAACTTGATGACATATCTACGCAGTTGTTAAGTTTGTTAAGTCAACACGGAAATTCAATAAATTCAGTAGAGTTAAGAGCTTATACTTCATCTGAGTACAGAAGTAAAAATACTCAAAGTGAAAAAGATTATGCCAACTATAAACTTTCAGAAAAAAGAATTAAACTTCTCAAAGAATATTTATTAAAAAAAGCACAAATGGAAGGCTTTGATGTAAATCAAATCTCCAGAAAATTAATATCAAGACCAATGGGTGCAAAAGACTTTATTTATTATAGTGATGGTTCTGAAAATTATGAAGCATCGAGAAGAATAGTAATAAAATTACTGCAGTAGTATTAACTTGCAAGAAGAAAACACAACCACTCCCCCACAAACAAACGAATTCATTGAAAAAAGACGTACCGATACATATCTAGAATGCTTGGTTTTTTTAACTAAATTCCATAACAAAACTGTATCAAAAGATTCTTTAGTCTATGGCTTAAAGGGAAACAACGATGTTTTAAATTTAAAATCATTTTTAAAATCATCTTCTAGAATTGGTTTAATTAGTAAAATACAAACCCGTAAATTAGAAGAAATATCTCAATTGTCATTACCAGCTTTATTGATACTAAATGATAATAGATCATGTATTCTTTTAGAACTAGACTTCAAAAATAACAAAGCCAAAGTAATACTACCAGGTTTTGATGGTGAAACAATTTTATCTATTGATAAAGTAAGAGAAGAATACACTAATAGTATTGTATTTGTAAAAAATGACTATCAATTTAAAAATAAGTTACATGCAGATATAAATATTGACAATCCAAAAAATTGGTTTTTTGGTGCATTGAAAAAGAATAAGCCAATTTATGTAAAAGTAGCACTAGCTGCTATTTTTATTAATTTATTTGTAATAGCAACTCCAATGTTTACAATGAATGTATATGATAGAGTACTGCCAAATAATGCGATAGAAACATTGTGGGTACTAGCTATTGGTATATTTATTGTTATGGTTTTTGATTTTATATTAAAAATGATAAGAAGTACTTATTTAGGACTTGCAAATAAAAAAGCTGATATTATTATGTCAAATAAAATATTTGAGCACCTACTTAATATTAGAATAGAAGAAAAGCCAAGTTCAACTGGTATGTTTTTAAGTAGATTACAATCCTTTGAAAGTGTAAGAGAATTTTTTTCTACTGCTACAATTGCAACGATAGTTGACTTACCATTTATATTTATATTTATTGCATTAATATTTTTTATTGGTGGTGCAGTTGGATGGATATCTATTTTTACTGTAATTATAGTATTTTCTTTTTCATGGTACATGCAAAGTCCTATTAGAAATATAATTGAAGTATCAGCTAAATATGATCAAATAAAAATGACTGCATTAAGTGAAACAGTATCTGGACTTGAAATTATAAAAGTTGTACGTGGTCAAAATAGAATGAAAACTCAATACGAAAGTTCTTTAAATCAAACAAGTTATTATAATGAAAAATCACAACATATTTCACAAACAGTAACATATTTTACTGCATTTATTGGACAACTGTCAAATATAGCTATTGTTATTTTAGGTGTTAGTTTAGCTAGTAGCGGTGATATGACTATGGGTGCTATTATAGCTGCCATGATGTTAAATGGAAGAGTAATATCACCTGTATCACAAATAGTAGGTATGCTTATAAGATATGATAGAACAGTATTGTCATTTAACAATATAAATGAAATAATGGCTATGGAAGTTGAAAGAAATGATAAAGTATACTTATCAAGACCTAACCTAAAAGGAAACATATCTTTTAAGAATGTAATGTTTTCATATAAAGATCAAAACTTTAAAGCCCTAGATAATATTAACTTGACAATTAAAGAAGGTGAAAAAGTAGCCATTTTAGGTAAAATTGGATCTGGAAAATCTACACTATCTAAACTTATAATGAATTTATACACACCAACTAGTGGTTCAATTATGTATGATGGTACAGAAATTAGACAAATTGATCCAGTAGATTTACGTTCTTCAATAGGATATGTTCCACAAGAGCCTTTTTTATTTTTAGGTTCTATTAAAGACAATATTACAATAGGTGAAAGCTTTGCTACTGATGAAGATTTAATTAGAGCTTCAAAAATAGCTGGTTTGGATAAATTTTTATCAAAACATGAATCAGGCTTTGACTTATTAGTAGGGGAAAGAGGAAGTGGCCTAAGTGGAGGTGAAAGGCAATCTATTACATTAGCTCGTGCTTTAATTTCAAATCCAAGTTGCCTTATGATGGATGAACCTACAAACTCCATGGACATACAAACTGAAAAAGAATTTATTAAAAATATGAAAACAGTTGTTCAAGATAAAACAGTAATAATTATGACTCATAAAGTTTCAATATTGGCATTAGTTGATCGTGTTATTATTATGCACGATGGTAAAATAATAGCAGATGGTCCCAAAAACCAAGTTATAAAATCTCTTCAAAAGGATAATTAAACAATGGAATCAGATGTAAACTTCATGAATAGTTTATATGGACAAGCTAATGAAAAACCTTCAAAAGTTTTGGATAAAGCTTTCTTAACTATTATTTTATTTTTAACTATTGCTATTGTTTGGGCTTCTTTTGCATATATAGATGAGCTTACTCGTGGTAATGGAAAAGTAATTCCAGCTGATAAAATACAAACTATACAAAGTCTTGATGGTGGAATAATATCTGAAATATTAATTAAAGAAGGTCAAACTGTGAAAGAAGGTCAAGCTTTAATGAAAATTGATAGTACAAGATTTCAAGCTTCTTATGAAGAAAATCAAGAACAATATCTATCATTATTAGCACAAGAATCAAGATTAAAAGCACAACTTAAATACAAACCTGGCTCAAAAGCAAGACCTAGATATAACTTAGAATTATCTAAATATCCAAATTATAAAGAAACACAAACAAATATTTACCAAAATAAAATTGCACAATATAGTAGTTCATTACAAACACTTAATTATCAATTACATCAAAAAAAGCAAGAACTTCAAGAAGCTCTTTCAAAAGAAGAGCAATTAAGAGATTCGTTACGACTTATGAGAAGTCAATTGAATACAATTAGCAAATTAGTAAGAAGTGGATCAAAATCAAACCTTGACCTATTGAAAATTAAATCATCATATAATAATTCTAGTGGTGATTTAAAAAATACAATAATACTTATAAAAAAAGCAAAATTATCAATACGAGAATCAATTAGTAAAAGTACAGAAAGAAAAAATGAATTTATTTTTAATACATCTGAAGAATTACAAGAAACTCAGTCACAGTTGCAAAGCTACAAATCAAGATTAGTAAGTGATAATGATAAACTTAAAAAAACAATTGTTCGTTCACCAGTAAATGGAACAATAAAACAAATTCATATCAACACAATAGGTGGTGTTGTTCGTTCTGCTGATAACTTAATTGAAATTGTACCATACAGTGATATATTGCTAGTAGAGGCTAAGATTGATCCTAAAGACATTGCATTTATTAATCCTACTCAAAAAGTAATAGTAAAAATAACTGCTTATGATTTTGCAATTTATGGTGGGCTAAGTGGTAATATAATTGAAATTTCAGCTGACAGTATAAAAGATAAAGATAGTAAAGAAAATAAAAGTTTTTATAAAATTGTAGTTAAGACTAATAAAAATTATTTACTTAGACATAAAAAGAAATTACCAATCATTCCAGGAATGATTGCTAGTGTTGATATTGTAACTGGTAAAAAAACTATTATGGATTTTATATTAAAACCAATACTAAAAACTCAACAAGGTGCATTACACGAAAGGTAAGTTTATTTACTTCTTACCATAAAGTATCATTTGCATACTCGTCATCTTGTTTAATAAATTCAATATAAATATTATTATCGTATGCCAAATAAAGTGAATAATTATCTATATTTATGCTATCTTGTATATTTGATTTATTAAAAAAAGACTGGGGTTCTAGTGTATTTATTAAATTATTTAAATTATAATCACAAACAGAAGGAGCTATAGTAAAAACTTTACTATGTAGTTGCGTAAATTCATTAATATCAAATAAAGAATAAACTTTATTATTATTATCTAAATAAATCAATTTATTTTTTATTAATTCCGTTTAATAATGATTCCATTCTTCCTAAATCAATTTTTGTATCTACTTTTTCATCTTCAATTTCTTTAACTGGAATTTTTATGTCAAAAATATTATCACTAGCAATATTTGTTTCTATTTTTTCTTTTTCTTGCACTACACTATTTTCATCACTCATTGGAGTAAGTAATGTTTGAATACGATTTAGCATACCATCCATTTTATCTGTCTGTAGCACAGTATCTCCATTTAAATTAGCTAATTTGTCTTCTAACAAACTAATTGTTTTATCTTTTTCTTGATTTTTATTTTCTAAATGTTCATTTCTTTCTTGTAAAACTCCATGAGCTTCTATTAATTGTGTTAATGCATCATTTAATTTTTCTATTGTTTCGCTAACTTTCATATTGACACCTTATTGTAATATATTTTGAATTTTATCAAATTCTAACTGATAATCCCATCAATTTTAAGTAAAGATTCAACTTTTGGCTCTCTAGATGCAAATTCATAATAAAGTTCATTCATTTCATAACTACCGCCTTTTCCTAAAATTGTATTTTTGTATTTATTAGCTAAATTCTTATCGAATATACCATGTTCTTTAAATAAATCAAACGCATCTGCACTTAGCACTTCTGCCCATTTATAACTGTAATACCCAGCACTATATCCACCTGCAAAAATATGTGCAAAACCATTTTGAAACTTGTTATAAGATGGAGGAATTATAGTAGCATATTTGTTTCTAATATCATCAAGTAAATCTTGTACTTCTTTTGCATTACGAACATTTTGATATAATTTAAAATCAAATAACGCAAATTCTACTTGTCTTATTGTACCTAATGCACTTTGAAAATTTTTAGCTTTTACTAGTTTACTAATAGATTCATTGCTTAATACTTCTTTTGTCTCATGGTGCTTTGCAAATATTTTTAATACTTCTTTTTCATAAGAAAAATATTCTAAAAATTGAGAAGGAAACTCTACTGTATCCCACGCAACACCATTAATTCCACTTACGAATGGTTCATTTACTTGTGTTAATAAATGATGTAAAGCATGTCCCATTTCATGAAATAATGTTACTACATCACTATGTCTCAATAATGATTTATTTTCTTTACTAGATGCTTGAAAATTACATACAACATAAGCACTAGGAATTTGTTTTTTTTCATTTAATACATAATTATTGTGCCAATTATGCATCCAAGCTCCTCCTCTTTTTTCTTTTCTAGCTTCTAAATCTAAGAATATTTTACCAATTATTTTATCACTAGAAAAAATATTAAAAATTTTTACTTTATCGTTCCATGAGTTTTCTTCTACTTTCTCAAATTTTATATCAAATATTTTATTTAAAAAGTCAAATAAACCTTCAAGAACTGAATTTTGCTCAAAGTATTGTTTATAATATTCTTCGTCAATACTATATTTTTCTTTTTTTAATTTTTCACTATAATATGATATATCAAAAGATTCTAATTTTTCTAATTTATCTAATTTATTAGCTAAATTTAATATTTCTTTAGTTTCTTCTTCTGCTTTACTCTTTGATATAGATGCCAATTGCTCTAAAAAATTCAATACATCATCTTGCGTTTTTGCCATTTTTGATTCAATTGAATATGAAGAATAATTTTCAAATCCCAATATGTTAGCTTTTTCATTCTTTAATTTTAATATTTGTTCAATAATTTGTTCATTTTGTGGAGCTCTTGTACAGTATGCTTTGTAAATTTCTTCTCTTTTGCTTCTGTTATTACCATATGTAATATATGAAATGTACGAAGGCATTTGCAAATTAAATTTATATTGAATAATGCCATCTTCATTAGTGAATTTTGCATGAATTAAATCGCTTTTAGGTATTTCAAGAACATCTTTTTGCTCACAAATCATTTCCCATGTTTTTGTCGCATCTAATAGATTTTGAGAAAATTCTTTACTCAATTGAGATAAGTTAAGATTTATATTTTCAAGCTTTTGTTTTTGATTGATATCTAAACCACAACCACCTAATACAAAGTCTTTTATTTCATTATCTAAAACTTTTATTTGCTCTATGTTTAGTGATTTTGTTTCATTTTTTTTTATTTGTTTTACTGCTGAGAATAAATCTTCATTTTGTTCTAATTGTGTTCCATAAATAGATAATAATGGCAAACACTCTTCATAAACTTTTTTTGTAATTTCACTATTTTGTACACTATCTAAATGAAATATAGGAGTTGTAAATATTTCTAACTCTTCATTCATTAACTGGTAAGGAAGCATAAAATTATTATATGATTTATCTTTTATTGCCAAGATATCATCTAAAATATTTTTATTTTTGTTTATTAATTCTTCTAATTTAATTGCCGAATTTTCAAAATCTTTTATTTGAAATTTATGTGACATTATTCACCTTTTATTTGTTCTTTATTAAGAAACTTGTGTTTCTTCACTTATACTTCTAGAGCCACCAAATTCAAATTTTTTTTGAACTTCAATAATACCTACTATATCTAAAATTAAACCAATGGAACCATCCCCTCTAACTGTAGCAGCTCCTATTCCCTCAACAGCTTTAAAATTTTTATCCAATGGTTTTACAACAACTTGATGTTGATGTAAAAATTCATCAATAAATATTGCAATTTTTTGTGAACCTGATTTTACAACAATTAACATACCCTCTTCAATAACAGTATGCTTAGATGTTATGCCAAATAATTGATATAGTCTTACTATAGGAATAAATTCTTCTCTTAACATCAATAATTCTTGTGTACCATCACCTATTTTTTTAATCATTTCACATGTTGGCTGTAAAGATTCAACAATAGAAGATAAAGGAAGAATATATTTCATTTCACCAACTGCAATATCCAATCCATCTAGTATAGCCAATGTTAATGGAAGTGCAATTGTAATTGTAGTACCTTCATTTTTTTTAGTATCTAATTTAATAACACCACCTAATTTATGAATATTAGTTTTTACAACATCCATACCAACACCACGTCCAGATATTTCTGTAACTTCATCAGCAGTACTTAGCCCTGCTCCAAATATTAACATAGCCTTTTCATTATCAGTCATACTATCATGTTCTTTTTGGTCAATATCACCATTTGCTAATGCTTTTTGGGCAACTTTTTCAAAGTTCACACCTCTTCCATCATCAATTATAGATATCATCATTTGACCATTTGCTTGTTCTGCTGAAATAGTAATTGTACCAGTTGGAAGTTTCCCATTATTTGTTCTTTCTGTTGGAGTTTCAAGTCCATGATCTAAAGAGTTTCTTATAATATGCATTAATGGATCAGTTAAACCTTCAATCATGGCTTTATCAATTTCAACTGAATCGCCCTCATGTTTAAAGTCAATATTTTTACCAACTTTTTTTGATATATCTCTTATAACTTTTGGAAATTTTGAATAAATTGAATCCATTGGTACCATTCTAATATTCATTATAGAATCTTGCATTTCTCTAATATGTCTCTCAAGTAATTCCAGTCTTTCGATTACTGTATTTCTTACTTTTACATCATTAATAGTAGTAGCAAACTGATTTAACATTGCATTTGTTATAACTAAATCACCTACATTGTTCATTAGATTATCAATTTTGTCTAAATTTACTCTAATATTATTAGCAGGAGCTTTTTTTAGTACTGGTTTTTCTTTTGTAACTTTTTTACTATCTTCATCTTTTGATATTTCTTTTTTAGTTTCAACTTTTTTAGTTTTTATTTCAGTATTAGTTTCTTCAACTATTTCTTCTGAACTGTTATTACTATTAATTTCTTTTTTAATTTCACTCTCAATAGAATTTGCATCTTCAAAAAAGTCAGCATTATCTTCTAATTTATCAACTCCAAAATAACCATATCCTTTCTCTTGTTTAATTTTTGTATTTACAACATCACTATTATTTATATGTCGTTTTGATAATGAACCATCAAAATATGCATATTTGCAACTTTCAAATGTATCTATACTTGAATCAGGTTTTATTTCTTCATTTTGTAGATCATCACTTTGTGTTGATTCTAAATTTTGTTCATTTTCATTTTTATTTTCATTTACAACAGCAGTTCCATTAATATAGTTTCTAATTATACCAAGCATTTCATCACCCATTTTACTAAAAAGTTCGCGATTCATTTGTTCATCACATTCTAATTGTAAAATTTCTTTCATTATATCTAATGAATCAATTAATGTACCTGCCATACTTGATTCATAAACAATTTCTTTTTTTCTTAGTTTATCCATCATATTTTCTACATCATGAGTGAATTCAGCAAAGAATTTTAATTCCACTGATGCTCCACTACCCTTTAAGGTGTGTACATCTCTAAACAATTGACCCATTTCGTCATCAGTTAAAGTTCCATTTTTTTCTGCTTCTAATAGTACATTATCAGCAGATTCAAATAATTCCTCAGCTTCTTCAAGAAACATATCCCTATACATTGAAATATCAAAATCAGACATAATTAAATCCTTTTTTTATTTTGAAACAGTATTTACTGTTATTAACATAATTTACTAAAATCAAAAATAATATTTATAACTATAACAAATGTTATTTTAAAATAAGCTAAAATTCAGAAAATGATAGTTCAATTCTATCTTTTGTAACTTTTAGTACTTTAATTTCAATTTTATCGTCTATATCACAAAAATCTTTTACATTAGTTACTCTTCTTTTTGACATCTTTGAAATATGCAATAATCCTTCTCCACCCTTACTTAATTCAACAAATGCACCAAAATCAACTATTCGTAACACTTTTCCCGATACAATTTCATCTTCTTCATACAATTTTGTAAAATCAATTTTTTCTTTTTTTACAAATCCTTTTGATTTAGATGCAATATCGTTAATATGATTTACACAATCAGATATATTTTTTTCATTATCTCCACTTACTTTTATATCACCCGTATCTTTATTTAAATCAACCTTTACATTGTATTTTTCAGTGATCTCTCTTATAACTAGACCACCTTTACCTATAACTGAAAATATTTTTGAAGCTTCAATACTAAATTCTTGTATTTTTGGTAAAGCATCACTTTTAACAATTTGTTCTTGAGCTTCTTGCATTATATTTAATATATGAGTTATCGCATTTCTAGCTTGAGCTAATGCTTCTTGTAAAAATTCTAAAGATATTCCACCTAATTTTATATCCATTTGCAAAGCAGTAATGCTTTCATTTGTTCCTGCAACTTTAAAGTCCATATCACCATCATGATCTTCCAAGCCCATGATGTCAGTTAATATTGCATTTTTATCATCTTTGAAGATTGCTCCCATTGCAACACCAGCCACCAATGCTGATGTATTAATATTTGCAGCTTTCATTGCCAATGAACCAGCACAAACAGTAGCCATTGATGAAGAACCATTAGATTCAAGTATTTCTGATGTTAATCTAATAGTATCTTTATAATTTATTGGTAATGAACTTTGTAATGCCCGTTTAGCAAGATTCCCATGTCCTAATTCTCTTCTGCTAACTCCAAATATTGGCTTAGCTTCTCCTACACTAAAGCCAGGAAAATTATAATGAACCATAAAGTTTTCAGTTTTTGTGCCTTTTTCTTGTAGTTGTTCATACATTTGTCCATCTTTTATATCACCAAGAGTTGTTATTACTAAACTTTGTGTTTCTCCTCTTGTAAATAGACATGAAGAGTGTGCAGAAGGTAAAATATTTGTTTCAATACATATTGGTCTTACTTCACTTAATGTTCTTCCATCTGCTCTTATATTTTCATTTATAATCATATCTCTAACTATTTCTTTTTTAACTATATTTACTCCATTGTAAAGTTCATCAAAAGAAAAATCATTGTTCGTGCAAAATTCGCTCTTACTAAGTAAGATAGCTATATTTTTTAATTCAGAGCTTCTTTCTTTTTTTGCCATTACTTTAATTGCATCATTTAATTCATTTAAATAAGTATTTTTAATATGTTCTAATAATTCAGTAGAAATATTTACTTCATTTAATTTTACTTCAACATCTATTTTTTTAGCATTTTTAAATTCGCTTTCATATAATGTATTTGATTTATTTAAATGATTTTGACCAAATTCAATTGCACTAACTAAACCCTCTTCACAAATAATATTAGTGTTTGAGTGAGTATTTTTTTCAGTATTTAATGATTTCATTTCAATCATTAGTATTTCTTCTTTACTTCCAGCAAGATATAAATCTAAATTAGACTCTCTCATTTGTAATACACTTGGGTTTATTATTAGTTCATCATTTATAAGTCCAACACGAACAGCAGACACTGATTTGTTTATTGGCAAATCAGAAGTGTAAAGCGCAGCAGATGCTGCATTTAATGCTAAGACCTGAAAATCTAATTGTTCATCAACACTCAACACCATAATTGTAATTGTAGTTGGGTAAACATAACCTTGAGGGAATAATGGCCTTAAACTTCTATCAATTATTCTTGAAGTTAAAGTTTCAAAATCACTTGGTTTTCCATCTCTTTTTATAAAGCCTCCAGGTATTTTTGATGCTGCGTATGATTTTTCAATATACTGCACAGTTAATGGAACAAAGTCTTCGCTTGAAGGATTATCAAATTCACTTACTACACTAGCTAGTAACACTGCATTCCCTACACTTAATAGTACTGAACCATTTGCTTGTCTTGAGACTTTATCAAACGTGTATACCTCTTTTGTATAATTTAATTCTAATTCACTAATGATTGACATTTTTTTCCTTTTTTGTAATTATTCTTCTTTTTCATTTTGTATATATTTTTGCTGTAAGGTCAATAAAGGTTTAAAGCTTATTGTACCATATATTATATTTTGTCTTATAGCATTTTGATTTGTTGTAGCTGATGCTACTAATTTATCTTCTAACCTAATATTAAAATCCCAACATTTTTTATTAATGTTTAAACTATATTCTCTTGAATTTACATTTCTATCTGTAATATTATATTGTTCTTTATATTTAAGAGTGTAGTATTTAAAAAATTTATTAGAAACTTCAACACTTATTGATTTATCTGCTTTAATATCTTTATATTTTTCATTTATATTTTCTTTATTTTTTAAATAAGAATAATTAATATTATTAATGAAATCATCATTTTTATATTTAAATGCAACTGTCGATTTTATAATCAAATTTTCTTCATGATTAAATACTATTCTGTTTGATAAACTGCCTTTTGAAAAATTAAAAGTAAATTCATTTGCTAAATCGCCTAATATATTTTTTTCCTTATTTTTAACAATAGATTGACTCATTTTATGATTTAAAAAATTAAATTTATTTTTTAGATAAAAATTTTGATTTAATGATATATTAAAATTATCTAAGTTCTTTTCATTTGTAAAAGAAGCCAAATCATTATTGCTATTATTTATACCAAATAAATCTCCTTTTTCATATATAGTATTGTTCTTTGTAATTGTACTTTGAAGGTTTATTGTATGTATAAAAGTTGAATATGATTTTAATAAATAAATTGAAAAGTTTAACACATGAGTATTTATTAAATAATTAGCATCTTTATTATTAGATTCATCATTAAAATAATCAATGTTTTTGAATTGAATTTTTTCAGTGAAAGTCATGTCTAAATACTTATTAAAAAATGATGTACTATACTTAATTGGTAATAATATATCACTTCTATCAGCACTTACTAATTTATCTGCACTTTTTCTTTCAAACTTTATATCAAAAGATGAAGAAATACCATCAAAAAATGGAACTTTTTTCAAATACTTATGTATTTGAATTTCAGGAAGTGTTTGATAAACTACTGTATTATTATTTGTAAATATATTATCATATTTTATAAGTCTAAAATCACTGTAATAATTATCACTATTATAAAAATAACTTACTTTAGAATTTATAATCTTATCAGAACTTACAGTTTTTTGTTTGTATAAAGTATTTTTATATTCAATATCATTCATATCTTGTAATTGAATTATTACACCATCTTCAAAGTTATCATTTGAAAAAATATTTTTTCTAGTATAATCTAAATTCCATCCAAAATGCCTTTTATTTATTAAATTATGTTCATTAAAATATTCATCTTTTTCTTTAAATATACCTGTAGAAATATTAAGTTGCGAATAAACACTATCTTTATATCTATATTTTAATTCATGTCCAAAACCTCTATTGCTTCTAATTTTAGGTATATATTCAATATCATAATTCTTTTTTGCAGCATAATAAATTGGCTGTTCATACAAATAACCTTGTTTATTTGAATATCCAATATTTGGTATTAAAAAACCACTTGACCTATTATTATTTGTAGAAAAGCCAAGATAAGGTGAATTTAAAACCAAATATGAAACCAATAAATGTTGAGCTGGCAAATAAGGAGCTGCAAATGCTAAAAAATACCAAGCTGGGATATCTTTTATATATATAGTATTATTATAAGAATTTATCCATTGTTTACTTGTATTAAAATCACCACTTGAAAAACCAACACTCCAATCAGGATTATAACAATCACAAGAAGACAATGTTGCATTTTTAAAGTAATGAGTGTTCTTTTCTTTTCTTATTTCCTTTGCATCAATCCAAATTTCTGATTTTTGTTCAATTAACAATACAGGAGTAGCTACATTAACTTCATTTTTTAGATCTAATAAAGTATATTCACTAATAGCAATTGCTTCATTGTTTTTTGATATATTTACATTACCAAATAGTTCTAATTTTTGTTCTTTTTTATCATAGATAACTTTTTTTGCACTAATATAATACATTGGTGAAAATATTAAAACATCACCATTAGCTTTTATAATTGAATCTTCAATTGCAATATTTTTAGCTATTATTTGTAAAGTGTCTTTTTGTTTTGCTTGTAGACTTATTAATGAAACAAAGAATAAGAACAAAAAAGCTTTATACATTTACAACCAAGGTTTTTGATATTTTATCATGAAGTGTTTGTTTTGATTGAGTATAATAAGAAAGAAGAAATCCAATATAAAAAACAAATTCACTTAACAATCTAACTACTGCTCTTAAAAATGACTGAAATAATGTTACTTTACCAAAATGATTAAAATCAATTACTCTAATCTTTACAGCTAACTTTCCAAGTGTAGCACCATAATACCAAACAAAAAATGATTGATATACAACTTTTATTAACATTATGAGATAAAATGCACTATTCATAACCACTAAAATTTCTGCAAAATTTCCATTAACATTATTTATTGGTGTCCATAATATAAATAGAGTAATAAAAGCAATTAATAAATCATCAATAATAAATGAAATAAGTCTCTTTTTATGACCTGCTAGTTCTAAATTATCCACATTTATATTTTCATAAGTATCCACATCTTTCCTTTTATTGTAATGCTTGATAAGCAATATCTGTTCTTAATTTTTTTCCAGCAAAATGAATTTGTCCACATAATGCATAGGCTCTATTTCTAGCAGTACTTAGATCATCAGCAATTCCTACACACAAAAGTACTCTACCACCCGTTGCTAGAAGTATTCCATTATTTAAACTTACTCCTGCATAAGAAATATGAGAATTACAAATAAGTTCCTCATCATGTATTTCATCAACAACAATTTCAGCTGGAGTACTTGAACTATATGGATAGTTTTGACTTGCCATTACAACAGCAACAGCAAATTCATTTTTCATTTGTAAATTATAATTATGCAAATTTTTAGTTGATGCTTTATAAAAAAGTTCACTAACGCTTGATTTCATTAAAGGCATTAATATTTCACACTCAGGGTCCCCGAATCTAACATTATATTCTAATATAATTGGTTCATTTTGTACAACCATAACCCCAATAAATAAAACACCTTCAAAATTAGCACCTTCTTTTTTCATGCCATCTAATGTTGGTTTAATTACACGTTGTTCAACTTTTTTATATATTTCATCATTTACCAAAGGTGTTGGCGCATATGCTCCCATACCTCCAGTATTTGGACCTGTATCTCCATTCCCAATTCTTTTATGATCTTGTGCAGCTGGTAGAACCACATAGCTATCACCATCACATATTGCAAAAATTGATAATTCATATCCATCCAAATATTCTTCAATTATTATTTCTTTCCCAGCATCACCAAAACTTTGACCGCTTAGCATTTCTAAAACAGATATTTTAGCTTCTTCTTTACTTGAAGCAATAATAACGCCTTTACCTCCGCATAGTCCATCAGCTTTTATTACAATTGGAGTTTTATTCATTTTATCAATAAAATCATTTGCATCATTTATATTTTTTGTTTGAATAAATGATGCTGTTGGTATATCATATTTTTTAAGTATATTTTTCATATATACTTTTGAACCTTCAAGTTTTGCAGCAGCAGCACTCGGACCAAATATTATTAAATTTTTTTTCTTAAATATATCAACAATTCCATCAACTAAAGGAGCTTCAGGACCAACAATTGTTAAATCAATATTGTTTGTTTTTGCCCAATTTGCTAATTCGTTATAATCTTGTATATCAATATTACTACCAATATTGTGAGTAGCACCATTACCAGGACAAAATGTAATATTATGTGATATTTCTTCTTTTGAAATTGCTAAACCAATTGAATATTCTCTTCCACCTGAGCCTAAAATTAAAATGTTCATTGATTTCCTTGTGTAATATAAAACTATTATCAATTTGTTTTATTTATAATAAATACCAAGTAGCCGTTAAGTAATGAGGTGGCCCAGTTAAGCCAAATTTATGAAAAAGAAAAATATTTTAGGAACATCTCTTAAAAGAGCGTTGCACACCATATTTTTACATTCTTCAAATATATACATTATCGGACCCGATTTATTTACGCATCACGAACTACTTAGATATTATTATTATATCTAAATTTCATTAAAAGTTTTTGCAAGTTCTATACAAGAATCAATAGAAGTTTCATTAGATATATAGTATTTTAAATGTAAGGGTAATGCATTTGCTGTCGTTTGTCCAATTGCTATAATTATATAAGTATCTAATAATTCAAAATTTTTTATAAAACATTTTACGCATGATGGCGAAGAAAATATTATAATCGAATTTTTACTAGGACACCTTGATTTAGTATAATCATTACATATAGTTTCATATGCAATAAACTCATCACAAATTATATTATTTGCACTTAATATATTTACTATATCAGAAAGTACTTTTTGGGCTCTTACATATAAGACTTTTTTATTTTTTATTTTATTTTTTATCTCATGTGCAAAATCATTAGCATTGTTTGAAGATGAAGTATATACAAGGTTTATATCATTATCTTGCATTATTTTAGCAGTTTTATAAGAAATTGCATAAGACTCAATATTTTTAAAGTTTGTTTGATGATGGCACAATGACAATACAGCATTTTTAGAAGTAAAAATTAATGCATCATAGGTTGAAAAATCAAATTTATTTGAAATATAATTTGTATTAAAAATATTTAAATATTCAATATCTTTATATTTTTTATTTCCATTACTTAAAACATAAATATTTTTATTCATTTACTTCCAGCTCAAAACTCTTTTTTGTATAATTTGAATTTGTTTCAAATTTATTTCATTAAAAGGTTTTATAATATAATCAATAAATTTTGTCTCAGCTACTGTAAAACCTTTTGAATCTTTATCACTTAATTTAATGCCAGAATCTAAGATTTCTATTTTTGTTAGTCTTTTTTTTGAAACTCTCGTATAAAATACTACATAAAAACTACCATCATCTTTTTTATCAATGGTAACATGCACATTATTTTTTGTTTGAATATCAAGTTTTCCTGTGAGTTTTTCTAATGTTTCAAAAGAAACAAAGCCTACATAAACTTTAGAAAATATTTCAATATACCTATTTACCTTATGTGATCTAATAAACTTTTCATTTATCATTTTTGTATCTTTAAATAGTGCTTTTTTAAATATCCACCCAAGAGTATCAAAATACTTAAAGTGATCTACTTTTATTGAATGTGCTTCAATTAATTTTTCACTTTTATATTTAACAATTTTATCTTTTTTATAAGCATTACCTTTTGATAACTTATCTAATATAATTGAAGGATCAAGTGTATTTGTAACCCACACAGTTGTAAAGTCTGGAAATTTATGTAAACCCGTTGCTCCATTACTTAATATTACAAGTGCTTTTATTTTTAAATTTGGAAAAAGCAAAGATAAAAGAGCATGTTTTTTTCTCAATCTTTTTCTTAATCCCATAGTTGAAACAACTATAGTACATTCTACAAAATAAATACTATCTTTGGTAAAAAACATAGCATCGTATTCACTTACATCTTTATAACCTGCTTTGTATACTATTTGCTGTTTTCTATCCATTATTAGACCAAATTTAGCATTGTCTTTATCTCTTAAATTCTGATGTGGCCCTTTTAAAATGAAAGATGTAATATCTTCATGTTTGATTGAGTATTGTAATAACAATTCATAAGTTACATTTTCAAAAAGTTCACCTCTAAATCCATTGTATGAACTTATAAAGTGAGGATCTTCTCTATCAATGTTTTTTTCAATCAAGGATAGTAAGTGTCTTGTGTTATATGAATAGTGTAATAAATTGTCTTTTAAACTAGTAACATCTAAATTTTTAATATCACTGCTCATTTTTAAAGCATTGTTGTTTTGTTTCATAATATCTTATTCTTTTTTACATTTGTAATAATTCAATTCTATGAATAAAGCATATTTTATTCACAAAAGTCAAATATTAAAAATAGGAATTATATTATTCCCATTCTATAGTTGCAGGTGGTTTAGATGATATATCATACACCACTCTATTTATACCCTCAACCTCATTTATAATTCTTCTACTTATTTGTTCAAGAATATCATGAGGAATATGTGCGAATGTAGCTGTCATACCATCTACTGCGTTTACTATTCGTACACAAGCAGTATTATCGTATGTTCTATTATCTCCCATAACTCCTACAGATTTTACATTAAGTAAAACTGTAAAAGCTTGCCATGTTTTATCATACCATCCGGTTGATTTTAATACATCCAACATAATTGTATCAGCTTTTCTTAAAATCTCCAAATCTTCTTTATTTACATCACCCATAATTCTAATTGCAAGTCCTGGACCTGGAAAAGGGTGTCTGTTTATCATATTTGCAGGCAAACCTAGTTCAAGACCTAAAACTCTTACCTCATCTTTAAAAATTTCTCTTAAAGGTTCAATAAGTTCAAATGCCATCCAATCTGGTAAGCCTCCAACATTATGATGCGATTTTATAGTTTTTGATGGACCTTTAACCGATACAGATTCAATAACATCTGTATATAATGTACCTTGTGCCAAAAACTTAATACCATCGTGTTTTTTTGCTTCTATATCAAATATTTCAATGAAAGTTTCACCTATTATTTTTCGCTTTGTTTCAGGATCACTAATACCTTTTAACTTTGTTAAAAACTCTTCACTAGCATTAATAGTAATAAGAGGTATATTTCTTTGTTTAAACATATTTTGTACATCTTGGACTTCATTTGCTCGCAATAAACCATTATCAACAAAAACTGGAACTAATTTATCGCCAATAGCATTTGATAATAAAGTTGCTACAACAGAACTATCAACCCCACCACTGACTCCACATAATACTTTAGAATCTTTAACTTGATTTTGTATCTTTTTGATTTGTTCATTAGCAAAATTTCCCATATTCCATGTACTTTCACATTTACATATATATTTAGCAAAGTTTTTGAGAAGTTTATCTCCTGGTACACTATGTGTAACTTCAGGATGAAATTGAAAAGCATATATATTTTTTGATTCATTTGCAATTGCTGCATATGGTGAGTTTTCACTTGTAGCAATTACGTTAAAACCTTTAGGTAAAGTATCAACTTTATCACCATGACTCATCCATACTATTTCATTATCACTTATATTATCAAATATTTTGCTTTTTTCATTTTTTATACTTAACTTTGCTTTGCCATATTCTTGATGTTCAGCTTGTACAACACTACCACCTAAATAATGAGCAATAATTTGCATTCCATAGCAAATTCCTAAAATTGGTAATCCTAAATCGAATATAATTTTATCAACTTTATATGCATCATTAGAATAAATTGAAGCTGGTCCACCACTTAAAATAATTCCCTTAGGTGTTCTTGCTTTTATATCTTCTATATTTTCATTATATGGAACTATTTCAGAATAAATACCTTGATTTCTTAATCTTTTAGAAATTAATTGTGTGTATTGACTTCCAAAATCTAAAACTAAAATTGGTACATGCCTCATGTATATAAATCCTTGCTTGTTATAATGTCGATATTATATCTAAGTTTTAATAATACTTAATTGAAAGGTTATTACTTAAGCATATGTCCGCAATTGTTAAAAAAGTATATTTCTGCAAAGTTTATAAAAAAATCTTTACTTTTTTTTGTATCAATTATTTTATCTTTTTGTCCTAAATATACTTCTATTTTTACATTATTTTTTACTAATAATTCTAAATCTTCTTTATTCCATTCATAATACAATAAAGTTTCTAATTGAGTATAAGTGCCCTTACATAAATATTTATTCATTTCTAGTTTACTAGGATAGCTTACATTGTTTATAAAGTTATTTATATATGTTTGTGTATCTATATTAAAATGAATAAGTTGCATTCTTTTGTATTTTGTACTTTGTGTACAAAAATAAGAAGGTGAAAATAATTGCAACAAATCAACTCTTTTGTTGTTTTTTATCATATTTAAAGTATATTCAAGTGCATTAATAGCTCCATATGAAAATCCACTAACACTATAGTCATTTTTTACTATAAACTCATTAAAAAGCTCATCTTCATTTATAAGGCAAAACCCATTAAAATACAATAACTTCTTCTTTTATTAATATTTGTTTTAATTTTAATATTTCTTGTAAGTTTTTTCTAATTTCATTTTCTAACTCACGCGATATTTCAGCTAAAGTTTCATCTGAGTTAATTATCATTTTATACTTTATTTGCATATCTGTTGCAATATTATACGCAATATCAATTTCTGATTGAAATACTACATGTGGTTCTTTTTTTATAATATCAACACCTACTTTACCTGATAAATGAAACTTTATTTTTTTTAATAATTTTGATTTTGATGGATAAGTACAGTCATCATCTATAATACCCTCATCAAACAAAGAAACTTTTTGTTGAGTTATAAATGCTTTACTAGCTTGATATGTTGCTAAAACATCTTTTTCTTCATGACATAATATACTAAATTGTTGTTTTCCAAATTGAACTTTTTGTTTTGCTATTTGTATATCATTTTCATTTATTTTTTTAGAATTTCTTTTTATCATATTTAACAAAGCTTCATTTATAAGAGTTGACAATGATGCACTGTTAAATCCACTTGTATTTAATGCTAATTCATCTATATTTATAGAAATACCTTTATTTTTTGCATACAGGCTTATTATTTTTTTTCTATCGCTCAATGACGGTAATTTCAAAAAAACTCTTCTATCAAATCTACCAGATCTCAAAAGTGCCTCATCTAGGACTTCAACTTTATTTGTAGCTGCAATTACCATAACACCACTGTTACCATCAAATCCATCCATTTGTGTCAAAAGTTCATTTAGCGTTGATTCTCTTTCATCATTACTTCCTAATCCTCTACTTTTACCTATTGCATCAATTTCATCAATAAACACAATAGATGGTGCTTGCGATTTGGCTTTTAAAAAAAGCTCTTTTACTCTTTTTGCACCCATTCCAACATATATATGAACAAAACTAGCACCACTTTGATAAAAAAATGGAACATTAGCTTCTCCAGCAACTGCTTTTGCTATTAATGTTTTTCCAACACCAGGAGGACCAATTAGTAAAACACCTTTAGGTAAAGTTACATTGTATTTTTTATATTTTAGTGGATTATTTAAAAAATCAACCACTTCTTCTAATTCTTCTTTAACAGAAGATATTCCTGCAACATCATCAAATGTTACATTTGAAATACTAGCTTCTATATTATTT
>CAZEXK010000002.1:34398-71085 GCA_964516815.1 uncultured Helicobacter sp. | reverse complement strand
ATTATTTAACATCTCTTTTGATTTATTAAGTGTATTTTGAAAATTATCTTGATATTTATTAGCGGGTATCATATCTCTAATTTTACTTTTATATTTTTGCAAATAAAATGCCAAAACCATCAATAAAATTAAAAAACCTATACCAAAATAGTATGTGCCACCTTCCATTGCAGAATCACTTTTAATAAGTGTATATATAAACAATGCAATTAAAACAGATGCACTAAGAAGCATTAGTTTTAAATTTTTTTGGGTATCTTGTTCATTCAAATTATTAAACATTTTTAACCTTTTATATTTGTGCTATGTTTATTATATCATTAACTTTATAATTTTCTATTCTAATCCAATCACCAATTAGATCTTCATCACTTTTAATTTCTATTTGATTAAAAAACTGATCATACCCTACATAAACATCATTTTTTTTCTGTTCAATTAATACATCTAAGTTTGTTTGTTCTTTTCTAAATTGTAAATTTTTCTTATTAACTATTTCATTTAATTGTAATAGTCTTTGTTTTGCAATATTTCCATTTACTTGACCTTTCATAGTAGCACTAGGTGTTCCTTCTCTTTTAGAATATGTAAATGCATGTACATGCGTTACTGGAAATTTTTGTATATTTTGTATTGCTTTATCCCATATTTCAGGTGTTTCTCCAGGATGCCCTACTATAAAGTCTGTTCCTAAAGCATAACCTTTTGAAGATATAAATTCAAAAAGTTCTAAATCACTTTTTAGTTTATTTCTTCTATTCATTATATTTAACATCTCTTTTGTTGTATGCTGCAATGCTATGTGCATATGCCTAGACATCCAAGGTTCATCTAAAAGTTCTTTAAATTCATCTGTAATTTGTATAGGTTCTACACTTCCCATTCTTATTCTTCTAACACCTCTTATTTGAGATATTTTTTTTAGCAATATTGCTAAACCATCTTTTTTTGAATCTTTATTTTTACCATATGAACCTATATTAGTTCCTGTTAAGATAAACTCGCCAAAGCCGTTTGATGCGAGAAGTGTGATTTGTTCCAATATCTTTTGTTCATCATAAGCTCTTGCATTTCCTCTTACAAATGGTATTATACAATATGAACATCTAAAGTCACAACCCTCTTGTATTTTGATAAAAGCTCTACTTTTACCTATCATTTGTGATATTATTGTATCGTCTATATGTTCTAAATCACCAGCCTCAAAAAATCTTTCTTCATTTTTAAGTAATTGATTTATTTTTTCTTTTTCACTATGTCCAAATAAAGAATGTATTTTTTTATCCTCAAAAAGATTCTCTCCTTTTGTCCATACACCACATCCAGTAAATACTACTCTTGGCTTATTTTCTAGCTTATTTATTGTATTTATGTACGATCTTGCACTATAATCAGCCCCATTTGTAACCGTACAAGAATTAATCAAAACTATATTTGCGTCTTTTTCATCAAATACAATATCAAAATCTTTTAAATTTGCCATCATAACTTGTGTATCAAATACATTAGTTCTGCATCCAAACGTTTTGAAAAATATTTTTTGTTTATCATTCATTTTCTAAATAAATCCTTATTTATATATAAAGTAAAATAGCATAATGCTCATTAATGTAGATTTAATTAAGAAGGTTATTATTTTTATATAAATTAAATGTATATTTAACAAGCAAAAATGTATAATTATTTAAATTAAAAAGGCAACAAATGAAAATAAATTTAACAGAAATAATAGATGAATCTAATTTTGAAATAATACTAATTAAAGATAAAAAAATAAATAATGATAAAGACATTTTAAAAACATTAAAATTTGATGGAAGTGATGAAACATACGCACTATTACCTCAAAATAAAAAACTTTATGTTGGGTATGAAAGTAAAAATACAGATAGTTTAAGAATAGCTTCAAGCGTCGCAATTAGGCAATTAAATAAGACAGAATTTTTAAATGTTAGTATATCTTGTAACAATAATGAATTAAGAGAAGTTATTGAGGGTTTACATTTAGGAAACTATACTTTTACTACTTACAAATCAGATCAAAAAGAGCAAAAAGAAAAAACAATAAATGTTCATATTGAAAAACTAGATGAGAAAAGTAAACAAACATTTACTCAAGCTTGTGATATTTGCCAAAGTGTTAATATGGTAAGAGATATTGTTAATACAACGCCTGAAGATTTTAATCCCTTAACAATGGCAAAAAAAGCACAAGAAATAGCCAAAGAAAATAACCTAGAATACAAAGTTTTTGGAGATGATTATTTTTTACAAAAAGGCATGGGTTCAATCAGAGCAGTTGGTAGGGCTTCAAGACATGAGTCACAATTAATTCATCTTACTTATAAACCAAAAGGTGAAATTCAAAAAAAAATTGTTTTAGTAGGTAAAGGACTTACTTATGATTCAGGAGGTTTAAGTTTAAAGCCTGCTGATTTTATGGTTACTATGAAAAGTGACAAAGGTGGTGGCTCTGCTGTACTTGGCATTATGGATGCTATTGCAAAACTTAATTTACCATTTGAAGTGCATGGAATTGTTGGCGCTGTTGAAAATATGCTTGGAGGAGATGCTTTTAAACCAGATGATGTTTTAACTGCAAGAAATAAAAAAACAATAGAAGTAAGAAATACCGATGCAGAAGGTAGACTAGTACTAGCTGATTGTTTATGTTATGCACAAGATGAAATAAAAGATATTGATTATATACTAGATTATGCAACATTAACAGGAGCAAGTGTGGTTGGTGTAGGAGATTATACATCTTCAATTATGGGTAATAATACAAATTTAAATGAACAAGTTGTAAGTGCTGCTCTAAAAAGTGGTGAATTAGCTACAACTTTACCTTTTAATAGATACCTTAGAAAAAAAATCAAAAGTAAGATAGCTGATATTTGTAATATTGCAAGTACTAGATATGGTGGAGCAATAACTGCTGGTATGTTTTTAGATGAATTTATAAATATTCAATACAAAGACAAATGGGTACATTGTGATATTGCTGGTCCAGCTTATGTAGAGGAACAATGGGGATACAATCCTTTTGGAGCAAGTGGAGCTGGTGTTAGATTTACTATTGAATTTTTAAGAAGTTTACAAGAAGATTAGATAAAGATATTAAAAATTATGTATATTTTGTCTAATGGCATCATATACTATAATAGATACACTATTTGCTATATTTAAACTTCTAGCATCATTTACCATAGGAATAGTGATACATGTTTGTTCTTGCTTTTTTAATAATTCTTCAGGCAAACCTGCATCTTCTCTTCCAAAATAAAAATAATCGTTATGCTTATAAGATAGTTCAAAATAATTTTGTTTAGTTTTTGTTGTAGCAAAAAAATGTCTTGAAGAAAATGGATTTTTGTTCCAAAATTCATTTATATTTTCATATTCATGTATTTCTAAATGTTCCCAATAATCAAGTCCAGCTCTTCTTACTTCTTTTTGAGTAATTTCTCCAAAACCATAAGGCTTAATAAGGTGCAAAATAGAACCTGTTGCGTAAGCTAATCTTCCAATAGTACCAACATTACCTGGCATTCTTGGTTCTAACAATACTATATTTATTTTCATCATAATATTACAGTTTTATTTTCATATATACATACTCTATCTTCAAGTAACAAATTTAAGGCATTTGATAAAACTATTTTTTCTACATTTTTACCTGCCCTACTCATATCTTCCCAAGAATAAGTATGATCTACACTTACAACATTTTGAGATACTATTGGTCCTTCATCAAGATTATTTGTCACATAATGAGCTGTTGCACCAATTATTTTAACTCCTCTTTGAAAAGCCTGCTTATATGGATTTGCTCCTATGAATGCTGGTAAAAAACTATGATGAATATTTAATAATTTTTCATTAAAGTGTTCAACAAATTTTGGGTTTAGAATTCTCATATATTTGGCTAATACTATAATATCAGGATTATATTTATTAATTTGAGTCATTAATAAATTATCATGTTCTATTCTACTTAGATTTTCATGAGAAATATAATCAAATTTTATACCAAAATTCTCAACCATTTGTTGTAAGTCTTTGTGATTAGCAATTACAGCTTGTATATTTGCATCTAACTCTCCACTAATATACCTAATTAGAATATCACCTAAACAATGAGCTTCTTTAGTAGCTAAAAGAACAATATTTTTTTTACGATTTGAATTTAAAATTACCTTAGCATTTTTAGGTAATGCTTTTTTAATTTTATTTAATAATTCGTCTTTATTAAAATCACCAATAATTACAGTTCTCATAAAAAATTTATTTACTTCTTTGTCAACATGTTCTGAATTTGATTCAATATTTAAATCAAACTCATATAATATTTTTGTAATTATATATACCAATCCTTTTTCATCTACTGTATCTATTAATAACCTATATTCAGTCAATTTTTTAATCCCTTATTATTTAACTTTATCATTACTTCTTCAGCAATTACAATCATATTTATGTTTAGATTTTTTAATTCTTTTGAATCTACTTTTATAATGAGTTCATCAAATACTTCATTATACGCAAATAAATTAAAAAATATATATTCTTTTGATTGATTCTCATGTTCTAGTTCTTTAAACCAACTAGCTAAAAGAGAAAAACAAAGCATAGCTGGACTAAATTGTGTATTTGTTTTTAAACAATGAGATATTGCCTTATTTATAAAGTTATAATATTTAACAATAATCTTTATTCTACTAACTTTATAATTATTAATATAATATTTGTTCTTTTGTACAAGAACATTAATAGCTTTATTTATATCATATATTTTTTTTTCAACAAAATCTTTTTTTTCAACAGATATATTATTTAAGTTATCTTTATCATCTTTATATGTATTGATTAAATCACGACAAAACAATAATAATGCTTCTGTTTTAACACTTGACATATCAATGATCATAATATTTCTTAATAAAAAAGTCTTAATAAAAATGTAATAAAATCTTTATGCACATTTTTATCGTCTATATTTTCACCTTGATTAACAGAAACATCAATCAATATTGACATTTGTTCAACTAAATAAAGACCTTCTCTATCACTTAGCATATTTATTTTATTTACCATATTTTGTTTAACTATAAGAGAATCAAGATTTTCTTCTTTAGAGATTCCAAAGGCCATATTATCAAGTGTTCCTCTAATATCAGAAGTTAAAGAATTATATATTGACTTTCTTTCAAGTTCACTTGCTAATTTTTTTTGTAAAAGTTGATTGTGTAAAATAACTTAGCCTTTAATGTATTATTGCATTATTATATCCAAGTAGTTGTTAAACATATATTTGATAAAATCGCAAATATTAAATTTGTAAGGATTAGTATTGGATACTATTACAGTTGCTCATTCACCAGATGCTGATGATATTTTTATGTACTATGCTATTAAGTTTGGATGGGTTAATTTAGAAAATACAATCTTTGAAAATTTAAGTGCAGATATAGAAACACTAAATGTAGCTAGCCTTGAAGGAACATATGACATATGTGCAATTAGCTTTGCTCTATATCCATATATTAAAAATGACTTCTCTTTACTAAAAACTGCTGTAAGTTTTGGAGATGGCTATGGACCCAAAATTGTAAAAATAAAAAATACAACTTTAAAAAGAAACTTTAAAGTTGCTTTAAGTGGGAAATACACAACAAATGCGCTTTTATTTAAAATAAAATATCCAGATGCTCGTATAACATATATGAATTTTTTAGATATTGAACAAGCTGTATTAGATGGTATTGTTGATGCTGGAGTTTTAATACATGAATCTATTTTAACTTTTAATGATAAACTAGAAGTGCACAAAGAATTATGGGATATTTGGCAAGAACTTGCAGGTAAGGATTTACCTTTACCTTTGGGCGGAATGTGTATGAGAAGAAGTATTCCTATAAATAAAGCAATAGAATATGAAAATACTTTAATTAAAGCTGTAAATGTTGCAAACAATAATAAACAAATATTAAGCCAAATGCTTATGCAAAGAAATTTAATAAGAGTAAATAATGATACTTTGGAAAAATATCTTAGTTTATATGCTAATGATGACTCTATTAATCTTAGTGATATACAATTTAAAGCCTTAGATAAATTATACTCATTAGGTTTTGAACATGGCTTTTATAAAGAATTAGTAAAATCACAAAACTTTTTAATCCCTAGCGAATATAAAGAACTTAGGAATCAGTAATTACTTAAATTAATTGTTTTGTTTTAAATGAAGTTTTTTTGCATGATTTATTGGAGATTTGTTTGTTGTCAAAATCATGTAACCTTTCATAATAGTATATACCCCAAAAACTAAAACTAAAACTGCTGATATTCTAAGCATCAACATTCTTAATTTATTATTTTTAAACATTCCTACAAAAAATCCAAGAGAGAAAAGTGCAGGAATAGTACTCAATCCAAAAATTAACATGACTATTCCACCATAAAATGGACTAGCCGTACTAGCAGCAGTTATAGCAAAAAAGTAAACAAAACCACATGGTAACAATCCATTAAGTAAGCCTAATACAAAAAAACTTGAAATACTATTTGTTTTTAATAATTTAGTAAAAGATTTTTGATACCATGTATTTTTAGAAATACTATGTTCAATTAGTGTTAAAAATTTAAATTTACCTAAAAGTGATAACGCCGATAGTATCATTGCTAAACCCGTAAACAAAAATAACAAAGCTACACTTAAACTAGAAAAAACAAGAACATAACCCAATAATCCAAATAAAACACCAATCATACTATATGTAGTGATTCGACCAATAGAATAAGCAATATGTGCAGAACTTTGTTTAACTTTTGACCATTTACTTTGAATTTTATTGCTAGAATATGCTATTACAATACCACCACACATACCAATACAGTGTCCAAAAGAACCTAAAAATGCAATACTTATAATTGTAATAACATCAATATTTGTCATTATTATTCTTAGTAAAAATTATTATTAAAAGCTTCATTCATCAAATAGTGATTTATTATTTAAATCATTTGATATCATTTCATTAGCAGTCATATTTTTTGCAGCATGAACTGTATGAGTAGGATATGCAATTGTAATATCATCTTCATTTTTATAAGCATCTAAAATAGCCATAGAAATAGTACTTCTTAATCCTAAAGTAGCATATGAGTTAGTTTGATACCAAATAGATATAACCACACCGTATGATTCCATCATAGAAAAAACTTTTGGTTCAGTTGAAATAGATCTTAAAATATATTTTAATTTAAGCTTCGAGAGTCTTTTTTTAGCAAGATCAGTATATCCCTTAGAATGAGCACTTGCTATATTTTTAGCAATATCATTTGCTTTTTTGTGATTTGAATCAAATGTAATATTTATATCAATTCCATCCCATACCGTTCTAATTCCATCAAAACTATAATTTGAAATCAATTCAGTAAATATATAATTGTTTGGAATAAAAAATACTCTACCTGATCTTCTATTTACAGTATATGAAGTATATGTTACATCTTCTCTAACAGCAATTTTAAATAATGTTATATCCAAAACATCACCTACAACTTCTGTTGTATTCTTAGTAACTTTTATTCTATCTCCAACTTTTATAGCTCCACTAGTCATAATAACCATCCAGCCAAAAATAGACATAAACCAATCTTTTAATGCAATAGCAATACCAGCAGATGCAAACCCTAAAACAGTAACCAAATAAGATGCATTGTCAATATATGAAAAAAGTAAAATGAAAACAATAATAATAATTAAAGTAAAATTTATTAATTTATTAGCTGTATATTGATTGTCATCTACTGTAATGTATTTCTTAGCACCTTTTTTAATTGCAATTGCTATTACAACAAGTATTATCATTATAAAAAACAATTTTATTGTTCTTTCTATTTCATCATTTATTGCTGACTTTACTTCAAGCTTTACTTCTATTATTTTTTTAACATAAACTTCACTAGTAGTAGATACAATATCTATTACCATAATAAAATCTTTAAATTCTCTTTTTAGAATTTCTAATTCTTCTTTAACTTCTTCATCATGAGTTTCTAAAAATAATTTTTCATATATTACAATCTTAGCATCAATAATACGTACTAACTCACTTAATTCTAAATATATTTTTTTATAATCCCTATCAAAAGCATTTAGTTTTTGAATATAAGTGTAAGCCTCAATAATATTAAATGGATTATTTATTTTTGGTTTCATAGGAATGTCTTTTGGCTTCATACTATTACCAATAGGTGATTCTTTATACTGACTAATTAAAGCTAACTCATTTTTTTTGACTTTTAATTTATTATTTAATTGATAAGTTATTTCTTTAAATTTTTTTGCTGATTTTGAAGAGTATTTTTTCAAATCTTTTTTTATTTTTGCTAATTCATCTTCAATATTTCTATATGCTAAATATGTTCTATACTTAGTTATCCAAATATTGTTTTTAATTGATTTGTCAATTAAAAGTATTTCATCTTTTAATTTCACAACTGCAATTGTTTCTACAAGAGTATTATTAGATTCATTTAAATCATTTGATTCAATTGCCTCATTGTCTATAGCCAAAACACTAGTAAAAAAAAGTGTTGAAATTAAGATTATTTTATACATATATTTCATATTTTAAATCCTTGTAGTACTTTGATTAATTCATCTTTTGTTACTTCACTAGTAATTAAAACATTTCCAATATTCTTAGGAAGTATAAATTTTATTTTATCATCAATACTTTTTTTATCTAAAAAGAATTTTTCATAAAAAGATTGTTCATTTTGAATATTGTATGTTGTTGGAATATCATATTTATCTAATAATTGTTTTATTAAATTAGATTCACTTTTTGTCATTAGATTCATTTTAACTGCTAATTCATTTGCCATAACCATGCCAATACCAACAGCTTCTCCATGCAGATATTTTTTGTATTTAGTTTCATTTTCAATTACATGTCCAAATGTATGTCCATAGTTTAAAGCTGCTCTTAATCCTTTTTCTTTTTCATCTTTATTAACTACAAATGCTTTTGTTTGAACAGATTTTATAATAGCTTTTTTTAAATCATCACATCCAACACTCAAATCCCAAGTTTGCAATGAATTAAAAAAATCTTTATCAAAACAAACTGCCATTTTAATTATTTCAGCAATACCTGCGCTTATTTCTCTTTTTGCTAAGGTATTTAAAAAATAGGTATCAATATTTACTTCTATTGGTTGATGAAAAGCGCCTACTAAATTTTTGCCGTATTTATTATTTATACCAGTCTTACCACCGACACTAGCATCAACTTGAGCTAATAGGGTTGTAGGTATTTGCATGAAATCTATTCCTCTTTGATATATAGAAGCAGCAAATCCTGACATATCTCCAATAACACCACCACCAAATGCAATTATAAGTGAACTTCTATTTAGTTTTTTTTCAAAACAATGTTCTAAAATAGTATCAATACTTTGCATATTTTTATACTTCTCACCATCTTGTACAATAACAATACTGAGCTCTTTTGCGTTTATATTATTTTTTAAATATTCAATATGAAGCTCATATATTGTTGGATTTGTAACTATTACAACTTTTCTATTAAAATCTAATTGTTTTAATTCTTGTATGTTAATATTATATTTTGTACTTGGCAAGGTAATTTTCAGTGTCATTTTAGCCCATTATTCATTTATTGTATTTAGAAGTAATTTTATCTAAATCATACTAAGAAATAGGTATAATCATCGCCATGATAATAGAACTTTTTAAACAAATTACAAAAATTCCTCGTTGCAGTGGAATACATTCACCATTCATAAGCTTTGTGCAAAATTTTTGTCTAATACATGATTTTGTTTGTAAAGTTGATAAATCAAATAATATTTTATGTTACAAAAAAGATTTAAATAGTACAATTTGTTTACAATCACACTATGATATAGTATGTTTAGAAGATAAAAAAGTACCTCAAATTATGCAAAAAGGTAACTTATTATTTGCAAAAGACTCAACACTTGGTGCTGATAATGGCATTGGTTGTGCTTATATGCTTCAACTTATGAGCGAAAATATTAATTGTGAATATTTATTTACTAGTGATGAAGAAATAGGTTTAATTGGTGCAAATAACATTGATTTTGATATAAAATCACAAAATATGTTAAATCTAGATAGTGAAAGTATGGGTGAAGTTTGTATTGGCTGTGCAGGTGGTATTGATATATTTGCTACAAATACAAACTCTAAACTAAAACAAAATATAAACAATAAATCCTTATATGAAATTGAAGTATCAGGATTAAGTGGTGGACATAGTGGCGTTGATATAAACAAAAATATCCCTAATGCTATAAAACTTTTAGCGCAAGTTTTTAAAACTGCAAACGATGTTGAACTTTTAGATATAAATGGTGGAGAAAGAATAAATTCAATTGCAAAATATGCAAAAGCACTTATCCTTTCAAGTAGTCACCCTCAAAGTACTAATGAATATGTAAAAGTTAAAAAAATTACAAATACTGTAGAACATTACAAATCATTAGATACAAACATAATAAGTTTTATTAATGAATTAAATAATGGTGTCTTAAAATTTGATGAAGAACTTGATGTTGTAATAGACTCTATTAATATTGCAATAATTAAGACAAATACTTCAGATGTACAAATCTCATTAAGTGCTAGATCTATGAATAATGAAAATTTAAAACTAATTGCTAGTAATACTACAAATAATTTAAAAAAATTAGATTTTAGTGTAAGTACTGATGGAAAATATCCTGCTTGGAAGCCAGATACAAATGAATTTACAAAAAAAGTTTTAAAACATTATAAAAATCATTTCCAAAAAACAACATTATATGCCATACATGCTGGTTTAGAATGTGCAATATTTAAGCATAAATATCCTCACTTAAATATTGCATCCATTGGACCAAATATTAATTTTCCCCATTCAAATAGAGAAAATTGTGAGATTTCATCTGTAAATAAAGTATATGACATATTAAAAGAAATAGTAAAATAAAGGAACAAAATTGGATTATTTAAAAATATTAGGAAAAAATAAATTAGAAGGTGAGGTTAGAATATCAGGTGCTAAAAATGCAGCTTTACCTTTGCTAGCATCTACAATATTAGCGTCAAATACTGTTAATATTACAAACTTGCCAAACGTAGTTGATATAAGAACTTTATTAAAACTATTAGGTAACTTAGGAGCTACATATAATCATGATGATACAAATCTAAATATTGACTCCGTTAGTATAACTAATACAAAAGCAACTTATGATATTGTAAAAACTATGCGAGCTTCTATTTTAGTTTTAGGACCAATCTTATCAAGGTTTGGACATTGTGAAGTATCTATGCCAGGAGGTTGTGCAATTGGACAAAGACCAGTTGATTTACATTTAAAAGCATTAGAAGCTATGGGTGCAATTATTAAAATAAAAGCAGGATATATAGAAGCTAGCGCACCAAATGGATTAAAAGGTGCTAGTATTATATTCGATAAAATAACAGTTACTGGTACAGAAAACATACTAATGGCAGCAGCATTAGCTCATGGAACTACTACAATTATAAATGCGGCAAAAGAACCTGAAGTTGTACAATTATGTAATGTACTAAAAGATGCAGGGGTAAACATAAGTGGAATAGGAACAAATACTATTATAATAGAAGGTTCAAAACAAAAATTATTAAAATTCCAAGATTTTGAAATTATTCCTGATAGAATAGAAGCTGGAACATACCTTTGTGCCGGAGCTATTACTAATAGCATAGTAAAAATTACAAATGCAATGCCTTCTCATCTAGATGCAGTTTTAAATAAATTTGAAGAAATGGGCTTTACAATTATTAAAGAAGAGAAAACAATTACGATACTTCCCTCAAATAAAATAAAAGCTGTTAATATTGTAACTACAGAATACCCTGGCTTTCCAACTGATATGCAAGCACAATTTATGGCATTAGCTACTATGGCTGAAGGTACAAGCATAATTGATGAAAAACTTTTTGAAAATAGATTTATGCATGTTAGTGAACTTATAAGAATGGGAGCTAATATTCATTTAAATGGAACAGTAGCATCAATAATAGGTACTCCAAATAAATTGATTGGTACAGATGTTATGGCAACAGACCTAAGAGCTAGTTCTGCTATGGTTTTAGCTGCACTTGTAGCAAATGAGCAAACAACAATACATAGAATATATCATTTAGATAGAGGATATAATGACTTAGAAGGAAAACTTACAAATCTTGGTGCAAATATAAAAAGGTATTCTGAATAAATTAGTAATTTATAGTCCTTTTAATATTTTTCTAAAAAGTTTGACTTCCCCTCTTCTTATATTTTTTTCTTTTACAAGTTTGTTATTTTCAAAAATATAAGAACCATTTTCATTAAATGCATATTTAAATTCCATATTTTTACGTTTTGTTAATGGTAAAAGTTTCCAAGATAAGTTATCAAAAACTAAGATATCTTGTTTATTATTTATATGCAGTAAGACCATATGATAATTTCTTGAACCTTTCATTTTTACAACACTCAAATATAATTTAGAAACATCAATATTTAGTTTTTTTAGTGCAAAATATTTTGTAATTGCATAATCTTCACAATCACCTCTTCCTATAATCAAAAATTCTTTGGGAGTAAGCCATTTATTTTGAGCATCATTTTTAGAAATAATTCTATTAACATAAGAATTGACTCTATACATTTTTTTTAACTCATTGAATTCTTTTGTTTTTTGAAAAAAATCATTAAAATTTGAGAATCTTTTTAAAATTTTATCTTTATTATACAATTTATTTATTTTCTTTTTATCCATATTTGTTAGTGTAAATTCACTTGAAAATAAAGTAAATGTAAATAAACAAAGTATAAATATATATTTCATAATTTATCTATTGTAATCTTTTAATATTCTTTGCGTATCTCTTTGCATAGTTTTACGTTTTAAGTCTTCTCTTTTATCATAGTTTTTTTTACCCTTAGCTATTCCAATGTTTACTTTTAGCATATTGTTTTCATTAAAATACATTTTAGTAGCTACTATTGTATATCCATCTTTTGTAACTTTTTCATGTAATTTCATAATTTGTTTTCTATGTAATAATAATTTTCTATCTCTTTGTTCTGCTGGTCTATATGTTGCATGTGTAGTATCAAGATGTGAAATATTCATATTTAGTATAAACACTTCATTTTTAATAATTCTTACAAATGATTCTTTAAAGTTCATTCTACTAGCACGGATAGCTTTTATTTCACTTCCATGAAGTACAATTCCAACTTCAAATATATCTTCTATTATATAATCATGAAATGCTTTTTTATTTAAAAATTCTTTTGCTTTTTTGATTTGTTTTTTAGCCATTGTTTTTACCTAGAATTAATTGTAAAAAAACTAGATCCACTACCAGAAAAAAATGAATTTTCATGAAGCTGCAAGTTTTTAGCTGTTAATTGATTATTTAAGTGCAAAGCACTTTCATATAAATCATTAGCTTGCTTAATGTTATATGTTTTATAAATATCAAAACTAGACATTTTAAATATTTTTTCAATTTCTACTAAAGATGTTTCTTTATAGTGGTATTGTCTGAATGTTTTATATACTAAATTTGTATCACATTCTATATCAGGTGTAAAAACATCTATATTAAAAATATCTTCTTGAAATTCTTCAACTATTTCTCCAATACCACTTACATTTGCACAATCATAATCGTAAATAAAAAATGGAACATCAGCACCAATTTGTAAAGCAATATTTACTAATGTGCTTTCATTTAATGATAAATTACAAACATCATTTACCATAGTTATAAAAGTAGCACAATTACTACTACCTCCACCCAAACCTGCAAATTGGGGTATATTTTTATCAACTTGCACTTTATGATTTTTAAAGAAATATTGAACTTTAGGTGATATTTTACATAATTGTAAATATGCTTTATAAATAGTATTATCTTTTGTATTACATGAAAAATTTCCATTTAATGTAAATTTTTCACATTTTTTTTCAATAAAAGTAATTGTGTCGTACAAATTATGTACTTTAGCAAATCTTGATGCTATTAAATGATAATTATCTTTTTTACCAACAATTTTTAAAAAAATATTTACTTTTGCAAAAGATTTTTTTGATAAATTCATATTTCTATCCTATTTATTATGTACGAGATTTTTTCTTCATTTATTGATATAATACTAAAAAAATCTTCAAAAATAATTAAATAATTACCTACATCATTGTGTTCAAGATACTCAGGCAATATTTTTTTTCCTAAGTAAATCCATTGCTTTGTACCTGTATATTTAATCTCTTTTAGATTCAAGTAATGTAATGGATTTAATGCTTTTTCGTTATTAAAAAAAAACTCACCCTCATTTAATCTTTGAAGATATGATAATGTTCCAACACCATTAATATTGTTTAAAAATTCTTGTGCAATACTTCTTATGTATGAACCCTCGCTAACTGTTATATCAAATGATATAAAAGGATGACAATAATTTATAAACTTTACATCAATTATATCAGAACTTATTTTTTTTAAATCAAAATCAATTCCATCTCTAGCTAAATTGTATGCTCTTTTTCCATGAATTTTTTTTGCACTGTATTTTGGTGGTAAATAGGTCAATGTACCTATTAAGTTTTGCAAATTTTCTTTTATTGTTTTTTGTTCATATTTTTTGTGTTCATGAATACTTTGAATATTTTCCATATCTAAAGAAGTACTAGTAGCTCCCAACCAAATAGTAGTTTTATATGTTTTAGGAGTTTTTTTTAAAAATTGAAATAATCTTGTATATTTACCAAATGCAATTATCAAACAACCACAAGCAAAAGGATCTAATGTCCCTGAAAAACCTGCTTTTTTGACTTTATACTTTCTTTTTATTTTTCGTAAATAATAATTACTTCCTTGATTTATAGGCTTGTTAACTACAAATAATCTATCCAATTATATCTTCTCAACAAAACTAGAAAGTATTTCTCGTTTTGAACCACCAAAGTTAATAGATAGTTTTAATTCCTTTCCTGCTTTAGAAACACCAATAACTCTGCCCATTCCAAAAATCTTGTGTTTAACCAAATCATCTTTCCTATATGCTTTAGTTTTTTGTATAGAAAGTGACCCTTTAATAACACCAGATTCACTTAAAAATCTAGATTTTGTAAGTTGTGTCCTTCTACCTTTATAAAATCTTGAATGAACATGAGATATCGTTAGTCTATCTTTTGCCCTTGTAAATGCAACATATCCTAATCTTCTTTCTTCTTCTAAATCATTCCCCTCACCTATTAAAGGGAAAAACCCTTCTTCAAATCCAATAATAAATATATATTCATATTCTAAACCTTTAGATGCATGAATACTCATCATAGATACGGCTTCATCAGTTAAACCATCTTGATCACTTTGCAAAGAAATTTCATTTAAAAAATCTTCTAATTTCAAATCAACATTTTGCATAAAATAATCTCTTAAATAACCATAAAATTCATCAATATTAGCTATTCTATCTACAGCATCTAGTGTTTTTTTATATGAATCTTTAAAATCAAAAGTTTCATCAAAGACATCTATAAATCTCATTTTTGATTCTACTAATACATCTTGTAAGTCTTCTATTGATGCCATAAATACTTTAAGCGTTCTTGTATTTTTTTTACCAACTATTAAAGATAGTTCATCATTACTCAAGTCACTTAACAAAGAAAATATTGACTTTTTAATTCTTATTGCTTCAACTTCAAGCTTAGAAACCGTAACAGAACCTATACCTCTTTTTGGTTTATTAATAATTCTTTTAATTGAATAATTATCATTTTTATTTGTGATTATTCTAAAATAAGCAATCAAGTCTTTAATTTCAGCTCTTTCATAAAAACGCATTCCACCAACAAGCTTATAATTTATCTTAGCCTTGTTAAAGCCTTCTTCAATAGCTCGTGATAGTGCATTTACTCTGTACAAAATAGCGATTTGATTTGCAGTTATTCCCTCATCAAATAATTTTTTTATATCATCAGTAATTTTTCGTGTTTCATCATTTTCATCTCTTGATTCATAATGAAAGATATCTTCTCCATCACCTCTTGTAGAAACAAGAGTTTTCCCAAGTCTATCTCGATTGTGTTCTATTAGTGCATTAGAGTGTTCAAGTATTTTTTTTGTAGAACGATAATTTTTTTCTAACTTTACTGTAAGTGTATTTTTAAATGTTTGAGAAAATGTCAATATATTTTTAATAGTAGCACCCCTCCATCCATAAATACTTTGATCATCATCACCTACAACACAAATATTATTATGTTCTTTACATAACATTTTTAACAATTTATATTGCAACTCATTTGTATCTTGATATTCATCCACCATTATATATTTATACCTATTACTAGTTTCTTGTGCCAATTTTTCGTTATTTTTTAAAATATTATATGTTAAAAGTAATAAATCATCAAAATCAACTAAGTTATTTTTTATTAAATATTGCTCATATTGTTCATATACATTTGATATTTTTATATACAATGTATCTTGTGAAGTTTTTTTAGCCTCACTAGGTGTAATACAAGAATTTTTAAATTTTGATATTTCATTTGCTAGAATTGAAGTAGTTGTTTCTTTATCAATACTTCTTAATATCTTTTTTTTATCATCAGTATCAATTATTACAAAATTATTTTTTCTACCAATTATTGAGATATTAAATTTTAAAAACAATAATCCAAATTTATGAAAAGTACATAATAATGGAGGATAAGACATGTTGTCTATTAATTTAAAAGCTCTTTGTTGCATTTCTTTTGCGGCTTTATTTGTAAAAGTTAGAGTAAGTATTGAAGCTGGATCAATTCCAATAGAAACTAAATATGCAAGTCTTGTAGTTATTGTTTTTGTTTTCCCACTTCCTGCTCCTGCTAATATTAGCATAGGTCCATCAATATGCTTTGCTGCTATTTGTTGTGATTCATTTAATTGCGACAGCATAGACCCATTCCTTAAAATTATACTTAATTATATTAATTATATCTAAGCTAAGCTAAGATTAATTTTAATCTATTTTTATATTAATTCATGTTATTATTATAATAAATAAATTATATAAGGTAGTATATGTTATCTGATTTTACAAAACTAAATACCTTCCTAACTGTTGTAAAAGAAAAGTCATTTTCTAAGGCTTCAATAAAACTTGGAATATCACAACCAGCAGTAACTCAACAAATAAGATATATTGAAAGTTATTTAGATACAAAAATTCTCGATAGGAAAAAAAATGGAATAAAACTTACAAAAGAAGGTGAAAAATTATTAATAATTGCACAAAAATTATCAAAAACAATTACTATAGCAGAAGAACAACTATTAGAAATAATCAATAAAAATATTACTTTCGTTTTTTCAACTTCTAATGTTATTGGCGATTATATTTTGCCAACTGTATTAAATTACATCAAAGCTAAAATAGATAATGAAGTCAGCATTGATGTTTCTTCAAGCCAAGATGCCATTAATTTACTATTAGATAAAAAATCGGACATAGCCTTAATAGAATCACCTGTTTTTGTAGAAGGAGTAACTTATCGAGAGTGGATGGAAGATGAGATTGTTATTTTTTCAAATCAATATATTCCTAAAAGATTAAAAAATCAAGATTTATTATCATACAAATGGGTTTGTAGAGATGAAAAAAGTCATACAAGAAAAATATTTAAAGAATACTTAGAACTTTCAAGATATTCTGATTGTGAAATGTTTGACAAAATTACAGAGTCATCATCATTAACTACCATAATGCAAACTGTATTACACTCAAATATAAATCAAACTCCAACTGTATCAATTGCTTCACTTAGAGCATTAAAGGGACTTATGGCAGAAGGAAAAGTTCATGTAGCCAGACTTCCAAAACTAACTATGAAAAGAACTTTATATATTGCATATTTAAAAGATAGAAAATATGATGCTTTTATAGCTACTGTATTAAACTATTTAATGACTATTAGATAATTTAATAAACTTAATAATCTCTTCTTCTAAACTATTTACATCAATAATAGTATCATGAATTACTTTTTTATTAAACAGGTCATTTATACTTTGTGGTACGATTTGATTATAATCATTTGATATTATCTGTAATGCGAATTTATCTTCATATTCTTCATCATTTTGTTTTATTGAATTTAATACTGTTGGAGAAAATTTAGTCCATTGTGCTGTAGAATATATTACATTTTTTATATTACTAGTTTTTATTGTTTCATGAGCTTTAATACAAGTAGCAGTATGTGGATCCATTAAATAGCCTTTATCAAGATATTTTTTAATAGTTTGTTTTCCATATTCATCATCACTATATGTAGCACTAAATACATTTTGTAAAGATTCTTTCTCTTTTTCATTTAATATAAATTTATTATTAGATGCCAATTCATTCATAAGTTCTTTAGTTCTAAGTGCACCAAACATATCAAACATAATTCTTTCTATATTTGATGATTTTAATATATCCATGGCTGGTGATTTTGTCATAATCAATTTTTTGTCACTTAAGTCATACACACCATCATTTATCCATGAAGTCAAAATATTATTTTCATTTGAAGAAATAAGTATTTTTTCTACACACAAACCCATCTTTTTTGCATAATAAGCACCAAGAGCATTACCAAAATTACCAGAAGGAATAGTCAAATATATGTTTTCACCATTTATAATTTCTTCTTTTCTTAGTAATTCAAGATATGACCAAAAATGATATACTATTTGAAAAATAATTCTTCCAAAATTTACAGAATTAGCAGCTGATAGTTTTATCCCTGATTTTTCTAAAGTTTGTTTGAAAGAAGCAGAAGATAATAAATTTTTTAATGCATTTTGAGCATCATCAAAATTTCCATTTATTCCAAGAACTTTTAGGTTTGCACCTTCTTCTGTTACCATTTGTAGTCTTTGAACATCACTTGTTCCACCATTTGGATACAAACAAACTACATTAATACCTTCTTTATTTTTGAAAGTATTAAGTGCAGCTGGTCCAGTATCTCCTGATGTAGCAGCTAATATTAAATATTTTTCATTTTTTTGCTTAGCAATAGAACTTAAAATACTACCAAATGGTTGTAATGCCATATCTTTAAAAGCTCTTGTAGGTCCATGATATTGTTCATTTACAAATAAGTCCTCGTCTACTTTAATCACAGGAGAAGCATTATTTTTATCATCAAAGTCATCATATAAATCAAGTGCTTTATTTAAAGTTTTTTCATCAATATCAATTTTAAAAGCACTTAATAAATCAAATGCTAGTTCTTTATATGATTTATTTATATGTAAAGATATAAAATCATCATCCAACTTTGGTAATTTTTTAGGAACATACAATCCTCCAAAAGATGCACTTGGATTTAATATTGCGTACGAAAATTCTACTTCATTTGGCTTAATTCCATCATTTCCTCTTGTTTCAATAAATTTCATGTTATTCCTTATTTATTCTTATATATTTCGAGATTGTACCATAAAAGTTCAAAATCTAATTTTAGTTAATCTATTTTAATTTATAATAAGTTAAAGATGAATTACCAAACTTTTTGCTTTTATATTTTTCAAAACTACCAATACTTTGTGTCATTTCTAATTCGCTTTTATGTTCAACCGCAAGTAAAATTATATTGTCATTATTAAAGTTTTTTATCATTTTAAACGTTTGTAAATATATTTCTCCCATAGCTTCCCTATAATCAAAAGGTGGATCTATATAAAGTATGATTTCGGTTTTATTATTTTTGAGTTGCGTGTTTATTATATTTGGTAATATTTCAAAAGTATCCCCTAATAGTGCCGTACAAGAAGACGCATCAATACATTGTATATTTTTGTGCAATGTTTTATATGCTAGTTTATCAATTTCAACAAAAATTACTTCTTTAGCTCCTCTACTCAAAGCTTCAAGCCCAATACTTCCACTACCTCCAAAAGCTTCAATAAAGACTACATCTATAATGTCATATTGTAAAACATTAAAAAATGACTCCTTCAAAATAGATTTACTAGATCTTGTAGAATCTAAACTAGGTAACTCTAAAGATTTTCCTTTATATTTTCCTGCAATAATACGTGTTGTTAATTTTTTCAATATCGTCCTTCAAATAACAATTTAATAATTATATCATATTACAATGTAAAAAAATTATCATATAGCCAATAATTCATTTATAAATATATAAAAAAGAGCTAGCTAAAAATAACAATACAATTACATAATTTCTATTTTATTAGTCACGCATATATTATAGTAATATGATCTTATCTAGCGTATCCACTGCTTCTTAATTCTCTAATTACATTTACTTTTATTTCTCCTGGATAATTAACTTTATCTTCAATTTCTTGCGCAATTTCTTGTGCTAACAATATAGATTCATCATCATTTACAAGTTTAGCATTTACGATTACTCTTATTTCTCTTCCAGCATTTATAGCAAATGCTTTTACTACTCCATTTTTACTATTAGCAATTATTTCTATATCTTCTAATCTTTTTAAGTATGTATGCAATACTTCTCTTCTAGCTCCAGGTCTTGCTGCACTTAATACATCAGCAGCACAAACAGCAGCACTTTCAATGCTACTAGGTTCTTCATAGTTGTGATGGGCATAAATTGCATTTATCACTTCACTTGGTTCGCCTAATTTTTTACATAAATCTGCGCCCAAATCAACATGGCTTCCTTTTTTATCATAAGTCAATGCTTTTCCAATATCATGTAATAAACCAGCTCTTCTTGCTTTTATTGTATCTCCACCCATTTGTGAAGCTATAAGTCCAGCTAAATAAGAAACTTCTAAAGTATGGGCTAAGGCATTTTGTCCATATGAAGCTCGATATTTTAATTTTCCAATTAAAATAATAAGTTCTTCATTCATATCAGAAATTCCAAGTTCATGTACTGTATTATCACCTTCTTGTTTAATATTTTCATCAAATTCTTTTTTAACTTTTTTATAAACCTCTTCTATTTTAGTTGGTTGAATTCTACCATCAATTATTAATAACTCAATTGTTTTAGTAGCAATTGCTCTTCTATATAAATTAAAACTGCTAATTGTAATACTATTATCCGTATCGGAAATTATAATATCAACACCCAATGTCATTTCTAAGGTTTTTATATTTCTACCTTCTTTACCTATTATTTTACCTTTAGTATGTTCATCATCTAGTTTTATATTATTTGTAAGTCTTTCTCCAGCAAATTCTCCTGCATATCTAGTAACTGCATTTGCAAGTATATTATTTATTTCATTTTTCATATTGTTACTAGCAATTTTATATTCTTTTCTAAAAATTGAGCTAACTCTTTCTCTAGAATTTTCTTTAACTAAAGTTATCATAATATTATCAGCTTCTTTTTGAGTAAGTCCACTTGCATTTTCTAATATCTTAAAACAATCTTGTATTTTTTCTTCATATAATTGTTGCTGTGCTTCTAAGCCTTTTTTCAGTGATTTTATATCTTTTTTACTCGAAGTTATCATTTCTTTATCAAGTTTTATTGAATCCAGTTCTTCTTGTAAATATTCATTCACATCTTTTTCTTTTTTTTCAATTTCTTGTCTAGATTGCCAGAATTCTTTATCTATTTGTATTTTTGCTTTTGCCCTTGCCTCATTTAACGTATTTTGAGCTTGAAGTTCAATAACCTTTGCTTTTTCTTTTGAATTCTCTATATGAGTATTTTTCTTTTTTTTATAAATAGTTCTTGCAATAAGAAATGCAATAAAAAAAGAAATACTAGCAGTTATAATTATGTTTTGTAATTCTTGTTCCACAATATACCTTTATTTGTAATAATACAATTTGCTTGTAAATCATAGTCATCAGTAATAATATCACTTGATTTGCAAGTACTTATTTGGGTAAACACAGTAAAAGGCTTTTGTTTTAAATTAGAAAAATATCTATCATAATAACCAAAGCCAAAGCCTATTCTTCTAAAAGTATCATCAAAACCTATAATTGGCACTATGGCCATATCAAATTTTGTTTTTATGTATTTATTAGAATTGTTGGGTTCATATATTTTAAATTTATTTTTATTTAAAGGTAGCCTATATAGAACTTCTTTAAATGTAGTCTTACTTGTAACATAAGGTACATAAACTTTATAATTATTTTGTCTAAGCCAATTTATCAAATGCCTTAAATCAACTTCAATTTTCAAGGGCAAATACAAAAAAATAGTTTTAATTTTTCTTGTTTTTATCATTGTCTTTAGTTTATCATTTATAAATTTATCGTTTCTATATTTTGATAATTTTACTGAAGTTCTTAACCTTTTAATACATTTAGTTCTGAATTCATTTTTTAAACAATTAGCCATTTTTAAGTCCTAATAGGATAAAATCCATTCTTAATCTTACCATAAGGAGATGAAATGAATATTAAAAAACTCATTTTATTATCAACTTTACTAATACTAATGTTTTCAGCTTGTGATGACAAAAACAATATTTTTAAAGATTTATTATCACCTAGTGAAGATATTTTACCAACATTTAATTTAAAAACTACAAATAATGAAGATATCACTATTGAAGTTACAAAAGATGGTTGGAAATTTAAACAATACGAAAATAAAGTAATATTATTAAACTTTTTTGCTACATGGTGTCCCCCTTGTAAAGCTGAAGTTCCTCACTTGAATCACTTACAAGAAGAATATGGAAAAAACTTCCAAGTTATATCAATATTGTTAGAAAAAGATAAACCAAATACTTATATACAAAAATTTATTAATAAATACAAAGTAACATATCCAATAACAAACTCAGATGAAAACTATTTACTATCTGATGCGGTTGGTGGAGTAAAATCTATCCCTACCATGTTTTTATTTACTAAAGATGGTTTAGTGTATCAACGTTATAAAGGTTTAGTTCCTCCAGAAATACTAATAAGTGATATTAAAAAAGCAATTGAATTACCAGATAATATTTTAAAAAATCACAATCAAGCTGCAGATCACAATCATACAAACGATGATAATCATACAAAAAAGACAGTACAATAATATATGTTTAATTTTTTCAATTCCAAGAATACAAAAAAAACAAAAGTAAGCTTTGAAGAGATTGAAGAAATTTTAATCCAATCAGACATGGAATATGAAATTATTCAAAAAGCCATGGATGGATTAAATGCACAAATTACAAGACCACAACTCAGACATAGACTAATTATGTTGTTTGAACATTCACCTCTTGTTGATATGCAAAACTTACCTAAACCTTTTGTACAATTAATCATAGGAGTTAACGGAGCTGGTAAAACTACTACAATTGCTAAACTAGCTTCCAAATATAAAAAAGAAAACAAATCTGTAATTTTAGGTGCTGGAGATACGTTTAGAGCTGCTGCTATTGAACAACTTAGTATTTGGGCAAAAAAAATAGATGTTCCAATTATAAAAACACAACAAGGACATGATCCCAGTGCTGTAGCTTTTGATACAATATCCTCAGCTATTGCTAAAAATATTGATTATTGCATAATAGATACAGCAGGTAGACTACAAACTCAAGTAAATCTAAATAAAGAACTGCAAAAAATAGTAAAAGTATGTACAAAAGCTCATAAAGATGCACCTCATCAAAAATTATTAATACTTGATGGTACACAAGGAAATAGTGCAATAGCACAAGCTCGTGCATTTCATGATATAGTAAATGTTGATGGTATTATAGTTACAAAACTTGATGGTACAAGTAAAGGTGGAGCCTTGTTTTCTATATCCAATCAATTAGAACTACCTATATTTTATATAGGTATAGGTGAAAAACAAGATGATCTTATTGTATTTGACGCTGATGAATATGTGGACAATTTACTTGATGGTATTTATACCTAAATCAACAAATGATAAAGCCTCTTCTTTTTGCTAGAAATAAAAAAGAGTGGTTTTACATAATATTCTTTTTAATATTTATATTTTTATGTAATACTTATTATTTATATACAAAATATCAAATATTTAATGAAAATGAACTTCACCAATCAAACAATATTGTTTTAAATGTTTACAAAAAAAACACTCATAATATTTTAAAACTTCAAAATAATGAATTTACTTTTTATACAAAAAGCAAAAATTATTCTATAAAGAAACTAGATAATTTAAACATAACAATCGTTACAAAAAACATTTCATTTATTGATTATTTAAAAGGATTTTATGCTAATAGTTTCAATATTAATAAAAATAAGATTATACGAGATGATATTTTAAAAAACATTTCAAATAATATCTCAAATCAACACGATAATAAAGAAATTTCTCAAATATTTACTGCCTTATTTTTAGCAATACCCATGAATAATAACTTACAAGAAACCATGGCACAATATGGAATCTCACATTTAATTGCTATAAGTGGTTTTCATCTTGGCTTATTGTCATTTATCCTTTATTGGTTTTTATATATGCTATACTCACCTTTTCATCAAAAATATATACCATATAGAAATAAAAAGTTTGATATTTTAATACTTACTTCTTTATTGTTATTTTATTATCTTTTTTTATTAGGAAATGTTCCTTCTTTATTACGTTCATTTGTTATGTTTGTATTTGCATTATTTTTTTTAAGAACAAATATTAAAATATTATCTTTTTCTACTTTGGCATTAGTTAGTTTGCTTATTGTTTCACTGTTTCCAAAGTTGTTATTTTCTTTAAGTTTATTCTTTTCATTAGCAGGTGTATTTTATATTTATTTGTTTTTACAGTACTTTAAAAATTTAAATAAAGTACTAGCATTTTTATTTTTTAATGTTTGGCTGTTTTTAGCAATTAATCCAATAGCGCATTTTTTCTTTCAAACTGTATCTATAGAACAACTATATTCACCTTTATTTACTATATTATTTAGTATATTTTATCCTTTAGAATTATTTTTACATATAATTACATATGGCGATTTACTTGATGTTTATATACAAGCTTTTTTAAATATGCAGATTAAAAGTATTGACGTAACAATTGCACCTTGGTTTTTTATTTTATATTTAATTTTAAGTTTTTTATCTATTTTTTCTAAATATTCATTTTTTTTATTAAACTTTGCCTTTTTATTTTTAAACACTTATTTATATATTCAAGTATAATGTTTTTTAGTTATAATTTACTTTACAATTACACAAAGAAGAAATATTGAAAATAATAGATTTTAAAAAATACTCATCCATACATATAGGATCAAAACATGAAGTTAAAATCATAAAAAAAATTGATGATTATTCACAATATACTATAATTGGAAAATGTAACAATACAATAATATCAAATAATCCACCTTCTTTGGCAATATTAGGAGATGAGTTTGATTATATTTTTCAAAAAAACAACAAACTAATAGTAGGTGCTGCTACAAGTAGTGGTAAACTTTTAATATATTGTAAAAAAAACAATATCGCAAACTTTGAACTCTTAGCAAAACTTCCAGGTAATATAGGAGGTTTGATAAAAATGAACGCTGGCTTAAAAGAATATGAAATATTTAATTTTTTGCACAGTATCAAAACACAAGATGGACAAATACTAAAAGAAAATATTCCTCATTCATATAGACACACAAAAATAAATGGAATAGTTTTTGAAGCAACATTTAATATAAAAGAAGGCTATAGTAAGCAAAAACAAGCTATGTTTGTAAAAATGAGAGACAATCAACCAAATATACCTAGTGCTGGATCGTGTTTTAAAAATCCAAAAAAATATAGTGCTGGATATCTAATAGAACATGTAGGATTAAAAGGACATAGCATTGGTGATATGTCCTTTTCATCTTTACATGCAAACTTCTTAGTAAACAATAATGAAGGGACATATGAACAAGCAATAGAGCTTATTAACTTAGCCCAACATAAAGTCAAAGAACAATTTAATATAAATCTTCAAATAGAAATAAAAATTATATAACTTGAGAAAAAAGAAAAATGCTTTTATTTTATTAATAGTTTTAACTTTACTAATAACTTTTTCTTATTTGAGTATTGATATACTCTATACTAGAACTTACTCAAAATATATAAATACATTAAAATATCTAGAGTTACAAGCACAAATTCATATGAAATACGTTAAACAAAATGTATTAAAAAATACAAATATAAATGATGAAAGATTTAGCTTAAATATAATATTTGAAAAAAATACAAGTACACATCACATATACTTATTTACTAAAGATAATTCACATATAAGTCTTTATGATAAAGTGGTGCAACAAAAATAAGTTATCTTATATAAATCATAACTTTTACTATATTTTAGTATAATTACAAATATATTATTAAAAATACAAGGGATATAATGAAACTAGATATAAATAAAATTGCTAATGTAATACTTTATATGTTACACAAAAAAGTAAAGCATTTAGATGATAAAAAAGTAAGTATTATGATTTTTCTTATGGACTACAATCATCATGAACTTTTTGCTGAAAAAATATTTGGAGATGAGTATATAAAAAATATTAGAAATCCTCAAGCAAAATTTTTAGGTGATATATTTGATATCATTGCAAATGAACAAGATTTAAAAGAAGATGATCAAAGGTTGTATGTTATACAAGAACTATTAGGATATTTAGATATAGCTATTATTCCCAAAGATAAATTTATACAATTGAACTTTTTAAAAATGGAAGAAGATTTTGATGAAGAGTTATTTAGTAAAAAAGAGCTAATTACCATAAATAAAGTAGTAAACAATTATTCAAACTTTACAAACAGGAACATAGCTAATGAAACTTTTAAAATACAAAAAGTTAGACAAACAAATAATGGCGATGTAATAATATAAAGGTACAATACTCCAAGAAAAACAAGCAAACAATAATAATTACAAAGGATTAAAATTGAATATAGGCATTTATATATAATGATGCTGAAGTGCTAGATTTTTCTGGACCATTTGAAGTATTTTCAGTAGCTTCAAGGTTTTTAGATGAAAATAAGAAATTTAATGTATTTTTAATAAGTGAAAAAAATAAAGTTGTCAAAGCTAGAGGCGGATATAGTATAAATTCTAATTACAATTTTTTAAATCATCCAAAAATTGATGTTTTGATTGGAGTAAGAATTAATTATTAGTACAAAATTAAAATGATATAAACACACTAAAGTAGATTAAATCTTATTTTTTTAAAGTTTTTATAATTTTCATAGCTAAGTTAAGTGCTTTTGTTCTATGAGATAATTCTTTTTTATTTTCAAAGTCCATTTCGGCTAAAGTTTTATCATGTCCTTTTGGGATAAATAAAGCATCGTATCCAAAACCATTATTTCCAATGCATTTATTTATAACATCCCCATGCATCCATCCATGTGTTGTATATATTTCTTCTTTATATGCTATAGCTATACAAGCAGTGTAAAATGCTTTTGATTTTTTAATATTTAATTTATTCAGATTATTTATTAGTTTTTGTTTATTTTGCTCATCGTTTGCATTTATTCCTGCATATCTTGCTGAGTAAATATTTGGTTCATTATTTAATTCTTTTACGCTTATCCCACTATCATCTGATATTATTATAAATTTATCTTTTTCATTTGGATATTTTTTGGCTAGTTTAACTTGGATGGTTTTAGCTTTTATTATTGCATTTTCTTGAAAAGTTAGACCATCTTCTATTATATCAATATCATCTATTAACTCATTAAAACTTTTAATTTCATAGTCTTTTAAAAGAGCTTGAAACTCTTTTATTTTTCCTTTGTTAGCTGAGGCAATAACTATAATCATACTAAGATATATTAATCTTGTTTTTTTGTTTCTTCTATTGCTTGATTAGATTGTTGGATTTCTGATACTATTTGAGTAATAGCCATAAGACCCATATGATAACCAAATGCTCCAAATCCAGTAACAACCCCAGTACTAGCACTTGCAGTTATTGATTTTTGTCTAAATTCTTCTCTATGATATATATTTGAAATATGAACTTCAACAACAGGCAAAGATACAGCTTTTAGTGCATCTGTAATTGCAATACTTGTATGTGAATATGCAGCTGGATTTATTAATATACCATCTATTGTTCCTAAACATTCTTGAATTTTATCTACTAATTCTCCTTCTAAATTTGACTGAAAAAATTCTAATTCAATATTGTTTTGTGAAGCTGCATTTTCTAGTTGTGTGTGTATTTCATCTAAAGTCATTGGTCCATAAATATGCTGTTCTCTTACACCTAACATATTTAAATTTGGTCCTTGTATTACTGCTATTTTCATTATTTGCCTTTATATATTATAATTTTTGCTATAATAACGAATATTTCATAAAAGGGAGCTATAAGATATGAATTTTTTAAGTGCCGATTACATTGTAACATGTGATGAGGATTTTAAAATTTACAGAAATGCTACAATTGTATTTGATGAAAAAATTATAAATATAGATACAAATGATAATATACAAAAACTATATCCACATGAACATATAAAATACCTAGGCTTACATTCTGTTATTATGCCAGGACTTGTAAATGCACATGTGCACTTAGAATTTAGTGCAAACAAGACAAGTCTTACATATGGTAATTTTGTGCAATGGCTATTTTCTGTGATAAAAAATAGAGATGATTTAATTTCAAATGCCACACATGAAATAATAAGCAAGCAATTACAAAATATGATAAATACTGGTACAACAACTATTGGTGCAATATCATCGTACGGTTTTGATATGCAAGCTTGTATCAATTCTAGTATGAATGTAGTGTATTTTACTGAAGCACTAGGAAGCAAAGCTGATATGATTGATACTCTATATTTAGATTTCAAAGAAAAATTAAACTCCGCACTTAAAAATAAAAAAGATAATTTTATACCAGCTATTGCCATACATTCTGCATACTCAACTCATCCTTTTTTAGTAAGAGAAATACTAAAAATTGCAAAAAAACACAATCTTGCAGTGTCATCACATTTTCAAGAAAGTAAAAGCGAAAATGATTGGCTAAATTATAGCAAAGGTGAGTTTGTATCTTTTTTTAACGACTTTTTAGGACAAACACATTCTATTATATCTTCAAGAGAATTTTTGGACTTATTCAAGCACCAAGATAAACTTTCATTTGTACATTGTGTGCAAGCAAATAAAGAAGAATTAAAACAAATACAAAACTTAAATGCTAGTATTATACATTGTTCAAATTCAAATAGACTTTTAACTAATAGTAAATTAAATCTTAATCATGTACAAAATATTGATTTAGCAATAGGTACGGATGGTTTAAGTTCAAATATTTCTTTAAATATGTTCGATGAACTTAGAAATACATTTTTCATACAAAGTGAAATAAACACTCATGCTTTAAGTAAAAAACTCTTACACTTTGCTACAAGTGGTGGGGCTAAGGCTTTAGGTTTAAATAAAAAAGGTTCACTTAATATACACAATGATTCAGATATAATTACTTTTAATTTACCAGATAATGTAGAAGATACAAATGATTTAGCATTAAATATTATACTTCATACAAAAAGAGCAAAACATACATATATAAAGGGAACAAATGTACTTTCTTAAACTACTATTTACTCCAATAACCGCACCTATTAGTTTTATACAAAATAATTTTAAAGCTACATTATTCGTAAGCTTCATCATTTATACTTACATGAATACTAGTACTGTAAATCTGCAAAGTCCGAATTTACAAGAAATAAGATTAAGTGGAGAAATAATTGATGCTAATATTGTCCTAGAGCAAATTAACAATGCAAAGTTACAAGATAATATAAAAGGAGTATTATTTGTTGTTGATTCTCCAGGTGGTGCAGTAGCACCCTCTATTGAAATAGCTTATGCCATTAAAGAGTTAAATGAACTAAAACCAGTAATCGCTTATGCAACTGGTACAATGGCAAGTGGTTCATATTACGCTTCAATTTATGCTAAAAAAATATATAGTAATCCTGGTTCAATGATTGGTAGTATTGGAGTTATTATACAAAGTATTGATGCTAGTGAATTGTTAAGTAAAATTGGAATAAAACCACAAACTGTGAAAGTTGGTACATATAAAAATGCGGGTACTCCAACTCGTACTTGGAATGAACAAGAAAAAGATGAATTAAACAAAGTTATAAAAGGTACCTATGATTTATTTGTAACATCAGTGGCAAAGGCTAGAAACTTAAATGTACAAGATCATAAGATATATGCAGATGCACATATATTTACAGCATCTCAAGCAAAAGAAGTAGGATTAATAGATGAAGTTGCAACTATAACATCTGCAAAACAAATTTTAAAAAAAGAAGCTAAAATTGAAAATGCAATTTGGAAAGAAAGAGATAAGATGGAAATGTTTATGCAAAAGCTAATAACAAATACATTTAGTCAAGTATTTACTACTACAAATTTATTACTAATGGCAAAATAAAAAATTAGAATCTATCAAATAAACTTATAAACTTTATAAAGTCAAAAGGTTTTTCAATATACTCTGAAATATTTAATAATTTTGCTTGTTCTTTAGTTTTTTCACTAATTTCAGCGGAGAGTATAAAACACAAAACATTATCATCATTATTTCTTATACTCCTAATCAAATCAAAACCATTCATTATGGGCATATTTATATCTGTTATAACCATATTAATATTTGGTGTTTTGTTATATATTTTTAAGGCTTCTTCGCCATTGTTTGCAATAAAAAAATCTACTTTTAATTTTTTTAATGTATCAGAAAAAACTTCAACAATATCCATTTCATCTTCTACAAACAAAATTGTATATTTCCTTAATTTATCTACTTTATCTTGCATATTATTATTTACTTTGACAATTCATCTTTATTAAGTACAGACTCAACATCCATAAGTACTAACATTTGATTGTCTTCAAGCCTTACATATCCTTTTAAATATTCAGAAGGTATAGCAGAACCCATGGAAGCTACAGGAGATAAAGATGTAATATCTATTTTTTGTACATCATCAACTTTATCTACAACTATTCCTAACATTCTACTATCCTTGGTAATTACAGCTATTACTGCTGTATTTTCATCATAAACTATAGTACCAGTATTAAACTTGACTCTTACATCTAATATTGGGACAACTTCTCCTCTTAAATTAATAAGTCCCTTTACCCATTTTGTAGTATTAGGTAAAGGAGTAATAATCTCAGGATATGTTAATATTTCTCTAATTTTTGGTAACTCAATTGCATATTTCATACTACCTAAAATGAAAGTCATATATTCACTTTGTTCTACGTGTTGAGTTTTTTCTCCACTAAATGACATAATTACACCTTTTTATTTGCATTGTATAAATAATTATAGCCATCCTAAGCTTAAGATATTTTCACTTTTTTCATTATCTCACATTTAAATTTGTAATTTAATGTTTGTAAAGTGATACTTTCATTCACATTTATGCTATCAATGTTCACTAATTCATCATCTTTACTTACTTGAACATAAAATTCATGTTGATTATTTTTTGGATCATTTTGCATAAATAATTTAGAAATAAATTCTAATTCATCTTTATTTTTTTGTAATATTAGCTCAAAAACTTGATTTAAGTTTCTTTTTTCATGATTTATCGTATCTTGAATAAATTTAAATTTTGATTTAAAAGAGTGTTGTTCAAAAGATGACTTTAATGAATCTAATTTTTGAGTGTTATTAAAAATAATATTTCTAAAACTATTTTCAATAGAATTATAAATATTATCACTTAAGAATCTTAAATCATTTATATTTGGTGTAGCTATTTCAATAGCATTTGAAGGAGTACTAGCTCTAACATCAGCAACAAAATCACTTATTAAAAAATCATTTTCATGTCCAACAGCACTTATTATTAGAGTTTGGCATTCATATATAGCATCGCACACACTTTCTTCATTAAATGCCCATAAATCTTCAATACTTCCTCCACCTCTTCCTACAATAATTAATTGTTCGTTCAAATTACAATTTTCATTTTCATTTGCTAGCGCATCTGCTAATTTTATTTTATTTATAATATCATCTTTAGAATTACTACCTTGTACTATACAAGGCAATAATATCAACTTACATAAAGGATACCTAACACTTAATATTTTTTTCATATCTTCTATAGCTGCACCAGTGTTAGAAGTGATTACATATATAATTTTAGGATATATTGGTAATTGTTTTTTAATAGCTTTATTAAAATAGCCTTTTATTTGTAGTTTTGTTTTTAATTGTTCATAAGCTAAAGCTAAAGCTCCTATACCTGATGGCTCAATTGCACTACACAAGAGCTGATAATTACCTCTTGGTGTATAAACCGTTATAGAACCATTTACTATTATCTTAGCACCTACTTCTAATTTAAATTTTAATTTACTAGCATTTCCTCTAAACATTACACATGAAATAGTAGATGAACTATCTTTTATTGAAAAATAAATATGTCCAGAATTATGATATGTAAGATTTGAAATTTCACCTTGAACATATACATGTGAAAAAGTAGTTTCAAGTAAACCTTTTAATTGATTACTAAGTTCACTTACACTTATTGCTTGATTCATAAAATAATTAAACTATTTTTCTTGCTATAAAAGTTGTTGACATATCTAAGCTATATCCTTTTACAAATACAGGCTCAAGTCCAACTGTTTTTAATTCTTTACACATTTGTTCACTAGTAATAAATGCTTCAATAGATTCAGGTAAATACGTATATGCATCTTTACTACCAGATACAAGTCCACCAATAATAGGCATAATATTATTCATATAAAATTTACTTAATTTTGCGCCAAAATTATTTTTATCATTTCTAGTAAACTCCAAAATAACAAGTAATCCATTTGGTTTTAAAACTCTTGCAAACTCTTCTAATCCCTCTTGCCTTTTTACTACATTTCTAATACCATAAGATATAGAAATAATATCAGCACTTTGATTTTCTAAAGGCATATCTTCAGCCCCAGATTCAATAAAAATACCATCAGGTATTTTATTCTTCCCAACTTCAATCATACCAACGCTAGGATCAATACCAATAACTTTTTCTAAGCTTATATTTCTTTTATTAGCTATTTTTTTCCAATCAATCATCAAATCACCAGTACCACAAGCAACATCAACTATAGTATTTATATTTTTACTTTCATAAAAATCAAAGGCCATATTACAAGCTTTGTTTCTCCATATCTTGTCAATACCTAAACTCAGTATTGTGTTTGCTAAATCATAAGTTTTAGCTATCTTATTAAACATCAAGATTATATCTTCTTGTTTTGTATGCATACTTTTTTTGCCTTTTTAATATATTATATAAAATATTTTGAGACTAGTAGTCCCACAATAAAACCAATATTAAGAGATATTAGTATTATCATATTTTTAATTTTATTGTCTGTTTGAGGTACTTGGTTTAGAAGCATAGTTTGTTTATCTAATGTCTTTTCAAAATTTGTAGTAGCCTTTTGGACATTATTAAGTAATGCATTCAATGATATTTCAGAAAGCTCAAGCCTTTCACTTAATTCTTTTGCTTGCTTAAAACTCATATCACTCATAAAAAGCCTAACTACTTAACATCTATAAATTTATCAAGTTTAAGAAATACACTATTTAATGTATTTAAGACATAATCTTTAGCTTCTGTTTGTATTCTTCTAAAAAATAAATATTTTCTAGCACTTTGTAAGTCACCTAACTCTTTTGCTTTTACTGCTTTAGCTGTAAAATCCGTATTGTTATAAGCCATCTCCCAAACTGTACTACCAAGGTATCTACTCATAGTTATAACCTTGTCATTTTTAAGTGCAAAATATTTTGGAGATTGTATTATATCTGTGATTGTAGAATTACTAGCTAAGTACTGATGTCCAAAAAAGTTGATAAATTGTTCTTCTAAATAATCATCTTCAATAGATATGGCTCTATTTAATGCAAACATTATATTTTTTTGAGAATCTTTTTCAATTTTATTTAGTTTTTTCATAGTAGATATCGCATTTTTACCATCAAGCTCACCATCACCCATAGGTATTATCCACTTAACATTTTCAAATGTACCAACTTTTGCAATTTCATCTAAAACTAAAGATGAAGTTTTATTACCACCAACATCGATTATTATTTCATGATTATCATCCATTAAAATCATTTCATCTAATTCTTGTAGTTTATTTGTACTTAACATTCTTTTATTTACAATTTCAGTTCTTGTAAAAGATTTTGAATCATTATTTTCATCATCTATTTCAATATAAGTTATTTTTTTATTGTGCTTTTTATATAAATATGGTGCAATAACCTGCATTGCAACTGTACTCTTACCAACACCACCTTTAGTTTGAGGAATAATAATCATACAAAGCCTTTTAATTTATATTAAAATGATTTTATCCAAAATATGTTTGTGTTTAGTTGATATCAAAATCGATTAATATATGTAATTTTAAAATTTAATTAATAATAGCGTGTGAAACTACATGTTGTTTATTGTTATAAAGTTTTATTTTATAAGCTTCTATGGCTTGTGCATTTTCATTTATATCTATTATTATTATTTGCATAATTGTTTTACAAGATTTTGGTATTTCAAAATGTCCACCAAGTCCTGTAAGTGCTTTTTGTATTGGTACTTTACTATGCATCCCTATTACATTATCTCTACATCCAGTTAATCCTACATCACTAACATAAAAAGTACCATTTGTAATTTCTAAATCATCTGTTCCTACGTGAGTATGTGTTCCACATATTGCAGAGACTTTCTTTTCTAGCAATTGCATCATGATTCTTTTTTCAGCAGTAGATTCGGCATGAAAGTCTACAAATATATTGTGTATTCCTTTAGCATTTAACTCATCCACAATTTTTAGAGCATGTGTAAATGGATTTAAAACTTGCGGCATAGAAAATAAACCCATAAGATTTATAATGGCTAGTTTTTTATTATTAATCTCCATTATTTTTACACCACTACCAGCAACTTCACTTGGATAATTATCTGGTCTTAGAACAGGATGAGTTTCAAGTAATACAAGCATATCTTTTTTCTTATCCCAACTATGATTTCCTCCAGTAATTACATCAATCCCACTAGATATTAGTTCATCACAGTTTTTAATAGTAAGTCCAAAACCATGAGATGCATTTTCACCATTCGCAATTACACAATCAATACCATGCTCTTTTTTAATACCTTTTAACTTATCTTGAATTATTTTTCTACCAGGTCTTCCAACAATATCACCTATAAATGCAATTTTCATATTTTATTCTTTTTATTTTTTATGTATTTTCTTGATTTTACTATATTTTTTATAAGTAAAACTATAAGTATAAATGCAATTATAGCATTTATACTTGCATTTAAAAATTCATTGTCTATATAAAATACATATGATAAGTATGAAAAAATTCCAAATAGTATTAAACACATTTTATATATTCCTAGCACAAGCCATCGCACTTGAAAATGCCCATTGGAAATTATATCCACCAAGTTCTCCTGTAACATCTAAAGCCTCACCTATTATATACAAGTCTTTTTGTTTCAAGCTTTTCATATTTTTATTAACTTCATTTGTACTTATTCCACCTTTTGTTACTTCAGCTTTTGTATATCCAAAGTTTCCAGCAGGTGCAAATTCATAATTATGAATATCAATATCTAGGTTTTTTATAGCTTTTTTAAATCTTTTTTGTAAATAGCTATTTTTATTTGGAGCAAAATCTATACTTATTTTTCCTTTTTGCCAATAAAGTGAAGTAGTTAAAATTACAGGTCCAGAACATCCTTTATGAGTAAACAATAATGCTCCTTTTAAGGTTTTATCTTCTACTTTTACTTTTACATCCATAGATAATCCAGATAATTCTTTGAACCAAAATTGATCTTTTTGAACAGTTAAACCTACAAGTGCAGGATTTAAAGTATTTATACTATGTCCAAATTTACAAGCAACATCATAAGCTATACTACTAGCGCCAATACTACTATAGGACAATCCACCACTAGCAATTATTAATTTTTTTGATTTTATTTGTTTTTGATTTGTATTTATAGTATAAACATCATCATAAGTTACATCTTGTACAATAGTATTTAGTTCAAAATGACAATGTTTTGTAAGTTTAGTAAACATATCAATCACATCAGTACTTATACGACAAAAATATGTACCTTTTACTATTTTTGGATTTAATTCAAAATAAACATTGTTATTTTTTAAAAATTGTATTAAATCATCATTGCTATAGGTATTTAGTGTATTTTGAATAAAATTATCATCACCTAAAAAATAATTTTTATCCATATATGTATTGGTAATATTACACTTACCACCACCAGAAATTTTTATTTTTTGAGCTATTTTTTTGTTTGAGTCAATAATACATATTGACTTATTTTTAACATGACTTGCACACATTAATGAAGAAGCACCAGCACCAATAATACAGATATCGTATATCATAATACTAGCACCAAAAAAGAGGTTCTATCCTCTACTGTTTCTAGAGCTTGATCTTCCGGCTCTTTCTCCACCTCGACCACCACTTCTGTTTCCGCCATCACGACTTCCACCTCTGTTTCC
>CAZEXK010000002.1:23002-34298 GCA_964516815.1 uncultured Helicobacter sp. | reverse complement strand
TCTGTTTCCGCCATCACGACTTCCACCTCTGTTTCCACCTCTATGTCCTCCACCAGATCTTCCTCTTCCACCTGATCTATTTCGTCCACGTCCTCCACCACTTCCTCTATCATTTTTCATTCTTTCAAGTAAAAATTCAATATCTTTTTGTGATTTTCCTATATTATTTTTTCCAGAAACTTTATCTTTTTGTAAAAGTATAGTTGCTAATTTATATGCGATTGTTGATAAATCAAATTCTTCTTTCATTGAATCAATCAAATCACATACTTTATCATCAATTTTTGCACTTTTAATACTATTAATAAAAGAATCTTGATTTTTATTTTGTACATCATCTATAGTAGGAACAATTTTAGCTTCCATTTGTGCACCAATTGTTTGTTGAATTTTCCTTAAAGATCTAAACTCAGCAGGAGATACAATAGAAACAGCAACACCAGATTTACCACCTCTACCTGTTCTTCCAATTCTATGAACATAAGGTTCAGCATCAAATGGTAATTGGTAGTTAAATACATGAGATACATCATTAACATCCAATCCTCTCGCAGCAACATCAGTAGCCACTAGTACTTCTATTTTATCACCTTTAAAAGATCTTATTACTTCTTCTCTTTGTCTTTGCTCCATATCGCCATGAAGACCTTTTGCAGAGAAACCTTGAGAAACTAAGTATGTTGCTAATCTATCAACATCTCTTTTCATTTTACAAAATACAATTGATTTAGTTGGATCTTTGTAATCGAATAATCTCATAAGAGCATCATCTCTTTCATATTCTTCAACTACATAATAAGACTGTGTAATTTTTGTATTTGTTATATCTTTTTTAGCAATTGCTACTATTTTTGGAGTATTTAATATATTTTCAGCTAATTTTTTTATTGGTGCTGGCATTGTTGCTGAAAATAATAAAGTCTGTCTATCTTCAGGTATAAATTTAAAAATGTTTTTAATATCCTCTAAAAACCCCATATCAAGCATCTCATCAGCTTCATCAAGTATAACCCAACTTGGTTTTATATTAATTTGATTGTTTTTTAACAGATCTAGTAGTCTTCCTGGAGTTGCAACTATAATCGATGCACTTTCAACATGTTTGATTTGTCTTGAATATGAAGAACCACCATAAACAGTAGCAGTTTTAACATTTAAAAATTTACCAAATTTAAAAAGTTCATCTGAAACTTGCATTGCTAATTCTCTTGTGGGTACAATAACAAGTACTTCTACTTCTCCATTACATTTCATATTATGTAATACTGGTAATCCAAATGCAGCAGTTTTTCCCGTACCTGTTTGTGCTTGAGCAATAATATCATGACCATTTAGAATGATTGGTATTGCTTCTTCTTGTACCGGGCTAGGTTCAGTAAAACCTGCTTTATTTATTGCTTGATTAAGCTCCATTTTTAGATTGAATTCTTCGAATTTCATTTATTTTCCTTGTATTTCACTAAATATATACATTACATACATCTAAGTATTTTTAAGACATTTTATTTTTTTATATATTTATAAGGAGTTAAAATCCATAAATACATACCCTAATTCTATTGTAGAATTATATATTTAACACTTTATTGTTTGTGTTGTTATGTTCAGATTAATCGCATTATATCTAATATGAGCTTAAATTATTATAGCAGTAGTTTTTATAGATTTTATTAGTTTAAAATCTCTTGTACTCTTCCAACTTTTCCATTATTTAATCGTACTTTTATACCATGAGGATGAAAAGCACTATTAGTCAAGATATCCTTTACGATACCATTTGTTAGTTGATTTGTTCTTTGATGTTCTTTTAGTACAATATTAACATTCAAACCTTTTTGAACATCAATTCTTTTTTGGTTATTTTTCATCAGCTTTTTTAAGTTCTTTATTTAAGTAAGAATAAGAATAAAAAAATAATATTTTGAAAATCAAATTGATTTTTGTTTTTTTTTCTTCACTAGTATTTAATATATTAAAAACTAATTTTTTGTTATTTTTTTTATGTAGTATTTGTATTTCTAAAGGTTTTAATGTTTTCATCATTGTCATTGTATTTGCATAATTATTTGTTGCTAGTCCATCAAGCATATCGCCTTTTTTATCTTCATGTCTTATTGAATTAAAAAGTACAGCTATTGTATCTTTGTGTATTGTTTTATTCCAAGATATTGTAAAATCTTTATTATTATATTTTAAACTTTTATGCAATAATATATTTGGTTTACAGTCCTTTAAGTCTTTTAACAATTGTATAAATGAGTCAGTATTTGATAAGTTATTAGCTTGAAGTTCTATTTCTTCTTTTATTGTATTTTTATTCATATATGATTATATCATAATTTCTATAGTCATTATTATGATAATACTTTATCTAGAGTATATTTCATATCTTCATCTAAATCTTTCATATTATTTCTCATCCAATTTAAATAACCGCTATCGTCTATTGCAACTTGTGCAATATCTTGTCCTCTATACTTACCAAATTTGAATGTTTGAATCAATACAGGTGTTTTTGTAAGTTCTGCTAATTTTTCCATTGCATTGAAATCAGGATATTCTTCCTTCACTCTTTTTACAAGTAAAGATAATAATAATTTCATAACAAGAACATCACCTATTGCATCATGTGCTTTAATTGTAATATCTAATCTTTTAGCTTCTTCATTTTCAATTTTATATAATTCTAATGCGTATCGTAAATATTGCAATCTATGATATGGCATATTAGCATACAAATGTTTTGCACATCTTAGTGTGTCTATTAAGGAATATTTATTAATAAAACCTTCTTTTTCAAGCATACCTAAGTCAAAATTTATATTATGTGCTATTAGATAATTTGAACTATTATTCAATTCTAATATCTTATTGTATGTTTTTGTTTGTAAAAAATCACCTTTATTTTCTAGCATTGATGGTACAATATTATGTACTTCCATAGCTTCAATTTTAATATCAAGTATAGTTGAACAAATTTCATCATAAACTTCAATGTCGCTTTTACTATGTACTATCATAGCTCCAATTTGGATAATTCTATCTTCTGTTTGATTTCCTGTTGTTTCTGTATCAAACAATATATATTTTGCCATTCAAATCCTTTATAAAATAATATCAAAATATAGCAAAATTTGTCTTTATTTGTTTTTATAATTCCCCTGCATTTTTTATAATGTCTATTCCAAATTTATCTCTTAACTTATGCAATGATTTACTTAATTGTACTTTTTGTTTATCATTTTCATAATTAAATAAATCTAAAGTAAGGTGTTTATTTTCTGCAAAATTTCCTAAAGTAATATTTAATTGTACTATTGAGTGTAAAGGATGAATATCTATTTTATTAAATAAAGATATAATTTCATGTTTTAAATTTTCCTCACTAAATAATCTATTTGTATTTGTATTATCATTTTCTTTAGAACCGTATTCGTATTTTATTTTTAATGAGTATGTCATAGGATTGTGACTTGCTTTAAAGGCCAAAAAGCTAAGGTGTCTGCATAAAATATTCAATCTTCTTTTTATTTCAGTTCTATTTTCAATAGCATCAAAACTTCTACCTAAACCTATAGATTTTTTTCTCTTTTCAAATGATATTTTTTCATTGTCAAAACCACATATTCGATTATACAATTGTAAACCATTTGTACCCCATTGTGTAAATAATTGCTTATTATGTTTAACATCTCCTAGTGTTTTTATAGCTCTTGATCTTAATCTTTTTTCATATCCAGCGCCAATACCAGGAAATGCTTCAATGGGAATATTTTTTATAAAATCTTCTACATCTTCTTTAATTATAAGTTTTACTCCAAATGGTTTAGCTTTATTAGTAGCTAGTTTTGCTATCCATTTTGTTTTTGCTATTCCTATAGATATAGGTAAACCCAACTCTTCTTGAATTTGTATTTTTAACTTATTTGCAAAATCATATACTTCATCATCATTTACCCAGCCACTAACATCTCCAAAAAATTCATCTATACTAAATTGTTCAACTTGTGGTATTTTTTTTTCCAAAAGTATTTTTAGTTTATATGATAAATCATGATATAAAGGATAATTGGGGGCTATCATTTTAAGACTAGGACAATGCCTTAATGCCTCAGCAACACTCATAGCAGTTTTAACTCCAAATGCCCTAGCTTCATATGAAGAAGTAGTTATAATTCCTCTTATTTTGTTATTTTCATCAATATAATATTCTTTAAATGATTTATTTTTGCTACAAGATAATATTGAACTTGTAAATGCTCCTTGAATATTACTTAATTCTCTATGTTCTTTTTCTCGCGTAAAAATATTAAGATTACTTCTTCCTCCAACTGCTATTGGAATATTTAGTAGTGTTGGATTATTTATTCTATGTGCTGCTGCAAAAAAGCAGTCTAGGTCTAGGTGTAAAATCATAAGTAATTATAGCGATAGTTTTTATATATTTGATATAACATTACACTTTGCAATATTATATCAAATGCATAAAAAAAGCTTGATGATAAATCATCAAGCTTGTTAATATATACGATTATATTTTATACAAATGAAATATAAGCCATTTGAGTGGCATCACCACGTCTAATTCTAGTTTTAACAATAGATGTATATCCACCATTTCTATTTTCAAATTTTGGTGCTATTTCGTTAAGAAGTTTTTTAGTAGCTTCTTTATCTTGTAATACTGCAAAAACTTGTCTATGTGCATTTGCATCATTAACTCTAGCTTTTGTCACTAATTTTTCCATAAATCTTTTTAATTCTTTTGCTTTTGGTAGAGTAGTTTCTATTTTTTCTCTTTCAATCATAGCAATACTTATATTTTTAAACATTGCTTTTCTGTGAGAAGAAGTTCTACTAAGCTTTCTATATCCGTGCTTATGTCTCATAACTGTCCTTTTACTTTATTCTTAAGCTTTTAATTTCTCAAGTTTTTTTCTTAATGCTGAAGATGTTTCCTCGTCTAAACTATCATCTATAGGAAATCCTAATGATGAAAATTTATTAGAAATTTCTTCTAAAGATTTTTTACCTAAGTTTTTAATATTTTTAACTTCAATTTCACTCATTAAAGCCAAATCACCAACATATTTAATTCTAGATCTTTCTAAAGAGTTAAAACTTCTAGCACTTAAATTAAGTTCATCAATTTTTACAATTAAATCATTTAAATCAATATTGCTTTCTTTAGTTTTATTTTCTACAATTTGTACCTCAGGTAAATTAAATACTTTATTAAATACTGACATTTGATCATACATCACAGTCACTGCTTCTTTAAAAGCTTCAATAGGTGAAATTTGACCATCAGTTTCAATTGTAAATACTGCTTTTTCAAAATTAGGATTATCTTCTACTAATATTTTCTCAATTTCATATGTAACTTTTTTTACAGGAGTAAAAAAAGCATCAATTGGAATATAGTCAGTTGGAATCATATCTCTTATATCTTCAGAAGCAACATATCCAATACCTTTTTGTACAATAATAGAAAATGTTAAAGATGAATCATCATTTAAAGTTGCTAAATAAGCATCTTCACTAACAATTTCTAAATCATCATTTGATAAATCAGCACCTATAATAGTTTGCTTTTTATTAAATGTGTATTTTACTTCAACTTGTTCTTCATCATTATTAATCTTGAATTTCATATTTTTAAGATTTAGAATAAAGATTGAAATATCTTCAAGCATTCCTCTTACTGTATCAAACTCATGAGTAGCGCCTTCAATATTAACTGCAATCACAGAATAACCAATTGAAGAACTCATTAACAATCTTCTTAATGGATGTGCTAAAGTTATAGCATATCCACTTTCAAAAGGATAAGGACTAATTTTAGCTACATTTTCAGAGATTTGCTCTATTGAAACTTCTGTAGGTAAAAACGGTGCTGTTACAAATTTTTTCATTTTTTATCCTTATAATTATTTAGAATATAACTCTACAATTAATCTTTCTTCAACTGGAATAACTATTTCTTCTCTTTGTGGAAGTCTAGTAAATATACCAAATACTTTATCTTTATCAACATCTACCCAAGCAGCCATACCAGTTTGGTTTGTAAGTTCTAATGATCTTACAATTTGACTATTCTTTTTAGATTTTTCTTTTATTTCTATTTTTTGTCCAGCTTTTACTATAAAAGAAGGAATATCAACTTTTTTACCATCAACTAAAATATGTCCATGTGTTACGAACTGTCTAGCGTTTGATCTTGTTGTTGCGAATCCCATTCTATATACTACATTGTCTAGTCTTGTTTCAATTAATGAAATTAAGTTAGATCCAGTATTACCTTCTCTTCTTGCTGCTTCTTTAAAGTATTTTCTGAATTGTTTTTCAGATACACCATAAATAATTTTTGCTTTTTGTTTTTCTTGTAGTTGTTGTCCATATTCAGATAACTTTGTTCTACTTTGTCCATGTTGCCCAGGAGCAAATGGTCGTTTTTCTAAAGCACTCTTTCCGTTAAGTCTTCTCTCACCTTTTAATCCAAGGTCAGCATTAAGTCTTCTTTCTAGTTTCTCTACAGGTCCTCTATATCTTGCCATACTAAATCCTTACACTCTTCTTCGTTTAGGTGGTCTACAACCGTTATGTGGTAATGGAGTAACATCTTTAAACCATCTAACGTTTAACCCTTCCATAGCACCAATTGCTTTAACTGCAGTATCTCTACCAGAACCAGGTCCTTGCACTTTTATACCAACATTTTTTATACCATGCTCAATTGCTTTTTGTAAAGCATCTTCAGTTGCTGCTTGTGCAGCAAATGGTGTAGACTTTTTACTACCTTTAAATCCTAAGTTTCCAGCACTTGACCAAGAAATTGCATTTCCTGCGTTATCTGTAACTGTAACCATAGTATTATTAAATGTTGCAGCTATATGTACTATACCTTCTGCAATATTCTTTTTTACTACTTTTTTTCTTGTAACTTTTCTTTTTGCCATTTAGTTATCCTTACGCTGAACCAACAGTTTTCTTTTTACCTTTTCGAGTTCTAGCATTAGTTTTAGTCTTTTGCCCTCTACATGGTAAACCAGCTCTATGTCTTAACCCTCTATATGAACCTAAGTCCATTAAAGCTTTAATATTTAAAGAAACTTCTTTTCTTAAATCACCCTCAACTGTATAGTTTTTTTGGATTTCATTTCTAATAGCAGCAACTTCGTCTTCACTTAGTTCATGTGCTCTTTTATTGTAATCAATTCCAACAGCTGTTAATATTAATCTTGAAGAATGCAAACCTATACCAAAAATATAAGTTAATGCATATTCCATTCTTTTTTTGTTTGGTAAGTCTGTACCAGCAATTCTTGCCATCTACTTATCCTTGTCTTTGTTTATGTTTTTTAGTTTCGCAGATTACTCTTACGATTCCTCTTCTTTTGACAATTTTACACTTGTCACACATCTTCTTTACTGAAGCTCTTACTTTCATGAGTCAATCCTTCAAATTAGTCTGAACTATAGTGGTCTTAAAGATAAATCTTTTACCAACTTTTTACAAAATCTATAAAAAAACTTTATAAAAACTTCACCCTGTCTATAGAACAACTGGGATTATAGTTTCTTTTTACTTAAAAACAGTTTATGCTGTATAAAATAAATAATAAATATTTAAAGTCAAGTTAATCAATAGATTTACTTGACTTAAATATTTAACAAGCTATAATGCAATATATTTACACAAAGGTACAGCATGTCATTTATTTCTACTAAAGGTAATTATGGGCTCTTAGCGATGGTTGCATTATCTAAAAACTACAATAAAAATTTGTTGCAAATTAAAGACATTTCAGATGAATACAACATCCCAAAAAATTATTTGGAACAAATTTTAGTTATATTAAAAAAGAAATCATTACTCTCAAGCAAACGAGGTTATAATGGTGGATATCAATTAAATAAAAATCCAAAAGACATAACAGTATTTGAGATATTAAATTCTTTGGAATCTTGTATGCATTATAGTAGTAGAGTAAGCAATCAGATATTAGACTCGTTTTGGATAGATGTGCATAGTCAAATTAAAGATTCATTGTCACTTAGCTTACATGAGTTAGAGGGTTTCTTAAAAAATGACAACACAAATATCATGTATCATATATAAAGGACAATCATGTTTGATTTGCAGATTTACGAAATTGTAAATATACTAGCTTTTATATTAGGAATCTTATTTGGAGGTTTTGCACAAAAAAATCAGTTTTGTTTTTCAGGTGCAATAAAAGATTATATATTAACATCATCTACAAAAAGATTTGCAGGTATATTATTAGCTATGATTGTGGCTATTATCTCATCTTATGTTGTGTCAAATATATATGGTATAGATTTAACTCAAAGTATTTATTATAAGAACAATATAAATTATTTTGCAATAATTATTGGATCTATATTGTTTGGTATAGGTATGGTTATGGCAGATGGTTGTAGTAGCAGGCATTTAGTTAAATTAGCTCAAGGTGATCTTAAATCTTTGATTGTGTTAACATTCATTGCTATATTTGCTTATGCAACAACTAAAGGATTTTTGTATGATGCTGTATCTATATTGACATTGAATGAAACTCTAATAAACATATCTTCAAATGTACAAAATTTTACTTTAAATATTTATATTTTTATACCCATTCTTACTTTAATTTTATTATTTTTGCTTAAAAAACTATCTAGATTAATATATTTATATGATGCTTTTGTTATAGGTCTTTTAGTCTCATTGACTTGGTATATTAGTTCAGTAATTGGACAAGAAAGCATGCAAAGAGAAATAACTCTACAAGGTTTGACATTTGTATATCCAACTGCAAAAACACTAGACTTATTTACCTCATATCAAGTAATTGATTTATCATTTGGAGTTTCTATTGTACTTGGAGTACTAACAGGAGCATTTTTAATGTCAAAAGTAAATAAAAAATATAGCTTTGGATGTACTTCAAGGCTAAAAACAAATAGCCAAAGTAGCAATATAATAGGCGGATCATTAATGGGTACTGGTGGAGTAATCGCTATAGGGTGTACAGTAGGACAAGGACTTACTGGTTTATCAACACTTGCTTTTTCATCATTTTTAGCAATAGTGTTTATTTTAAGTAGTGGATATATAACAGCAATTATTTTAAATAAAACTGGAAAATTACCTATGTGTTTTATATTTGAATGGAATGATGATAAAAAATAAAATAAAATTATTATCATTATTATTTTATGACCATTGGTCAATTTTTATATAAAATTAAGAAACAATAGATATAATTCATTAAATTGACCAATGGTCATTAAGGAATATATCATTAAAGATACGAATAAAAGATTATTTAAACGTAAAACTATTGCACAATCTTGCTGTAGTATTTTAAAAGATAATCAATTTCATGATATAAGCATAAGTAAACTAGCCAAAACAGCTGGAATTGGCAAAGGAACTATATATGAGTATTTTACTAGTAAAGAAGATATAGTATTTGAACTTATGTCTTGCATGCAAGAAACATATGACAAAAAATTACAAAAATCTTTAATGTCAATTCATAATAATATGGACAAAGTATTTGCTATTTTTGATATCTTCATTAGTCATGATAAGTTAATAATTACACAAAGAGAAATATACAAACAGTTTCTAATTGTATGTTTATCAAAGCCAAATGAAAAAGTCAAGCAATATAATGCTAATATAAGGTGTAAATATATAAGTATATTAAAAAGCATAATAGACAATCAAAGTATATCTGAGCAAATGTTTGATGATATAGTAGGTATCTTTGTAGTATCAAACACGTTGAATAACTATGATTTGTCTAGTAATGTTCAAAAATATATAAAAAAACAAATAAACTTAATAAACAAATTCGAGGAGAACTAATGTATAAAAAAGCATTACTTACTGTATTTTTAGGTACTAACCTAATGTCAACGACAATTGATTTTAATGAAGCGTTAAATAAAACTTTACAAAACAACAAAAGTTTAAAAGCTAATAAATTGTCTATAGATGAAGCACAAAGTGATCTTTCAAATGCAAAATCTTACAATTATGGAACTTTAAAATTTAAAGAAACTGTTTCAAAATCAAATAATGCTATGAATGTATTTGGAATGAAACTTGGAAGTAGAGAAGCTGATTTTGGTGCTTTTGGATTTTCACAATTTGATAACTCAAACCCTAATATACTTACAGTACAACCCAAAGATTTAAATAATCCAGAGGCGAGAGTAAACTTTGAAACAAAGCTTATTTATGATTTACCTTTATTTGCAGGTTTTAAACTTTCAGAAGCAAAAAACATGTCTAAACTACAAGTTTTAGCAAATACTGCTAAATACACATATGATACAAAACAATTAGGTCTAGAAGTATTAAAAGCATACAACGGTGCAGTTGCTGCTAAACAATTCATACTAGCAACTAAAGATGCCAAAACTGCAACAACTTCATTTGTTAATTTTGCAACAGAAATGCATAATGAAGGTTATGTAACAAAAATAGATGTACAACAAGCACAAGTTTATGATATGGGGATAAACTCAATGTTATTAGAATCAAACAACAAATATGCACTTGCAATTGCTTATTTAAAATTTTTGACATCAGATGATACAATTACAAATGTTGACGATTTTATGGATATAAATATAGATACAAATAATTTAAAATCGTTACAAGATTCTTACCTTTTAAAAAGAGAAGATTACAAATGGATGAAGCATAATGTAAATACCATGAATAAAAAAATATCATATGAAAAAAGTGGACATTATCCTATGCTTGGACTTCATTTAGAATATGGATTTAATGATGATAAATTAACAATAGATAAAGAAAAAGATTACTATACAGCTGCTCTTGGACTTGAATATACACTTTTTAATGGTATGAAAACATCATCAGAAGTAAAAAAAGCAAAAATCACTTATGCCAAAACAAAATATCAATTAGACTATATGAAAGATGCAATCAAACTCGATGTTGAAAAATCTGTATTAACACTTTACACTAAAAAATCAGTTTTAAAAGAAAAAATACTAGCTCAAAATTTGGCTTTGGAAGTTTTAGAACAATCAAATGAGATGTATAAAAACTCATTACTTAAAATGAGTGATTTATTAATGCAACAAGCAAATGCACAAAAAGCAAGAGCTAATGTAATTATGGCTAGATATGAACTTAGTTTAGCAGGCGCATCATTGCAGTTAGCACTTGGTCAAGATGTACATGAAACTGGTTTTATTGATGAACAAATAAATTATGAGAATGTAGTTGATACAAATATAAGTA
>CAZEXK010000002.1:0-22902 GCA_964516815.1 uncultured Helicobacter sp. | reverse complement strand
GGTTTTATTGATGAACAAATAAATTATGAGAATGTAGTTGATACAAATATAAGTATGGACATAAATACAAGTATAGATTTAAATATAAGTAACGATATTAATACAACAAAGCAAATAGACACAAATAAAACTATAAAAACTCTTGACAATAATATAACACAAAATCTTATACAAAATATTGTAAATAAACATGAAATACTTAAGTATGAAGTAAGAAAAAACAATACTCAAATAAGAAATGCTGCATCTAGTACTGCAAAAGTAATAAAAGTATTAGCTCAAGACCATGTAGTAAAAATTGAAAGTTGTGATAAATATGCATGGTGTAAGCTAAATGGTGTTGAAGAGTATATATCTTTAGCTTCTATAAGAAAAATTAATGATAAAGGTAAAAAATGAAAAAATTAATTTTAACAAAAATTTTATTTGCATTTGTGATATTAACAAATATTACACATGCACAAAATATTGAATTAAGTGCAACTGTCATTTCAGACAATGAAAAGTTTATTACAAGTAGATTTATGGGATTTGTAAAGGAATTACATGTTTCAGAAGGTTCTTTAGTAGAAAAAGATCAATTATTGTATAAAATAGACACAACTGATATTGACGCAAAAAAAAGACAAGCAAAACTACAGGTGTCTATGTATACTACTCAATATCAAATTGTAAAAAGAAATTATGCTAGATTTAAAAGATTATTAGCCAAAGGTTTAGTATCTGAATCTCAAGTTGAAGAATTACAAATGAATCACAATAATTTAAGAGATATGATAAATGTAGCTAAAGCGCAATTATCAGAAGTTAATAACCAATATAAATATTTAGAAATTAAAGCACCAAATTCAGGTGTAATTACTAAAAAAATGGTAAAAGTTGGAGAAATGGCAATGCCAGGTATGCCAGCACTTGTACTAACAGATTTGAGTGATATAAAAGTAAAAGCAGAAATATCTGAAACAAATTTGTTTAAAATCAAAAAAGGCAGTGAGGTTGAAGTTCAAATTCCATCTATAGAATATACTACAAGTGGTAGAGTTGATTCAATAATTCCTAGTTCTAATCCAATGACACATACATTTTTGATAAAAATATCATTTGAATCAAATAAAAATGTATACCCAGGAATGTATTCAAAAGTAATAATAAAGGGTGAATAATGTCAAATGACTCATTAGAAGATATAAAAGTTACTGACAGTGCTGGTAAATTAGCAAAAGCTTTCTTATACAATCCACTAACTGCATTACTTGCAGTTTTTTTAATAATTTTAGGTTATTTATCGTTAGAAATAATGCCAAGAGAAGAAGATCCTCAAATTGCTATATCAGGAGGAAGTATAATAATACCTTCACCTGGATTAACACCAAAAGAAGTAGAAAAAATAATTGTAGAGCCATTAGAACAAAAACTTCGTGAAATTAAAGGTATTGAACATATATATTCTATGTCAAGTAATAATGTTGCAATTGTAAATGTTATGTATTATATAGGACAAAATAGAGAAGTTTCAAATCTTAAAATATATGATAAAGTTATGCAAAATATGGATATGATGCCAGATAAAATTATGCAACCAATTATAAAACCTCTTGATATTGATATAGATATTCCAATTGTAAATATTGCATTTTATCAAAAAGATGCAAAACATAATTATTATTCATTTTTAAACACTATTGAAAATTTAAAAAAAGAAATAAATTCTATAAAAGATATTGCAAAAACAAAATTATTTGGTGCAAAAAAACAACAATTTAATATACAAATAGACTTAGGTAAGCTAAAAGGTTATAATATATCTATAGGACAAATAGCACAAGGAATTAAAGCTATAACTTCTATCGTTCCAAATGTTGATGTAAAAACTAAAAATAATCAAATAGTAGTATTTGGAATAAAAAACGCTATTGAAACTGTACAAGACATAGAAAATATAATAGTTGCACAATACTTACATAGTCCAATATACTTAAAAAATGTATCTACTGTTACAAGAGGTATAAATGTACAAAATAAACAAGAAGCTCAAATAATAATTAAAAATAAAGAAACAAATACTACTTCAAGTTATAAGCAGATTACATTAAGTGTTTCAAAATTATCTGGTACAAATGCCGTTGATGTTTCAACTAATATAAATAAACTTTTAGAATTAAAAAAAGAAGAATTAAATAAACAAGGTATACACTTTACAATTACTCGTGATTATGGACAAAGAGCAAATGAAGCAGTAAATGAACTAGTTAGTCATCTTGTAATTACTATTATTATTATTGCAATTATGTTAATATTTTTTCTAGGATGGAGAGAGTCTATTATAGTTACATTTACTGTTCCAGCAATATTAGCTATAACTTTATTTGTAGCTTATATGACTGATCAAACAATAAACAGAATTACCCTTTTTGCATTTTTATTATCATTGGGATTACTAGTTGATGCTGCAATTATTGTTATTGAAAATATACATAGACATTTACACTCCTCTAAAAGTGATAATAAAAGTATGGATGAGTTATTAATACAAGCAACAGATGAAATTGGAGCACCTACAAATGTTGCTACACTTGCAATCATACTTACTATGGTTCCTATGGCTTTTGTTGGTGGTATGATGGGCGAATTTATGAAACCAATACCTTATAATGTACCCGTAGCTTTACTTGCATCATTATTTATAGCTTATATTTTTACTCCATATTTAAGTAAAAAACTTTTAAAAAGAGAAATAAGAAAAACAACTCATACAAAACAAGAGGAAATATAATGTCACAGAATAACAAACAAAGATTTGAAGAATTTATTTATTCTATATTAGATAATAAATCTAAAAAAAATCTAGTGATTATATTAGTATTTATAGCATTATTTTTATCCATTTTTATGCTACCAACTAAAATAGTATTAGCAAAAATGCTTCCTGGAAAAAGTACAAATACATATACAATATATATTGATACACCTACAGGTTCATCTATTGAACAAACAAAAATAGTAAGTAAATGTGTAACTAATATATTAGAAAAAGAAAATGACGTTGAAAATATGGAACTATTTTATGCACATGGTTCTCCGCTTGATTATGCTGGACTTGTAAAAGGAAGTGCAATGAAACAAGGCGAGCAGTTTTGTGAAATCGTTGTAAATCTAAGTGACAAAAATACTAGAGATGATATATCTTATTTAATGGTTCAAAGATTAAGACCAGTTTTAAAAGAAAGTTGTGCATCATTAATAAAAGGTACAAATCTAAAAATGATTGAAATGCCAGCAGGCCCTCCTACTTTAGCTTCAATAGTTTTAGAAGTTTATGGAGAAAATTCAAATAAAGTTACCGATTTAGCACATAAAGTTTCAACAATATTTAAACAAACACAAGGACTAGTAGATATTGATGTAATGGCTGATGAAGTAAAAAAATCATATAAATTAATACCAATAAATGATAAAATTTCAAGAGCTCAATTGAGTGTTGAACAAATAAATAATATATTATATTTAGCATTTAAAGGAACACAAATAGCTGTTAAAAATACAGAAATACAAAATATGCAAATACCTATTTTTATATCTTTAAGTAAACAAAGTCAAACTATTAGTGAAAATTCACTTTCTGCAATTACAAATAAATTAAATTCACTAAATCTAATGAACAAACATGGTCTCATGATACCTTTAACTGAAGTAGTAGAAATTATAGAAACAAAAACAACTCCAACAATATTTCATAAAAACTTAAAAACTATGGTAAATGTTATTGCTGAAACAGATATGGTAAGTCAAGTATATCCATTATTAGAGGCTAGAGATTTAATGATTGAAAAATTTTCAAAAGATTATGAAGTATCTACAATACCAGGAATAAGTACTTATATGTTTGATTTAAATTTAAAAGACAAAAAAACTGGTGAGACATATTTGTTAAGATGGGATGGTGAGATGAAAGTTACGCTAGATACATTTCGAGATTTAGGTGCCGCGTTTATTGCTGCATTGGTTTTAATATTCTTATTATTAGTTGTGTATTATAAATCATTTGCAATTTCATCTATGATTCTAGGTGGCAGCTTTTTATCCATCATAGGAGTTATAATAGGACACTTAATAGCTGATATATTTACTACTCAAACATTCTTTTTAACTGCAACATCATTAATAGGATTTATTGCACTTATGGGAATATCATCTAGAAATTCATTATTATTAATTGACTTTGCAAAAGATTTAATAGAAAATGAAAATGTAGAAAAAAAGCAAGCAATTGCTATTGCTTCAAATACTAGAGCAAAGCCAATTATGCTTACAGCTATAGCTATTATATTAGGTTCAGCCTTGTTAGCATCAGACCCAGTATTTGGTGGTCTAGGTGTAGCATTGATATTTGGGACTATATCTTCAGTGATAATATCACTTATATTTATACCCGTGTTAATGGATAATTCAAAATCTATTTAAGTATATCTTTATATTTTATAGATATTTAGATATAATCTTAAGTATTATACAAATAAAGGTTATATCTATATGAAAGATAGTATTAAAATATTAGGAGCCTATGGAGCAAAGACTGATAACACTGCAATGACATGTATTCAAGTTGACCATGAAATTTTAATTGATGCAGGAAATATACTACTAGGCTTAGAAGAAAAAGCTCAACTTATAAACCATATATTTTTAACGCATACACATTTAGATCATATTGCTGATATACCATTTTTAGTTGATGTATTTTTTGATGAAAGGAAAAGTCCGCTTTTTGTTTATGGAACAAAAGGTACTTTAGAAAATCTTAAAAAATATATATTCAATTGGGAAATCTGGCCAGATTTTACAAAAATACCTCTTGACAAAAATGCTGGTATGGCAATACAATTAATAGAAATAAACATAGATGAAACTACTCTTATAAATGATACCAAAATAAAAGCAATTAAAAATAATCACACTGATGGATCTTGTGGTTATGTAATTGAAAAAAATGATAATGCCATTTTTTTCACTTCAGATACAGGAAAATGCAAAAATATTTGGGATGAAATAAATAACAATAAAAAAATAAACTCAGTTATTATTGATGTATCATTTCCCTCGCACTTAAATAAACTAGCAATTGACAGTTTACATCTTACTCCTAAACTTTTACATGAAGACTTAGTACATTTACAAAGAGATGATGTAAAAATATTTATTAATCATCTTAAACCATCATTTATTCCTAATATTTATGAAGAAGTAAATGTAACTTATCCAAATATATTAAATGGTGGAAGAATTTTAAAAGATGGAGATATTATAAATCTAACAACTTCTAAAATTATAGAAGTACTACATAAAAAACACGTAGCCTTAAATCATATTGATCAATTAATTGCAATTGGACACTCACTATCAAACGAAAAAGATTTTGATACACTAATGGAGCAAATACTAATAGCAGCAAAACAATTATCCAATGCAGATGCGGGTACATTGTACTTATTAGATGAAAAAAATCAAAGTCTAAACTTTAAAGTAGTTCAAACAGATTCATTAAATATTCAAATGGGTGGAACCCAAGAAAAAATAACATGGAATGATTTAGATCTTTATACAAAAGATGGAAAAGCAAATAACCAACAAGTAGCTGCATTATGTGCTCTAACTGGTAAACTTATTAATATCCCTGATGTTTATACGGCTGAAGGATTTAACTTTGAAGGTACAAAAAGTTTTGACAAAGGTACTGGATATAGAACTCAATCCATGTTAGTAGTTCCAATGAAAAACCATGAGAATGACATAATTGGAGTTGTTCAATTATTAAATAAAAAAGAAGTAAATGGTGAAATTATAGTATTTGATAAAAATGATGAAAAACTTCTTTTATCTATGTCATCACAAGCAGCCGTTTCTATTACGAACACCAGATTAATTGAAGATCTTGAAAAATTATTATTGGATTTTATTAAATCAACTGCGGATGCTATTAGTGAAAAATCAAAATATACAGGTGGACATATTAATAGAGTTGCTGAATTAGCTACTATGATTGCACTTGCTATAAATGAAGATAAAGTTGGAATATATAAAAATAAAGTATTTACTAAAGATGAATTAAATCAAATTGATATTGCTGGATGGATGCATGATATTGGTAAAATAACAACACCTGAGTACGTTGTTGATAAAGCAACAAAACTTGAAACAATATATGACAGAATACATGAAGTAATAGCTAAGTTTGAAATTGTTAAAAGAGATTTAGAAATAACATACTTAAAAGCAAAACTTGCATCTAATGATGAAAAAAAACATGTAAAATTAAAAGAAACATTTGATGAAAGTATATTAAAAATAAATGAAGACATAAACTTTATAAAAGAATCAAATAAAGGTGTTGAATTTGTTGATAGTCAAAGAACAAAAAAAATTAATGAAATTTCAAAATTGACATTATCTATTCAAGGTAAACAAACCAATGTATTAAATAAAGATCAATTATATAATATGCAAGTTACTAAAGGTACACTTACAAAAGAAGAAAGAATTACTATAAATAATCATGTAATTACAAGTTATAATATGTTAAAAAGTTTATCATTTCCAAAAAAATTACAAAGAGTTCCAATTATTGCGGGTTCACATCATAAAACGATTTATAAAAATAAAGATGGAAATCATGGTGGATATGGTGCTCCTGAAATTATGGGTGAAGATATGAGTTTAGAAGATAGAATTTTAGCAGTAGCTGATGTTTTTGAAGCAGTCACTGCAAGTGATAGACCATATAAAAATCCAAATTCTTTAAATCAATCTTTAAATATTATGTCAGATATGGTAAAAGCTAATGAACTCGATAGAGATATTGTAAAATTTTTCATAGATAATAAAGTATATGCAGAATATGTAGAAGTTAATTTATTAGAAGAACAACTCGATGAAATAAATGTTCATATTGACTAAGTATATCTTATAAATTAACTAAACACTCAAGCTTTTTAATTGTGTAGAGATGTAAAGTATTACTTTTCATTGATTTTAACTCAGAAGTATAAGAGTTTTTATTAAACATTACAAATTCATCTACATTAATGCCTAAGTCTTTACATGCTATTTTTAGTTTATTTAGTTCGGTTTTTTTTATTTTCTTATGTGTATATTTACAACTTCCTGCTATGATTTTTCCACTTTTTGTTTTTGCTAGGATATCTATAATATTTGATGAATTATCCCAATATCTACCTATTTGTTTAATTTCATCGTTTATATAAATTTCTTTTGTCATCTCATGGCAAAGTTGTTCATAAACAAAAGAAATTAATTCTACTTTCTTATTTTCTAAACTTTGTAAACTTTCTTCAAAATTTCCATCTCTTATACCTTTGTATATTGGAGATACAAAAGAAAACCAAAAATGCGAAAATGGTGTTGTAAATATTAATTTTTCAGATATATCATTATTTAATTCTAAATTAGTAAATCCTTGCAAGGATTTTTCAAGTTTTAACATACCTAAGTCGCATTGCTCGTCAACTATATCAATACCTTTATCAAATGATGTTTTACATCTCTTAAACGAACTATTAGTTCGTCTATCGCTCAATGCAATACACGATAGCATTTTATGTGCTTCTTCATTTCCTTTAGTAATTTTAGATATATCATTTCTTATATACTTGTACCTTTTTAATATATGTATTTTTATTTGGCTTTGTAAATCTTTTTTACAATTTACTTGTCTATTTAATCCTCCAAATATACTAAAAAATTCAACTGCTATTTCAAAATTTTCTGGTTTATTTTCCTGACAAAATATTTTAAACTGTTCTAGTAATGACTTAGTATTATAAATATAATCATCATTCATTATAGTTCTTTATTTAAATAATGCGCAGTATAAGATTTGGATTTTTTGTGATTTAGCGCCAAATTTTCAGGAGTACCTTGGGCTATTATTTGACCACCCTTAGCACCACCTTCATACCCCATATCAATAACCCAATCTGCATTTCTAATAATGTCTAAATTATGTTCAACTACGATAACTGAATTTCCAAGATCAACTAAATGATGTAATACTTTTATTAGTCTATCCACATCTGCAAAGTGTAATCCCGTTGTAGGTTCATCTAGTATGTATAGTGTATTTCCTGTATCTTTTTTTGATAATTCTTTACTAAGTTTTATTCTTTGTGCTTCACCACCACTTAAAGTTATAGCATTTTGTCCTAAAGTAATATAACCTAACCCAACATCTAAAAGAGTTTTAAGTTTTGCATGAAGTTTTGGTACTTTTATAAAAAAATCATAAGCTTCTTCTACACTCATATTAAGGACATCAGATATATTTTTACCTCTATAATGTATTTCTAAAGTTTGAGGATTATATCTAGCGCCATGACAATCTTCACATTTAACCATAATATCTGGCAAGAAGTGCATCTCTATTTTTATTTCACCTTCACCTGTACATTTTTCACATCTTCCACCTTTTACATTAAAAGAATATCTACCTATATTATATCCTCTTAATTTACTCTCTTTAGTTTCTGCAAATAGTTTTCTCAGATCATCCATTAATCCTGTATATGTAGCAGGATTTGATCTAGGTGTTCTTCCTATTGGACTTTGATCTAAATATATAACTTTATCTAACTTATCCAAACCATCAATACTTACTCCATCAACCTTTGTAACTTTCCTAGCATTATTTAAAAGTTCTTTAGCTACGGGTAAAAGTGTCTGTAATATAAGTGAAGATTTACCACTTCCACTAACTCCTGTAATTGCACATAAATTATGTAAAGGTATTGATACATCTAGATTTCTAATATTATTGATATTCACATTATTTATACTAATATAATTATCTTGCGGTCTTCTGTGATAATACTTAATTTCTTTTTTACCATTCATATATAATGCTGTTAAAGTATTAGATTGTAAAAGTTCTTCCATATTTCCAGAAAAGACAACTTCTCCTCCATACTTACCTGCATTTGGACCAATATCAACTATATGATCAGCAGCACTCATAGTTTCTTTATCATGTTCAACAACAATAACAGTATTTCCTTTGTCTCTTAAGGCTTGTAATGTTTTTATAAGTTTAGAAGTATCTCTTTCATGTAAACCAATACTTGGTTCGTCTAGTACATATAAAACACCCGTAAGTCCTGAGCCTATTTGTGATGCTACTCTTATTCTTTGTGCTTCACCACCACTTATAGTTCGAGCATCTCTTCCTAAGGTTATATAACCTAGACCAACATCATTTAAAAAATAAATCCTATCTCTTATTTCTTTTAAAATAGGTGCTGATATAAGTTGTTCTTGTTTATTAAAATGTGAAAAATTTTTATCATCATGGTAAAATTTATAACTTTTTTCAATTGGCATTTGTAAAATTTCTGCAATTTTTTTATTTGCTACTATTACACTTTGACTTGATTTTTTAAGTCTATGTCCATTACATTGGTCACATATTTTTTCTGTCATAAAAGCTTCAGAATCTTTTTCATCTTTTATCATACTATAGGCTATTTTTACTATACCTTCCCATGAGCGAACAAGTTTATGTCTTTTCCAAGTGAACTTACAGTCCTCAACACCACCATGTAATATTGCACCTTTTTCATGAGTATCAAGAGAGCCAAAAGGAACTGTCATATCAATATTAGCAGCTTCACAATAAGCTTTTAACATTTTAAAATAATAACCCTTATTAAATCCATATAAAACTTTAATAGCACCCTCTTGTATACTTGCATCTTCATTTATTACTTTTTTCATATCAAGAGCATATCTTATTCCTAACCCATCACAAGAACTACAAGCTCCTTTTGGTGAATTAAAAGAAAATGATAAAGGTTCAAGTGGTTCAAATGATATTTTACAATCAAAACATGCCATATGTTCACTATAATGTATATGTGCTTCTGTACCAACTTCTTCATGGTTTAAAATATCCACTTCAAGCTCACCAAAACTCTCTTTTAAGCCTTTTTCTATACCTTGTGCTATTCTTTGAGTATTTTCATCTTTTATTACAACTCTATCAAGTACAACTTTTATTGTATGCATTTTTGATTTTCCAAGTTCTATTTCTTCATCAAGTCTAACCATAACACCATCTACCATTGCTCTAACATAGCCTTTACCACGTAAGTTTTCAAATAAATCAACAAATGTACCTTTTTTTCTATTTACTAGTGGAGCTAATATTACAACTTTAGAATTTATTGGTAATTTTAAAACTTGATCAATAATATCAGAACTAGACATTTTAGAAATAGGTTTAGAACATTTATGACAATGTTGATGCCCTACTCTTGAATATAAAAGTCGTAAATAATCATAAATTTCAGTAATAGTTCCAACTGTAGATCTTGGATTTTTAGATGTTGTTTTTTGATCAATGGCAATAGCAGGAGTTAATCCTTCTATTCTTTCAACATCAGGTTTACTTACCTTACCTAAAAATTGTCTAGCATACGCACTCAATGATTCTATATATCTTCTTTGTCCTTCTGCATACAAAGTATTAAAAGCTAAAGTAGATTTACCACTTCCACTAAGTCCAGTAAATACTATTAGTTTATTTTTAGGTATTTCTAAACTTACGTTTTTAAGATTGTTTTCATTTGCATTAAATATTTTGATCATATCTGTCATTTTAGCCCTTATTTTAAAAGCTATTATTATACTGTACTTTCTCCTATTTTTTGCTTTTCTTATATGTACATATTATAAGTTATAAATATAATACAAGATTTAAGTATTTATTATAATCCCATAAAGTTTTTAATGCCTGTAAACATAATTTGAGCAGATATAGCTGCAACAAAAATTCCTGTTATTTTAGATAGAACTAGAAGTCCTTGTTTGTTTATAAATTTTTCAAAAAATGTAAAAGTATATAACAGTAGGATAATACAATCCAACATGTTTATCTACTGTTAGGTTATTAAGTTCATTTTTTAAGTTTTCTACTTCTTGAATACCTCTATTGGATTGTTTGCAAGTAGTATTACACTAGATATTATTACTAATAAATATAGCTTTAAAATTTTCATAATTTTTCCTTTTTGAATTAATTATTCTATCATTTGAAATCATATCATATTTTAACCAATTGTAACAATAAGTATAATATTTTTATACATTAACTTAAATTTTATTTAATAATTATAAACAATAAGTCTTTTTTTTATTTTATATACATTTAACAAATGTATATATTAATATGTAAATATTATACTAATTTATTTTAGGATAAAATAATTAAAATTTTTAAAGGAAATATATGAAACTTACTTTTATTGGAAATGGCAATATGGCAAAAGCTTTAATACTTGGATTGGCTAATAATTATGAAATTGAAGTTATTGGAAGAAATGAACAAACTTTAAAAATACTAAAAAATGAAATTTCACATATTACTACAAAAATATTATCTTCAAAAGAAGATATAACAAATAAAAATATAGTGTTATGTGTAAAACCAAATTCATTACAAAGTTTAAGTGCTAGTATAAATGGTCAAGCAAATACTATTTATTCAGTATTAGCAGGTACTACTATTGAGACATTGAAAAAAAATATAAGTGCAAAATTATATATAAGAAGCATGCCAAATGTAGCAGCATCATATTCAAAATCTATGACAACAATTACAGGAGATGTAGATGCAAAAGAAGATGCAATAGATATTTTTAATTCTATAGGAAAAACTTTGTGGCTAGAATCACAAAAACAATTAGATATTGCGACAGGACTAGCTGGAAGTGGACCAGCATTTTTAGCATTAATAGCAGAAAGTTTAGCTGATGGTGCCGTAAATTCTGGTCTTAAAAGAAGCGATGCACAATTTCTAACTGCTGGATTATTTGATGGTTTTGCTAGTTTGATTAATAATCAAAAAGCCAGTGATATAAAAGATTCCGTAATGAGCCCTGGTGGAATCACAGCTGCTGGATACACTGTATTAGAGCAACATGCAGTTAGAGCTGCTATGATTGATGCTATAACTCAAGCATATAATAAAGCAAATGAATTTGCAAAAAACTAGTTTTACTATCTTAGAAGTTTTAATGAGCTTAATTTTAATTTCTATAATAGTTTCTAGTTTTTCTAAACTTGTATTAAATAATTATTCAAATACCGTATATAATTCATTAAATAAAACAAGAAACAGTTTTGTACAAGATTTAAGTATAACAACAGACTTTGTACATTACAAATTTATAGAACATTGATGTATAAATCAATAAGTTTAATAGAAACTTTATTTAGTCTTATAATATTAAGCATAATTTTAATTATAAATACAAATTTAAACCTTATTTTAGTCAAAAAAAATAATACAGAAAATATAAGAATAAATTATAAATTAGATTTTGAAACTTCATACTATTTTCTAAAACATAAAATAAAAGTTGATCAAAATTTAGATATGCTTTATTTTAAAAACAATACACTTTATTATAATCAAAATATATTTTTAAAACATGTGAATAAATTTACAAAAAAAATAAATAATGGTATCATTAGTATAGACATATGTATCAAGAAAAATCAACAATACTGTCAAACTATAAAAATTGCTAATAATGTATAAATTTGTTCACTTGATAATTTTAAAATAAATTAAACTCTACTTATGTATTAATTAATAAAGATAATATTTTAGATACAATAATACTATGATTTTTAATGGATTTAGCAAAGCTGGCACAACATTTTTAAAGCAACTAGAAAAAAATAATAATAAGATTTGGTTTGAAAAAAATAAATATATCTGGGAAAATGAAATTAGAACTATCAATGAACATTTTGTTCAAGATATGGGTGAAACATTGCAAATACTAGTGCCTAGTATAAAATTTAAACCAAAAGTTGGTTCTAGCTTATTTAAAATTTATAGAGATGTAAGATTCAGTAAAGATAAAACACCAATGAAAGATAAAATAGGTATAATTTTTTGGCAAGGAAAAGCACATAAACTTCAAAGTGCAAGTTTTTATATGCACTATACCAAAAACACATATTTTATAGCTACAGGCATTAGAAACTTTAAACCAGAACTTTTAAAAACTTATAGACAATATTTAAAACATGAAAAACATAGAATATCATTATATAATATATTAACTAACTTAGAGAGTAAAGGCTATAAAATTTCATCTAATAAATTTAAAAAAATTCCAAAAATACTATCTCATTTAAAAGATGAAAAGTATATTGACTTATCACTACACAAAGCTATGTTTGCATATGAAGAATTTAAAATAGATAAAATATTTTATGATATAACTTTACTAGATAGATGTTTTAAAATATATGATGATATGAAACATTTGCACAATTGGGTTTACGAAATGACTTTAACTCAATAAGGGTAATAACTTTTCAATACAAAGTCCCATTGCAGTTGACTCATAACCCTCAACATCTTTTATGTATTTTTTACAAAAGCCTTCAACCATTATAGCACCAGCTTTACCCATACATTCTCCACTTTGAATATATTTATCTAAATCATTTTTTTCAAACTTCATAAACTCGTAAGTAGTTTCACTTACATCAAAAAGATATGTATCTTCTGATTTGAAAATCATACAAGTTATTATTGTAGTTTTATTGTTACTTTGTAATTCAAGCATATTTCTAGCATCTTTTTTATTTTTTGCTTTTCTTAATAATTTTCCATCACAGCAAACAACGCTATCTGCAACAATTAGTGGAATATCTTCTACTCCATATTTTTCTAAGAGATCTACATATTTGCCAAGTGTAGCTGCTCTTACAAATTCATGTGGATTTGTTGTCATTATTGTGTTTTCATTAAATTCACTTGCATTTTGTATAAATTTTACATTTGCATTTGTCAATATACTAGCTCTAGAAGTTGATTTTGAACCTAGTCGTATAATCTTAGAATCCATAAAAAGATGGCCATATTACTAAGGACAGCATAACTAAAAGTTGTATTAAAATAAAAGGCATTACACCTTTGTATATATCTGTTGTTTTAACATTTTTTGCTACTCCTTTGAGATAAAAAAGGGAAAATCCAAAAGGTGGTGTTAAAAACGAACTTTGTAAATTCATAGCAATTAAAATGGCAAACCAAATAGGATTTAATCCAAGTAATTCAGAAATAGGAAGTAATATAGGAACTACTATATAAGAAATTTCAATAAAATCAATGAAAAAACCTAAAATAAATATAATTAGCATAGAAATAATAACAAACCCCAACTTATCTCCTGGTAAAGTTGTCATAAACCCTTCAACTATAATATCAGCTCCTGTATAAACAAATACCAAAGAAAATGCAGTAGCACCTATTAAAATTGCAAATACCATTGAAGTTATTTTTACTGTTTGCTTAGCTGAGTCCATTATTATTTTAATATTCAATTCTTTATATAAAAATGATAACAATACTGAACCAACTGCTCCAATTGATGCTGATTCAGTTGGTGTTGAAATCCCTGAAAATATAGAACCTAAAACCACAATTATTAATAATATAGGAGGTATTATTGCTTTTAAAGCATTTATTATTCTTTTTGATTTACTTTGAGTATCATCATATTTTAATGCAGGAGCTAAGTCTTTTATAAGATACGATATAACTAATATATATGCAATATAAAGTCCAACTAATATTGCTGAGGGTATTATAGCTGCTTTAAATAAATCTCCAACAGCAACTCCAAAAACATCTGCTAAAATAATAAGTACAATAGAAGGTGGAATAATTTGTCCAAGTGTACCACTTGCACAAATTGTACCACAAGCCAATGGAGTATTGTATTTATATTTCATCATCACAGGCAAAGAAATTATACCCATAGCTACTACACTAGCTCCTACAACTCCAGTACTTGAGGCTAAAAGAGTTCCTACAATAACCGTAGAAATTGCAATTCCACCTCTAATACTCCCAAATAACGTACCCATTGCTTCAAGTAACTTTTCTGCTAGTTTTGATTTTTGTAGTATTATTCCCATAAAAATGAATAAAGGAATAGACAATAAAATCTTATTTGTCATAATACTATATATTCTAAATGGCATTTGTGAAAACATAGATATAAACTCTTCGTAATACAATAAAAAAGTAAATCCATCTACAACTATTTCAAAATATGCAGCAATAAGTCCGAATAATATAGCAACAGCACCAAATGAAAATGCTACAGGGTAACCTAATGTTAAGAGTAATAATGCAAAACCAAACATATAAATACCAATCATTTACTTCCTTTTAAAATTTTAATATTACTATTTATATAAAGTACACTAGCTATTATTAGCAAAATGAAACTAAGAGGTATCATAGCTTTTATCAACCATCTAAAATGTAACCCACCTGGGTCTTCACTTATCTCTGAATAAGAATAAGAATCATAAACATATTCAAAAGAACCAAAAAGTATTAAAAATGAAAATGGAATTAAAAAAAATAATGTACCAAAAATATTTATATAAGATTTTAATTTTAATGAAAAGTTGTCATATAAAAAATCAACTCTTACATGTTCTTCGTTAGTAAGAGCATACGATATTCCAAATAAAAACATCACTGAAAATAAGTGCCATTCCATTTCTTGCAAAGCAATACTTCCTGTATTGAAAAAATATCTTAAAACTACATCTAAAAATACATTTAAAATAACTAATAGTAATATGATAGCTGTAAAATTTCCAAGTATTTTGTTAAATAATTTCATTACTACTTTTTTTTATGTTCTCTTAGAAGTTCTAAAAAATCTTTCTTATTCCAAGCACCAGGATATTGCTTGATGATTTTTCCATTTTCATTTAAGAAAAAAAATGTAGGTGTCATTTTTAAAAAGTCTTTTTCTAAATCAAATGGTAAATTTGTTTTATCAATATTTGCTTCTACAAAAATATAATTTTTATTAATAGCATCTTTAACATCTTTTAACTTTAATACTTTATCTTTCATTTTTTTACAATAATGACAATCTTTTGATGTAGCTTCTACAATTATATATTTATTGTTTTTCTTTGCATTATGTAAAATAACATTTTCATCGATTTCGCTTTCATCTTTTTTAACTGTAAAGTTATGATTTGTCTTAAAATCAACTATAAAATCTACCAAATTTTTATAATCTTCATCTGTAATATTTTTAAGAGGAATTTTTTTTATGAAATGATCTCTACTTCGTTTACTCATCACAGATTTTTTAGTATCAGGGTATAATAAATAATCTTTTAAATATTCTTTAATTGCCTCTTTTCTCATATCTAAATCATCATCCATATGTCCAATTGCATTTTTTCCATTTAAAATATTATATGCTAGTCTGTTAAATGGTGCTGCTTTTAAATTTAATAATTTATTTTTATGATTTTTAAAATTGTTTATAAGTAGGGGTAATGCCACGTATTCAATATGGCAAGTTACGCATTTATTGTTAAATACTTTTTTACCATCTTTATAAGATGCGTTAAGTATGCTTGAAAATATAACAACTATCCACAAAAATTTTATCAAATTTTATCCATAAATTAAATTTGGCAACCATAATGAAATAGCAGGTATATATGTTACTAACATTAATCCCATAAATATTGTCATAGTCCATGGTATTGTAGCAATGATTACATCTTTCATAGACATACCTGTTAGCGATGATGTTACAAACAAATTCAAGCCTACAGGTGGTGAAACCATCCCCAATTCCATATTAATAGTAATCATTATACCAAAATGAATTGGATTTATGCCTAAAGCAACTGCTACAGGTAAAAGTAATGGTACCATTATCATTATAATAGCCGATGGTTCCATAAAAGCTCCAGCAATTATTAATAATATATTAACAAAAATCAAGAACATAATCATATCTACATTCCATGCAACTAAAGTTTGTGTTATTAATTGAGGAACATTTTCCATTGTCAAAAAATGTGCAAATAACATTGCATTTGCAATTATAAACATAATCATAGATGTAGTTTTAGCAGAGCTCAAAGCAATTTCACCAAAGTCTTTGATTTTTATATCTTTATAAACAAAAGCAGAAATTACAAATGCCCAAACTGCAGCTGCTGCAGCTGCTTCTGTTGGAGTGAATATACCACCATATATACCACCAATTACAATTACTATTGTCATAAGTCCCCACGAAGCATCTTTCAATTTTGTAAATCTTACTTTCCAATTTTCAGGTTCACTTCTTTTAAATCCTAATCTAAGTGCACCAAAATAAGTCACAAGCATTAACATTAACCCTAACATAATTCCAGGAACAACACCTGCCATAAAAAGCTTCCCAATTGACACTTCTGCTGTTACACCAAAAACAATCAATACAATAGATGGTGGAATTAAAATTCCTAAACTCCCAGCAGTAGCTATCGTACCTACAGCATATCTTCTAGGATAACCAGCTTGGACAATTGCTCCAAACATAATAGAACCAATGGCAACAACAGTAGCAGGAGAAGATCCTGAAACTGCTGCAAATATTATACTTGCAAAAATAGCAGCTATTGGTAAACCTCCTGGTAAATGCCCAACAATTGACTTTGCAAACTCTATAATTCTACTTGCACTTGAACCTTTGCTTAAAAGATTACCAGCTAATATAAACATAGGTATTGCCATAAGTGAATAATGCTCTACTTTTTCAAATATCATAGAGGAAATTTCTATGGGAGAAATTGGAGTAAATGTAATAAGTGCTATAAATGTTGAGGCACCTAATGCAATTGCGATTGGTGCACCTATAGTTAATAAGGTAAAAAATATCGAAAATAATACAAAAATACTCACAGTAATCCTCCTGTTTTTTTATTCGCTTCGTTTACTATTTGCTGAATATTTTGTTCTTCCATTAGCTCTTTAGTTTCACTTATAAATTCTATTTCATCTGATGGTTTATTATAAAGGTCAATTATTTGCAATAACACACTATATGCACCAAAGGCAAAAGACACTGGAATTACTAAATATGGTATCCACATTGCAATTTCTAAATCAACTGAAATTTCATCAAGTTCAATTACAAACAATAAATATTCATAACCAAAATATGATACTGCAAATAAAAAAACAAATGTAATTGTTTTTGTAAGTAATATCAATGATTTTGCAATTTTTTTATTTACATATTCCACAAACAAATTAATGTTTATATGAGCATCATTTTTAAAACAATAAGCTGCTCCAAAAAACATTGACCACAAAAATAAATAAATTGTCATTTCAGATGCCCATGTTAATGAATAATTAAATCCATATCTAGCTACAACATTTATAAATGCTAATGCAACACCACCAGAAATTCCAATAACCGCAATATAGCGATTTATAAAATCAATAATATTATCAATATATTTAAAAATATTAATCATTTTAATCCTTTTTATTGTAAATAAAAAGCAAAAAATATGCTTCTTATTTATATTTTACTTTGTGTTAATTGTAGCTTCAATTAAATCTTTACCAATTTTCTTTTTATCATAAAACTTAGAATAAATTGGACTAACTGCATCTCTCCAAGCTTGAACTTGTTGAGCACTTAAATTATGTATTTTAAGTTTTCCAGTTTTTTGAGCATATTCTTTAATCAAGTTAAATTGTTTAGTATTAAGTTCTTCTGCCCATTCTCTTTCTTTTTTTGTTGCATCATTCATAGCATCAACAACATTTTTTTGTAATTCAGGAGTTAATTTATTCCAGAATTTTTTAGATACTACAACCAAGTAACCTAAATAACCATGGTTTGTAACTGTTAAGTCTGTTTGTACTTCATAGAACTTTTTTGTGAATATATTTGAATTTGTATTTTCTTGTCCATCAATTACACCTTGTTGAAGTCCTGAGTAAACTTCAGAGAATGGCATCATTTGAGGATTTGCTCCAAGTGCTTGAAATTGTGCTTCTAATACTTTAGATGACATAATTCTAAATTTTTGACCTTTTGCATCTGATGGTTTAATCAATGCTTTTTTTGATGATGATAATTGTTTAAAGTGATTATCCCAAAAATTTAATGCGATGAAACCTTTTTTCGTAACCATTTCTTTTAGTTTTTTACCAACTTCACCATCTTGAACTCTATGTAAATGATCTATATCTTTAAATAAAAATGGTAAATCAAACAATGCTAATTGAGGTACAATTTTACCAAATTTTGAAAAACTAGGTGCTGCCATTTGTACAGAATCTAATTTTACAGCTTTTAAAACTGCTTTATCATTATATAATTGTTTAGATGGATATATTTGTACGTCTATTTCACCTTTACTTAACTCTTCTAATCTTTTTTCAAAAAACTTTGCTGCTTGTCCTTTTGGTGTGTTTTCACTAACTACATGTGAAAACTTAAGTATATGAGTTGCCCCCATAACTGTCGTAGACAATACAGCTACAACAGCTGATGCTAATAATATTCTTTTCATAATCTTCCTTTTTTATTAAATTGATTAATTTATAAATTATATAAATTCTCTAATACCATTATAAAACAATATTATGTAAAAAATATGTATCTATAAGTATTTAATGTAATAAAAGTAAGATTTATATTTTATTGTTACTAAATGATACAAGTTTATGTTTTATAATATTTTATTTCTATTTAGCATATATCCTTGATTTGAAATATTTTTGATAGTATTTACTGGAAGTTTTTTTCTTAAATTTTTCATAAATAATCTTAATGCATTTTGACTCATAATATTATCCTGCCAAATGTCATTTTGTATTTCTTCATAGGTAATTATGTTTTGTGAATTTATTAATTTATTGATTAACATACATTCTTTTAATGTCAATTCGTATTTTACATTATCAAAACTAATTTCACTTTTATTTTTATTAAAATTAAATTTGCACAAGCTATCTTGTTTACTTAAAAATGCATCAAACACTTCAAAAAGTTTTTTTTCACTAAGTGGTTTTACAATATATTCAATCAAATTTAAAGGAATACTTGATAATAATAATTCTTCGTCTGTGTATGCTGAAATGATAACTATAGAGATATCTTTATTTGTTTTTCTTATCTCTTTTACTAGTTCAATTCCATCCATATTTGGCATTTTGATATCAGTGATTATGATATCACAACTATTTTTTTTAAATAAATCCAAAGCTTGTAAACCATCTTTAGCAACAAATACTTTTTTAAATAACAAATCAAAAACTTCTTGATAATTATCTCTAGTTCCTTTTTCATTTTCAACAAATAATAAGGTATAATATTTTAAATTATTTAAAGTTTCATCGTTCAAAGGAGTCCTTATTAATTGGTTTGGTTATAAAAATATTTCAAAAGTTATAATGTCTACTACCATATTAATAATTTTATCAAATACATTATTAATTGCAGTGTTTTATTACCAAAATCAACTCATTGATTATGAACAAAATTTACAAACTATAAAAAAACAGCACCTTAATAAACAAATATCAAATTTGAAAAATGATGTTAATAATATAATCAATATGATTGAATACAAATACACAAAAGAAGAATTAGCTAATGAAAATATAAAAAATGAAATTATTCAATGGTTAGCATCTATAAACTTTGATAAGCAAAAAAGTGATTATGTTTTTGTGTACGAGCTTTTACAAAATATACAAAATGATAAATTTGCCATTATGATAATAAACCCAAACAGAAGTGATTTAATAGGGCAAACTTTATCTTTAAATTACACAGATAAAAATGGCTTTCATTTTAGAAAAAAATTATTAAAAGATATAAATGAAAAAGGTGAATCTACACTTACTTATGTATATAAAAAAACATCAAGTAAAATAGAAAAAAAAATAACTTATGCAAAGTACCTAAAACAATTAAATTGGATAATAGCTAAAGGAATATATAAAGATGATATACAAATAACATTAGGTAAAAAAAGTGAAACTTTATTAAAACAAGTAAATACAAATATAAATAAAAATATTTTTGCTTTTCTTATATTTTTATTTATTGCTATTATTGTTACATATATTATAAGTAAAAAAATACAAAATATAATAAATGAAAAAAATGCCTTTGTAAATAAAGCTACAAATGAACTCTCAATGTTAAATATGCAACTAGATAATAAAGTTAAAATACAAATAGAAAAAACAAAAGAACAAGAACAAATTTTGATGAAAAAAGCAAAATTTATCGCTCTTGGTGAAACTATAAGTTTGATTGCACATCAATGGAGACAACCCCTAAATGAGCTTGGTGCAATTTTAATTAATATAAAACTTCATCATAAACTTAATAAATTAGATGAAAATATTATGAAAAAAAAATCACAAGAAGTAGAAACTTTATTATCGTATATGTCAAAAACAATTGATGATTTTAGAACATTTTTTAAACCAAATAAAGTTAAAAATTTATTCAATATTAATGATTCAATACAAAGAGTATTACATATAACACAAGCAATGCTTGAAGAATATAATATAAAAATAATAACAAATATAAATAAAAGTATTATTATAAACAACTATCAAAATGAATTTGAACAAGTAGTTTTAAATCTTATTACAAATGCAAAAGATGCACTTAGAAGTGATAATATAAGCAGTCCAATAATAACTATAAATATTTATATTAAAAACTACATAACTATAGAAATAAATGACAATGCTAATGGTATAAATAAAAATCTCATAGAAAAGATTTGGCAACCATACTTTACAACAAAAAGTGATGCCAACGGAACAGGAATTGGATTATATATGTCAAAAATTATTATTGAAAAAAATATGAAAGGTAGAATAAATGTAAATAGCAATGAGAATGGAAGTTGTTTTATTATTACTTTTAAAGAATAATTTTATTTAGTATTACCATACTTAAGAACTAAAAGTTCATTAAGTATTGTATATTTTTAAAACTTATTTACTAAGTTCTTGTGTTGTTTGAATATATTTATATTCTCCCATTTTTGACCATTCTCTAGCTTTAGCCATAAAATTTTGTTGATTTTCATATATTTCTTTAAACAATGCATTTTTAGAAGCATATTTTTCAAAAACTTCATCTGTAGCATTTTTCATAGCTTTCATTACAGGCATAGGAAATGATTTTACTTTTATATTTGGAAAATCAGTTTTCATTTTTGCCCAAGCTTCAGATGATGCTGCAAAATTTTCATAATACATATCAGCAGATGCTGCTTTCATAGCTGTTGTTAAAATAGTTTGATTTTCTTTACTTAATTTATTGAACGCTTTTTTATTTACCATAAACTGCATTTCAGAAGCTGGTTCATGCCATCCAGTATAATAATAAGGTGCAATCTTATGAAATCCCATTTTAATATCCATACCAGGTCCTACCCATTCAAGTGCATCAATTGTACCTCTATCTAATGATGTATATAATTCACCAGCAGGGATATTAGTCACATTTACTCCAAGTTTAGCCATAACTTCACCTGCAAGTCCTGGTATTCTCATTTTAATACCTTTTAAATCAGCGACAGTTTTGATTTCTTTTCTAAACCATCCTCCCATTTGAACTCCTGTATTTCCACCAGGAAAATTTAATATTTTAAATTTATCATAAACTTTATTCATATATTTTATTCCATCACCATAATAAAACCATGCATATTGTTCTTTCATTGTCATACCAAATGGTACAGTAGTGAACCAAATTGTATTTATATCTTTACCTTTGCAGTAATAAGAACCACTATGACCTATTTCATATTGTTTATTTTTTACCATATCTAATATTCCAAGTGGTGCTTTATGTTTTTCTTTCCCGTGTACTATAATAGTAAAATTACCACCACTCATTTCATCAACAAGTTTTGCAACTCTATGAGTAGGCGATCCCAAAGGTGTTAAAGTACTTGGCCAAGTCATTGCTAGTTTCCATTTTACTTTTTTCTCAG
>CAZEXK010000001.1:86167-132801 GCA_964516815.1 uncultured Helicobacter sp. | reverse complement strand
TAATACTTAACTTTTCTTTAATATAATTCAACTATAATACAATATGAAACAAAAATACAATGTAGTGTTTATAATTTCTTCATTATTGATGATATTATTAATTTTAATGGCAAGTATAAATTATAATATTTCATTACGTGAATCGAGTAAACAAATAAAAGAAAATTCATTACCATTGTCACTAGAAAATATTTATGACGAGATTGAAGATAATATTGTTAAAAGACAATTAATTGCATCAATGATGTCAAATAATATTTTTGTTCATGATTGGATAAAAAGTAATTCTAATAATCATAATGAAATCATTGAATATTTACTTAGTGTTAAAAATAAATATAATATTTTTGATGTTTATTTAGTATCAGAAATATCAGGTAATGACTATACCCAAAATGCTTTAATGGGAAATATGAATGATAAAATACATCCATATACATGGTATAAAAGATTAAAAAATTCAAATAAAAAGTATGAATTTAATCTAGATTTTTCAAAAATTCACAAAGATAGTTTTATGTTATATATTAATCACAAAATAATTGATAAAAATAATAAATTTTTAGGAATTACTGGATTAGTAATTAAAATGACCAATATTAACAAGATGTTAGAGTTATTTAGAAAGAAATATAATGCTACAGTTATATTTTTTGATGAAAAAGGTGATATTATTCTATCTGAGAGTAAAAGTAAAAATAAAAAGAATATAGATGATTTAAAATATTTAAGAAATCATAAAAATGAAATAATATCTAAAAATAATAATACATTCGAATATAAAGATGCTAATCATACAAATGCACTAACAGTTAAATATCTAGAAAATTTAGATTTATATATGAGTGTTTCTGTACAATTAGATGCTCATTTAAAATATATGAAAAATGTATATATTATTAATATATTATTTTCATTATTAATTAGTACTTTTATTGCTTACATATTATTAATAATTATAAGAAGAAACAATGCTAAACTATTATTCTTAGCTAATCATGATGAGTTAACAGGTTTGTTTAATAGAAGAAGCTTAGAAACAAGATTGAAGGAGTTACTTTTATTACAAAAAAGAAAAGAAATGTCATTGTGTATTGCTTTTTTTGATATTGATAATTTTAAGAAAATTAATGATACCTTTGGACACTACAAGGGTGATTTAGTATTAAAAGAATTATCAAAAATATTTCAAGAAAACTTACGAAATACTGATTTTATTTGCAGATGGGGTGGAGAAGAATTTGTAATGATTTTTGCTGGTAATGAATTGGAATTAAATAAAAATAAATTGTTAAAAATTAAAGATAAAATTGAATATGATAATACTTTACTAAGTATAGTTGAACAAAAAACTACAGTAAGTATTGGACTTACCTCATATGTTAAAGGTGATACTTTAGAAACATTTATATCCAGATCTGATAAAGCCATGTATTTATCAAAAACAACAGGAAAAAATAAACTTTCAACATTGTAGGCTATTAGCTTATTTAAATTATTAAACTTTCTTTACATTGTAGTATTTTTTTGTATAATACTTTAAAAATAAAAGGAATAGTATTGAAACAATTTGTATGTTTAAAAGCTAGTGCTGGTAGTGGTAAGACATTTGCACTTACAGTTAGGTATATTTCTTTACTATTAAAAGATATTAATGCAAGTTCAATATTAACACTAACCTTTACAAACAAAGCTGCGTTAGAAATGAGTGAAAGAATTTATGAAAAAATTACTACTTTAGGTAGTGATGAACAAATAATCAATGAAATTAAAAATGAAACTAACTTGTCATTTGAAGAAATTATGAAAAAAAAAGACTCTTTAATTAACAATTTTATTAATAATGAATTAGCAATATATACTATAGACAAATTTATAAATAAAATTTTAAGAGAGTTTGCTGGTTATTTAAATATTGAAGATAATTTTTTAATAGATGTTGATGATGAAGATTTAATGTTATATAAATTTTTAAATTCTTTAAGCTTTAATGATTTTGAATTATTAATTAATTTTTCACATTCGCATAATAAAAAATTAACTACAATTGTTACTCTTTTTAAAACATTGGATGAAAAAAATGAATCCTTAGAAATAAGAGCTTTTAACATTGAAGTATTAAACACTTTAGAAAATGATATTTTAGAAAATGCAAATATTATTAAAAAATATGTTTTATTATCTACATTGAGTAATAGTGCTAAAAACAGTGTTGATTTTAATGATATTAATTCTTTGTTAGATAAAGGAAAAACATGGCTGAGTAAAGATTCTTTAGATGAATATTCTTATTTTAAAAAAGATAAAAATATTACTTCTATGAATAAACAATTAGAAAAAATAAAAGATTCTTTGAAATATTATTTTAAATTAAATGAAGTAAAAACTTTAAATGAATTATTTGAAATCTTTAACAATTTTAAAGAATTTAGAATTAACTATAAAAAAGATAAAAATTCATTTGAATTTAGAGACATAACAAACTTAGTGTACGAACTTCTTAGCAAACATATCCATAATGATTTTTTATATTTTAGACTAGATGCAAAATATAATCATATATTAATTGATGAATTTCAAGATACTTCTGTGTTGCAGTATAAAATATTAGAACCATTAATAGCTGAAACTATGTCTGGACAAGCTGATGAATATAAAACATTTTTTTACGTTGGAGATACAAAACAATCTATTTACAGATTTAGAGGAGGAACAAAAGAACTTTTTGATTGGGTTATAAAAGAATATTCTCCATTATTAAAACTAGAAATTTTAAAAACTAATTATAGATCAAGTATAAATGTAGTTTCTTTTGTAAATGAAGTATTTTCTAATATAAATAATTATGAATACCATAATCAATTAATAAATAGTACAATTGAAGGATGTGTACAAATCACTAGCTTAGATATTCAAAATGATGAAAAATTTAGTGATATAAAAAAGAAATTATTAGAACTATTTAATGAAGGAATAAATCCCAAAAATATTGCAATACTAACATATACAAACAATGATGTTTTAGAATTATACGAATATTTAAATAAAGAATTTCCTAAATTAAAAATAATAACAGAAGTTACATCAAAGTTAATAAATCAAAATAATATTAAAGCTTGTATTAATTTAATCAATTATTATTATTTTGGAGAAAATATTTATAAAAGCAATTTTAATGCTTTAATGGGCAAAAGTGTAAATAGTGATATTTCACTAAAAATAAATGTAAAAAATAATGCATTATTAATTATTGTAAAAGAGATTGTAAATTATTATGAGTTACTTGATGAAAATAGCATTAAATTTATTGAAGTAATTGAACAATACAAAGATATAGTAGATTTTATTTATGAAATAAATCAGCTTGATACACCTATGGTAAATAAACAAAATCAAGGATTACAAATATTAACTGTATTTAAATCAAAAGGTTTAGAATTTGATACTGTTTTAATTCTTGATAGAATTAAGAAAAAAAATGCAGATAAATCAGCATTATTATTTGAGTATGATGATATTTATTTAAATAATATATATTATAAACATAAATCAAGAATAAACTTTGATAAAAACTATGAAAATGCATTAGAAAATGAAGTAAAATTGAGTTTAAATGATGAAAGAAATATACTGTATGTTGCTTTGACAAGAGCTAAAAATAATATGATAATATTTAAAAATAATAAACAAAGCGTATTTGAAATATTAGGAAATAACTTTGAAAAAAAGACAATAGGTAAACTTTACAAGTCAAATAAAAAAACAAAAAATATAATTGAAGATAAAATTATGGAGTATAATCCCTTACAACTAGGAATACAAGATGTAAGTAAAAATGATGACAATTCTAAAAATGATAATTTAAAAGCAAAATATTTTGGAATTGCTACTCATTATTGTTTAGAAATGATGAAAGCATTTGACATTAAATCTTTGAATTTTTCTATTAAACTAGTAAAATCAAAATATAATATATATTTACATAATACTGATTTTAATAATATTTATAAAAGAATAATGTGTTTAATTAATAATGAGGAGTTTATAAACTTACATAATAATAAACTTTTAATAAAAGAACAGTCATTAGTTTTTAATAATGAAATTAAAATTATTGATTTGCTAATAAAAGATAGAGACGATTATATTATCGTAGACTATAAAACTACAAATCAAAAAAGTAAAAGTCATATTAATCAAGTTAGAATGTATAAAGATGCTATTGAAAATATAACTAATAGTAAAAATGTAAAATCATATTTAGTTTATCTAAAAGATGAATCTAGTGAAATTTTAGAAGTTTAGTTTTTATATTTATTTTATGCTAAGTACATTCTTCATGATTTTTTATACCAATAGTAATATCGAGAATTTTCCAAACAATATAAGATGATATAAATACAAAAGTACCAATTACAACAACACCTAATAATTGTTTTATAAATATACCTGAACCAAAAATACCTACTGCTAGAGTTCCCCAAATACCTGCTACTAAGTGAATGGATAATGCTCCAAGAGGATCATATATTTTTAATTTATTAAAAAAATTAACAGCAAAAACTGATATAAAAGCACCAATAATGGCAACTATTAACACATAGTTCATACTAATATTAGGAGCAGCACTAACGGATACAAGACCAGCTAAAGCTCCATTTAATACAAGTGCTAAGCTTATTTTTTTATATAATAATTTGCTTAAAATTGCAGTTGTAACAGCTCCAATTGCTGCTGCCATATTAGTACTCGCTATTATTAAAGAAATGATATCAATATCATAACGACTTCCCATAGCTAATTGCGAGCCACCATTAAATCCAAACCAACCCATCCATAAAATTAATGTACCTAAAGTTGCTAAGGGCATACTTTGAGCTGTGAATTGTTTGACGATTCCATCTTTTTCATAGTTATTCTTATTGCTACTTAATATAAGCATACCAGCTAACGCTGCCCAACCACCAACACTATGAACTGTAGTTGATCCTGCAAAATCAACAAAGCCAGTTAGCAGACCACCTAACTCACTTCCTCCCCATGTCCAATGTCCTTGTATAGGATAAATAATAGATGAGAAAACAATAATAAATATTAAAAATGGCCATAATTTTATTCTTTGTGCAAAAGTTCTAGAAATAACAGAGGCAGAAATGGCAACAAATACTACTTGAAAAAAGAAATCAGCCATAATGCTATGTCCTAACGCTTCATTTGTAATTTCACTTAATAATATTCCTGAACCAATAAAAGCATTTCCTTCTGCATACATAAGGTTATATCCAATGTAATAAAACATTATACTTGATATGGCAAATAAAAAAATATTTTTTAGCAGAATAGTATTGGTATTTTTGCATTTGTTTAAGCCAATTTCCAAAATTGTAAATCCTGCTATCATCCACATTACAAGTATTCCTGAAAACAACATTATAAATCCATCTAGTATATATTTAACATCTGCAAAACTTTCCATTTATTGTCCTTTATTTAATGTATATAATAATTATAACAAATTATATATTTAAATATTTTATTTTACTTAATAAACGATAGTTTTGTTATGTATTTGTACTGTAAAGTTGAATTATTTGATGAAAATATTTTTATATATTTCTTCATTAAATGAACATAGTGCCTGATTATTATATTCAATAACGGGTCTTTTTAAAAGCATATTTTCTTTTTTTAGCCATTGGATTTTACCTTTATCGTCAAGGTTTAACTCTTTAAGTTTTAAATCTCTGTACTTTGTTCCTTTGTTATTAAAAAGTAAATTTATATCAATATGAGATGCAAAAAAATCAATTTTATCATTGCTAAGTGCTTCAGCTCTAAAATCATGAAAAGTAAAACTAATATTGTTAGTTTTGCAGAATTTTATAGCTTTAGCTACACTTGAACAATTTTTTATACCGTAAATTATCATATTATTCTATAATAGTAGGTACAATAAAATAATTATCTTGCGTTTTTGGTGCGTTTGCAATAATATGTGCTGATACTTCTTCTTTACTTGTTACATCATCTGTTCTCAAAGGTTGTCCGCCTTGAACAGTAGTAAATGTAGCTTCTACTGTGCTAACATCAATTTCATTTAAATTTTCAACAAAAGTTACTATTTGACCTAACTCTTCTTTTAATATTTTTTTTCTTTCTTGTGAAATTTCTAAAGATGAAAGTTTTTCTAATTTATCTATAGTAGCATCGTCAATAATCATTGGAGTCCTTTTTATTTGTACAAATTATATCTAAAGAATCTAAAAATCTAAATAATAATTTTTATTTAATGTATATTGGATAAAATGATTTATGAAAAATTTAAATAATATATCAATGAATCTTGATGGCGATAATATTATAAAAAAAAAAGAAGAAATTAAAAATTATTTTTTAAATACTTTTACTCAATTTGAAAAAATATTTGAATTATTGAAAAATGATGATGTTTTTTATCAAACTTCTGAAATCACACGACATCCGATGATATTTTATTATGGACATACAGCTACTTTTTTTATAAACAAACTTTTATATATGAAAATAATAAATAAAAGAATAAACAAAGACTTTGAAAAGTTATTTGCAATTGGTGTTGATGAAATGTCTTGGGATGATATGAATGATTTAAATTATAAATGGCCTAAAGTTCAAGAAGTAAGAGAATATAGACAAAAAGTTAAATTTTTAATTTTAAAATTAATAGATAATTTAGAATTAAAATTACCAATTACACAAGATAGTGCAATGTGGATAATACTAATGGCAATTGAACATGAAAAAATACATATTGAAACTTCACTTGTACTTCATAGGCAAATGCCAATTGAGTTAATAAAAAAAAGTGATGAATTTGTACTTTGCGATACTTTTAATAAATATGTCAAAAATGAAATGATTGATATTAATGCTACTAAAATACAATTAGGAAAACAAAAAAGTCATAATAAGTATGGCTGGGATAATGAGTATGGAGAATATAAAAAAGATGTGGAAGCTTTTAAAACATCAAAATACTTAGTAAGCAATGAAGAATATATGCCATTCGTTCTTGAAAATGGATATGAAAATGATAAATATTGGTGTGATGAAGGTAAAGAGTTTTTAATAAATTCTAAAGCTAAACATCCTGTTTTTTGGATAAAAGATAAAGATGTTTATAAATATAGAGCAATTCATACAATAATGTCTATGCCACTTTCATGGCCTGTAGATGTAAATGCACTTGAAGCAAAAGCATTTTTAAAATACAAAAGTTTAAAAGATAATATTCATTATGAACTTCCAAATGAAGCTCAATACAAGTCAATATACAAACAAGCTAATATAGATGAAAATTCTTTAAATATCAAAGCAAACCAAAATTTAAAGATTTATTCATCTTGTCCTGTTGACACTTATGAATACAATGGAATATATGATGTTATTGGAAATGTCTGGCAATGGGGTTCTACTAATATATTTGCTTTTGATGGTTTTGAGATACATGAGGCATATGATGATTTCTCAGTACCAACATTTGATAATAAACATGCGCTCATTTATGGTTCATCTTGGGCTAGTACAGGCAACTTGATACATGAACATTCTAGATATGCATTTAGAAGGCATTTTTATCAAAATGCTGGATTTAGATATGTAATAAAAAATAAAAATAAAAATAATAAAAATAAAGAAGAAGAAATTATGAATGAAAATATATATGAAACAAATAAGCTAGTATCACAATATTGTGAATTTCAATATGGAGATGAATATTTTGGTGTGCAAAATTTTTCATTAGCATGTGCAAATATAGCTAAAAAGTATATGAATAAGAATGCTAAAGCTTTAGATATAGGATGTGCCACAGGAAGATTGTCTTTTGAACTTGCACATGCATTTGATCATGTAGATGCAATTGATTTTTCTGCACGTTTTGTACAAGTTGGAGCTAGTTTACAAAAAGAAAATATTGTAGGATATAGAACTTATGGTGAAGGTGAATTGTATGAAAATAATACAATTAACTTGAAAGAATTAGGATATGAAAAGGTAAAAAATAAAATTGCTTTTTGGCAAGGTGATGCTTGTAATTTAAAAGAACATTTTAATTATTATGATCTAGTAATGGCAACAAATTTAATAGATAGATTATACGATCCAATGTTATTTTTAAATGACATCTCAAGCAGAATAAATGATAATGGTATTTTAATATTAACTTCACCTTATACATGGCTTGAGGATTATACTGTAAAAGAAAACTGGTTAGGTGGATATATTAACGAAAATGGAAAAACAATACTTACAATAGATACTTTACAAAAAGTTTTTAAAGATACATTTGAATTGATTAATACACAAGATGTTCCTTTTGTAATAAAAGAAACAAAAAGAAAATATCAACACACGATATCTCAATTAAGTGTATGGAGAAAAAAATAGATATCGGATAAAGGAATAATTCATGCAATATGATTTTACAAGCTCTAGTAATAGGAAAAATACAAACTCAGAAAAATACAAGCTTAGTGAAGAAAAATTTGGTACAAATGATGTTGAACCTTTATGGATAGCTGACATGGATTTAGATTGTCCTAGTTTTATTCAAGATGCATTAAAAAAAAGGTTAGAACATCCAATATTTGGTTATGAAATGTTTCCCAAAAGTGCATTCATTGCACAAATAAATTGGCTAAATCAAAATTATGATACTTCTTATACAATCAATGATGTTTTAAATATACATAGTGTTACTTCGTCTATAAATGTTGCAATAGAAGCATTTAGTAATGAAGGAGATAATATTATAGTACAAACTCCTGTTTATGCTCCATTTTTTACATCTGTTAAACAACAAAATAGAGAAGTACTTCTAAATGAATTAAAAATTGATACTCAAGGATACTATAGGTTTGATATTGAGAACTTAAAAGAACAAATAAATGATAAGACAAAATTATTATTACTTTGCAACCCAGGTAATCCAGTTAGCAGAGCATGGAATAAAAAAGAGTTAGCTGAGGTATTGGATATTTGTATTAAAAATAACATAATAGTATTTAGTGATGAGGTTCATTGTGATTTAGTATATGAACCAAATAAACATACAGCATTTAGTACACTTGAAGGTGCAAGTGAAATTACGCTTAGTACTTATGGTATAGGAAAGACATTTAATCTTAGTGGTTTAACATTGGCTAGTATTTTTATACAAAATAAGACCATAAAAAATAAATTTTTAAAAGTATATAATAAATACCATTATGGTGATGGAAATATATTATCGCATATCGCTTTTGAAAGTGCATACACGAATGGACATAAGTGGCTAAGTGAAGTCAAAGTTCATTTAAATGAAAATTGTAAGGAACTAGTAAAAGTAATAAACAAATATCCAAGTATAATAAAAATGTGCAAAGTAGAAGCAACGTATTTGGCATGGTTGGATTGTAGTGGTATGAAAATGAGTGATAAAAAAATAAATAACTTTTTTATAAAAGAAGCAAAATTAGGATTAAATAGAGGTATATTCTTTGGCAATAATGGTAGGGGACATGTACGCTTAAACTTTGCAGTTTCAAAAGAAAAAATGACTAAGATTTTATTACAACTTGATAATGCTTTAGCAAATAAGGTAAATTTATTACCTTAATGCTTTTAAAATTTCTTGAGAGTGTTTTTTACTTAAATGAGAAAGATTTCCTTCTAATTCTTTTATATAGTTTTTAAACATGTTTTCCATCCTTTAATTTATTTAAAATATTATTATGTAATTCATAACTATGTAATAATTGAGGAATTAGATTATCCCCTTTACTGCTAAGTGAGTATTCTCTTTTAGGCTGCCCACTAGTTTGTGGTATTTTCCATGTGGATGTTAAGCATCCATTTTGTTCCATTCTATTTAGCATTTGAATAAATTTAATTATGTCAAAGTAAAATATAGTTAATAAAAAATAAATCAAACTTTAGTTATAATCTCAATTCATAAAAAACCTTGGCTGTTTTATTACAGTCGAAAACCAAAAGGAGAAATGAATGGCTAGAATTAGACATTATGAAACTATGTTTATAGTTAAGGCTACTTTAACAGAAGAAGAGACTAAAGCTCAAATCGATACTGTTAGAAGTAATATTGAAAAAAATGGTGGTGAAATTGTTTCATATGAAGATATGGGGACAAGAGAACTTGCTTATGAAATTGAAAAAAGTAAAAGAGGTTATTATTATTTAGCTTACTTTACTTCTCCAACTGAGTCAATCTTAGAGTTAGAAAGAAATTTTAACACTAATGAGAGTATTATTAGACACATGTTTGTTAAATACGAAAGTAAAAAAGAGATTGCACAATGGACAATAATGAGTGCAGAAGCTGCTAAAAAAGCTAAATAATAACTAACAAGGACCTCTTATGTATAATAAAGTGATGATGATCGGAAACCTAACTAGAGATATTGAGTTAAAATATATTCCAAGTGGAGCAGCAATAGCCAAAGGTGCAATTGCAACTTCACATAAGTTTAAAACTCAAACAGGAGAACAAAAAGAAGAAGTTTGTTTTTTAGATTTTTCTGTATTTGGTAAGAGTGCTGAAATTTTAAACCAGTATGTAAGAAAAGGTTCAAAAGTTATGCTTGAGGGTAGATTAGTATTTGAACAATGGGTAGCACAAGATGGTACAAATAGAAGTAGACACACATTAAGAGTAGATGTATTTAAGTTTTTAGATTCAAAAGCTGATAGTGCTAATATGAATAATGGTGGATATAACAATGATCAAATGTCAGCTTCAAATTCTTATAATAATACTCCACCTGCACAACAACCTTATAATAATCAAAATGCACAGCAACAAGGTGGTATGAATGCTCCACAAGCACAAAATATACCAGAAATAAACATCGATGAAGATGAAATACCATTTTAGACAAGGATATTAATTATGGCTGAAAAAAGAAAATTCGCAAAAAAATACTGTAAATATACTTCAATGAAAGTTGATTATATTGATTATAAAAACTTAGATTTATTAAAAATATCTATGAGTGAAAGAGGTAAGATTATGCCTAGACGTCTTACAGGGACTTCTAAAAGACATCAAGAGCAAGTTGAAGTTGCTATTAAAAGAGCAAGACATATGGCACTTGTACCATATATAGTAAATACTACAAATGTAGTAGGACCAGCTTACGCTAATTATAATAAATAATATTTAATATAATTAAAAAGGCTCTTAGATTTTATCTAGGGGCTTTTTTTATAATTATTTTTTACAAATAAATAAATATTTGTCGCTATTATTACTATCGTGAAGTTTAAGATTTATTATGTTTTGAACTAAAAAACCAGTGTCTTTAAGTAAGTGTTCTATTACTTCTTTACTATGATAATATTGAAAAATATTGTTTTGCTCTTTTATATAAGTTGAATTTTTATTTTTGCTAAAAAGTGTTATATCTGTTTGTAATATATTATCTTCAAAATAAGCATCAATTGCTATAAATTTACTTTCTTTGTTAATATTTAAACTTCCTTGTGCAACTTCTTGAAAACCAAATAATGTATTTATATCAAATAAGAAGTATGAATTTTCATTTAATACATTGTAGATATCTATTAAGAATGATTTTAGATTATTAAATTGTACGTAATTTAATACGTCAAAGACTGCAGTTGCTATGTCGTATTTATTTGTTATTTCATTTATATTTATACATGATGCATTTATGTTTTTTTGTTTACAAACTTTTATTTGTTCACTACTTAAATCAATGCCAAGCACATCTAAATCATATTCTTTTACTTTTAATAAAAAATCACCTTGACCACATCCTATATCTAATAATGTTTTTTTATCTAATTGATTTATTAATAGTAAATAAGCCTCATGTAGTTTGGATGTTTCTTCTTCAATATCCAAATCTTGCTGAATAATTGAATATAGATTAAGTGCGTTCAATTTTTTCTTTTAAATTTAAAATGGCGTCTTTTTTAGAATAAAAAGAATTTTTATTGCATATAAGTTGTACAGAAGAGTGCATAATGGTATCTGCTACTTCTAAACCATTTTGTTTCATTGTTTCACCAGTTTCTACAATATCTACAATACAATCAGCCAATCCTACTAATGGTGCTAATTCTATTGAGCCGTATAATTTTACGAGCTCAACTGCCATAGCTTTTTTTTCAAAGAATTTTCTAGCTATTGTAGTGTGTTTTGTAGCTACTTTTATACTGCTTTTATTCCAATCAATTTTATCACCTTTTTTTAATCCAATAGCAACTTTACATTTTCCAATTTGCAAGTCTAGTAAGGTTATTAAATCATATTCTTTTTCTTCTAATACATCAAGTCCAACAACACCTAAGTCAGCAGCTCCATACATAACATAAGTTGGTACATCTTGATTTCTAACATTTAAAAAAGTAAATCCTGCTTTTATTAAGATAAGTTTTCTATCTTCAAAAATAAACTTTTCACCAAATGCTATTTCAAATTTCTCTAAAGTTTGTTCTGCGATTCTACCTTTTGGCAAAGCAATTGTAATCATTTATTTTCCTTTATTGCATTTTTCATTGAATCAAAAATTAAAGAAGAATTAAAAATATAATTAGTAAAATATTTTGTAATAAGTTCTGCATTTTCACCTGTGAAAACTATACTTAAATTATATTTGTTTTGAACATCTTTTATAGGTAAGATAATCATATTTAATATACTATAATTTATAGCATCATTTGTATTTAATGGAATTTTATCTAAATTTATATTATTTTCAAAATTAAATTCTAATTTTGACGATATAGTTGGATAATTTTTTTTTAATGCATCAATACCTGGCATTATAAATCCACCTAAATGTTCTTTGTTTTTTATAATATCAACTGTAATTGCAGAACCAAAATCTACTATAATATTATTTGTTATGTATGAGCATGATACGATTCTATCTATACCCATTGTATTTGCATATTTTGTTTCAAATTGAAAATAGTCTTTTATATCAATTGCACTTGGATATTTGTGTAAAAGTTTATCTTTTGCATCTTTATTTACACTAATATAATATATATTGTCATTGCTATTTAAGCTTGGTATATCGTCATTTATATTTAATTTAAATTCTTTGGTGTTGTGTAAAAAATGATAAGTTGAATTACCAATATCACATAAAATCATCATATACCTTCCATTTTAGTTCTTTCATATATTTTTTTGCTTTAGAACAAAGAGGTGATGATATTAAAATCAAAGTTTTTTTAAAATTATGGTCTTTATAAAGTTTTAATGAATTATTAAGAATTTCTATTTCTTGTGCATTTTTCATTAAAAATCTTGATTTTTGATCAATAACAAAAACACTTATTAAGGAGTTATTTGTATCACAAGCATCATATATTAGGATTTTTTTTCTAGATGATAATTCTTTTGCTTGAATTTTATTGAACTTTTTAAATAAGTAATTTTTATTACTTAAAAAATGTGTGATATTTTTCATAAAAATGTAAGCAATTTATCTTCAAAGTATATTTTATGGTCCGTTGTAAATGCTTTTTCATCATCTTCAAAAGATATTTTGTCAATTTTTTCTTTAGTAAAATCATGTGATAGTTTTATTATAAAACCTTGTGATTCAATTGCTAATAAATCAGTTTTATTTATAGCTAGAGCTTGAAATTTAGCAAACTTATATTTTTTTGATTTAAGTATGTTTAGATTTTTATCTAATTTTAAAATCTTACCCTCCAAACTAGCCAAATAAATATTTTCCTTGTCTAGTGTATATGATTGAATAAAAAGCTCTTTTTTTAGTGCTTGTGTATTGTTAAATGACATAATAACATTTTGTGATGCAACTATTAGAGTTTCATCGTAAGATTTTAATAATATGATATTATTTACTTCTGATGAAGGATCAATTATAAGTGTTTTTTCTACTTTAAAATTTTTATTATTAACTATTAAAACTTTACCGTTTAATGTAGGTAATAAGATAAGTTCATTTATAAATAATGGCATAGCTATTCTTGTATCGTTTAAATAAGATGCTTCTAAAAATTTTCTTAATTTAAATTGTTTTGTATTTATATCATACAATGCAACAGTATTATTTGAAAAAATAAGTGCTAAAATATTGTCTTTTAATGAAGCAGATATTACATTTGATTTGAACTGGAAATGTTTATCTTTATTTATATAAAGTTCACCTTTTTTATTTGCTGAGATTATATTTGAATTGCTATTGTTTACAAAAGAAAAACCTTCTTTTAATCTGTCTTTTGAAATTCCGATTTTATCTATATATCTGTTGTCATCTAATGTTGCACCACTTGTATTAAATGATTTTATGTATGTTGGTGTTGAAATGATATTAGTTTTAATACTACTAGTTTGTTCGCCTTGATAAAATTGTTTTGATGTACAAGAAACGAATAATACAAGTATTGATAATGATAATAGATATTTTTTCATTATTTTACTTTAGTTAATAAAAAATGTTTAAGTAAATCACTTGCTTGTTTTATTTCTGATGTATTTGCGATTTGTTCTAAGGTTTTTTTTGCTTTTATATAATTTTTATCATCTATTAATAACAATGCTTTATTAAAAATAGCATAATCCCTTAATAAGAAATTAGAATCAATTATAAGAGAATCTATAGTTTTAATATCTTTTTCTTTGATAGCTTTGTTAAATAATGCAATTTGTTTTAAATATAAAACATCATTTTGTAAAGTATTATCATTTGAATTTTTGTATGTAGCTATATCAAATAAGACTTTATTTTCTTCTTTGAGTATTTGTAAGCTTTTATCATCTTTATTGTTTAAGAGTACCTTGTTATATGCTATATTTGCTTTTATGTCACTTTGTTCTTTTAAATACGAAAGCACATTCACAGTTATAACATATGATAAAATTGAAATTATACTAGCTATGATAATAAATTTGTATTTTTTATAAAATTTTTCTAGTTTAAAAAAACTTTCAAAAATCTTATCCTCATTTGAAACTTCTTCTTTTATGTAATTTATATTTTCTTTTAAGCTCATTGTATCTTATCCCTATTATTTATGTGGACATTTTACCAAATTTTAGTTAAAATTATGAAAAAAGATTGGATAATCACTATGAAAAAATTTCTTTTATTGCTATTCGTATTATTTTTTACATTAACTTATGCCAAAGAAGAGCCAGTTGATAAAAAAGAAACACCTTCTAAATTAGAGTCTTTATCTAAACTTCACCAAGTATTGTATCAAATTGAAAACTCGTATGTAAGTGATCTTAAATTTGATGAAATAATAGATAAAACTATAGCTGGAGTTATGAGTGAATTAGATGCACATAGTGCATACATGAATAAAAAAGCATTCAAATCAATGAATACACATATGAAAGGTGAATTTGGAGGTCTTGGAATAGTAATTGGTATTAGAAAAGGTGCATTAACAGTAATATCTCCTATAGATGATACTCCCGCACAAAAAGCTGGAATTAAATCAGGAGATATTATATTAAAAATACAAGATAAATCTACACTTAAAATGACAATTGACGAAGCTGTTGGAATTATGAGAGGAAAACCTGGTACGGCAATTAATATTACAATTGTAAGAGAAAATGAATCTAAGCCTTTAAAAATAAACATTATTCGTGGAATTATAAAAGTAAAATCTGTAAAAGCTAAAACTATTGGCGATGACATATTATATTTAAGAATTGCATCATTTGATAACAATGTTCAAAAACAACTAATAAAATTTTTGAAGCAATATAAAGATACTACAAAAGGTATTGTATTAGATCTGAGAAACAATCCAGGTGGTTCTTTGGACCAAAGTATTAAAACCGTAGATTTATTTGTAGATAGTGGTACAATAGTATCACAAAAAGGTAGAACTAAAACTAAAGATGAATATTATAAAGCAACAAAAAAAGCAACGATTAGCAAAGTTCCTATGGTAGTATTGGTAAATGCAGGAAGTGCTAGTGCTAGTGAAATTGTTTCTGGTTCTTTGCAAGATGCAAAAAGAGCTATTATTATTGGAGAAACAACATTTGGTAAGGGTTCTGTTCAAGCACTTTTACCTATAACACAAGACAGATCAGAAGCTATTAAATTAACTATTGCTAAGTATTATTTACCAAGTGGGAGAACGATACAAGCAAAAGGAATAATTCCAGATATTACATCATATCCAGGTAAAGTTCCTACTAAAAATGACAATGACTTTGCTATTAAAGAAAAAGATTTAAAAAAACACTTAGAAAGTGAATTAGAAAAAACAAAAAGTAATGATGATAAATCAAAAAAAGTAAAAAATAATGAAGATAAAACTGTTATTACAAATGAAAAAATAGATAAAGATAATCAACTTAAAACTGGTATTGATGTATTAAGAGCATTGATTCTTACAAAATAATAAAAGGTAAACTAGATGCAAATAAATAAAATTAAAGAACTAGGCTTATGGCCTGAATCTAAAAAAACTACATCACAAAAAGGTGTTAAAGAATTAGAAGATTTGGGATATAATTTATTTTATATTGGAAAAAATGCAGATCTTTATACATGTCCAGGAGATGATGCTAAAGTACTTTTAGTTAGAAGTGATAGATGTTCTGTATTTGATATACCTTTAAATCTTGAAATACAAAATAAAGGTATTTCTCAAACAGCTATATCAAATGGCGGTACTTTATTTGCAAATGATATGGGAATAAGAACTGCTATATTAGATGAAAATGTTGATGAATCACTTGATATATTTCCAAGATGCCAAATAATGGAGCTATGTAAACCTTTAGAAGAAAAAATACAAGGAGAAATAGTACAATTTGAATTTATTTTTAGAAATTACCTAACTGGTTCTTTATTTGAAGCTTGTCAAAATGGAATTGATCCATATGGTTTAAATCTAGATTCAAAATTAGAGCAATGGCATCATTTTGAAACACCACTTTTTACTCCAACAACTAAAGGTATAAAAGATATGCCTCTTAATAGTAAAATAGTAAGAAATAAATTTGTAGAAATTATACAAAAACTTGAAGAATTATTTATGAATTTTTCTAAGTTTTCTATTGACAATGGAATTGTAGTCGTTGATACAAAATTTGAAGTTTTTATAAATAAAGATTCTCAATGGGTATTAGGGGATGAAATATTAACACCTGAAAGTTCAAGATTTATAGCTAAAGAAGATTTTGATAATAAAAATTATATTTCAATGGATAAGCAAATATTAAGAGATTTTGCAAAGGAAAATAATTGGAAACAAAAAGCTAAAGATTTAAAAATAAACGAAAAGCTTGATGTGAATGTTCCCGATTCAATAAAAGATTCTATATTAAAAAATTATGAAAAAATAAATCAAAGACTTCATAAATAATATGAAAGATATAAAGTTTGAATTAAAAGCAAGTACACTTGAAAGACTTGATGATTATAGTCTTCTTTTGAAAAAAGATCATAATGAAATTTTAAATGAAGCTTTGGTACTTTATTTTGATGTTCAAGAAAAGGCACTAAAAGAAAAAACTATACAAGATGAAAATACATTAACAAGTTTTAAATTTGATGAATTTTGGGACAACTTAGATGTTGAATAATAATTAAAAAAGGAATATGATGGCAAATTTAAAGAGTTTTTTTTATGAGAAATTTTATATAGAAATTATTGTTGCTTCAATATTATTTATTTATGCAATGAGCACAGACAATATGATAACAGTTATTATTGGTTTGTTGTATTTTATAATATTTTTTGAAATAGTTAGAGTTATATCTGATTTTTTACAAAAAAAAAGAATAAAAATAAGAATATTGATTGATACAATTATAATACTGACTTTAAGAGAATTTATTATTAATGTTGTAAAAATAAATAATGAAAAATTCTCAGGAATAAGTGAAATATTTGCAAATAGTGTAAATTCGCATATTATTATTTTCTCGGGAGTTTTAGTTTTCTTATTTGTTCTAAGATGGTTATCTGTAGTTACTTCACCTGACGTAAAAGGTTAAAGTTAACTTTATTTTGTTTATGTTTGTTTGTTGTCTAGAATAATTTCATTGCTAATTGACAAAACTAAACCTATTGCAATTCCCAAAGATAAAATAGAACTACCACCATATGACAAAAATGGAACTGCTATACCTTTTATAGGTATTATTCCAGATATTCCGTAAGAGTTTATTAAAAAAGCAATACTTATCATAAGAGCAATACCTAATGTAAATAGATGATACTTTGAATTTGTAATTCTTCTGCTTATTCTCATAATCCTAAATATTATAATAAAAAATATTGTAATAATAAATAATAAACCAAGTAAGCCTATCTCTTCTGTTATACCAGCTAATACAAAATCCGTGTGAACTTCAGATAAAAAACCTAGTTTTAATGAGCCATTGGACAAACCAACACCAAACCATCCTCCATGATACATTGCATTTAAAGAATGCGAAACTTGATAGGGTTCAGGAAAATCTTTTACTCGTAATATAGTTTCTAAATAAGTAGGCAAGAACTCCAAAACACTATCTTGTATGCTAGACCACCAAGATTGTAATCTGTTTATTCTATGAGGTGCTTGAATTATAAGAGCAGTAACGCCTAAAATTGCAATAGTAATCATGCTTACAAATATTTTTGCTGATCTATTAGCAAAAATTAATAATATAAATAAAATTGTACCTAAAAGTACAACTTGACCTAAATCTTTTTGTAAAAATGCTATCAAAAAGACAACAACGGCAAAAACAACTACATAAGGTACTAATAATTTAATTTCTTCAAAAAAAGTAACCTTACTTAATCCTAAAAATTTTCTATAAAATGATGAAGATAAAAAATATATAAATCCTATTTTAAAAAACTCTACAGGAGAAAGTGAAAATCCGGGTAATCTAATCCACCTATTTGCACCACCTGATTGTGTAACCATAGATGCTGGAAGAAAATTCATTAATATCATTAGAATAAAAAATAAGCCAAATAATAACCATCCAATTTTGAACGTTTGAAATAATACATCTGGTTTTATATGTGCTAAAGTCCACATGATAAATATAGAAATTAAACCAACACCAGCTTGTCTTACAAAAAAATGATACTGAGAATAATCATAAAAATCAACGGTAAATATTGATAGTGAATATGAAAATATAATTCCAACTATAATTAAAAAAGAAGATAATAAAAATAAAGTATAATCAGGTTTGGATGTTGAAATAATAGGTTTAATATATTTTTGGATAAAATTCATTTAATATTATACCAAAAAATAAAAGGTACTTTAGTGAAAAATAATTTAAATAATAATTATAGAATTAAAAAAATATTTTTTACTATATTTACTATATTTATTGCACTAATAATACTGATATATTCTATTTCAAATACTATTAATAAAAAAAGAAATATCCCATCTTTAAATACTAAAAAAATTGATTTAGCAGTAAGAGGAGATATTTTAAGTAAAGATAACTTTAAAATATCAACCTCTAAAAAAATATATACAGCTAGTATTGATACAAGATCTTTACATAAAGATAAAATACTATTATTTATTAAATTATTTTCAATTTATAGTAATAATGATGTAAAAAAAGTAAGAAAAATAATAATGAATGCACGATTAAAGAAAAAAAAATTTTTAATTTTATCCCAAAATATTGATTCAAGACAAGCTAAAAACTTAAAGTTATTAGCTTATAAATTAAGAAAATTAAAAGTATTTAAAAAAATAACGATTAATGGTTCAAAGTTATTATTTGGACTTGATGTATATGAAACAGGAGAATCCAGATTGTATCCATATAAAGATACATTAAGTCCCGTTATTGGTTATATTAGAAAAAGAAATAATAAAAATTTAAAGTTAAGAGTTAATGGAGAAAAAGGATTAGAAAAGTATTATAATGATGAACTAAATCATCTAAGAAATGGCCTTTTACAAGGAGAAAGAGATATTTATTCATATATTATATTTAATAAAAATTCAAAAATTCAAACTAGTAAAAATGGGAAAACTTTACAATTAAATATACCATTAAAACTTCAAAAAAATATAGAAATTATTTTAGATAAATACAAAGAAAAGCTAGGAGCAAAAGAAATAATTGCCTCAATAATGGAAAGTAAAACTGGAAAAATATATTCTTTAGCATCGTCAAATAGGTTTAATCCAACTTCTATAAAGCAAAATGAAATAGAGTATTTGAATGTAAATGCAGTTGAACAAACTTTTGAACCAGGTTCAGTGATTAAGCCTATTTTAATTGCACTTGCACTTGATAAAAATCTTGTAAATTCAAAAGAACTAATATCTGCACACAATTTTACAAAAAAAGACAAAAAAGGTTTATACAAAAGAGGAAAAATTAAAATTGGTCGTTGGACTATTCATGACGATCATCAATTTGATAAACACTATTTAAATTTAAAAGATATAGTTATAAATTCTAGTAATATAGGTACACTTATTATTGCACAGAGATTAAAAGCCAAAAATTTATTATTAGGTTATTCTCAATTTGGATTAGTTGAAAAGTCTGGTATAGATTTACCTTATGATAAAAAAGGCATAATGCCTAGCATTTATCAGCTTAGTGCTGGAGAATCTAAGAAAAAGGATAATGTCTTTAAAGCTACAGTTTCGTATGGACAAGGTATGAGAACTACATTTATACAAGTATTAAAAGCTTATAGTGTTTTTAATAATGATGGATATATTTCTACTCCAATGATAGCCAAGCGTAATTTAAGACATGTACCACTTCAAGTTATCTCTAAAAAAACTGCAAATATAATGAAAAACTATTTAATAGATACAGTAAAAGAGGGTACTGGTAAAAATACAGATATTGAAGGTTTAGAAATAGGAGGTAAAACTGGTACAGCTAATAAGGCAAGAGGTGGTAGTTACAAAAGAAAATATATGTCTAGTTTTTATGGTTTTGCTAATGACAAAACATCAAAATATACTATAGGAGTTAGTGTAAATGAACCTATAAGTACTGGTAAATTTTGGTATTACTATTATGCTTCAAACTCTGCTGTAGTTGTTTTTAAAGAAATAGTAGACACTATGGTTAAATTAAATTATTTAACACCTGAAAAAAAAGAATTAATTAATTAAGTAAATTTAGCTACAATATCAAAAAAATTAAGGATAAATATGTTTGGTGGAAATACGCAATTAAAAAAATATGAATACACAAGTGAAGAAATAAAAAAATTTGCTTATGCAAAGTTTAGTACAAGTAAAGGTGATATTATTATTAAATTAACAGCTCAAAGTACAATTAATACAGTGAGTAACTTTGTTTTTTTAGTAAAAGAAGGCTTTTATGATGGACTAAATTTTCACAGAGTAATAGATGGTTTTATGGCACAAGGTGGTTGTCCTGATGGTAATGGAGCTGGAGGACCTGATTGGGCTATTGAATGTGAAACAAATTTAGGAGAACAAATACATAAAGTAGGTTCGTTATCAATGGCACATGCAGGTAAAAATACAGGTGGAAGTCAGTTTTTTATAACTTTTGTTGCTTGTCCTCATTTAGATGGAGGTCATACAGTATTTGGTAATATTCAAAATGATGATGAAAAAAGCTTTGAAGTATTAAAAAATATAAAACAAGGTGATTTAATAAATAAAGTTGAGATACTAGAAAATATATAAACTTTATTTTTATATAAAAAAAGCGTAAGATAATTTTATCTTACGCTTTTTTATTTTAGGCATAAAAAAAGCTTGAACTAAAGTTCAAGCTTTTAATATAATATTTTTTAGTTAAAACTAGAAAGTATATTTTGCAGCTAATACTAATTCATTAACATCATAAACATCATCATTCATCAAATAGCTTACAGATGTAGAGAAATTTTTACCCATTTTATTTGTGTAAGTAATTTCTTTACCTAATGCAGTTTCACCAGCTTTATCTTTTAATTGAACAACAGCTAAATCGATAGAATTTGTTTCATTAATAGCTACACCAAGGTTAAGCTCAATAGCACTTGTTTCACCAGCTTGTTCATTTAAAACCATTTCACCTAAATTTATAGTTGAAGCAGCAGAATCAGAACCATCTATTTGAACATCTCCACCATCTTTTCCATTTTTAGCGTAAGCTAAACCATAAGAAATCATTCCTGCTTCACCAGAAACTGATAATTTCATTTGAGATTGATCAGGGTTTTTTGTCTTATCAGCATCATCAGCTATACCAGTTTTTTGACCATAATCAAATGCAACTGTTACAGCTCCAAGATCTGCTTCTAAATTAACTACAGCAACTTGTTCGCTTAAATCTTCATCATCACTAGTAATAGCATCTTTAACTTGAGCCATTGCAACATGATAACCTAACATTGCAGCTTTACCTTTAACACCTGCAAACATTACTTCGTTTTCATTACTTGCAGCAGTAGTATAAAGGTAACCAGCTACAATAGTAGCAGCACCTAAATCTTTAGATACAATAACACCATCAGCTCTATCACCATCTGTAAAAGGAGTTGCCATTAAACCAAAATCTGCTTTTAAACCATCTTTAGCATAAGTAAAGAAAGCTCTGTCAACATTAGCACCTAATGTAGAAGCGTTTTTTGTATCATCTGTATCAGTATCATCATCCCTCATATCAACTACTCTTAACTTAGCAGTTAAGTTATCATTTACTTTAGAAGATAAATTAAATTTATAATCAATATCATGTTGTGCTTCATTTTTTAAATCATTCTCAGCAGATGCATCCTCACCTCTATCTCCACTCGTTTTTTCCATTTTATAAGAAACAGATCCTGAAGTTGTAAATCCAGCAGCTGTAGAAGTTGTAGCTAAACCTGCTACTGCAACCGCAGCAACTAGGCTCATTTTAATCATTTTTGTCATTTGTTTTCCTTTTTTTGTTTAAATTTCGAAATTTTAACAATTGCATTGTAAATATTACTAACGCAATGTTGTATCACCATATTACTGCATAAATCTTAATATACACTTAAAATAAGATAAGAAGTATCTTTTGATGACAATTTTAAGCTAATATATATATTATATGTACATAATTTGTAACTTTTTTAATAGCAAGTTAGTTATATATTCTGAATAAGTTCATTTAAGTATCTTTTATATACATCTAAATCAAAATCTTCAATATTAGCAACACTATCTTCAATAGCTACTTTTGCGACCTCTGATGCTACATATACTAGTACTCTTTTATCAAAAGGTGATGGTATAATATACTCTTTGCCAAAGATCATGTCTTTTCTGTTGTGTGCTTTTTTTACATAATCTGGTACTTCTTCTTGTGCTAACTGGGCTAAGGCTCTTGAAGCTGCTAATTTCATGTTTTCAGTTATTTTGATTGCTTGTACATCTAATGCACCTCTAAAAATAGCAGGAAAACCTAGTACATTGTTTACTTGATTTGCATAATCACTTCTTCCTGTACCCATAATAACATCAGATCTTGCATCTTTTGCTAGTTCTGGCGTTATTTCTGGATTTGGATTTGAACATGCAAATATTATTGGGTTTTCATTCATAGATATTACCATCTCTTTTGTAATAATATCTGGCTTACTTAGGCCTAAAACCATATCAGAATTTTTAAGGGCATCTTCTATAGTTCTATCGCTAGTATTTATTGCAAATTCTTGTTTATATTTATTTAAGTCATTTCTTTTATCGTGTATCACACCTTTAGAATCTAACATAACTATATGAGTAACACCAATACTTCTATACATAGTAGCACATGATATACCAGCAGCTCCTGCACCCAATACTACTACTTTTAATTGGCTTGCTTTTTTATTATGTAGTTTTAAAACATTTAAAAGTCCAGCTGTTGTAATAACAGCAGTTCCATGCTGATCATCATGAAATACAGGGATTTGACATTTTTCTTTTAATTTTTCTTCAATTTCAAAACATTTTGGAGCAGCTATATCTTCTAGATTAATCCCACCAAAACTATCTGATATGGAATGTATAGTACTTACAATCTCATCTACACCATGCACATTTAGTTGTATATCAACAGCATCAACATTTGCAAATTTTTTAAATAATACACATTTACCTTCCATTACAGGTTTTGAAGCCATATGCCCAATATCACCTAATCCAAGTACAGCTGTTCCATCACTAATAACTGCAACTAAATTACCTTTATTTGTATAGTCATATACTTTTTGTTTATCTTCATTTATTTCTAAACATGCGTAAGCAACACCTGGAGAGTAAGCCATTGATAATTCTTTGGTCGTGTTACACTGTTTAGTGAGTGAAGTTCCTGTTTTACCATTTGTATCATATGCACTTCTTGACTTGTGATATAACAACGATTCTTGTTTAAAAAGTTCGTCTTTTGTATCCATTTTTTTTCCTAATTATTTTTTGGAATAAATTATTAAATTCTTTGCGTTATTGTATCTTTAAATGCTATTTCTTGTGCTTTTTTTAAAATGCTTAAAATTCCATTGTCAATCATACTTTGTGCTAATAGTATACCTAGGTCTTTACATTTGTTTACATCAGCACTCAATGATTTTTGCACTACATTTGTACCATTAGGATATCCAATCATAGATGTTAGTGTCATTAAATTGTCATTTATTGTTGCATTACATGCTACAGGAGCTGAACATGAAGCACCTATTTTGCTTATGAAATCTCTTTCAATTTGTGAGCATAAAAAAGTATCTTGATCATTTAATAATTGTATTATTTTTTTTATATGTTCATTTGAACTGATTACTTGGATGGCAAGTGCTCCTTGTCCCATAGGTGGAATCATAAGTTCAAGCGAAAGTTTTTGGCTAAAAGGAACATCTTTTAGTAAATCAAGTCTATAAAGTCCAATATAAGCTAGAATAATTGCATCGTATTGATCTTCTTTTAATTTTCTAAGTCTAGTATTTACATTTCCTCTTAGATCTTTTACTTTTAAATCTGGCCTTAGTTTTAAAATTTGCATTCTTCTTCTCAAACTAGTAGTTCCTACTATTGCATTTTTTGGTAAATCTTGTAAAGTTTTGTATTTATGAGATAAAAATAAATCGCTTTGATCTTGTCTTTTTGTAATTGCTGCTATTTCTAAGCCATTTGGCATATATGTTGGTACATCTTTTAAGCTATGTACAGCAATATCTGCATTGCCTTTTAACATCTCATCTTCTAGTTCTTTTGTAAAATGTCCTTTTCCACCAATTAATGCTAAAGGTTTATCTAAAATTTTATCACCATTTGATGTTATCTTATTTAAAATAATTTCTATATCTGGATAAGCTAGTTGAATTTTTTTTTGTACGTGATATGCTTGCCAAAGTGCTAAATCACTAGCTCTTGTTGCAATTATAATTTTTTGCATTATTTGTCCCTATTTTTATTTTCATTATCGATTTCTATGATTTCTACATCAATTATATCATTGTCAATATTTTTATTTTTATCGTATGTAAAATTATTTGCGCTTGTATGTGCTCTTGGACTTGTGTAGTTGTTTTGTGATTTTAAAGTAAATATTTTCCCCAATATCATAGTTAAAATTCCAAATTGTAAAAGCAAACCTATTATATCTGTAAAAAATCCAGGAACTATAAGTAAGATAGCTCCCAATGCTTTTGACATATTTGTTTTAGTAAATTCTTCTTGAGTAATTTTACCCTGACTTAAGTCGTTTATATTTTGTTTTAAAGAGTAGTTAAAATTTTTTAATAGAACTATTCCTACAATTGCAGAACTGATTATAAATATAAAAGTTAAAAACCCACCAAATAGTGAAGCAAAATATGAGCTAATCATAACTTCTAAAAATAAATATACTAAAAAATAAATCATAACTTCTCAAGCTCACTTTTAATAAAACTAATTACTTCAGATACTTTCATACTTGTTGTCTCAGATGTTTTTCTATTTATAACTTCTACTATTCCTTCTTGTAGTTTTTTCCCAACCACAATTGCATATAAAAAACCTAAAAGTTCAAAGTCTTTCATTTTAAATCCATAGCTTTGTTTTATTCTATCATCTATTAATGTTGAAATATTATTTGCTTTTAGTTCTTTATATATATCAAGTGCAGTATCTAGTTCATCTTGTTTTTTTGTATTTGATACAATAACTTCACAAAGATAAGGACTTGTATTTTTTGTCCAAATACATCCTTTTTCATCATGATTTTGTTCGATTATTGCTGCAATTAGCCTTGAAATTCCAATACCATATGTACCCATAATTATATTTTGTGTTTTTCCATTTTTATCTAAAAAAGTAGCTTTTAAAGGGCTTGTATATTTATCATTAAGTTGAAAGATATGACCAACTTCTATGCCTTTTTTAAAATATAGTTTAGATCCACAAGTACATTTTTGCGCTAAATCTTTTTCTTGTAATTGCTCATAGCTTAAGTTATTTAATAATTCTACTTCATTTTTATCTTTAAAAATTGTTTCTATATTTGCTCCATATTCACAACTTTGGCATATAACAATAGTATCTTCTCCACTATTTGCAATAACATGGAATTCTTTACTACCATTTCCACCAATTGCTCCAGAATCAGCTTGAACAACTCTAAATTCAAGTCCTAGTCTAGTAAAAATCTTACTATAAGTTGCTTGCATAACTCTAAATTCTCTATTCATATCTTCAACACTATCATGAAATGAATATGCATCTTTCATTAAAAACTCTCTTGCTCTTAATATTCCAAATCTTGGTCTTGCTTCATCTCTAAACTTTGTATTTATTTGATATAAATTCAATGGTAAATCTTTGTACGAATTTACTCTGGATCTTACTAAATTAACCATAGCTTCTTCATTTGTAGGACTTAATACATAAGAATTATCTTTTCTATCTTTAAATCTAAGCATTTCTTTATCCATACTTTCTGATCTACCACTTTCTTGCCAAAGTTTTAAAGGTGTTACAAAACTCAATTGTACTTCATTACATGAAATATTATCAAGCTCTTGTTTTACTATATTTTTTATTTTTTCTAATACAATTTTTCCTAAAGGCAAGTAATTATATAACCCAGCACCATCTTGAGATACAAAACCACCTTTTAACAAATATTTATGAGATGGTAATATAGCATCACTAGGAGCATCTTTTACTGTCTTTATAAAACATTTTGAAAATTTCATTTTTTAGCCTTTTTTAATCATCACTTAGCCCAAATATATTTTGAGCTATTTGTATTGTATCATCACATTGTATATTGTTTGATACCTCTCTTAAATTTGTACTAGAACTATGCAAAAATTCTTGCAAGATACCTTTGCATAATTTATGTACATTTTCTTCTTCATCCTTACTAATGTAAGATTTTTTCAATGCAATTTTAAGTTTTTTATCTATTATTATATTTGCTTTTTCATATATCTTTTTAATTGTTGGTTCAACACTTAATGTTTTTAACCAAACAAAAAATTCTTTAGTAGTATCTTTTACTATTCTATAAGCTATGATTGCTGCATCTTCTCTTAGATTTATATTTTCATTGATTATACCTTGTAAGTCATCAACACTAAAAATATTTATATTTTGAATATTTAAGTTTTGAATATCTCTTGGTACAGCAATATCAAACCAGTTTCTTTCTTGTGAAAAATCTTCAATCATATCTTTTGTTATGATAGGATAGGGCGCTGATGTAGCAGTAAATAATAATCTTTTGGAATTTAATAATTCTTTTAATTTACTATATGGTTGAGCTATAACATCACCTTCTAAACTAGAAGCTAAACTTTTTGCTTTTTGTGAATTTCTACTGCAAATTATCACAGAAAAATTAGATTTAAGCAAATGTTTAATGGCAATTTCACTCATTTCTCCAGCACCTATAACAATAGCAATCATATCACTTACATCTTTGTATATTTCTTTGGCCTTAAGTACAGCCGTAGAAGCAACAGAGACAGATCCAGTTCCTAGTGATGTTGCTTGTCTAACTTTAGCAGCACACTTAAAAGCATAGTTTAAAACTCTTGATAATTTTATAGAGCAAAATTCTTTTTTTAAAGAAAACTTGTATGCATCTTTTACCTGACCTGCAATTTGTGTTTCACCTACAACTAATGAATCCAAAGATGATACAACTGTAAAAAGATGATGAATTGCATCTTCATTTTTGTAAATATCTGTTCTTTGTTCTAGTTCATCTTGCATTACATTTGATCTGTTTGACAATAAATTTAAAACAAAACTTGAAGAGTTTATTGTATCACTAACACTTAAAATAAATTCTACTCTATTACAAGTAGATACCAATATTGCTTCGTTTATTGCCTCATTTTTTAGAATATCTTTTAGAAATAACTCTTTTTCCAAGTCATTTGTAAATGCTAATTTTTCTCTTGTTTCTATACTTGTATTTTTATGTGTAAAACTTATAATTAAGTACTCCATAAAATCCCTTGTATCTTTTATGCAATTATACAACTTTATAACTTTATGATGAATTATGTATTTTTTTATTAAGTACATATTGGATACAATATTAAAAAATAAACCAAGGAGAATATGAAATGAATATTTATGATAAAGTAAGAGATTTTTGTAAAAATTTTAGAATAATAGTAGGAGTAATACTTATAGGTATAGGTATATATTTGAATATTGATACATTAATGCAAGGTACATTTGTATGGTCATGGTACTATTTAGGAGTAATTCCTTTATTAGCTGGTTTATCTGGTTTTTGTCCAGTGTGTATAATCTCAAAAAAATGTACAATTAAAGAAAGCTAGAAATTATGTCAACAGTATCTTATAAAGATGCAGGAGTAGATATAGATGCAGGTAATAGTTTTGTGCAGAACATAAAACCATATGTTAAATCAACTACTATACCTGGAGTTTTAGGTGCGCTTGGTTCTTTTGCAGGTGCATTTGAATTGCCAAGTGGATATAAAGAACCAGTAATACTAGCTGGAACTGATGGAGTTGGTACAAAATTAAAATTAGCAATTGATGCTAAAAAATTTGACACAGTAGGTATTGATTTAGTTGCAATGTGTTCAAATGATTTGATATGTAACTTTGGCGAGCCTTTATTTTTTTTAGATTATTATGCAAGTGCTAAACTTGAAGTTAATGAAGCTAGTGATGTTATAAAAGGTATTGCTCAAGGATGCATATTATCCCAATGTGCACTCATAGGTGGAGAAACTGCTGAAATGCCAGGTATGTATAAACAAGGCGATTTTGATTTAGCAGGTTTTTGTGTAGGTATTGCAGAAAAATCACAATTAAATAGGGTTCAAAGAGTTAAAGATGGCAACATTTTAATAGCTTTGCCTAGTTCTGGTATTCATTCAAATGGTTTTTCATTAGTTAGAAAATTGCTTTTAGAAAAATTAGATATGAAATTTGAAGATGACTTTCATGGTAGAACATTAATAGATACTCTTCTTGAACCAACAAGAATATATGTAAAAGAATTTAAGCAGTGTCGAGATGATATAAATGCATTAGCTCATATTACTGGTGGTGGAATTATAGAAAATTTGCCTAGAGTATTACCTGATGACTTAAAAGCAGTTGTGTATAAAGACAAAATTAAAGTATTACCTATATTTCAAACTATGGCAAAACATGTAGAAGAATCTGAAATGTACAGAGCTTTTAATATGGGAGTTGGTATGATATTTATAGTTGATGAATCAAAAGTTGATAATATACTAAATAATATTGATGATGCATATGTTATTGGAAATATTACAAAAGGTGCAAAGGCTTGTGATTTAGTTTAACTAAATCACTCTTTTTTAATTAAAATCTATATTCAAAACCATAAGTAAATCCTAGAGTATATATATTATTAATATCTAAAATATCACTTGGAGTATTGTAATTATACTTTATGAAATCAAGTTCAATTCTAGCATAATAGTTTCTAGTAAACTTATATCTTTTTCCTATATGTATACCATAAAAGTTATCTTTTATAATTTTTTGATTTAAGTTTAATTTTGATACGTCTTTATCTTTCCATGATAATTTACCCTCTCCATAAAGAAGTCCAAAATATCCTTGTCTTGATGATCTAGCAGTAAAAGGAAAGTTTATTACAATTGATTTTTCTTTAATTTGAAAATTATTTGTATCTTTAATATTGCTTTTTAAAATTAATTCATTTGAAAATATTATTGGTAAGCCAATGTATGCACCATATGAATACATACTTCTATCAAGATTATATGTATTTCTAAGATAAGATATATTAGCGTTTAAACCTACAAAGATTCTGTGATCCCAATTTGAATATTCACTAATTTTTAAATATTTATTCTCTTTTGCAAGTAGACTTGAAGTCAAAATTATACTTATTAAAAAAATTTGACTAATTTTTTTGATTACTTTATTATGCATTTAATAATTCCTTTTTTAATTCATTTATATCATTGACTGCTATTTTATGTTTACTAAAACCCCAGTTTACTAATATACTATCCATGTTTAAAGCTTGAGCTGCCAGTACATCTTTTTTACTATCTCCTACTAAAATAGCATCTTTAGCATTTATGTTTAATTTTATTAATGTTTTATCAATCATATCTGGTTTTGGCTTTGCATGTTTAACCATATCTGCTCCTATAATATATGAAAAATATTTATTTATATCAAGTGCATTTAACATTTCATTGGCAAATTCCTGTGAAGCATTAGTAGCGACACTTAAAATAAAATCATCTTTTAAATACTCCAATAAATCATAAATACCATCGTATAATTTGATTTTTTTTGTACAGTTTATTGAATAATATTTTGTAAATAATTCAGTTTGTTTTTTTGTAAAATCATCAGTACCATAAAAAAATAAAGCCGAATTAATCTCTGGATCATTTAGCGATGTTAGTATTAAATCTTCTTGAAGTTTATCTAATCCAAGATTTACTCTTACATGGTTGATAGTACTAGTAATTACATTTGCACTATTTATTAAAGTGCCATCCATATCAAATATTATTAATTTTTTATTCATAATGAAATCTTAGCTAATATTTACAAATTAGTGGCTTATAGTAATGTAAAAAGGGTTTAAATAATTAATTATATATTAAGAATAATTCACTATAATCACACATGTAAGCGGGAATAGCTCAGTTGGCTAGAGCCTCTGCCTTCCAAGCAGATTGTCGCGAGTTCGAGTCTCGTTTCCCGCTCCATATTTTAAATATTACTTCTTAAATATTTCCAAATCAATAATAAACTTTTCAAATTCATTTCGTTTTAAAGTATTAAGGTATTGTCTTATATTTTTTGGTATATTATGAATTCTACAAATATCTTTAAAGTCTTTATTCATTACACATACGGTAAAAGGAGCTATATAAATTAGTTCATCACAAATACTTATTGCTATTTTATTTGAAATTACAATATATTTTTGTTTTATTATTTCTTGTCTAGTTGCACTTGAAATAATTAAGCCAAATTCTTTTAATTTTTTATCTATAACTCTTATAAATGAATTTTCATCATATTTTGTAAATTTTGCAATAATTAAATCATGTAATATAAAAGTACTATTTAAATTATATAAAGAATCAATGTCATTGTTTAAATATTTAAATGATTTTTTAAGACCTTGTTCATATTGTTTAACAAAATCGTTAGAAAAATTATTTCTTATTTCATTTCTTTTATAAATATTTAAACAATTTGTGCTATCTACAAAATATTTATGATTATTTTTATGTAAGTATTTTAATAAGTCATCTTTTGAAGTATTTAATAGTGGTTTATATACTATATAGTTTTTTCTATTTGATACTTCTAGTAGTCCTAATAATTCTACTAATCCAGCACCCTTACTTAATTGCATTAAAAACCATTCAACTTTGTCATTTAATTGATGAGCTGTTATTAAAGAATCATAATTATTATTTAATATAATTTCATCAAAAAAATCATATCTAAAATCTCTTGCAATTTTTTCGTTAAACTTAGAGTTATTGAAAGTTTTTATATATATTTTTTTATTGTATTTTTTTGCTAATTGTTTGGCATATAAAATTTCTTCTTTTGCTTGAGGTCTGATATTATAATTAATAATAACTAAATCAAAATTTATATTCATTTCAAGTAAGATAAAAAAAAGTGCAGATGAATCAACACCTGCACTAAAAGCTAAAAGATTATTTGAACTTTTAATTATACTCTTTTCAAACATTTTAATTATTTATTGTAAAAAAGTTATTAACTATTTCTCTCATTTTCACATCACAATTTTCATTATTTATAGTTTGTCTAAAATCATTAGCCCCATCATAACCTTTTGAGTATGTATGAAGATGTTTCCTAAACATAACAGAACCATGTTTACCATAATACTTTATCATAGCATCAAAATGCTCTAATATAATATCTTTTTTAACATCATTTGAAATATCATCATTATTATTTTTGATTTGTTCAAAAACCCATGGTTTTCCAACAGCTCCTCTACCTATCATAACACCATTAGCTCCTGTATATTCCATAACATCTAGTGCTTTTTGTCTGTCTTTTATATCTCCATTGGCAATTACAGGACAAGATACATTTTCTTTTATAATTTTTATTGCATCATAATCAATAAGCGCTTTATAGGAACCTTTTTTAGTTCTACCATGTACACTTATCATATCAACACCAACTTCTTCAATAGCTTTTGCAATTTCTAATGGTATTTTATCATTAACTCCAATTCTAACTTTTATAGTAGTATATTGTTTATTGGATGTTTTTTTAATCATTCTTAATATTTCTTGTAATCTTGGTAAATCACCTAATAAATTAGATCCACTTCCATGTCCAAATACCTTTGGTGCAGGACAACCACAATTTAAATCAATTCCATCAATATGATCAAATTCATTTAAAACTAACACAGCTTGCCTAATTATTTCAGGATCAGAGCCAGATATTTGTACTATGTAAGGATTTTCATTAGAAGATTTTTCTAACATTTTGATAGTTTTTTCATTTTTATGAGCTAATGCATTTGAGGAAATCATTTCTGATATTGTTAAATCAACTCCAAATTTTTTGACCACACTACGAAAGGGTAAGTCTGTATAACCAGCAAGTGGTGCTAAAACCACAAGTGGTTTAGAAAAATCTAGTAATTGTTTCATGTTTATGAAAGTACTAGATTCTCTAATGTATAGTATTTTCCAGCTTCTTTTAAATCCATTAATGCTTTAAATATTGTGTATTCATCTTTTTGTGAATTAACTAATATTTCATTTATTTTTTCTACCATTTGATATTCAAATAATACATATAAATAACTTTGTGTAAGACTTTCATCTGTTGCTACAACATCTTCAAACAATTTAATTAATTGTTCTGGTTGCATAGAATCTTTATAGTTTTTTGCAACGGTGATTAATTCTTTATTAGTAAGTTTAGTAGTTTTAATATATTCTAAAATTTCATCATTTGTTAATAGCAATTTAGTATTTTCTTTAGAGTTTGATAATAATAATTTTACTAGCATTTGACTAGTTAATTTTATATTAGTAACCAAAGATTTTACTTTTTTAGTAGATTGTGTTTTTAATATTTTGTCAAATGCTAGGTTAATAATATTTTCATCATATAATTTTGATTTACTTAATACTTCTAGTGAAAAACTATCTTCATGATTAATTCTATTTAATAGGTTTTGTTTTGTTATGTCATTATTATTATCTAATTTTAATGATTTAATTTGTACATACTCATTATTATTTATTTTTTTAATTTTTTGAACACTTGCGTTTAATTGTTTATTATCACTATCAAATTCATTAGCACCAGCTGTTATTTCTATTTGATTAATAATTAATGCCAATTGTTTAAATTCAACATTTTTTATTTTTTTCTCAGATTTTTTATTTAAAACTCTAAATTCAATATACTCTTTAATAGATTCTATATCAGATAATCTACTTCTTTTTGCAAAAAATATTTTAGTACTTGCTAAAATCATATGCAGTAATGAAGCAATAAATAATATTACTAATGGCAATGTAATCCAGATGTAAATAGGTAAAGTTTCTTCAAATACTAATTTAATCATTGGTATATCTAACTTAAGTGTATAGTCACCTAGTAACAAGGTATATAAATACCCACTAATTATTACAATAAATATAATACTTCCAAATATATAATTCTTTAATCCCATCTTACGACTCCTTAATTTTAATTTCTTCTTCGTGTATTTCTCTACAAACTGTACAGTATTTTGCAAATGGTTTTGCTTTTAATCTACCTATTGCAATTAATTCATCACACATATCACATATTCCGTACGAACCAATTTCAATAGCTAATAAAGCATTTTCTATTTCTACTAATTCTCTGAATTGTTGTTTTGCAATAATTTCTGAAGTGAAACTGTCACTACTTGATTCTGCAAAATCTAAATCATCCTTACAATCCATATCTTTTAGCTGAGCTATATTTTCTTTACTATCTTCTATATTACTTTGTATTTGAATTTTTTTTTCTTCAAGTATATCTTTTAACTGTTCTATTTGCTTTCCTGATGCCAAAACTTTTCCTTGAACTTGATTTTTCAAAATTATAGCAAAAACTATATAAATTATTTATGATAAGGATGGTTGTTTGCAATGCATAAAGCTCTAAAAATTTGTTCCAAAAGTACAATATTTACTATTTTATGAGCCATAGTCATGTCTGAAATTGATACAATTTTATTACAATTATTTAAAAATTTCTTTGAAAAACCATAAGCCCCACCAATAAATATATTAATATTTGCATTACATTGTATTAAATTAGAAAATTCAAAACTATCTACTTTTTGTCCTAAAACATCAAGTGCTATATTAAAACCAGTTTGTAATTTTGGTTCAAACACATCAGTATATGATTTTTGAGCTTCACTTAAACCTATACTTTGAGCCTTAGATATATGTTTATTAAACATATTATGTACTTGTACATCTGCATATTTTTTTGACATTTTTATGAAGTTTTTGACAATTGGTTCAAATTCATCTTTATCATTTTTAGCAATTTGATAAATATTAATCGTCATATAAATTACTACTAATAATATTATAAGAAATATTTTTTATATTATCATCTAATTTTGTTTCTTTAACAATAGCTACTTTATGTTTAGATATTTTTGCTAGATAAGATATTTTTTGGCTTAATACATTTTGAATATTTTCTGCTTGAACTTGATTATATACATCTAATTGTATATAATCAAGTTCAAGTGTATTTGCATGTAAGATTTCAATTTCACTATGTGTTGATAAGCCAAATAGTTTATTTGGATATAGTTTTTTTAAAAACTTAAATATCATTTCATCACTTTGAAATTTTAATTCATTATTTTTAATATGTTTTAAATTTTCTTGACTTAAATGTAAACCATCACAGTATTTTAGTAATTCTAATTTATCATTAATTATTATTGTTATATTTGTTTTTTTCTTCAAATATTGTAAGTTATCTTTTTGGATATGTAAGTTATTTATTTCATCTTGATATTGTATTATTTTTACATCATTTTTTATACAGATATGTGCAAAATCTAATAGGGTAAGCTTTTTTTGCAGCAGTATTTGCATATCACATATGGCATATAAACTCAATATGTTATTTGCTCTTTATTAAATAAATTAAGTAAATCACCTATTGTTTTTTTCAATTCATTTCTATGTGTAACCATATCTATACTTCCATGTTCTAATAAAAATTCAGATCTTTGGAACCCATCTGGCAAATCAGCTCCAATTGTTTGTTTGATAACTCTAGCACCTGCAAAACCAATTAAAGCTCCAGGTTCTGCTATTAGTATATCTCCTAAAAATGCAAATGATGCAGAAACTCCCCCAAATGTAGGATCAGTTAAAAGAGATATAAAAGGTAAACCAGCACTATGTAGTTTTTTTAATGCAGCTGAAGTTTTTGCCATTTGCATTAAAGAGTAAGTACTCTCTTGCATTCTAGCCCCTCCACTAGCACTAACAATTATAATACCATGTTTTTTATCCATAGCTCTATTACATGCTCTTACTATCTTTTCTCCTTCAACTGAACCCAAAGATCCACCCATAAATGAAAAGTCAAAGACTACAAGTTCAACAGGGTTTCCATTTATTTCACACGAGCCAGATACTATTGAAGATGTTTTACCAGTTTTATGTAAAGCAACTTCTAATCTTTTTTGGTAAGATTTACTATCTACAAACTCTAAAGGATCTGTTGGATGAAGTTCCATATCATATTCAACAAATGTATCTTTATCTGATAAAAGTTCTATTCTTTTACTAGCTCCAACTCTCATATGAAAATTACATTTAGGACAAACATGATTTAAATTTTCCACCTCTTTAAAAAACATCATAGATTCACAAGAAGGACATTTTAGCCAATGACTTTCACTCTTAGCTTCTGTATTTTCTTTTGATAGAACATCTTCTTTTATTTTTGTAAAAAAGTTTTTTAAATCCATTATTTATTCCTTAATTATAATTGCTTAAATATTTCTAATTCATCTAATTTTTCCCAAGGATAATCTTCTTGACCAACTTGTCCTCTTGCTGCAACATCTGCATATAAAAAGGTTTTGCTAGAAGGTTTATCTAGGTTAAATTTTTCAGTAATCCAATTTGGCGTTAAAGCAAAGCTATTCATAACAAAGCTAGATAACGCATCGTCATTTAATTTAGTATATGTTCCATATGTATCAACGGCAATTGAAGTTGGTTTAGCAACTCCAATTGCATATGATAATTGAACAACACACTTTTTAGCTAATGAAGAAGCTACTATGTGTTTTGCTATCCATCTAGCAGCATACAATCCACTTCTGTCAACTTTAGTATAATCTTTACTGCTTTGAGCTCCTCCACCTATTGGTGAATATCCTCCAAAACTATCTACTATAAGTTTTCTTCCTGTAAGTCCACTGTCATGTAACGAAGAGTGACTAACATATTTTCCAGTTGGGTTAATATGTATTATACAGTCATCTTTGTTAAAAAGTTCTTTGGGTAAATTAGTATCAATTATCAAACTCATAATTAACTTTCTTACAGTATTTATATCCATAGAAGATACACAAGGTGCTGATACTACAATAGTATCTATTCTTTGAGGATTACAAGATTCAAAATTATTTTTTGAAATATAATCCATAGTAACTTGAGTTTTAATATCAACACCTAATTCATGTGGATTTTTTAGTGCATATGAATATACTTTTTCCATTAATATTCTAGCATATGTAATAGCACTTGGCATATAGTTTTTAGTTTCACTATCTGCATAACCAAACATTATACCTTGATCACCTGCTCCTGTTTCACCATCTTGTTGATCAACACCTTGTGATATATCAGGACTTTGTTGATTTAGTAAAACCTGAACTTGAATATTTTGTGGCTTTAGACATTCTTCATCAGTAAAATTTGAATTATCAAAATATCCTATTTTTTCTAAGGCATCTAATGCTATTTGTTTATATTGTTCATTTGTAATTTTTGTATTGCTTTTAACTTCTCCACCTATTATTACATGCTTACCTGCAACAAATACTTCAGAAGCTACTCTTGAATTTTTATCACCTATGATTAATTTATCCACAATAGAATCTGCGATTATATCCGCACATTTATCTGGATGACCTGGACTTACGACTTCACTTGTAAAAAGGTAGTGTTGATTGTTGTTTTTCATTATTGTTTTCCATTTTTTTGTTTTCCAACATCATATTTGATGTATCGTTTTCCATCTTTTTGTTTTCCACTATTTGAATCTTAAATAAAATTTAAGAATTGTAAAATAAAAGTATGTTAAGTGAATACTAGCAAATATTGACTTAAATTAATTTTTAATTGTGTTACTTTTATTTCAAATGTAATAAGTATGTCATTTTATAATCACTAATCAATTCATATTTGCTAGATGCATTTAATTTGATTGTATATGTGTATGATGAGTTACCATTGCTTATTACCTCACAATTATTTTTACAATTATTACTATTTGTTATCTTTTTATTATTATTTGAGTAATAACTTTCTTTTATTTGTATTATTTGAGTTTTATTAGTGTTGTTTGTTATAGTTCTTTTATATTTACTTTGTATAAATTGTTTTGTTTTTTTAAATTCTAATTGTTCAATATCTTCACTTATATCAAAAAACTTACCTATATCAAATGATATTTTTTTTCCAATTGATGAGTTTTTAATAATATTCTCACCAATAAAATGTGAAATATTTCCATCATTTTTATATACTCTTATAGTACCTTTTGGCATTGATATTCCCAATCCATCAGTTTTTGTATTATTTAAATATATTTTGTGTGTTAATTTTTTTGATTTTATACTAGAAAAGTTATGAAAATATATAGAGTTTTCTGAACTAGCTTTTGATGTTACTTTAATATTTTTTTTATTTATAAAATTTATTTGTTTACTTTCCTTATCATTTAAGTTTATTTTAAAAGGCATTTTATATAAACTATAAGCAAGAAATGATTTTGCTTTTACATTAGAAAAATCGGACATTTGAAGTTCTGCTTTTCTTACATAACTTCTTGTTTGCATTATATTGTTATTGTTTTTTCTTACATCACCCGCTATACAATATATATTTGCATTTTTATAACTAAGTCCTGAATCATTTTTTATACTAACCCAAGCATTCAAAGTATTAGTATTATCAAGATTTAATATATAATCACTTTTCCATGATATATTATTTGTTAAATAATTTATATTTAAATCTTGATTTCCTTTTTGTAATTTCACATGCCATGTTATTCTAGGTTTTAAAAGTAAATTATTATTTTTATTAAAAATAATATCTTCATTTTTTATATCTGATATTATTTCATCTTTTAATTGAATCATAATTGGATCAAGTGATAGCAACAATGCTTTTTGCTTTTTAAATTTAAAAGGTGCTATTTGTTTTTTGTATATTATCATAGTATTTATACTTTTCTTTAGAAGCTTATTTAGGGAAATAAGATTGTCTGAATAGTTTTGTGAATATAAAATAGCATTTTTTGAAAAAATCGGCATTATAGATTGTGCTATGATTGATGTAGGGATATCTTCATATATCAATTTATGCTTAGAATTGTTTAAAGCAGTAATATTTCTTTTATCATTCACCATTGCTATATTGTTGTTATAAATACTAAGTGATAATTCTTTTGAGTCCGAAGTTTTTATAGTGTTTGAAAATAATAAACTTGTAGTTAAACAACAAGAATAAATTATTTTCATTTATTTATCTTTTGAGATTGTTGTATTTGTATAATCAAAATATTTATCATCGCTTGGCTGAACAAACAAAATCACACCATACAATATCAAAATACTTGCTATAAATATTCCTACATTTTTTAAAACACTTTTATCAAGTTGTGCTCTTAATACATACAATATTACAGCTACTCCTATTATGAATAAAATTATACCTATTTTCATTATTTAATAATCCTTAATTATTTAGTTTCTAATACATAAGCTAATTCTTAATTGTATTAGCTACTATTGTACCATAATTTAAAAAAATACTTAAGGTTAATAAATGAACAAAATAATTTATGATAATGAAAAAATTGTACCCTCAAAAATAATGTGTATAGGTAGAAATTATGTAGAACATATAAAAGAATTAAATAATGAAACTCCCAATTCTATGGTGGTATTTAATAAATCAAATAACTGTATTAGTTCTGAATTATATTTTATTAGTGAAGATACAAGATTTGAAGGGGAAATTTGTTTTTTAATTAAAAATAAACAAATTGAAGCTATTGGTTTTGGACTTGATTTAACAAAAGCTAATTTACAAAATGAAATGAAAAAAAAAGGTTTGCCATGGGAGAGGGCAAAGTCATTTAACAATTCTGCTGTTTTTAGTAAATTTATTAAATTTGATGGAAATATACAAAATGTTAAGATGCAATTGTTTATAAATAATATTTTATGCCAAGAAGCTAAATACGAACATATGATTTATAAACCAAAATATATGCTTGAAGAAATTGATAGTTTTATGAGCTTAAGTGACAATGATATTATTATGTCAGGAACTCCACAAGGTGTATCTACTTATAAAGTAAATGATAAGTTCGAAGCAAAAATATTTTGCGATGATTTATTGATACTTGAATCAACTTGGATTGTAAAATGAATTTATATCTTAAGTTGCTTACTTAGCAAGAAGATATAAAATTTAATTTATATCTTCTTTTCCATCTTCTATTATATCTTCTTTTACATCTTCTAAATCATTTAATACCAATGTTGGAACTTTTATGTCTTTACCTAAAAATTCTTTATTATTTACATTAGTTACAATATCATTTGCAATTTTTTTTGTTTGTACAGCTATATTTTCTGTTTGACTAGCAATACTTGTATTATTTTTAGTTTGATCATCTAATTGTATTACTGCTGTATTTATTTGTTCTATTGCAATTAATTGTTCTTTAGATGCAGATTCAACATCTTGAATTAAATTAATAGTGTTATTGATGTAGCCATTTAATTCATTATATCCTTCTATCATTTTGTCAGATATTTCTTTTCCGTTATTTGCTTTATTAGAAGCAGTGGTTACTAGATTTTTTATTTCATTTGCGGCTTCTGCACTTCTTGAAGCAAGATTTCTTACTTCTTGTGCAACCACTGCAAATCCTTTTCCTGCTTCTCCAGCGGTTGCTGCTTCTACTGCAGCATTTAAAGATAAAATATTTGTTTGAAAGGCAATTTGATCAATTATAGATATAGCATCACTTATAGCTGTCACCTCTTTTTGTATCTCATCCATAGCAGTAGTAGTTTGTGATGCTAATATTTCTCCTTCATTTGCAGAGTTCGTCACAGATGAAGCGTATGTGGACATTTGCACTATATTTTCTGTATTATTAGAAATATTTTTTCTTATATCATCTATTGCAACTGATGTTTTTTCTAAAGATTTTGAGGCTGTTATTGAAGCACTGTTTAAATCTGAAACATTAGAATGTAATATATCAGAACTTTCTTGTAAAATCATACCATTTGATTTGTTTACAACTAGCATGGCCGTAATTGAATCCCCTAAATTATTTAATGCAGTATCGACTAAACCATTTGCATTGTCTACTTTAATAGTATAATTTAAATTAGAATATTCTTCTAGTGTTTTTTTAATATTATTAATATCTTTTCCAATTGAACTTTCTAGATAGTCAATCATGGAATTTACAATATTCTTAACTTCTACTAATGAAGAATGATGAGGTATTGCCTTAACCCTTTTTGACATAGATCCATTTTTGACATTTTGAACTATTTGTATCAAATCATCCATAGCATTACTATCTTGGTCTATACCATTTTTAATATTTAATATGTTTTTATTAACAACTTTTGCCATTTCACCTATTTCATCATTTGCTTTATCATAAAGGGGTGTTACTGTTGTGGTTTCACCATTTAAATACATAAAAAAGTCAAGAAGGCCATTTTGAAATTTTTTGATAGATGATATTAAACTTTTTACTATAAACATAGAAATAATAATAATTAATGCAATAACAATAAAGGCAATTAAATAGTTTCTTCTTTCAATGCTTGAAAGTTCATTTTTTATTGTCACTGTTAAATTCTTAGATAATAAGCTTAAAAGTTCTTCTGTCTTATGTACAGTAGCCCTCATATCACCATAAATACCAGATTTACTATCTAAGCCAATTACAATTTGTGCATTTACTAATTTTAAAAAATCATGTTGATATGTATTTATATGTTTACGTTCAATATTAGAAATACTTGTATTTAATAAATTATGAATAGAGTTTTTAAATTTTTTTACGTATTTTAAATTTTGCCTTAGCATAAAATCTTTTTCATATTTTCTTAATTCGTATATATGTGCTAAAAGTTTATCGTTATTTGATTTTATAGCATTATCTTGAACTTTATGAACAGAATTTCTAAGACTACCATAAAATCCTAATTTGGAATTCAATCCTATTTCTTCTTGTTTATTTATTATATTTAAAAATAGTTCTCTATACTTCATAATAATTTTTCCAAATTCATTTACTATTTTATTATCTATGTCATATTCATTTAAAACATTTGTTAGTTTTATAGAATCTTTTTGAATTATTAATATGTTTTTTTCAAATTCAATTTTATATTTAAGTGATTTTCTAAGTAAAAAATCTTTTTCATTCTTCCTTAACTTTAACATATCAGCTTTTAATTCAACAACAGTTATTAGCGCTTTTTCTAATTTGTTTAAATGATTTATTGACGAATTTAATAAGAATACTAATATTCCTAATCCAAAAGTTGTTAGCAAAGTTGATAAAATTAGTTTGCTTTTAAATGTTAAATTTATAATCATAATTATTTCCTTATATAAATAGGTATTGAGATAGTATTACATTATTTCACAAATAATATAAATAAAACTAATTATAATTAAATTAACCTTAATTTAACGCAAGAAAATAATAATTTGTAATTTTGTAGTTAAATAGGTCTGTATATTTTGATATTTGTATAGCTTTGTTCGTCTATTAAGTATTGTGCATGCAATTGACTCAATATTCCTTTGTCACAATAAAACAGATATTTTTTATTTTTAGGAAGTTTCTTAAATTCATTTTTTAACTTATGAAATGGAATTTTTAAAGTTTCACAAGAAGTACTAATACATTGTTCTCCTTGTCTAATATCAATTACCACATAATCACCACTTGATATATCACTAATAATAGGTATTTTACTAATATTATTTGATATATCATTAATAATTTCATTGATATTTATACTTTTTGCGTTTATTACTGATTTATCTAAAATATCATAATTAAATTTAGCCACTTCTTTTTCCACTCTGTCGTATGAACCATGAGTAACTGGATTTTTGGAAATTACACCACAATATTCAGGCATAGCTTGAGCAAATTCTTTAGTTCCTATTTTATTGGCTATTTCTATTATTTCAGGTTTATTCATTGTGCTTAAAGGTCTTAATATTAATTTATTAGTAGCTTTATCTATAAGAGCTAAATTTCTTAGTGTTTGGCTTGAAACTTGAGCTACACTTTCTCCTGTCAAAAGCGCATCAATTCCTAAGTCATCGGCAATTTTTTGTGAAGCTTGCAACATAAGTCTTTTTAACATAACACCCATATAACTCTCATGAATACTATTGAAAATTTCACTTACAACATCATCAAAATTGATACTTATAAAAGATACTTTATGAGATGAACCAAATTTATCCCATAAATAATAAGCAACTTGTTTTACTCCTATTTCATGTGCAGTTCCACCTAAATTAAAAAAAATAAAATGAGTTTTAATTCCTCTTTTCATTGTTAAATAAGATGCTACAGTTGAATCAAAACCACCTGACATTAAAGATAAAATACTTCCTTGTGTACCTATTGGAAAACCTGATAATCCTTTGTACTTTTCATTTACTATATTTAGTTGATTGTTTATTAGTTCAATATTTAAAGTAATTTGTGGGGTTCTTAAATCAACACCTTTACTATCACCTTTAGCCAATAAATAACCACCAACTTGTTGTTCTATATCTGTAGATTTAAAATCATGTGTTCCACTTCTTTTAGCTCTTAATACAAAAGTTTTATCTTTTATTTTATCTAATGTATTTTTATGAAGAATTTCTTTTATTTGATCAATTGTAGTTATTTTATCAAATTGTAAAACCTCTAAAATTAATTCAATTCCAGGAGTACATAATAATTGTGCTCTAACATTGTTTAAAAATTGTTTTGGTGTGTATATTTCTATTTTATCAAAATGTTTTTTTATATAAATATCATCTGATATTCTAAATAATATTTTTTGAAGATTATTATAAAGCTGTCCTGTCATCTCTCTTTTTGCCTTTGGGCCTTTTATCATAATTTCAGGGAAAAATTTTAAAATAAATTTTTGCTTGTTTATTTGTTCTTCTTTCATAGTATAAAACCTTATTTTGTTGTAAATCGAATTATAACATAAATTTAAAGTAGCTTTAGAGTATTGTTTTTAATTAATAATAGATGTATTTAGTACTTTTCATTATCATTTGGAAATAATAAATTCTCTACATCATTTACATATGATTTAACAGCTTTTTTAACTTCACTTGCTCCATTTATATATTGCCTTACAAATTTTGGTTTAAATTGTTCAAATAATCCTAACATATCAGACCATACTAATACTTGCCCATCTACATGAATACCAGCACCAATACCAATAACTGGAATATTTACAGCTTGTGTTATTTGTTTTGCTGCACTTTCTTTAACACCTTCAAGCACTAAGCAAAATGCACCTGCATTTTGGATATCTATTGCATCTTGAATAAGAGATTGTGTACTTTTCTCATCTTTGCCCTTTACTTTATATCCACCTTCACTTCTAAAGTTTTGTGGCATTAAACCTATGTGTCCACATACGGCTATTGAATTTGACGTAAGTGCTTTTACTATATTGGCTTTTGAACTGCCACCTTCTATTTTAACTGCACTAGCATTGGTTTGTTGGAATACTTTGACACAATTTTTTAAAGCATCTTGTTCGTTTGTATATGTGCCAAAGGGCATATCACAAATTATAAATGTATTTTTTGCACCTTTACATACAGCAGTTGTATGATAAATCATTTGTTCAAGTGTTGCACTTAGGGTATCTTCATTCCCCGCAAAACTCATATTTAAACTATCACCTACTAAGATAAAATCTACTTGTTCATCAAATAGATTTGCAAATAATGCATCGTAAGCAGTAATCATAGATAACTTTCTATTTCCTTTGGCTTTTTGTATGCTAGATATTGTTTGTTTCATAATCAAACCCTTTGTTATTTTTGGATATTATGTGATTATACAAAAAAAAATTAAAAGAATTATTAATGAAAAAATTAGTTGGATTTATTACTGCATCTTATCCTAGTAATAATTTTACAGTAGACTTAGCATTTAGTATGAAAGAAGCAGGAGTAGATACTCTTGAACTGGGCATTCCTTTTTCTGATCCAGTTGCAGATGGACCTATTATTGAGCAAGCAAGTTTAAATGCATTAAAAAATGGTTTTAAACTTGATGATTTGTTTGAGATAAGTTCACAAATAGCACCAAAAATGGATACTTTTTGGATGGGATATATGAATCCATTTTATAAGTATGGTGTAGAAAACTTTTTACAACATGGGAAAAAGTTTGCAATAAAAGGAGCAATCATTCCAGATCTTTCTTATGAAGAGTCTTTAAAATATAAAGATTTATTTAAACAATATGATCAAAGCATTATTGATTTTGTTGCACCTACTTCTAGTAAGCAAAGAATAAAAATGCTAACACAAAATTCAAGTGAGTTTATATATTTAGTTGCATATGCTGGAATTACGGGTTCCAATAAGCAAGAAAACTTAAGTGAAGTTATTTCTAATATTAAAGAAGCTACATCAGCACCAATATATGTGGGTTTTGGAGTAAACGCGAAAACTGCTAAACAAAAAATACAAAATGTAGATGGGGTAATTGTTGGTAGTGCATTTGTTGAGAAACTAATAGATAATTCTTTGTCAAATAAAGAAAAAATAACGCATATTACTCAAATAGCAAGAGAGATAAAAGATAAAATAAATTCTTAAAATATTTTTAGCTATAATTTCATTTTAATTTTAGCTTTAAAAATTAATATTCATGACCCTATCGTCTAGTGGCCAAGGACGTTCGGATTTCCTCCGAAACACAAAGGTTCAAATCCTTTTGGGGTCGCCAAAAAATAACACATTTTGCACAATTTACACAAATAATTTTTAATATTATGTTATAATACGAATAAAAAGGTAATTTTAATGGAAAAAAATGACTCGTTTGTAAACAAAAATATGGATAAATTTGTAAGTATTTATGGATATATATTCAAAAAACTTTTTGTAATATTAGGTATTGTAATTGCTAGTATATTTTTTATCGTATATGAGATACTAATCCAATTTTTATGGCTTGGGGTTACCGTTAAGTTTGTACAATGGGCATCAAAATTTGATATTATGCAAAAAATTGCCACATTTATAGAAACTAAACTTGAAAAGTTTTCAAGATGGGAATCACTATTTATATTTTTAATAGTTCTAAGTCCGATGATATGTGTTGGTATGTCTTCATTAGATTCATTTTTACATGGACATTTTTTGAATGCAATATTTTTATATCTTATAAAATTTGTAATATCAATTGCAGTTTATTATGTATATGAAAGTACTAAAGATGAAATATTTACATTTTCTAAGTATAAGAATTTTGAAGTATCATATGAAAATGATAGTTTTAAAACTTCAAATAATAATGAAGATGCTAAATTCACAATCAATGCATCAAATATACCTATTGGAATAATTACACTACCTAAGTTTTTATCAAATTTAATTGAACATTCTATTAAAAGTTCATTTATAAGTAATATTGCAGATGATGTTTCAAAAAAAACAAAAGAAAGTATAGACTCAATTGTAGTTCCAGATAATATCAAAAAATCTTACGAAAAAACAAAAGATAGTATTTCGAATATATCAATTCCTGATAATATTAAAGAATCTTAT
>CAZEXK010000001.1:75462-86067 GCA_964516815.1 uncultured Helicobacter sp. | reverse complement strand
AACAAAAGATGGTATTTCGAATATATCAATTCCTGATAATATAAAAGAATCTTATTCTAAAACAAAAGATGGTATTTCGAATATATCAATTCCTGATAATATAAAAGAATCTTATGCTAAAACAAAAGATGGTATTTCGAATATATCAATTCCAGATAATATTAAAGAATCTTATGCTAAAACAAAAGATGGTATTAAAAATGTTACATCAAAAGAGAAAAAAGAAGATACTACAGTTGAGGATGAAAATACATCTAAATTACAAGATGAAAAAGTTGTAGAAGAGAAAAAAACTACAAAAAAAGCAGTTGAAAAAAAAGCAGTTGAAAAAAAATCAGCTGAGAAAAAATCATCGAAGAAGAAAAGTACAAATAAAAAAACAGAAGATAAATAGTTTTAACTATCATCTTTTGTGAAGCTTACCTTTTTTAAATAAAAGGTTCAATCTACTCCACATCAAAAATTAAACATACTTTAGAACAAACACAAAATATAGTTATCATGAGTTATTTAAAACTTTGAGCTAAGTTTCCTATTATTACAAACCATCCGTCAATTACTATAAAAAATACCAGTTTAATAGGTAGAGATATCATTACAGGAGGAAGCATCATCATCCCCAATGACATTAAAATAGATGAAACAATAATATCAATAACTAAAAATGGTAAGAATATTAAAAATCCTATTTCAAATGCAGTTCTTAATTCACTTATAATAAATGCAGGCATTAGAACTACAATATTTACATCTTCAATATTTTTTGGATTTTTTTCACCTTTGATTCTATAAAAAAGTGCTAAATCTTTCTCTCTTGTGTTTTTAATCATAAATTCTTTAAAAGGATTTATAGCTTTAGTAATGGCGATATCGTATGTAATAGTTTTATCCATATATGGTTTTATTCCGTTGTCCCATGCACTTGAAGCATATGGTTGCATTATAAAAAATGTAAGTATTAATGATAAGGATACTATAACTTGATTTGGTGGAGATTGCTGTAAACCCAGTGCCTGTCTTAATAATCCAAAAACAATTATAAGTCTAGTAAAACTAGTAGCCATTAACAATAATGTAGGTGCAAGTACTAACATTGCAAGTATTATGGCAATATTTATAGTCTTTACAAATTGTTCTGGTTGATCAACTTGAGCTATACTTAAATTTATAAGTGGAGCTTGATCAGCAGAATATAAACTCATAACACTAAGAAGTAAAAATAAAATTGCTTTATTTATCATATTGTATATTCTCCATATTTAATTTATAACATAGTTTCACACCGTACAAATAAACTATCCAAGATACATATATCCATAAAAACATAAAAAGCATAACGCTTAATGTTCCATAGATACTTGTGTATGTAGTATTGTAAAATATATAATACACAAATAATACTTGAGTTAATTTTAAAGCCAAAACTGTTAATGTTGCAGATATAAATGAAGCCTTAAGACTAACATATTTTTTTATTGATATTTTAAACATATATGTAAGTATGAATACTGATGCTAAAAAATTTAGCATCAGTGTAAAATACTCATATACTAAAATGGATTTTATAAAAATAAAAAAAAGCAATGAAAAAGGTAAGATAATTAAAAATGAAATATACAATAAAGATAGGGATAAAAAGGCTCTTCTTTTTGTTTTATGTATTTTACATACTATATATTCGTAGTCTTTAAAAAACATTGTAAATACAAATAATAAATAAACAATACCAATATTTCCTAATTTATTTATATTTTCTAGGGAATTTTGTATGATACTTATTATTTCTTGTGAATGTGTAGGGTTTACAAAATCATAAACATAAGACATAAGCAATTCCATTTGAGATGTAAATATAGTAGTTGAAGACATAACAACAACAATTAAAGCAATAATTGGAAGTAAAGAAAAAATAGTAAAAAAACTCAATGATGCAGCAAAATATACCGTATCATCGTTTAAAAATTTAATACTTTGTTTAAAAATATCTTTCAAGAATATTTCATTATAAGCCCATTTTATTGGGATTTAGTATATTATTTGGGTCAAATGCTTTTTTCAAAGATCTAAATAAAGCCATTTCAGCATCACTAAAAGCTATACCCATAAAAGGTGCTTTAGCTGTACCTATGCCATGTTCTCCACTTAAAGTTCCACCCATATCAACTACTAGCTGAAAAATTTCTTCTATAGCTTTATGACCATCACTCATTTGTTTTTCATTTGTTTTATCTGGAACCATAACATTTACATGAATATTTCCATCTCCACTATGACCAAAACATGGAACCTTAAATCCATACTTATCACCAATTTTATATATATTTTCTAGTGCTTCTGGTAACATTGAACGTGGTACTGATATATCTTCATTAAGTTTTTTAGTTCCAAAAACTGTAACAGCAGGACTTGCATTTTTTCTTGCAAACCATAAATCTTTAGCTTCTTTTTCATCTTTTGCAACTAAAAACTCTTTGCTTCCATTTTGTTTAAAGCTAGTTTGTAAAATGTCTAATTGAAATTTAATTTCATCTTCTAAGTTTCCATCAACATCACCAATAAGTAGAGCTCCTGCCCAATCTGGTAAATCAATATCTAGTTTTTCTTTTAGTGCTTGTATACATAATGCATCTAAAAATTCCATAGCAACAGGATTTGCTCCTGCACTTAAAGATTTAAAAACAGCATTCATCGCAGATGTTACATCAGGAAATATTCCCATATATGTTTTTTTGTACTTAGGTTTTGGAATAAGTTTTAAAGTAATTTCTGTAATTATTGCTAATGTTCCTTCACTACCTGTCAAAATTCCAGCTATATTATAACCAGCTACATCTTTTATAGTTTTTTTACCAGCTTTTATTATTTCCCCATTTGGTAAAACAGCTTCAAGTGCCATTACATAATCTTTTGTAATACCATACTTAGCAGCTCTCATTCCTCCTGCATTTTCACTTACATTTCCACCTAAAGTTGAGTATTCTTCACTAGCTGGATCTGGAGGATAAAATAATCCAACTTCTTCAACAGCCTTTTGTAAGTCCATATTAATAAGGCCTGGTTGTACAACTGCTAGCATATTATCCATATCAATTTGTATTAATTTATTCATATATCTTTCCATAGATATTAATATACCTCCACTAGCAGGTAATGCTCCACCAGTAAATCCACTTCCTGCTCCTCTTGGTATTATTATAATTTGATTTTCATTACAATAATTTAATATTTTGGATACTTGAAATTTATCTTTAGGAAATACAACTGCATCTGGTTCAAATCTTGTTCTAGTAGCATCATAAGAATAAGCTAGCATATGAGCTTTATCCTCTTTTACATCTTGTTCTCCTAGAACTGATTTTAAAAAGTCTATATGTTTTTTATCCATATTAATTATCCTTTAACATATTTTCATAATATTTATCATAATCTTCTATTTGAGATAAACTAGTAAAATCAAAGAAAGAATTTTTTATGTTTAATACTTTTGTATAAAATGGTACTTGTGTAGATTGATCTTTTATATTTATATGTTTTACTTTGATTACTTTAAAAGTCAGACTATCTATTATATATAATTTATTTTTAATAGCTATGTAAATAGTAGCTATATTATTTGCCTTAGCAAAATCTTGAATATCTTCTTTTGTTGGTGTAGCATTGTCATTTATTTTTAGGCTAGCTGAAAATAATTCTGAATCAATAAAGTTATTTGAATGTGTTTTTAAAATATTATTGTATGTTTGAAAATTTGGACTTATTAGTAAAGTAACATTATACATATGATTTAGAACAAAAGTATCATTGTTTGCAACATTTAAATTTGTATTTGATATTGAATCTTGTTTAATTATATCATCATGCAAAAAAGTAATAGTTGAAGTTTTTTCATTTGTAGAAGTAACTGATGCACTTGTGAGTATAATAGATTGATTATTTTTAAAATTATGTACTACTATTCCACTTTGGCCTATTATTAACGAACCAATATTAATGACTGCAGTATCCTCAGTAACATTTGAAATTTTAAAATTTTCTTGTTTAAAGTCAATTGCATTTATCAATGAAAAAGCAAAAAAGATACTAAAAATTATTTTGAACATATTATTCCTTAATTATAAAAAGCTTATTTTATCGAAATATGCTTTATAAAAGGGTAGTGTTATTTCTTTAAATTCACTTTCATTTTTATATAAATTTATAAACCATAAGAAATCAATATTTTCATCTTTTAATAACTTTATACTTAAAAGCGTGTCGTTTATACTTCCCAGTTTAGAAGGTACGATTAAATATGTTTGATTTACATTCAAATCTTTTATTAAGTCTTTAATAAAATAATTAATATTTATGGGCACAAGCAAACCACCAGCTCCTTCTATTATTAAAACATCACAAAAATTCAATAAATAATTCATTTTTTCTTTTATAATATTTATATCAATTAGTGTATCTTTTTTTGCTACATAAGGTGATGCTGCTAATGTAAATGTATAAGCTACTATATCATTTATGTTTAAACTTTCAAACTCATTATTTAATTTTTTGCATAAAGTAAACATACAATCAGCATCAACTGGTTTATCAATTACACCTGTTTCAATGGGTTTAAAGTATCCAACTCTTTTCCCAAGTTTTGAATATTTTTTTAAAAATACTTCACTAGCTCTAGTTTTACCAATATTTGTATTTGTTGCAGTTATAAAATAAATTTCTTTCATTGTTAATTATATCATATTTTTAAATAGCAAAATTATGTAATAGTAATATAAATAAACGATATTTCTATTTATTAGTATATAATTTACTATTTAAGTTATATTTAATTGACACAGTATTAATAAAAAGCTATAATACCAACTCTTAAACAGCTGGTCAATTATGGGTCCTTAGCTCAGCTGGTTAGAGCACTCGGCTCATAACCGAGTGGTCGAAGGTTCGAGTCCTTCAGGACCCACCACTTAAATTTCCAAAGACATATTATTTTAGAAATTTATGATTATATTGCTGGATTAGCTCAGTTGGTAGAGCAGCTGATTTGTAATCAGCAGGTCGTAGGTTCAAGTCCTATATCCAGCTCCATAATATATTAACTCCTAAGTATTTTACATTTGTTTTATTAATAATTTTAGTATTTAGTACTATATGTGTATATTTTTACGTTAACCTAGCTTACATAAACTTATTAAGATTTAGTTTGAAATTGTGCATCGCATCTTTTTGCATCTCTTGTTTCATTTGATGAACTTAGTGCATCACATTTTTTAATGTATGTATACAATTGCTTGCTAGTTTTACATATTCATGAATTCCAGCTGTTTTCCAAGCTATTTCTTCTTTTTTTAATTCTCTTTTTACTCTTGCAGGATTTCCAAATGCCAGATGATTATCTGGAATTATTACTTTTGATGGTACTAATGATGATGCACCTATAATAGCATTTTCTCCAATTACAGCTTCATCAATAATTAGCTACCATTTTATTTGAAGAATAAATACTAGCAGTAATTGCACCATGTAATTTTACAGTTTCTTGCCACATAGCTAAAGAATCTTCTTTTGATTGTGTTTGAATAAGTAAAATAACAGGAGTTTTAACTAATTCATTTTCAAACATAGGATGTTTTATTTGTTTCATAATATATAATTATTTATCTTTGGAAATAAAATGTTTTTTATGTGCAGTTCTTTTTGAATTATTATTTTTTGAAAAGTCTTTTTGCTTTGATTTATTTTTGTAATGATTGCTATCATTAGCTTTGCCATTACTATTTTGAAAATTTTTTCTATTGTCATAAAGTTTTAGTTTTAATGAATCTTCACAATACTTATTTACTTTTACTCTCATTTTATTTGCATAATTAATATCAGTAAAAATATCAGGTAATTTATAAGCTAACCATAAATATAAGGATATTTTTTTAACTTCATCTTCGGCTTTTAGTAAATCCATTTGTGTTTTTGCTTGTTTGTGAACTCTTACACTTGATTTGTATTCGTATGATTTTTCATTTAATACGGCATTTATATATCTAAAATAAGCATCTTTTATTAAAGGAGATCTTGTATTTATAGGTGCTTGTGCTAACATATACTTTTGGGCTAAACTTAAAGCTATTTTTTTATCTAATATAGTAGAAAGAGAAATCATCTCTCCAATGTTTGAAGCAATAAATGGACCTGAAAATTTCATATTTTTTGAGAAAAAGTTTAAAATTTTTGTCAATGATTTTGTTTGTAAATATGTTGATAGTTCTTCTATTTGTTCTAAACTAGCTTTTACTTTAAATGGTGGTTTAATAGTTTTGATTGGAGTATGAAAAATTTCATTTATGTGTTTTAGTATGCTATTTGTTGTAGCACCTATATAACCAACCTCGTGTTTGCCAAATCTTCCCGCTCGTCCTGCTATTTGAATTACTTCTTTTGCTAAGAGTTTTCTTTTTGATATTCCATCAAATTTTGTATCAGTAGTAAAGAGTAAAGTTTTTATTGGTAAATTTAAACCCATTGCAATTGCATCAGTAGCAACCAATACATCTGTTTGATGATCTCTAAATCTTTTTGCTTCCAATGTTCTAACTTCTGGACTTAAGTTACCATATAAAACCGAAACTTTAAAATATTTGCTAAGTTTTGATTTTATTTTTAATACATCATTTCTTGAAAAAGCAATAAGCGCAGTTCCTTTTGTGATCTCTTTAAAAGGAATTGCTTCACTTAAAACTTCAAGCGGATTTTTTCTTTTAAATTTTTTTATTTCTAATTCTTCACCCAAATATGAAGCAATTTTTTTTATACTATCAATTGCACTAGCGCTTCCTGTCATAATTACAGTAGAACTAGGTGCACCCAATATAGCATTTACCCAAGCCCATCCTCTATTTTCATCTTCTAACATTTGTACTTCATCTATAACACAAACATCAGTTTGTAGCGAAAAATTTAGCATTTCTATTGTGCTACACATATGAAATGCGTCTTCATTTATTTTTTGTTCTTCTCCTGTTATTAATGATGAGGGAGTATTGTTTGTACATAAATATTCGTAATTTTCTAAAGCCAATAATCTTAAAGGGGCAAGATATGTACCCGTATCTGCTTCTTTTAATTTTTGCATAGCAGAATAAGTTTTACCTGAATTTGTTGGACCTACATAAAAATATAATTTTCTTTTCATAGTTCTTGCAACTGGATAAAGTGATTTAATATCACAATTTAAAAGTGTATTTAGTTGTTCTTTGAAGCTTTTATTCATGTTGAAAGTATATCTAAATAATTGTATTAATATAAATTGAATAAAAAATGTTCCAATAAACTTAAACTAAAATTAAAATTTACATTATTTTAATGTCATCATGACCAAGTTTTAGCTATTGTATAAAATACAATTAATAAGAACTTAAGTTTATTTGACTAAAATTCGCATATATTATTAAAAAGGTTCATGAAATGTTTTCAAATTTGACAAATTCTTTTAAATCTATTGTATCAAAAGTTAGGTATCAAGATGATACAAAAGCTTTAAATAAAGCAATATTAGAATTAAAAAAGTCATTATTAAAAGCAGATGTTCACCATAAAACTACAAAAGAATTATTAAAAAATATTGAAATACATACTAAACAAAATGGAATAGGACAACATTCTTTTTTGAGTGCTTTACAAAATAATCTTACAAATATTTTAACGATACAAGGAAATCAAGGTTTTGTTTATTCAAATTCTGGGTTAACTACTATTTTAATGACTGGACTTCAAGGTTCAGGGAAAACTACTACAACTGGTAAACTTGCTTCATATTTAAAACAAAGAAAGAAAAAAGTTTTAATTTGTGCTGCAGATTTACAAAGATTAGCTGCTGTTGAACAATTAAAACAAATAGGTGAACAAATAGAAGTAGATATTTATTTTGAAGAAAATGAAACAAATCCAATTAAAATAGTAAAAAATGCAAAGAAAAAAGCAAAAGCTGATTTGTATGATGTACTTTTAGTTGATACAGCTGGTAGATTATCTATTGATGAAGAGCTTATGCTTGAATTAAAAGATATTAAAAATGCAGTACAACCAGATGAGATTTTTTATGTTGCTGATGCATTAACTGGTCATGAAGCTACAAAAACAGCTGCTACTTTTAAAGAAAAAATTGGAATTCACGGTGTTATTTTATCAAAATTTGATGGAGATACTAAAGGTGGAGTTGCAATATCTATTGCTCACCAAACAAATGTTAGCTTAAGATTTGTTGGTATGGGTGAAAAGATGGAAGATCTTGAAGTATTTATTCCAGATAGAATTGTTGGAAGACTTATGGGAGAAGGAGATGTTGAAGGTCTTGCAGAAAAAGCATCAGCTGTAATTGATGAGAAAAAAGCAAAAGACGTAGTTAAAAAAATGAAAAAAGGTGAATTTAACTTCGATGACTTTTTAGATCAATTAAATATGATGAAAAAATTAGGCTCAATGAAATCAATCATGGGAATGATACCTGGAATGTCAAATATGGCAAATCAATTAAAAGATACTGATTTGGAAAATTCAAGTGAAATAAAAAATATTAAAGCTCTAATCTCTTCAATGACAAAAAAAGAAAGAGAAAAGCCATCTTTGATAAATATAAGTAGAAAAAAAAGAATGTGTATTGGAAGTGGTTTGAGTGAAGTTCAAATTAACAAAATATTAAAACAGTTTAAAAATGCATCAAAAATGGCAAAAAAATTATCATCAAAAGGTGGTATGAAAGAAATGCAACAAATGATGTCTCAAATGGGTAGCCAAGGGCAAATACCAAGATAATTAGCTTAAAATCAAGGTTAATGAATTGATAACTTATTTGGAGATATGAATTCATTAACTAAAAAAAATAAAAGGTATAAAAATGACAGTAATTAGATTAACAAGAATGGGAAGAAACAAAAAGCCATTTTACAGAATAGTAGTAACAGATAGTAGAAAAAGAAGAGATAGTGGATGGATTGAATCATTAGGTTATTATAATCCAGTAGTAGAACCAAAGGTATTAAAATTTGATCAAGAAAGATTAGATTATTGGTTAAGTGTTGGTGCTAAACCAAGTGAAAGAGTTGCTAAACTTACAGGACTTAAAAGTAAGTAATGTGATTATAAATTTTATAGAATTTTTTAGTAAAATTATTTTTATTTATAATATAAAGCTGAAAAAATCTATAAAATTAAACTTTTAATAAAATATGTTAGTACTTTTAAATGAATAAAATATTTGTAGCAAAACTAGGTAAAACTGTTGGACTTCAAGGTAATATTAAAATTCATATAGACTCTGACTTTCCACAACAATTCCAAAAAGATGCTAAGTTTACAACTCAAAAAAATAAAACACTTATAATTGAATCAATCAATATGACTAATAAAACCGTAAAGTTTAAATCATTGAACACAATTGAAGATATTCAAAAATATGTTAACAGTGAACTTTATACTTCTATGGAACAAACAATTATTAGTTGTACTTTACAAAAAGACCAATATTTTTGGTTTGATTTACTCTCATGCAATATAATAGAAGATAATGAAAATCTTGGAAAAATAAAAGATATTCATAGATATCCAGTTGACGACTATTTTGAAATTGAGACGAATCCATCTTTATTAAGTGAAGATTTAAAAGTAAAAACTTTTTTATTGCCATATAATAAAAAGTATATACTAGACGTTGATATTGAAAATAAGATTATAAAATGTGCAAATGCAAAAGAAATACTAGAAAATAGTTAAAAATCACATTGTTTGTTAAAATCATCTTGAGTTATATATAATAACTTTGCATCATTATTATTAATATTATTCATTATATTATCTATAACATATTGTAAATTCATTGGACCTATTAAAACTTTTGTTTGTTCATTTTTATATGCACATATTGAAATATTGGTAGTTTTATGTTTTTGTACATTTACTATTTGTTTGTATTTTTTATATTTTATAGCATCAATTTGAATAAAAGTTAATTTTTCTTTTTGCTGATTGACACTATTATTTAGCTCATTATTAGTAAATAAAGATTCTTCTTTATTTTTTTTAGCAAAGTTATTTAAATTTGATATTTTTAATTTATATAATCTTTCTTTTTCATTATTTTTGTACTTTTCCAAATCATTGGTATCTAGTATTTCATATTTACTTAATAAAGATAATCTTTTATTTAGTTTTTGCACATTGATCATATCAGGAGTATAACTAATTTTTTTATTTTTAATATTTATTAACAGTTCATCTTTTTCTGATATATTTTGATCACTTTTAATATCTTTTTTTTCATCAAAAGAACCAGAAAAAAATAAAAATAAAAATACTATAGTTACAATTGATAATAAAGATGCTGCAATTATTACTAGTAATTTTAATAATTTATTCTCTTTTGCATTATTTTTGATAACTTCTTCTTGTACTTGTATATTTTCATCTGTTGGTACTACATCATCTTGATTAGTATCTGAAGATTCGTCTTCTAAAATATCTTCATTAGTGTGACTTTCATTATTTTCATTTTCTTGTAATTGTTCATTTTCCTCTAAAAATTTATCTTCATTGTTTTCTTCTAAATCAATTCCATCAATATCTTCA
>CAZEXK010000001.1:33564-75362 GCA_964516815.1 uncultured Helicobacter sp. | reverse complement strand
CTCTAAAAATTTATCTTCATTGTTTTCTTCTAAATCAATTCCATCAATATCTTCATTGTTTTCTTCTAAATCAATTCCATTAATATCTTCAATACTATCTTGAAGTTGGGGTGAGTTTATTAATTCATCAACAAATGGTATAGTTTGCTCACTTAAGTGTAAAATTATTTCAAGAGTAATATCATCTAATAAAATATTCAATAAGATTAAATCATCTTCAGTTTTATAATTTTCTCCAATATCTATAAGGCTTTCTCCACTTGTGTATGTAACTTTGCCTAAATCTTCAAATTCACTAGCATTTATGGATGTTGTAAGTGAACCTGATATTTGAGCTGTTATTTCTTTTAATGCATCAGCTGTATCTTCATCTATTTGAACTTCAACTAAACCAGACTCACCTAACATGGCATTAAATACGTAAGAAGCCGTTCTTGCTGGATATATAAATTTAATATTTGAATCAATTTTGTCAAATTTAAAATCAGATTGTATGGTTACAATTTGTTTTGAATGTAAATATGTAGTTGTACAAAGATTTACTGAACTTATAGGGGCATTTTTACCTAGAGTAGCCTCAAGTGTAGCTGATATTGCTTCTTTTAGTATATTTGAAAAATCACTTGCCATTATTTTTAAACTTCTTTTTTAATTGCTCTATACAACTTTTGTTTTGACAAAATTTTATCTTTATTTTTTTCATAATATTCTTTTCTATATTTTTTTAAATCATCTTTTTTGTCTTGACGATATTGTTTATCATATTCTAATCTTTTTTCTTTATTTTTTAAATAATAGTCTTTTTTCTTACCTTTGTATTGAATAATTTGCTCTATTATTACTTCTTCTCTATTTTGAACATGTATTTTTTGTTGTTTTGCAATTGTTTTAAGTTTTTTAAGAAAATCTTCTGCATTGTGCATAGAAAGTTCTTTACTATAATCTATTGATTTTTTAGGAACAATATTTATTGTTTCTTGCATTTGCAACTTTTTTTTTAAGTAGTATGCTTTCTTTTTTTGCTTGTGTAATAGTATGTTTTTTTCACGTCTTGTTTTTAATTCATCTAAATTCATATTAGATTATTATCTTTTTAATTGATTTACTTGTTGTAGCATTTGATCTGTAGTGGTTAGCGCTTTTGCATTAGCTTCATATGCTCTTTGAGCAGTGATTAAATCTACCATTGCATTTACTAGTTGTACATTTGATGACTCAATCATACCTTGTTGTAATGCACCAAAAGCTTCAGTATTTGCTATACCTTCAATCGGATCACCTGATGTTGTTGTAGATTGGTACAATCCATTTCCTAAAGGAGCTAGTCCTGCTTGGTTAATAAAGTCAACTAAAGTAATTTGTCCTAATAATACAGTATTTCCATCAGCTGGGTTCATTGCAGATACAGTTCCATCTGAAGCAATAGATAGCTTTGTTAATGTAGGTGGTATTATGATTTCAGGTTCAACTTTAAATCCTTGAGCATTAACCATAGCACCATCTGCATCTTTTTTAAAAGAACCGTTTCTTGTATATGATAATTCTCCATTGGCATCAACTATTTGGAAAAATCCTTTACCTTGTATCGCAATATCAAGATCATTTCCAGTTTGTTTTAAATTACCTTGCATAAAACTTTTTTGCACTCCAGATATTCGTACACCAAGACCTACATCTATTCCAGTAGGGTTCATGGTATTTTCACTAGTTGCGTTAGCTGTATAATTTAACGACTGATACATCAAATCTGCAAACTCAGCTCTATCTTTTTTAAAAGCGGTTGTGTTTACGTTTGCTATGTTATTAGATGTTACATCAATATTGCTTTGTTGAGCATTCATTCCTGCAGCTGCTGTGTAAAGTCCTCTTACCATATCAATTCCTTTAATTTAACAAAATTTACTACATTTTATCTAAATTGTTTTTAAATAAAACTTTGCTATTTAGTATATGCAAGATAATTTGATGTTATTTATTAAGAATGTTACTTTAAGAGATAATTTAACGTTAATTAAATATAATGAAATAATGAAAAATAAATAAGGACGACGTATGAAGATTTTGATTGTAGATGATAGCTCAACGATGAGAAGAATAATAGGTAATGTTGTTCAACAATTGGGTGTTGCTAAAGATGATTTCGATGAAGCTGAAGATGGGGTTGTTGCATGGGACTTATTACAAAAAAATAAATATGATGTAATATTAACAGATTGGAATATGCCAAATATGAACGGTTTAGAGCTTGTACAACATATCAGAGAAGATGGTAGCGCACACAAAGATACACCTACAGTTATGATTACAACTGAAGGTGGTAAAAGTGAAGTAATTATCGCATTAAAAGCTGGTGTTAATAATTATATTGTTAAACCTTTCAATGCAGTGACACTAAAAGAAAAATTAGATCCATTTTTCAAATAAGGAAATAAAGTGAGTATGACTCAAGAAGAAATTGAAGCCTTAATGAATGACCCAGTAAGTGATGAAATTGCTAAATTAATCCCTGATGAAAATATTGATGATATATTATCTCAAATAGATGACTTAAATTATGAAGATGAAAAAAAGACAAAAGTTGAAACAAAAGTTGAACAAGATATACCAGATCTTGATGATATAGCTAAAGATGAAACTGTAAAAAATATTTCATTAGATGATAACTTACTTGAAAGTTCAGATATAGTTGAAGATACATCTAGTATAGAAAATGTGAGTGAAGAAGAAAGTGAAGATAAAAATAAAAAAATAGATGACTCTCGTTATCCTTTACCACTGTCAAACGAACATAAAATAGTAAATCAATTAAATGAAGTAGCAGAAGATAGTGAGGCTAAAGCATCACAAATATTTGACGTTTTAAGTTATATTTTGGATGAAAATGAAAAAATCACAACAAAACTTAATGAAAATGAAGAATTTGTAAATTCACAAACTGAATTATTAGTAAAGCTGACAAGTAAGTTTCCTAAAATTGATATACTTCAAGAACAACTAAATGAAGCAAACAAAATTAAAGACACTTTTGAAGATACTAGAAATTTAATTAATGAAGAAAATAATAAAATCTTTGAAGCTATGGAATTAATGCAATTTCACGATATAAATAGGCAAAAAATTGAAAGAGTAATGTCGGTTATTAGAAAACTTACATCTTATTTAAACGGTATTTTTGAAGATGATTCTGGTAAACCAGATGTGCAAATAGCAAAACATATTTCAGGGGATTCACAATCCACTGTTGATGATGACGATTTAGACAGCTTAATAGCTGAATTTAATAAGTAGGTAAATTATGAATCAAGGTATATATTCACTAGCAGCAACAATGGTAAATCAATTAAATAGGGTTGATGTTTTATCTAATAATCTTGCAAATGCAAATACAAATGCATTTAAACAAAACAACTTGGTTCAAGGTTCATTTAACCATTATATGACAAAAAACTTACAGCACAATGACTTAAGAGAAAAAATTAATGAAGTAACTAATACCGTACCAAAAATAGATGGTAATTTTTATTCTGATATTGAGGGTGCTGTTGAAGTTACTGGAAATAAGCTTGATTTTTCTATAAATGCAAGAGATGTATTTTTTAAAGTTCAAAATAACAATAATGATATAGTACTTACAAAAGATGGTGCTTTTAAAAATATAAATGGTTTTTTAGTGACAAGTGAAGGCAATAATGTGTTAAATAATGAAAATGAAAAAATTATTGTAGCAGAAGGCTTTGAAAATCAAATTGCTTTAATTAAATCTAGTTATAATAACTTATCAAAACAAGGGAACAATAATTATTTGATAAATGACAACAATAATGTACAAAATGTATTAATAAATGAAAACTATTTAATCCAGGGATCTGTTGAAAAAAGTAATGTTAATACTATTACTACAATGGTGGCGTTGATTGATTCACAAAGAAGGTTAGAACAAGCTCAAAAAGCTTCAACTGGAATAGATGAAATTAATCAAAAACTAATAGATAAAATTACGAGGTAATTAAATGCAAGCTAGTAATGTAACAAATTTGCTTTTTGAACAATTAAAGTTTAGAAGTGAAAGACAAAAAGTAATTGCAAGTAATATTGCTAATCTTAATACTCCTAATTACAAAACAAAAGATATCAGCTTTTCAGATACTTTGGAAAATAAAGAACATGAAAAACAATTAAAACTAGTACTAACTAATTCAAAACATATAGATAAGCATGATAAAGGGCAACATACAAGTAATATAAAGCATTTTGAAGTAGAAGGTTTAGAAGAACAAAATGATGGCAATAATGTTAGTTTAGACAAGCAAATAAGCCAAATGGCACAAAATCAAGTTCTTCATGGTGCTATTACAAATTCTATCAAAAAAGATTCAACATGGTTGAAACTAATTATTGATTCATCGTCAAAAAACTAGGTTATAGATAATAAATGGAACAAATAATTAAATTTATAAATTCACTTAACCCCGCACAAAGAGCTGTAATTATAGGTGGGTTTTCAATATTATTTGTATTTCTTATTGGTTTGTTAATTTATTCAAATGTGAAAGCTAATGATGCAAAACTAAATTATACTATCGCTTCAAATTTAACAAAAAATCAAGTTATGCTTGCCTCAAATGAATTAGAAAACTCTGGAATTCCTTTTGGTATTGTAGGAAATGGAAATTCTTTAACTCTTCGAACCAGTAAAGCAAATGTTAATATTGCCAAAATTAAATTAGTTACTAGTGAGGCTATAGTTAGTAAACATACTGGGTGGGAAATATTTGATAAATCATCTTTGGGTACTACAAATTTTGAAAACAATGTTAAATATTTAAGAGCAACTGAGGGTGAACTTGGACGTTCATTGGAATCATTAAATGCAATACTAAGTGCTACTGTTAAAATTGCTATTGCAAAACAATCTGTATTTACTCAAAGAAAAACAGAACCAACAGCATCAGCTATTTTGAATATAAAAGATGGCACACCTTTAAGCGCTAAGCAAATAATGGGCATTAAAAATTTTATTGCTTCTTCTATTCCAAAACTAAATGTACAAAATATTAAATTAATTAACCAAAATGGTTCATTGCTAGAGCAAAATGAACAAAGTACGAATAACGAAAAATATTTATCACATGAAATATACAAAAAAAAACTTGAGAAAAATTTTGAAGAAAAAATTATTACTTTACTTGAACCATTTATTGGTGTAGGAAAAATAGTAGCTATAGTTTCTGTTTCTTTGGATTATACGAATCAGTTAATTGAACAAGAAGTATATGAACCAGAAGGTACTATAAGAAGTCAAGAAAATACTGAATCAACTAATCTAACAGAAGATAAAAAAAATACAGTGGGAGGACTTCCTGGAGTACAAAATAACATTGAAAATCCAGATGCTCAAAGCAATGGAAATGCAAAGATAAAATCATCAAGTGAAAATGCAAAAAATATCACTAATTATGAAATATCAAAAAAAATTATTCATCAAAAAGATAATGCATTTGCAAAAATAAATAGACTTACTGCTGCTGTTACATTTGACTCATCAAGTATGGAGAATATTGAAAAAAAAGATGATTTCTTAAAAAATATAAAATCTATAGTAGAAGAATCTATTGGAGTTGATGCAAAAAGAGGTGATTTAGTAAGTATTAAATCATTTAAATTTTTAATAAGTGATGGAAAAAATAATGATGGCGAAAATTCAGATGGAATGGATTCAGAAATTTCTAATGCAGCTACAAAATCTTTATTTTTAGAATTTGGTGAATATATACAATATATACTTTCAGCAATATTATTTTTTATTTTTTACAAAAAATTTATATCTAATAATGAAATAAAACTAGCTAATAGTGAAGGAAATATTGACGGTGAAGAAGGTTCTCAAGCAGTTGGAGTTAGCAATGAAAATTTTGATTACGAAGAATTTAATCCAAGTATTGAAAAAAATAAATTAAAAAATAAAATAAGAAAACAGCTTTTGTCTAATATTGATGGTTTAGATCCTGAAACATTAGCAAAGTATGAAGTTTTACTTGAAGAACTAGAAAACGAAATCAACAACACACCTGAAGCAATGGCAAATATGATTGAAATGCTATTAAATGAAGGTGATAGCAAATTAAAAAATGCTAAAGGTTAATAATGGAAAATGAAATTAATAACGAAGCTTTAAAACCATACTCGATGATTGAAAGAGTAGCAATGTTTTGTGTTTTAATTGGAGAAGAATCAACAATTAAAATTTTTCAAAATTTACCTGTAAACTTAGTAGCAAATATATCTACAGCAATTAGTGAAATAAGTACAATAGATAAAGAAGTATCACTGGCAATATTAGATGAGTTCCATTTATTTTCAAAATCCAATGCATTTATTAGTTCTGGTGGATTTGAATATGCTAAAGATTTACTTTATAAATCTTTAGGTAAAGAAGAAGCTGATGCAGTTCTTGCAAAATTGAGTAAAATGCAACAAGCAAAAGAGTCATTTGCTTATCTTGAAAATATAGAACCAAAACAGTTAGCTAATTTTATTAAAGATGAATCAGAGCAAACAATTGCGGTTATTTTATCTCATATGAATTCTTCAAATGCAGCTGAAGTATTAAATACTTTTGGTGATGATGTTAAAGTTAAAGTAGCTATGCAAATTGCTACTATTAAAGATGTATCTCCAGATATTGTAAGAACTATGTCTATTGTATTAGAGAAAAAACTTGAAGCATTATTATCATCTATATCAGAAGTGGGTGGAGTAAAAGTTGTAGCAGATGTATTGAATAAATTAGGTCCAAAAGCAGGAGATATTTTAGATAATATAAATGGATTAAATGGAAAGCTTGCAAAAGATATCAAAGATAATATGTTTGTATTTGAGGATTTAATAGATCTTGATGCAAATGATCTTATGAAAGTATTAGCAGAAATTGATGTAAGTGAAGTTGCCGTTGCCCTAAAAGGTGCTCCTGATGAATACCTAGATTCAGTTATGTCTGCTATGAGTAATAGAGCTAAAGATAGATACACAGAAGAAGCTGAAATGTTAGGGAAAGTTAAATTAAAAGATGTAGAAGCTGCGCAGAGAAAAATGCTCGATATTACCCAAAAATTTATAGAATCTGGTGAAATAGAAAGAGATTTAGATGAATAATAATGTAAACTCAAATGCAAAAATAATTAAAAGTGAGGCTTCTGAAGAATATAAATTTGGTAACTTCATGAATGTAAGTGATGAAAATGAAGTTAGTAATAACTTAGACAATAAAAATATAAATGGAAATATTGATCCTGTAATTTTAGCAATTGAAGAATTAAATAATAAAATAACAAATATACAAGATAATGTTATTGATTTACAAAATGATGGAATAAAAAATAAAGATTTAGATAAACAATTGATACAAGCTTTAAAAGATTTAAAAAACTATGCATCATTTTTTCAAGAAGCTACATTTAAATTAGAAAGTAAAATATTAAATACATCAATGAAGATTGCACAGAAAATAATCGCTGTTGAACTGGGTGAACAGTCATCTAATATTGCTAAAGTTACTATAGAAAATATTCTAAATAAAATAAAAACCGCTAGTGAAATAACTATTCATTTACATCCTAAAGATTATTTAATTTTAAAAGACGAATTAAAACTTGATAATTTTATTAAAATTAAAGAAGATCAAAATGTATCTGCTGGTGGTGTAGTAATTGCAAGTGATCTTGGTAATTTTGATGGAAATGTTGATGCTAAAATTAACTCTATATTAGAATCACTAGATACTGTTTTATAAAATATTTTATATTAATTTTAGTTTACAATGTTTTGATTAAGTCTTTATTTTAATATATATACAAAACTTATCATTTTTTTGTTATAATTAATGATAGTTTAAAAATGAGGTAATAATGGATATTAATGAACAAGATTATAGTAGTTTAGTAGATGCTCAAATTACAGTAGATATTCTTTTTGGTTCTACTGACATCTCATTTAAAAAATTTTTGTCTTTAAGCATTGGAGATATAATATCATTGGATAAACCAGCAGGCGCAGGTGGTGACATATATGTTAATTCAAGGATTATTGGAACTGGTGATATTATTGTGTTAGATGAAAAATTGGCGGTTAGAATTCAAGATGCTATGGATTCAGACAATGTTGTTGGATATTTTTTCAACGAACAAGTAATTTAAGGAGAATAAAATGGAAGTACAAAGAAATAAATATCATGATGATACTAAAGTGATTGACGGAGTAAGATATACTACAAGAAATGATCCAAATAAACTTACAAATGATGATTTTTTGGAATTGCTATTAGCTGAATTAAAAAATCAAGATCCAACTAAACCTAAAGACACTGCTGCTATGATGGACTCACAATTAAAAATGTCTGCTATAGAAGCCAACACAGAAATGGCAAAATCAATGACAGAATTAAAAAAATCTTATCAAGTATCAAGTCTTTCAACAGCATCAAATCTTATAAATCATGTAATAGAAGATGGCAAAGCAAGTAGTGATGGTTCGATACCAGCCTATAAAGTTGCATCAATAAAACAAGTTAAAGGTGAAGTTGTTGTTGTTGCAAATAAAATTACTGCATATGATGCTGAAAAAAAAGAATATACGCTTGAAAAAAAGTTTACAGAAATATCTTTAGCTAGTATAACAAAAATATTTTAGGATAAATTATGATTGGCGCACTATATAATGGATTATCTGGCTTAAATACATATGATAAAGCTTTAAACACTGAATCAAATAATATAGCGAATGTAAGCACCATTGGATATAAAGCTGATAATATTTCTTTTTCAGATTTGATTTATCAATCATCTATTGGAAAAGGTGTTCGAGTTGACAATATTAATAAAAATCAAACTCAAGGAAACCTAAAAACTACAAATAATCCATTTGATATAGCAATTTCAGGAAAAGGTTACTTTATTGTAAAAGATAATACTGACAATGATTTTAAATTTACAAGAGCAGGTAATCTAAGAATGGCAAAAGATGGAACTCTTACCTTACCAAATAATTATAAAATTCAAGGTTTTCCTATATCTAGTTCTAGCACATTATCTAGTGATGAAAATAAAATATTTACTTCACAATATAAGAATTTTCTCTCTACAGAAATAATTAAAAGTCCTGATGGAAAAATCATTGAAACTACAAATTCAAAAGCAACAAACTATGAAAGTAGTGCTAAAAATGATGATATAAATGATAAAGGTAATTATTATAAAACAAGAGCTTCAAAGATAAATGATATTAAATCTTTAACTGCTGCATACCGACAAGAACTAGATACATTTGCTACTAATCAAGTACAAAGTGTAAACCCACGAAAACATAATTCAGACATAACATTTGACATGTCTAAAATAAATAGCTCACAAAGTAGCATTGAAATCTCCTTAGATAACAATACATATACACAGGTATTTGATACTGATGCGGTAACTACATTAAAAAACTTAGCAGATAAAATATCTGCTATTAAAATGATTAAAGCTTCTGCTGATAATAATGGATTATTAAATATTCAATCAATGTTACCAGGAGAAGAAATAAATATCACTGATGTTAAAATAATAAATGGTAATACTACAGAAACTCCAAGACCATTGATGAATACAACTGAAGCAATTAGTGGAGGTGGTAAAGCTAAAATTTTAGCAATTGAGTTGGAACTAAAAGCTGCAATAGAGGATGCTGATGCTAGTTATCTTAAAATATCTAACATTGTAGACCTACGTGATGCATCTAAAAAAAATATGAGCGAATTACAATTAAAACTTGATACCCTAAATATTTCCGATGATCCTTTTGGAAAAATAGAAATTAAGGATGGTGTAATATATGCAAAAGATGGTGACAATAAATTTGTTATTGGAAAAATAGCAACAGCTTTATTTACAAATGAATATGCTTTAGATCCACAAGGAGATAATTTATATTCAAAATCAAGTCAATCAGGAGAGTACAATATTGATTTTATTAGTAGTGATATAATATCAAATGTTTTAGAATTAAGTAATAGTGATTTAAGTGAAGGTTTAGTGAATTTAATAGTACATCAAAGAGCTTTTGAAGCTAATAGTAAATCTATTACAACAAGTGATGATTTTTTAAAAACGGCAATTCAATTGAAAAAATAATTATAAATAAAGTGTTTATATATAAGCTTTTAAAAAAAGTTTATATTTGAACATTAAAATTAATTTTTTATGCTCATTAGTTTAATTAAAAGGATTTATTATGGTTGGAGCACTATGGACAGGTATATCAGGACTTGCAGGACAACAAACAGGATTAGATAACGAATCGCATAATATTGCAAATGTTAATACAATAGGTTATAAAGCATCTAGAATATCATTTGCAGATCAAATGTATCAAAATCACATTGGTAAGGGTACTCAAGTACTTGATGCTGAAAAAACATATACACAAGGAAACCTAAAAATAACAGGTGTAAATTATGATATGGCATTAACTGGGGATGGATTTTTCACAGTTACAAATAGTGATAGTGGAGGAACTAATGAAACATATTATACCAGATCTGGAAATTTCAGGATGGGTGATCCTGGAACATTACAAGATACAATAGGTAATTCTATACAAGGATGGGCTATGAGTGAACCTTCATTTATATCTTCAAATCCAAATACTAATGTATTTACAAATGATTATAATAAATTATTATCTTCTAAAATTATAAAATATTCTAATGCGATTGAGACAATTACAGCTAAGGCTACTGATTATACATCAACCGCAAAAAGTGATAATTTAGCAATATTTTCAGGATCAGGTTTAAAAAGTAAAGAAAGAAAAATATCTGATGTGGAAGAACTTATAAAAGTATATACTAATGCTTTAAAGGACCTAAAAGCGAATCCAAATGATTCAAGTTCATCATCAAAAACACAAATATCACATATTGATCTACCAGATAGTGATAGTGCTGATGCTGTTAAGCAAGATGGAGATCAAGTTTTTGTTTATATTGATGGAAATAAGTATTCTCAATCTTTTATAAGTGGAACAGATGCAGAAGATGGATATAGAAAAACTATGAAAGCATTTGCGGATAAAATTTCTGAAATACCAGGAATGAAAGCATATGTAGCAGAACCAGATATGCCATATTCTGCTAGTACTGCTGATGATGATGTGCTTAAAGGTACACTTAGAATTGAATCATTATTACCAGGAGTAGCATTTACTATTTCAAGTACTGCTATGGTACATGCTGGAAACGAAAAGCCAGGAAGCCATGAAACTGAAACACATTCTGAAAAAGGTACAGGAATAGGAGCACTTGAAAGTGCGAGAGATGCATTAAATCAAGCAATTACTGGTAAGCAAAGTGATGTTTATACTCCAAATGACTTAGGTGATGTAGCTGCAGGTGCTTATTCTTATAGTATTACTATTTATGATAAAGGTTTAGGAAAAAATGTTATTGTTCCAAATGACAATCTAACACCCGCTTCAGCAGTACCTATTACCGTTCCAGGTGGTACAATTGATGACATGGTAAATGCAATTAATGCTGATGCTGATTTACAAAAATACGTAAAAGCTACAAATATTAATGGAAATTTAGTAGTTAAAACACTTGATACAAACTTTGATGTAGAATTTTCAGGAGATTTAAAAAATACTGCAACAACAAAAGATGTAAAAAGAAGTGCTGATTACAGTGGTAGAGAAGGTGCAGGTGCTGAGTTTATGGAAGTTAAAACAAGAATTGATCAAAATGCATCAAAAGGTGATATTCAATTAAGATTAGATAGTTTAAAAATCTCAGATAGTGCTTTTGGAGATTTTTCAGTTGATGGTAGTGGACTTATTACAATGAGTCAAGATGGTGCTATGTTTGCAGTTGGACAAGTTGCGATTGCTAAATTTATTACAAATAGAGGATTAGAACCTGTTGGGAATAATCTTTTAAGAGTTACTCTAGATAGTGGAGATCCTATTTATAATTTAAATAATGATAAAACTGCTAGCATTAGAGAAAAAACTTTAGAGTTATCTACTGCAGATTTAAGTGAAAGTTTAGTGAATCTTATGGTATTTCAAAGAGCTTTTGAAGCAAATGCAAAATCAATTACAACAGCAGATACGATTTTAAATACTTTAATACAATTGAAAAGATAAGTTGTAGGATTTATAGGTGGATAGCATAGTATTATTGAGTATATTTGGTATTTTAGCTTTATATTTTTTTTCAAATATGAGTGTATATAAGTCAATGTATAATAAGATTAAGCATGAAAAAGATATTACTATTAATGAAAAAGTGTTAAGAGATAATGAAATATCTAAATATGAAAATAGATTAAAAAATGCTATTGAAACTATAAAAGAAACTGAAAGTTCTTTAGAAAAACTAAGAGATGAAACGCAAAAACTTAAGCAAACTAATCTTGATTTAAAAAGAAGAAATGATTTATTGCAAGAAAGAGTAGATGAACTATATTCGTCTGTTGGTATAATTTAGTGAAAATAAAATTAATAATATTAATTTTATTTTCATATTCACTACAAGCTCAAATAACAAATGAATATGAATCACAAGCTAATGTAATTTTTAAAAATGAATACATTAAAAAGCAAAATAAAAAGATTACATTAAAAGTTAATTTTAACAATGCTGTATTGTATTTAGAGCAAGAAAAATATATAAAAGCAATAAACTTATTTAAACAAACTGCTCATAAATTGAAAGTACCTTCTTATTTAAACATTGGAATTGCTTATTATAAGTTAAATTCACTAAACAATGCGTATTTATATCTAAAAAAACTATATGATTTTAAACAATTATCGAAATTTGATTTATACTCTTATGTTAGTGCATCTTATTATTTATATTTAATTACAAATGACAGAAAATATTTAACTTCAATATTAAATGCTGAAAAAAATACCAAAAATTCAAATATTAATTCTAGTGTTAATTCATTGCTAGTGGATACGTATATTACTTTAAAGATATATGATAAAGCTATTATTATTAGTAAAAAATTAAAAAATATTAATAATTTAAAACTAGCATTATTGTATATAAAAATAAAAAAATATGATCTTGCACAAATATATCTGTCAAAAGCTCTTGAACAAACAAAAAATGAAGATGATATAAATAGAATTTTATGGTTTAAAGTTTTTACAGATTTAAAAACAAATAATGTAGCAATTATCAAAGAGAATCTAGATTCTATAAATCAAAGATTGGATGAGTTTAGAAAAACACCTAGGTTACCTTTAAAAATTTATTTTAATAAAGATAAATACAATGCTAATGAATATTTCTCAAAAATATTAAACTTTGATACTAAAAGAGAAATAGATTTACTATTTTATTTTGTACCATTTATTTTTTCAGATAATAAACAAATAGAAGAACAATCAATTTTTGCCTTTGTATTAAAAGATAATAAAAGTGTAAAATCGTTAGATATGATGCTTGAATACAATAAAAACTTTGTTGATTTAGTTAAAGAAGACCCAATTATACGAGCTAATAAATTACAAGATTTATTAAATGTAAATAAAAATGTTAAAGCATATGAATATTATAACTTAGCAGTATCATATGCACATATTTATAATTATAAAAATGCTTATAAGTATTTTCTTAAAGCCCACATGCTTGATAAAGCAAACAAATTATATTCGTCGCTTTCCTTAGTAAGTGCTTTAATATCTCAAAGTAGAATTAATAAAAAACTAAAAAGTAATATTGAAAATAATCTATTATCAAAAGATGGAACATATAAATATTTAGGTAAATATATATATAAAATAATTTTGAACAAAAGATATAAATTAGATGTAAATACTGCAAGTGTAAGTGATAAAAAAACAATATTATATAGATTTTTAGAATTCATGAATAACAAAGTAGAAAATAAAATTGATATACAAGAACCTTTATTACAAGAAAATATTAAAGATCCTTTAATATTTTTATTTTATTATTTGGCTAAGCTTGATAGTGAAAGTCAATATGATTATGTATCTAGATTACAAGATTATTTAATAAATAATTTTAATGATTATTTTTTGAAAGGTCCAAATGTTGTTATACAATATTATATTGATACCCTAAAGGCTCTTGGTATATTTAACAAAGTTAACTTTGATTTACCAGGTGATATTAGTCCTACATATTTACGAACAAAAGCACTGGTAAATTTATATTTAGATAAAGGTAATTCTAGTGTTGAAATTATTGAAAACTTACAAACAAAATATAATTTAGAAGATAAATATACATATGATTTATTAATTGCTTCATATTTGAGTATTGATGACTATTCTAATGCATCAGCTACCTTAGCTATGTTACAATTTGAATTAAATGATAATGATGCTAAATTTTTAAATGCAGTTCAATTAGTCAATAATTTGAAAATAAAAAGTGCTAAATCATCATTTACAAAAAAATATGAGGGTAAATTAATTGATTTTAAGTTAATTGGACTTGATAAATATCTAGAAGACTTATAAAACTTATTTATTTATTGGTACTTTTATAAATATTTGGTATAATAAATAATAAAGATTAACCCAAGGAGGATATTATGCAACTTGGAAGATTAGAAGATATGGATCAAGCTAAAATCAATCACGTTGAAAAGTTAGCTAAAGTTAAAGTTGTTGAAGAACAAGATAAAATTTTACCAGATGAAGTTTATAAACATGAAGATGAAAGTCAACATAAAATTTATACAAATGAAGTAATACTTGATAATGTAAAATTTGGTTTTAATAGTAAAACTAAAGAGTTTTTTCTTAGAGTCAAAAAAGAAGGTATTGAATACCAGTTCCCAACAGAACAAATTATGAGATTAAAAGAATATCTCAAAGATGATTTAAAACAATATTTAAATAAATCACAGGAAGTATAATTGGCATCAGATATATCGCATATAATTCAAAGTGAATTAATAAATACAATTGATAGCTTATTATCAATGCAATCATCAGTTGATAATGTTTCAAAACAAACTATAGATAATCTAAGTGATGAATCTTATATAAAAATTGATACTGACCTTGACCTTAATGATAGCAAATGTAAATTACAATTTTATTTACCTACACTGATTGCTACACAATTCGAATATTATATATTAGGTGCTATGGGTGATGTAAAAGCTAGTATTGACGATGAAACAATAGATGCATGTAAAGAGATTATAGCAACAGTTGGTGGTGGAATTTCAACAACAGTTAAAGCTCAAGGTTTTGATGATTTAAAGAACTTTTCTTTTTCTTTAACTGAAACTAACATTATTCAAAAAGCAGATATAAATGATAAAAACCTATATCAATTTGATATAAAGTTTACAAATGATGATGTAAATTTATTAATGCAATTTGATGATCAAACTTTACAATATATCTCTGGTATATCAAAAGGTGAAGTTAGTGAAGAAGAAGAGGAAGTTAATGTTAGTACTGAAACTGTTAATCCAAATCTTGATTCACTTCTTTCTTTACTTGGAGAAAATTCAAGTGAAAACTTGAAATTATTATTTGATGTTAGACTTAAATTTTCAGTAAGATTGGGTAGGAAAACATTTTTACTTAAGGATATTGTAAATTGGGATGTAGGTCAAATTATCGAATTGGAACAAATGGTTAATGAACCTTTGGATATTTTAATAAATAATAATAAAATAGGTGTAGGAGAAGCTGTGATAGTAGAAGGAAGGTTTGGAATTAAAGTTAAGTACATTGGTGAAGATAAATAATTATGGACAAAACAACCACATTTGGATTTATTGGAGTTTGGTCATTAGTTGCATTAGCTATAATTTTGGGTGGTGCTGGATTTGGATCATATATTGATATACCATCAGTGATAATTGTTTTTGGTGGTACTGCTGCTGTTACTATGGGACAGTTTGAAGGTGCAGCATTAAAACAAGCATCAAAATCTGCAGGTGCAGCATTTAAAGAAGTTAAAGTTGAATCCACACCTGATTTAGTAGAAAAAATTATTTATTATGCAACAGAAATCAAAAAAAATGGTGTTATGAGTACGGAACAAAAAATAATGGAGGAATCAAATCCATTTTTTAAAGATACATTCTCATTATTAGTTGATAATACTAAACCAGATGTACTAGAGGGCCTAATGGATACTAAATTAGAGCATCTAGAAAACAGACATAAAGTACAAATATCAATATATGGAAATATTGGTGGTAGTGCTGGTGCTATGGGTATGATTGGAACACTTGTTGGGTTAGTCGCTATGCTTGCAAACTTATCAGATCCTAGTGCAGTTGGTCCAGCTATGGCAGTAGCACTTCTTACAACTATGTATGGAGCATTAATTGGAACAGGAATAGCTGGTATTATTGAATCAAAACTTGAACAAAAACATGCAGTTGAAATGCTATCAAATCAAATCACACTGCAAGGTGCAATGATGATAGCTGCGGGTGAATCAATCGGTAATATAAAAATGAAATTACAAGCAGTATTACCACCAGAAGCATCTTAAAATGTCAAAAGCTAAATGTCCTGAATGTCCTAAGTGCTTACCTGGTTGGTTAGTGCAATTTGGTGATCTCATGTCATTGCTTTTATGTTTTTTTATACTTCTTTTATCTATGGCAACTATGGATAAAGTAAAAGTTGAAGAATATTTTGACATAATGAAAAGATCTATGGGTTTTTTAGAAGGTGCTGAGGATGTAGCTGCTACTAAAAAAGAAAAATTATCTGATCAGCATATAAATGCTAGTGATTCTGGAAATCAAGGCGATATGGGTGGTGGTAATGACAATGGTGAAATAATTGCAGAACTTGAATATATAGCTAAAGAGTATAATTATACTACAGAGTCACAAAACGATGAAGAAATATTAATTACTCAAAAAAACAACAATGAATTTACAATGGAAATACCATCTTCATTGATGTTTGAAAATAAAAGTTATGAATTAAAAAATCAAAAATCTAAAAAATTTATCACTAAAATGGCAAGAATTATTAGAACAATGTCAGATGGTATGGATATAGAAGTTATAGGACATACTAGTGTAAATGAAATTGTACAAAATTCAAATGTACCAAGAGATAACTGGGATATATCTGCATTAAGATCAATATCATTGGTTAAAGAATTAATCAAAAATAAAATAGATCCTACCCGATTAAAAATAGCAGCATTTGGCTCATATAGACCAAAAAATGAAAATGAAAATGAAAATAGAAGAGTCGAATTAAAGTTTATTACTGATAAGTTGGATGGTGAAGTTGAATTAGAAGATGAAAACTTTTTTGATAGAATTAAATAATAAGGCATAATATGAATATACAAAATAACAATTTAAATGTAGCAATGTTAAATAGTAAAAATACGTCATTAAAAAATGATGTTTTAAATGTAAATAATAATATGAACAAAGATCAATTAAAAACTGTATGTAATGATTTTGAATCATTTTTCATGCAACAAATATTAGATGTTTCATTAAAGGGTTCTTCTATAGCAGGAAAAGGTACGGGTTCTGAAATTATTAAAGGTATGTATACTGAAAACTTGTCAAAACAAAGTGCTGGTGGCTTAGGAATAAGTGATATGTTATATAAATTTTTAAGTGAGAAAAACAATGATAAACACTAAAATTGAAGTAATGATAAAAAAAGCAGAAGAATTAAAATCAGCAATACAAAATGATATTGAAGATGTAACACATGCAGAGCATGAAAAACTATTAAATAGAAATGAAAAAAAATTAAAGCTAATGGAGGAAATCAGTGAAGATCATATTGAATTAAACACATTAATATCTGATGAAATTAATAATGGAGTTGATATTGATATGTATAGAAATAAGGTGAATGAATTAGAAGTTATTCTAAGAGAACTTTATGATTTAAACGGAAAGCTGGCTTCAATTGTATTGCCAATAAAGCAAATGTATAAAGATATAATAGATGATATTACATTAGAAAATGGCGGATCATTAATTGAGGTTAAGGCATAGTGCGATATTATTTAGTTTTAATGTTTATATTTTTTAATACTCAAGCACAAATGATTTTAATATCGCAAAAAAATATTAATTATAAAGAAGTAATTAATAAGAATAATTTAGGTTATATTAAATTAGATAAAAAAATTAATTGTACTATTTTTGATATTAAGTTATTGCAAAAAGATAAATATCAAGCTAAACATTTTATCTTTAAGGGTAAAGAGATTTGTGTTAAAGATTTAAAAAAAGTACAAGAAAATTCAATACAATATGACTTTGGTAATATGATAATACAAAGAAGTGGTAAAGTTATGTCTGAAAATGATAGTTATGTTAAAATAAAAAATACTGATGGAAGCATAGAAAAAATATACAAAAATGGACAAAAATAATGAATATGTTATCCTTTTTAGGTGAAACACCAACACAAGCATTGAGAAATGCTCAAAATGAATGTGGTGAGGATGCTATTGTAATTTCTACTAAAAAAATATCTTCAAAAAGTAAAAATTCAAAAGATATGTATGAAATACTAGTCGCACTTGAAGAAGAGTATGATAAAAATTATTCAAAAAATACAGTAAATATACAAGATATTAGCCCTAGTACAAAGGTAAATATTAGTGATGAATCTAATAATAATTCAAGTATAAAATTTCATGATTTTAAATCTGAAATAATGCAAATGCATGCAGAAATAAAAAAAGTTCAAAAATCATTATGGGAACCTAAAAGTAAGCTATATGATTTAGTTGTTCCATCTGAGTTTATTGATATATATTCTTTATTTCAAGATAATGAATTTGATGAAGAAATGACATATACCATATTAAAAAAAACAATTACACAGCTTCCCTTATCTATGAAATCAAATGAGCAAAAAATAAATAATTTTTTTAAACTTGTATTGAAGAGAATTATACCTATTAAATATGAAGTACCAATAAGAGTTCATCAAAGAAAAATAATGATGCTTGTTGGTCCTACTGGTGTAGGTAAAACAACAACAATAGCAAAGTTAGCAGCTAGATATGCTTATAAAATGGGCATGGACTATAAAGTTGGAATTATAACTCTTGATTCATTTAGAGTCGGAGCAACTGAGCAGTTAAGATCTTATACTAATATAATGAGATTACCTCTTGAAGTAGTAAAAAAACCAGAAGATTTAGTTGAAGCTTTATTACGATTACAAGATTGTAATTATATATTAATTGATACTGCTGGATCTAGTCAATATGATATTGATAAAATAGAACAAATTAACAAATATCAACTAAGAATAAAAGACATAAGTGTTGAAAAACTATTGGTAATGCCTGCAAATATAAAACGAAGTGACTTACATGAAATATATAAACAATATTCAATTTTAGGCATCAATAATCTTATCTTTACAAAATTAGATGAGACAAAAAGCTTTGGAAATATTATATCGTTTGCTTATAAAGTAAAAATCTCTATTCTTTATTTATCAATAGGTCAAAATGTTCCTGATGATTTAAAATGTTTAGATGATAAATATTTGATTGATTGTTTTATTAATAAATCTATTCCTAAAAAATAATTTGAATGTTTGACCAGATATCTACACAAGCTCATAAACTTATAAAATTAAGTAAAAATAAACAAAATAGTAGTAAAACCAAAGTTATAGCTATAACTTCTGGTAAAGGTGGCGTTGGTAAATCAACTTGTACTGCTAACTTATCATATTTATTAGCAAAAGATGGGCACAATATAATTGTAGTTGATGCTGATATTGGCTTAGCTAATATGCATATTTTGTTTAATTTAAAAACTATAAATACGCTACATGAATATATAAAAAGCGAAATTAGTTTAAACAATGTAATAACAAAAACACAATACAATAATATATCTTTAGTTGCTGGTAAAAGTGGACATGCTTATATGGCAGATAACTCTACTAATCAATTTTCAAGAATTATAAGTGATTTGAAAAATCTAAATAAATACGACTATATATTAATAGATACTGGCGCTGGATTAAATAAACATGTACAAGAATTCTTAGATGTATCTGATGAAATAATAGCTGTTACTACAGCTGATCCTAGTGCTTTAACTGATGTTTATGCTTTGATAAAAATGCTAAGTACTAGAAAAAAAAGATTATTTTTAGTATTTAATCAAACTAAGAATTATAATTATGGTGATACAATTACAAATTCATTGATAAATTTAGCTATAAAAAATAATTTAAATAGGAATTTTATGGTAAAATATATAGGTAACATTGTAGCTGACTTAAATATTGCTACTACAAGTAGATTGAGAAAGTTGTACGTTAAAGAACTTGAGTACTCTCAAGGGACACAAGACCTAAAAAAATTAGTTAAAAATTTAAAAGATGAGATAAAATGAACATAGAAAAGTTTTCTAAAATTATTATTCAAAGTAATTTAATTAATACATATGTAGCTACATCATTTTTTTCTGTATTGATTTATTTTGTAATTAATGCAAATTTGTATACTCCAATTGAGATGCTAATTGGAGTGATATTTGTAACTATTACGTTTAAAGGGATAGCAAATATAATGTTTTCTTTAATAATTGTATTATTTAATATCGATAATAATAAAGATGCTTTAGAACTAGATAATGTTAAGACTAGAGTTAACGGGCTATTAAGTGAATTGTCACTTAAAGAAGCTAAGTTAAAATCTACTCTTAAATAAGAAAGGATTAAATTATGAATATAGGTGAACTTGGAAGTCAAATAAAAGGTTTGAGTAGTGATAAACTATATTCAATGCCAAACGATGAAAAAAGTGGTGAATCTTTTACTTCTGTGCTAAATAAGTCATTAGGTGAAATAAATAAATCACAAACTGAAGCTTATAATGCAATGGAGCAAATAGCAACTGGCAAGGTTGAAAACTTACAAGCAGCAGTACAAAAAATAGAAGAAGCTGAGTTATCATTGAAACTTGCATTAGAAATGAAAAATAAAGCACTATCTGCATATAAAGAAATAATGAGAATGCAAATATAAATTTTAAATTTATTGATATAATTAGTTTTAACAATAAGAAGGAGATATTATGGGTTTTTTTGATGGATATGACATTACGACTTCTGGAATGGGAGCGCAAAGAACTAGAATAAATATAGTAAGTGCAAATATTGCAAATGCACAAACTACTCATGGAGCTAACGGTGAACCTTATAAAAAACAAAATGTTATTTTTGAAGAAATACTAATAAATAAAAAAAATAATCATAGTAATAATCAAATATCTTCATTTTCGAAAAATCCAAACACAATAAGCAGTATAGTAAGTGGTGTTGGTATAAAAGAGATAGCACAATCAAAACTAGAAGATATATTAAGATATGAACCAAATCATCCAGATGCAAATAAAGAAGGTTATGTTGCATACCCTAATATAAATCCAGTAATTGAAATGACAAATTTAATTGAAGCTATGCGTTCATACGAAGCTAACTTATCTGCATTTCAAACACAAAAAACAATGGATAACAAAACTATTGATTTATTAAAAGCTTGATAATTATGAAAAATGATATTTTAAACTTAGACGTAAATATAAAAAGTAAAAAATTAACTACATTAGTTAGTGATGAAAAAAGTAATAAGACAGAAGAATCATTATTTGATAAAATTTTAAAAAATAATGCACAAAAAAATGATAAAGTAAGTATATCTAAAAATACAATTTTAGATGAAACATTAAATAAAAATACCTCTAAATTGAAATCTTCAAAAGATACTGTTATTAAACAAAAAGTAGAAAAAAATAATAATGAAGAACTAAGTCTGTTTAATAAAATAATTAAAAATTCTAATAAAAATGCACAAAGTAAAACTGATGAAGTTAAAAAAGTTATAGTTCAAAGTAATGAAATACAAAAAGATATTATTGCAAATAATAAGAATAGTAGTACTAAAATAATTAAAACTGAAATTAAAGATACAATTAAAAATAAAATAAGTACTCTTGAAGATGAAAAAATAGATGAAAAAAAAGATATAAAATCAGAAGTAAAAATTACAAAAAATAATGATAAACTTTTAGTTTCAGCTAAAGAAACAAACATTGAGTCAAAAATAAACGCTTTAAAAAATGTAGAACAAATAATTGATATTAAAAATAATGAAAAAATAATCCCGAATAATCTAGAAACAATGATTATTAATAAAAATAAACATGATTTAATAGATGAATCAAATATTAAAGACTCTTCTAAATCTACTTCTAAAATTACTAAGACACCTTTATTGGCTAAAAATAATCTAAAAGAAGATGTAAATATTGATAAAAATATACTTAGTACTACTGATAATAAGAGCGATAAAGTAGAACATATAAAAGAAAATCCATTATTAAATAGTTTAATAAATGATAGCAAAATAGAAAAAAAAATAAAAAATAAAAAACTTCCTAACAATGATGCTGGTATAAAAAATAATATAAAAGCTAATAACTTTTTAAATGAGCAAATAACACAAAAAAATATTATATCTCATTCAAAAATACAAGAATCAAAGATAGAGTTAAAAAAAGATTCTCCTTTGAATGCAGATGAAAAAATTAAAAAAAGTGCAAATATTTTAGAATTGAAACCTAGTAAAATTGAATTGATTAATGAACAAGACGATAATAATACAGAAACTAAAATCATTAGTAAAATTACAACAGAAACAAAAGATGATATAAAAATGCAAAAACAATTTTTAAGCAATGTGTTTTTGAGTAAAGTACAAAATAATGAAATTGCTTTGAAAAATGCTCCTGAGATAAAAAAAGTACAAAAAGTACAAAATGATGAGGTTATTGTAAATTTAGAGGCTACTACTTTACAAAATATAAATACAAAAATAGTATCAGCTAGACAAAGTTTAAATTCTTTTATGTCAGATATGGCAAGAAAATTATATGAAAATTATAAGCCACCTGTAACTTCTTTTAAAATAAACCTAAATCCATCTGCACTTGGTAGTATCTCAATTATAATAAAATCTAATAAAGCTGATAGTAACATAAGTGTAAGTATGAATATGTCTCAAAGTTCAACACTAGAGATATTAGAACAAAATAAAAGTTCTTTGCAAAGTACCTTACAAAAAACATTTAATAGTGAATCTAACTTATCTTTAGATTTTAATATGCAAGATAATAAAAACGATGGTTTTGAAAACTCCAAAGATAAAAATAGTGATAAAAGTAAAGATGATGATGAAATATTAAATGATAATACTAATGAAGAAGATGATGTTTTAGAAGAAAATAAAGACTATATGTAAGACCAATAAGAATTAATGGAATCTTTAGTTGAACTTCTTAACCAAAATCTAATATATAGCTTCTTATTATTATTTGCAAGAATATTAAGCTTTATGGCATTTATGCCTGTCTTTTCACATAAAAGTGTAAATCCTACAGTAAGAGTTGCAATCTCATTTTATTTAAGCTTATTTCTATTCCCTCTAGTTGATACCTCAAATATTTATTTTGATAATGATGGACTTTTTTTTAAAGCTTTAATTTCAGAAATAACTTTAGGTTTAGTAGCAGCAATGCTAATGCAAATAATATTTTCTGCAATTGAAATAATAGGTGATTTGATAGGATATGCTACTGCTTTATCAATGGCAAGTATGTTTGATCCTGCAACTGGTACACAGCAAGGAATAGTAAGTAGATTTCTTTATATGATTGTACTTGTGGTATTTTTTCAAACAGGAATGTACGAAGTCACCATTTTAATGTTATCCAAAAGTATTGGCATGATTGAATTAGGGATGTTTAGCATATATGATTTTGATGGTATAACAATAGCAACGCAAGAAGTATCTAAGATGTTCTTATTTGCTTTCTCCTTTTCTTTTCCTTTATTTTTCATAGGATTTGTTTTGGATATTTATTATGGGTATGGGACAAAATCTATGCCAGCATTTTCTCCATTTGTTGTAACTTTTCAAATTAAATTTATACTTATTTTTGTATTTTTAATGTTAGGATTAGAAGTGTTTGTTTCTACATTAGAAAATTATTTTATAAATAAGTTTTCATAGATGGGATTAATATATGGCTGATGATCAAGAAAAAACAGAAGAACCCACCTCCAAAAAAATTGAAGATGCAAAAAAAGAAGGTAACGTACCTAAATCAGTAGAAGTACCAGGTGCTGCTATATTGTTTTTTTCTTCAATTTATTTACTTTTTTTTGCAGACGCGGCTTTTAATTCTATGCAAAGCATGATGATTTATATTTATTCTTTTATTGGTAAAGATATTGATGATGATGTGTACTTCACAATTACATATAATGTTATTACTACATTACTTTACTCATTGACGCCATTGTTTATAATAGTTGTTATATTTGCAATTGCATTTAATCTTATGCAATTTGGATTTGTCACTACACCCTTAACAATAAAACTAGAAAAAATTAATCCTATTAGTGGATTTAAAAATATATTTTCAATGAAAAAAGTATTAGAAGCATTCAAGTTAAGTGTAAAATTAATCATAATATTTATTGTAATGGTTATAATTCTAATGCTTATTTGGAAAGAAATATTAGCTATGATGGATATGTCTATTAATGCGTCAATTAATTCTATGATAAAACTAACAATATATTTTGTTTTAACCATTTTGTTAATTATAATCATTTTTGCTATAATAGATTACTTTTTTACTAGACATTATTATTTTGAACAATTAAAAATGTCTAAGCAAGAAATAAAAGATGAATATAAGCAAATGGAAGGTGATCCTTTAGTAAAAGGTAGAATAAGACAAGTGCAAATGAAAATGTCAAGACAACAAATGCTAAAAGATGTTGAGGATGCAGATGTTGTAATCACAAATCCAACACATTATGCCGTTGCTTTAAAATACCAAAAAGAAAAAAGAGGCGCACCAACTGTAAAAGCAAAGGGTATTGACTTTTTAGCAATAAAGATAAAAGATATTGCAAGAAAAAATAAAGTTCCAATAATAGAAAATCCTTCATTAGCAAGAGCTTTGTATGCACAGTTAGAAATTGATGAAGAAATACCAAAAGAATTTTATGAAGCTGTTGCTGAAATTTTTACGTATATATATGAATTGAATAAATAAGGTTGAATATGAGATTATTAATAATAGCACTGTTTATAACATTGTCATACTCCAAAAAAGATTTTCATTATAGTTATATTGATGATGATAGAAATCAATTACAGCAAGCTACTAAAGACAAAATACTACAATCAAATTATAAAATAATATTTATCAATAAACTTCTAAGAAATAATAAAATAAATGATGCTTACGAGCAAATAGTAATTTTAAGATTGGAAAATAAGATAGAAGTTTTAAAAAGTTCTATTGAATTGTTGTATGCCAAAATTTTATATCAAAAATCATCTAAAAAATTTTCTGTCGAAGCTGATGAAGTATTAAATAGTGCAATAAATAATTCAATAATCAATCAATCAGATTTGCTAGATGCTTTAAAATTACAAGTTGAAGTAAATATAAAAATAAATAAAATTAAAGATGCAAAATTTCATGCAAATACTATATTAAAAACTTTTAATGATCCATTATCTTTACTACATGGAAAAATAGCATTGGCCAAAATTTTAATTAATCAAAAAAAATATAAGAAAGCTATTAATTCTTTTAGAAAAATATTAAACACAACAAAAGATATTGAAATTGCAACGATTGTAGCTGATGAGTTATTTGATGCATATATTTTAAATAAACAAAATGAAAAAGCAAAAGATATTGCTAGCCAAGTTTTAGATAAAAATATCGATTATTATTCAACAAATACTTACCTAGCACAAATTAAAATAAATAAATTAGTAAAAGCTAGAATGCCTCATCTAGCTATTCAATTATTAAAAGAGTTATTAAAAAAAGTTCAAAATACACGACAAAGTAATAATTTTAAATTTCAGTTAGCAAATGTTTATATGGGAATATATACAAAAAAAGATGTTTATATGTTACAAGCAAAAGAATTGTATAAAGATATCATTCAACAAAAAGATCATAATGATTTTCAAATTAAATCAAAAATGTACTTAGATGAAATTTTAATGAGACAAGAAATATTAAGTACTCAAATAGTAGCAAATAGATATGCAAATTCTGCTTCTATGTACAATAAAGCATTATTACAAGAATTGCTTACATATAAAAAAAATAAGCAATATGATAAAATTAATAAACTAAAAAATGTATATTTACAAATAAATCAAAAAACTACTAGAAGATTTGGATATAAAAATATTAATGCTATTTTTGATTTGATTGATTCTGACATGATAAAAAGCTATTTGGATGACTCAAATTGTAAGTTATTAGATATATCAATAGTTAATATGAAAGAAAGTAGTCTTGAATTATTAATATTAGATGAAAATGCAAATAAAAAAATGCTTGAGTGTATGAGTGAATATCCAAATAAAAAATCTTTTACAGTAGCAAATAAAATATTTAATGATACTTTAGATACAAGAAAATTCCTTGTATTACAAAATATAGCTTTAAAACTAAACTTAAATAATGAAGCTTATGTTTTAAGTCAAAAAATAGATTCATATGGAGATGAAGAACTAAAAAAAGAAGCATTTTTAAATAAATTTATAATATATTTAAATAAAAGAAATGCATATAGCATGGATAAATTCTTCTTATTTGCGAGTAAAAATAAAAACTATATTGAATCAAATGTAAATGACCCAAGAATTATTGATTTTTATTATCATTACTATTTATATTTACTTAAAAATAATAATGAAATTAAAACTATGAATATATTAAATAAGCTTTATGAAAAACAAAATGAAATGGATGCACACGTTTATTCTCCATTTGTAGAAATGCAAATATCATTAAATAAAAAATTAGATGATGACTATATAAAATCAAATGAATATTTAATTTATGCATTACAAAACTCAAGAAATATCAAAAACAAAGATTTAGTTCAAATTTATTATGAAATGGCACAAAATTATAAAAAATTAAATAAGGAAAATAGATACAAAGATGCAATAAAAAAATGTAAAAATGTTACTGATGTGGATAGCTTATATAAAAAAATGTGTAGTGAATTATGATTGATATAGATGAATTACTAGAAGATATAAATTCTGACAATCTTGTAATTCCTTTTGGTAGAATAATAAAAATTAGTTCAACTAATATTATAGCTAGTGGATTGATAGTTGCTATTGGTGATGTAGTTAAAATTGAGTCACAAACACATGAATATAATGTTTTAGGGATGGTTGCATCAATAGATAAAAATAACTTTACAGTAGTTCCTTTTTCATTTATAGATGGTTTTAGAATAGAAGATAAAGTTTTTTTACAAAAAGATGGCTTGAGTGTACAATGTGGTTATGGACTTTTGGGTAGAGTTGTAAATGCATTGGGTCAACCAATTGATGATAAAGGAAAGATTGTTGATTTAGAAAGCCAATCTCCTATTAATAAAGAATCAATTTCCCCTTTAAAAAGAGGAATTATCAGTGAAAGATTTGCAACAGGAGTAAAAGCAATTGATGCTATGTTGACTTGTGGGAAAGGTCAAAAAGTTGGTATATTTGCAGGTTCGGGAGTAGGTAAGTCTACTTTGATGGGCATGATAGTAAAAGGTAGCCAAGCTCAAATAAAAATTATTGCACTAATTGGTGAAAGAGGAAGGGAGATACCTGAATTTATTCATTATAATTTAAACAATAATTTAGAAAATACTATTATTGTAACTGCAACTAGTGATGAATCATCATTAATGAGAAAATATGGTGCGTTTACTGCAATGGCTATGGCTGAATTTTTTAGAGATAAAGGACATGATGTTTTACTTATGATGGACTCTGTTACAAGATTTGCGATGGCACAAAGAGAAATTGGACTAAGTACGGGAGAACCACCAGGTAGAGGTGGTTATCCTCCTTCAGTATTTTCTCTTTTGCCTCAACTTATGGAAAGAGCTGGAGCTAACGAAAAAGGTACGATTACTGCTTTTTTTACTGTTTTAGTTGATGGAGATGATATGAATGACCCTATTGCTGATCAAAGTAGATCTATACTTGATGGACATGTTATTTTAACAAGAGAATTAACACAACAAGGCTTTTATCCTCCTATTGATTTATTGCAAAGTGCATCTAGGGTGATTGATAAAGTTGTATCTAAGGAACAATATAATGCATCTTTAAAGTTAAAAATGTTATTATCATTAATAAAAGAAAACGAAGTTTTGATTAGAGTTGGTGCTTATGTTAAAGGTAACGATAGAGAACTTGATAATGCTTTAGATAAAAAAGAAAAAATTAGAAATTTTTTAATTCAAGATATGAACGGTACTAGTACATATGAAGAAACTATAAATGAATTGCAAGGAGTTATAAATGATTGATTTAACTGGCGAAATGAAATATAGAATAGGTAACTTAGATATTTTAAATCAAAGAATATCTTATCAGTTGAGTTCGGGAAAAGTATTGCAAAAAGGTAGTGATGATGCAGTTTTGTATGGTAAATACCTAAATGTTGAACATAACTTAAGAACTTATGAAGGTTTAAAAGAACAAATTGAAAAAACAACTGCACTGAATACAGTTTCTGATTCAAATATAGGAGAAGTTAAAAGTATTATTGATGATATTAAAGTAGACTTACTAAAAGCTTTAAATGCTGGAATGACACGAGTCGATAGAAAAGCAGTTGCTAAAAATATAAATGGAATGAGAGAAAATTTATATACATTATTGAATGTGCAAGTTGATGGAGAATTTATATACTCTGGTTCAAACTCTACTATTCAAACTTACAGTAAAGATAAAGATTATAAAATAAATGGTAAAATTGATTTTTATGGAAATGCACACTTACGGAATATAGCTGTAGAACCAAATACCTATAGAGAAAGAGGTATAACTGCGCATGACGTGTTAATGTACAATACAGATACTAGTGAAGTTGATGATACAATAACATTTACTGAACATGAAAAAGTGATTGATGAATATGGAAATTCATGGAGATTTATTGATTATGACAATGCTGATGGTGATAATGATATGACAACAGGAGTTGATAAAACAAAACTGTATAAAATAAAAGAAAATGGTGATGTTAGTAAATTTGTAAACTCATCAAACACTTTGGTTCCAGAGTATCTTGAAGTTACAGCTTCAGGAACTACTCCAGAAACATATACAAGTGAAACAACTGCAAATGCAAAAAACAATGAAAGAATATCTTCTATTACTGTTTCAGGACTTTTACTTGAATCAAAACATAATGTGTTTGATGAACTAAATGTTATTATAAATGCACTTAATGGTTATTCTACAATACAAAATGATCAAAGTGATAATGGACAAAAAGACGCCATTATTGAAGATAAAGATGTTATTAGTTTATTGTCAGAATCTTTAGAACGTATATCAAGTCAATTTAATGCTACTAACGTTGGACATGCAGAACTGGGTGGACGAAATAAAATTTTTGAATCAGCATTAAGTAGAGCTACCTCGCAAGTTACTCATTATAATATTTTAATGCAAAAAACAAATGGAGCAGATATGGCTAAATTAGCTATGGAGTCTAAGGCTTTAGAGCTAACATATAACGCATTATATTCAACAGTTTCAAAAATGAATGAGTTATCTTTAGTTAATTTTTTAAGATAGTTTTTTAATATAAATGGCTATTAAAGATATACTACTTAGGAAAGAATATGTAATTGTTGCATTTATTTTCTCTATGCTTGCAATTATTGTTGTGCCTTTACCAAAATCTTTTTTAGATTTTTTTCTTATTATATCTTTAACTTCAGCTATATTGATTTTACTTATATCTTTATTTGTTCACAAACCAACTGATTTATCAACTTTTCCTACATTATTATTAATCCTTGTATTATTTAGACTTTCTTTAAATATAGCAACAACTAGATCAATATTGAGTGATGGACATAATGGTCCAGAAGCTGTTTCTTCAATAATATCAGCATTTGGTAAATTTGTAGTTGGTGGAAACATGGTTATTGGTATTGTAATATTTATTATTTTAGTACTTATTAATTTTATGGTTGTAACAAAAGGTGCTGGAAGAGTAGCTGAAGTTCAAGCTAGATTTTCATTGGATTCATTGCCTGGTAAACAAATGGCAATTGATGCTGATTTAAATGCTGGATTTATTGATGATAAGGATGCTAAAAAAAGAAGGGAAGAATTAGCAAGTGAGGTAAGTTTTTATGGGACTATGGATGGATCTGCTAAGTTTGTAAAGGGTGATGCAATTGCTGGTATTATAATCACAGTTGTAAACTTAATTGGTGGGTTAATGATAGGTATGTTCCAGCATGACATGAGTGCGTCTCAAAGTGCAGAAATATATACTATATTGACTATTGGAGATGGTCTAGTTGCACAAATTCCTGCTCTTATCATTTCTACAGCTACTGCTATTATAATTACAAGATCTAATACTGATAATGAAAAATTTGCCAGTGGAGCTATTTCACAATTAATAAAAGATACTAAATCTTTAATGATTACTGGTGTTGGCTTAATGTTATTTGCAACAATTCCTGGATTTCCAAGTGGAATACTTTTTTTTATGGGTCTTTTACTTATTACTATTGGTTACCTTGTGTATATGATTGAAAATAATAAAAACAATGCATTTGTAAACTTTTTTAAGCCTTCAAATGATATTAAAATTCAAAAAACTGAAAACAATATTGAAAGAATAAAAGAAATAAAAAAAGAACAACAAGGTGAAAATGAAGAACAAGTTTTAAATAAAACTATGAAAATGGAAATACTTGAATTAAAACTTGGACCTAGACTTTTATCATTGATTCAAGGAGATAGTGAATTACTTGATAAGATTAAAGGAATCAGAAATGCAATAGCTTCTCAATTAGGCTTTGTTATACCTCAAATTAGAATATCAGATGCTCATGATTTAAGTATGAATGAATACTCTTTATATTTAAAAAGAATACCTTTAATAAAAGGAGAAGTTGAGCTACATAGTTTATTGGCGATGGGTGGTATTGGTAATTCTAAAATTGCAGGAAAAAATGTAAAAGAACCAGTATTTGGATTGGATGCAACGTGGATTGCAATTGATAAGAAAGATGAAGCTCTTAGTAAAGGTTTTACAGTGGTTGATGCACCAACTATTATATCCACACATATTTCTGAAACTATTAAAAAACATTCAGAAGATATAATTACAAGGCAAGATATTGTAAATATTGTAGACAGATTAAAAGAAAGTTTTCCTATTGTAGTTGATGAAGCTATGAAAATTACTACTTACGGAACTATTTTAAGAGTTTGTAAAGATTTACTACATGAAAAGATTCCAATTGTTGATATGCTTACTATTTTGGAATCACTAGCCGATATTGGAGAGATTACTAAATCTCCTGAGATATTATTAGAACATGTTAGAAGTAAATTGTATAGACTAATTACAAATAAGTTTAAAGGTGAAGATGGGGTATTGAGAATAATTACTATTAAACCAGAACTTGAACAAGAATTTATATCAAAACTGCAAGAGCAACATGGAGTTAGTCATCTTATGTTAAGTATTATACAAATAAATTCATTAGTTAGTAAAACAAAAGAGTTGATAAAATCAATTGAGGAAAAAGGAATTTCAAATATTTCTTTAGTTATTGATCCAGTATTGAGAAAAAGAATATCAGAAATATATGAAAAATTTGGTTTTGAAATTGCTGTATTAAGTCATGCAGAGCTTGATACTAAAGCTGAATTTTCAATAGAAGGTACTGTTGAATTTTAAGTTAAATGCTTAAATATCTTAGGTATAATACACAAAAATATACATAAGGTCATTTAAATGATAATAACAATTCAATATATACTACTTAAGTATTTAAAGATATAAAATGATTGATATAAAACTATTACAAAAAGATTTTGATTTTGTTTCTTCTTCTTTAAAGAAAAAAGGCGTGGATGTTAATTCTCTTAATTCATTAAAAGAAGATATCTTAAAAGCAAAAACAATCAGACAAGAAATGGAAAATATACAAGCTAAACAAAATGAAATATCTTCACAGTTTGGAAAATTAAAAAAAGATGGTCAAGATATATCAGTTTTGCAAAAACAAGTAAATGAATTAAAAAGTAAAAAACAAGAGTTAGAAGAAGAAGTTCGAAATGCTGAAGTTAAAATTAATTCTCAATTAGAAAATATACCAAATATACCAAATGATGATGTACCTTATGGACTTAGTGAAGAGGATAATATTGTAATAAAAACAATTGGAAGTAAAAGAGAGTTTAATTTTGAACCAAAAGAGCATTGGGATATTGGTGAAAGTACTGGAATAATTGATTTTACTCGAGGAGTGAAACTTGCTAAAAGTAGATTTTGCGCTTTAAATTCAATCGCAGCTAAGTTAGAAAGAGCTTTAATAAATTATTTTTTAGATTTTAATTCAAAAAGAGGCTTTGAAGAATGGTATGTTCCTTTTATGGCTAATACAAATACTTTAAAAGGTACAGGGCAACTTCCCAAATTTGAAGATGATTTATTTAAAATTGAAGGTGAAGACTTATATTTAATACCTACAGCTGAAGTGCAACTTACAAATTTGTATAGTGATGAAATAATAAATGAAGAAGAATTACCATTATTGTTGACTTCATATACACCTTGTTTTAGAAAAGAAGCTGGAAGTGCTGGAAGAGATACTAGAGGAATGATTAGACAACATCAATTTGATAAAGTTGAACTAGTAGCTATAACTAAACCAGAACAATCAAAAATGGTATTTGATAAAATGCTTGAATGTTCTAGTGATTTGCTAAGTTCATTAAATTTACCACATCAAATAGTACAATTGTGTACAGGAGATTTAGGCTTTTCAGCATCATATACAACAGATTTGGAAGTTTGGTTACCTGGACAAGGGAAATATAGAGAAATATCGTCTATTTCAAATACATATGATTTTCAAGCAAGAAGGGCTAAAATTAGATATAAAGATAATAAGAAAAATAAATTATGTCATACATTAAATGGTTCTTCTTTAGCAGTTGGACGAACTTTGGTAGCTATTATAGAAAATCATCAAAATGAAGATGGTAGTATTAATGTACCAGATGTATTAAAAAAATACATCCAAGAATAAATGAGTAATTAAATTGATTAAAATATATTTATTTTTGTTTTTACTATTGTTTAATTATTCATATGCGATTAGCAATCAAGATGATATAATTAAAAAAAATTTAAAAATATTATATGAATTAGATTTAGATGATTCATATATTAATAATGAAGGTTTTAAGAAATATTATGAAAATACATATAAAAAATTTAAAAGTTCATATGCTAGAAAAATAAAAAATTCTACTCCATACATAAAAATAATAAAAGAAACATTTAGAAATAATAACATGCCAGAGTCTTTATTGTATTTAGCAATGGCTGAATCTAACTTTATAATAAAAGCAAGATCCCCTAAAAAAGCTATGGGACTTTGGCAATTTATTCCTTCAACAGCAAGAGCGTATAACTTAGATATGGGTTATTATACGGATGAAAGAATGGATCCTAAAAAATCAAGTACAGCTGCTAGTCAATATTTACTTAGATTATATGGAATGTTTGGTAAATGGTATTTAGCAGTATTGGCTTATAATTGTGGAGAAGCTAGGGTTATTGAAGCAATTACTAGGGCTACACTTGATATGTATTGTTTGGACAATAAATGTAAAAAAGATCCTCAAATAATTAAATATAGAAATATAATTAAAGGATATCAACAAAAAAGAGTTAAGTTTTCAAAACTATACAAAGTATACAAAATCGTTAAGGAATGGAAGTATAAACCTGGTATTAATGAGCTGCTTATTATACAAGATAAGTTAAGTAGACAATACTTACCACAAGAAAGTAGAGATTATATTAAAAAAATTATCTCATTAGCTATGATGAGTAATGATAAAAATATAATTATCAATAGTAAAAACATGTTAAACAATGATGTTTCAAAAGCTATTTCTAGAGTAAGAGTTAAAGGTGGAATTTTAATAAGTGATGTTGCTGAAGTTATTGGTATGCCAAGAGATGAAATGAATGATCTGAATCCTCACATTTTAAGAAATGTTATACCTCCTGCTAATAAATATTATGATATATATATTCCTAATATTTTTCTAGGAGTATTTAACAAAAATATTAAAAGTATTAAAAAAATTAAAACAAAAATATTTGAAATTTATATAGTAAAATCAGGTGATAATTTAAGTAGTATTGCGGAACTTTATTCTACAAGATATATAATAATTAAAAAATATAATAATTTAAAATCAGATTTTTTAAGAATTAATCAAAGATTGTTAATACCTTTGGATTTAAATAATTATAAGATCGACAAAACTTATGTAGTAAAAAATGGTGATAATTTACTTAAAATTGCTCGTAAATATGGTGTATCAACACAAAAAATAATTGATACAAATAATATAAAAAATAATAAAATATATAAAGGGGATAAACTTGTTATTAAATATAGGTAAAATATTCTTATTAATTGTAGTAATGGCTACTTTTAGTTCATGTGCATCAAAAAGATATTCTAGTACAAAACAATATTCAAGTTCAAAAGGATACAAAAAAATACCATATCAGAAAATGAGAAACTCTGCTGCGGTACAAAGAGCTACTATGCGCTCGTATGTTGTACATGGGAAAAGATATTACCCTCGTAAATCACATATGAATGAAACATTTGAAGGTATTGCGTCATGGTATGGACCTGATTTTCATGCTAAATTAACTTCTAATGGTGAAACATATAATATGTATGCTCAAACAGCAGCTTCTAAAACACTTCGTATGAATACTATGGTCAAAGTTTATAATAAAGATAATGGTAAAAGTACAATTGTAAGAATAAATGATAGAGGTCCTTTTATTAGTGGAAGAATCATCGATTTATCAAATAAAGCTGCACATGATATTGACATGGTTCAAAAAGGTACAGCTAATGTACATTTAACAGTTGTAGGCTTTAATGGAGAAATTAATAATAATAATGAAAGAAAAAGCAATATTGAATACAACAGTAATGCAACTTTTTATTTACAAATAGGTGTTTTTTCTAGAATTGAAGGTGCAAAAAAAGTAAAAAGAGAATATAATTCACTAAGACAAGATAATTACAAGGCTTATATAAAAGAAGAAAAATCAGATTATAGGATTATGAATAAGGTTTTGGTTGGTAAATTTAGAACATATGAACATGCTGATTCATATAAAAATAATAATCAAATACAAAATGCAATTGTAGTAAAGTATTAGGATAAAAAATGACACAAATAAATAGAAATACAAAAGAAACAAAAATTAACTGTAAACTTGATATTAATAAAAGTACGGATTGTAATATTGATACAGGGATAGGTTTTTTAGATCATATGCTTGATGCATTTTCAAAACACAGTGGTATAAGTTTGAATATTAAATGTGATGGAGATACATTTATTGATGATCATCATAGTGTTGAAGACTGTGGTATAGTAATTGGACAAGCTTTAAAAAAAGAAATTTTTCCAATTGATGCTATTGAAAGATATGGAAATGCGACAGTTGTCATGGATGAAGCATCTTGTACTTGTGCATTAGATTTATCTAATAGACCTTATTTGGTTTACAAATATAATATTATGGGAAAAGTTGGAAACTTTGATGTTGAATTAGTTGAAGAATTTTTTCATGCCTTGGTTTTAAATGCTGGTATTACATGTCATCTTATTTTTGATAGAGGAAGTAATAAACATCATATAATAGAAGCTACATTTAAAGCTTTTGCTGTATCTCTTAGGAGAGCTTTAGCGAAAAATGCTAGTATTGGTATACCTAGTACAAAAGGTATACTTTAATGATAAAATTGATTGTTTTAGATGTTGATGGTACATTGACAAATGGACAAATAATATATGATAGTAATGGAAATGAAAGTAAATCATTTAATGTAAAAGATGGAATGGCTATTGCTTCATGGACAAAAAAGTTACATCTTGAGGCTGCTATTATTACTGGTAGAAAAAGCAATATTGTTGAAAAAAGATCAAATGAACTAAGTATTGGGCACTTATATCAAGGTATTCATGATAAACAAAGTGTAATTGAAGATATTTTAAAGAAACTAAATCTTACATGGAAAAATGTAGCTTGTATTGGTGATGATTTAAATGATTATGCAATGTTAAAAAAAGCAAATTTATCATTTTGTCCAAATGATGCAGTTGATGATATAAAAAATATAGTTAATGTAGTATGTAAACATGATGGTGGTAAAGGTGCAGTAAGAGAAATGATTGAATATATATTAAAATTTGATGATAAAGAAAATGCACTGAAAGAATTATGGGAATAAATTTTTTTATTTTATTTTTGATTGTAATGTCAATTGTATTAACAAATATAAACATAGAAGAAAAAAAAATATCAAATCAATATACAAATATTCCAATAGTTATATTTGATAATTCTACTTTATATAAAATAACAAGTAAAAATGTAAATAGAATTATAAATTCGTCTAAAGCATTAAGTTATAAAGATCGAGATGAACTTTATGACGCTACTATAATTAGTAAAAATAAAAGTGATAATTTTAATATTATTTCAGCTGAGTATGTATTAAAAAAGAAAGATACATATAAATTGTACCATAGAGTATTTTTAGAAATGGAATCAAAAAATTTAATAACACTTCAAAGTGACTATGTAGAATTTAATGCAAAAAAAAATATAATAAGTACTAGAGATAAATTTAATTTAAAAATAAATCAAAATTTACTTTTAGGAAATGATTTATATTTTGATGCAAAAAAAGAAATAATGCAAGCAAAATCTACTAATTTTTCAATACAATTAAATAAAGGCGAACAATGAAATATATCTTAATATTAATAATTTTTTTAAATTTTTTATATGCAAAAAAAGTTAATATTGATATAAAAGCAGATTATTTTGATTTAAATAAACAAAAAAATATAATATTGTTTAAGGGTAATGTTTCAATGATTAAAGCTAAAGATACATTATTATGTGATGAAGTAACTTTAAAAACAAATAAAACCGAAATAAAATCATATATTGCAATTGGTAATGTAAGTTTTAGATTTTTAAATAAAAAAAACAAATCTTTACTAATTGGAAAAGGTGATAAAGTAACTTATGATATGAACAAAGAAATATATGAAATTATTGGAAATGGATATTTAGAAGATACTTTGTCAAAAAAGATAATTAGAGGAGAAAATATATATATAAATGAAAAAACAGGACAAATTAAAATAAAAGGTACTAAAGATAAGCCAGTACAATTTAGATTTGTAATGGAGGAAAAATAGTGAGAATAGTAGAAGCAAGTTTTTTACAATCAGCTGTTAGTATTGCTGATTCGCCTAGCCCAGATATTGCGGAAATTGCATTTTTAGGTAGAAGTAATGTTGGAAAATCATCATTGTTGAATTCTTTAACCAATAGAAAATCGTTGGCAAAATCATCATCAACACCTGGAAAAACACAACTTATAAATTATTTTGATATTAGATTTAAAAGTAAAGAAGAAAATATTGAAGATAAATATGCAAGATTTGTTGATTTACCTGGTTTTGGTTATGCAAAAGTTTCTAAATCATTGAAAAAAGATTGGCATAAAAACTTAACAGAATTTTTAGAAAAGAGACAATCTTTACGTATATATGTACATTTAATAGATGCTAGACATACATCACTTGATATTGATAAAAGCGTTGATGACTTTTTGCAACATATAATAAGAGCGGATCAAATTGTAATTAATGCTTTTACAAAAACAGATAAGTTAAAACAATCTGACTTATCAAAACTTAGGAAACTATACCCAAATGGAATATTTATTTCTAATTTAAAAAATAGAGGTATAATTAATTTAGAACAATCTATAAGTGAATATATATTTAATTAATAAAAAAGGTTAGGTCAAAATGTATACATATATAAAACCAACAGTAAATGATATAATGAACATGCAAGAATTAGTGTTAGATGATGTTGAAAACGGAAATATATTAGTTAGGAGTGAGTCAGAAATGGCTACTAATATTCGTTCATATTACATAGTATATGATGATGAAATATTAATTGGTTTTGTAGCTTTACATATTCATTCTAATAATTTAGCAGAAATTAGAAGTTTAGTTGTTAAAAGTGATTATAGAGGTAAAGGTGTTGGTACAAAGCTTATTGAGCATTGTATAGATGAAGCAAAATTAATAAATATGCAAGAACTTTTGGTTTTAACATACAAAGAAAACTTATTTTTAAAATTTAATTTTAAAGTTATAGATAAATCTTCAATACCAGATAATAAAATTTGGGTTGATTGTATTAAGTGTAAACATTTTCCTATTTGTGATGAAACATCTTTAATCTTAAAACTATTCTAGTAAAATCTTCATTTTGCCATTTAATATTTCAACATATAATACTTTAGAACCTTCAAATTTATAGGTTTTAGTTTTATAATATTCATCCATACTTATTTTATACATAACTTTATTTAAATCATTTGGGTATAAAATAACATTGATATCTCTAAATAAGATTATTTTTTTTTCATTTTTTTGAAAAATAGATTTTTTATATTTTGTAAAAGAGGTTAAGTTTGTACCATTTGTTCTTTTGAACTCATTAGAATAAAATGAAATGTATTTTTCAAAATCATTAAACTTCCAAGCATTTCTCCATTTAAAAAGCTCAGAAAGTATAAGCGAAATTTCATTTATATCTGCATTATTTGTTACATCTTCACGAATCATTAATAGCGATTTTTTTAAATCAATACTAGAGTCTAATATTTTTAAATTATCATTTTGTATTACTATACATCCCTTAGTATAAGGATTTCTACTTCCTTTAAATGGAACACCATGTATCCAAATACCATCACCAGTTTTTCCAAGAGACTTGTCAAATTCATTTGGGTAATTTGTAACCAAGGCGAATGGTCCATAAAATTGATCTAGTTTAGTTAATTTATTTGTTAGTTTATATACTCCAACAGGTGTTTTTAAATCACCTCTTAGATATTTATTTCCATATTTTTCACCTGTTATAACATTTGTTGTAAAAGTGTATTTATCATCTTTTGTGTCATATATTTGAATATCACTTAAATCTTTTGAACAAATTACTATTTGTTTATGAGATTCATAATACCCATATCTTAAATTTTTATTTTTTATTTTATTTTGCCAATATTCTTTTTGAATTAACTTTTTATTGATTAATTTTTCAACAGCATTAATTCCTTTATTTTTATAAAGATTAACAAAATCTACATTTGACAACAATGATGAGCATAACATAACAAGCACTAATAATTTTTTAAGCATATATATATTCTTTAAGATAAATTTTGGTAGCATTATATCGAATAAAAAATTAATACAATATCTATTTAAAAAAAGAAGACACTTGAAGTTTATAATCGCGCTATTTTTACTATGTAATATTGCTTTTTCTAAAGTAATACTGGACTACGAATGGGATAAAGGTGAAACTTTAATCTCTTTTTTAAACAAAAAATATATACCAATAGATATATATTTTAATCTCTCTAAAATTGATAAAGAACTATCTAGTGAAATACGTAGTGGTACAAAATATCAAATTGCATATAAAAATGACATAATAGAAAATATATTAATTCCTATTAGTGAAGAAATGCAAATACATATTTATAAAAAAAATCTTTCTTATCAATTAGAATTAATTCCAATAATATATAGTGAAGTTAATAAAATACTATTTGTAAATATTAAAAAGTCACCTTATGATGATATTATAGCAAGCTCTAATAATTATAAATTAGCGCATGAATTTGTAAGAAATTTTAAAAAAGCATTCAATTTTAGAATATTACAACCCAATGATAAAATTGCTATTAAATATATACAAAAAATAAGATTGGGTAAATATTATGGAACACCAGAAATAATTGCAACAACAGTTCAAGGTAAATACCAAAAAATATATGTCTATAAAAATCCATCTGATGAAAGATATTATGATGAAAAAGCTAAAAGTTTAACTTCGGTATTTTTTAAAGTACCATTAATTTATAGCAGAATTTCTAGTAAGTTCACACATAAAAGATTTCACCCTATTAAAAAGAGATATACAGCACATTTAGGTATTGATTATGCTGCACCTATTGGAAGAAAAATAAGAGCAACTGCACCTGGTAGAATTGTGTATAAAGGTAGAAAAGGCGGCTATGGTAATACAATTGAAATTTCTCACAAAGGTGGATTTAAATCATTGTATGCTCATCAATCAAAATTTTCACCTCATATTAAAAGAGGTTCTATTGTTAAACAAGGTCAATTAATTGGATATGTTGGAAGTACTGGACAAAGTACTGGGCCTCATTTACATTTTGGATTATATAAAAATGGAAAAGCTATAAATCCAGCAAAAGTTATGCGATATTCTACAAGTGTACTAAAGGGACAAAGAAAAAAAGAATTTTTTAAATTTTCAGAAATTAATAAAAATGAATTGTTAGCAACAATTAATGATGATGCTGTTCAATTTAAAATTGACCCTTTTGAAAATAGTAGTATAATTAGCACTGATAAAAAAATTACAAAAGATTATACAGTTAATCTATACTAATAAAAACTTAAACAAAATTAAGATATAATCACAAACTTTTTAGAAAATTCTAAAATAAAACCTATAGTAATTCTTTAAAAGCTTGCTAAAATTTAATTTTTAGTGAATGACTATAGATGTGGATTTATCCAATATAAAGCTAAATAAAAATACCAAAATGGTAAAAGAAGGACAAATTATGGTTACAATGAAAGACTTATTAGAATGTGGAGTTCACTTCGGACATCAAACAAGAAGATGGAATCCAAAAATGAAAAAATTTATTTTTGGTGTTAGAAAAAATATTTATATTATTGATTTACAAAAAACACTAAGATACTTTAGATATACATACAATATTGTTAAAGATGAAGCAGCTAAAGGTAAAACAATGATCTTTGTTGGTACAAAAAAACAAGCTAGCGAAGCTGTTAAAAAAGCAGCAATTGATTGTGGTATGCCTTATGTAAATCATAGATGGTTAGGTGGAATGCTTACAAACTACCCAACAATGAAGAAATCGATTAGAAAGCTTGAAATCATCAAAAAAATGAGAGCAGAAGGTCAAATGGATCTTTTAACAAAAAAAGAAGCATTGATGCTTTCAAGAAAAGAAATTAAATTAGAAAACTATCTTGGTGGAATCAAAGAAATGAAAGATATCCCAGATATGATGTTTGTATTAGATGCAGTAAAAGAGAAAATTGCAATATTAGAAGCAAGAAGATTAGGAATAACTGTTGTTGCACCACTTGATACTAATTGTGATCCTGATTTAGTTGATTTTCCAATTCCTGGAAATGATGATGCAATTAGATCAATTCAATTATTTTGTAATGAAATGGCAGCTGCTATGAATGAAGGTAAAGCTGAATTTGCTGGTGATGCTGGTGCTGCTGAAGAAGTTACTGAAATCTCTAAAGAAGAGCAAGATGAATTAATTTCAGAAGCAGTTGAAGAAGAAAATACTTCAACAAAAAAAGAAATTACAGAAGAAGCAAGTAAAGAAACTACAGAAGAAGCAAGTAAAGAAACTACAGAA
>CAZEXK010000001.1:6201-33464 GCA_964516815.1 uncultured Helicobacter sp. | reverse complement strand
GAAGCAAGTAAAGAAACTACAGAAGAAGCAAGTAAAGAAACTACAGAAGAAGCAAGTAAAGAAACTACAGAAGAAGCAATTAAAGAAACTACAGAAGAGGCAAAATAATCATGGCAGGCGCTACACCTAAATTAATTAAAGAGTTAAGAGAAAAAACTGGTGCAGGAATGCTTGATTGTAAAAAATCACTTAATGAGTGTGATGGTGATATACAAAAAGCTATTGCACATTTAAGGGAATCTGGATTAAGTAAAGCTGCCAAAAAATCTTCAAACGTTGCATCTGAAGGTCTTATATCAATTTTAATTGATGATAATTCTTCAAAAATAACAATGGCTGAAATTAATGCTCAAACTGATTTTGTAGCTAAAAATACTGATTTTATTGAATTAACAAAAATTATTACATCTCAAGTAGCTACAAATAATTGTACTACTAAAGAAGAATTATTATCAACTACAATTGATGGTGAAAACTTTGAAACTTACTTAAATGGTAGAATTGCTATTATTGGTGAAAATATTGTTCCTAGAAATATGGTTAGTGTTGAAGGTACAGTTGTAAATGGTTATGTTCATTTAGGAAAAGTTGGTGTTATTTTAGCAGCTACTTGTGATGATAGCGCTAAAGATAAAGCAGTTGATTTATTAAAAAAAGTAGCTATGCATGCTGCTTCTATGAAACCAACAGTTATATCTTATGAAGATTTATCTGCAGATTTTATTGAATCTGAAAATAAAGCTATAATTGCTGATATAGAAAAAGACAATGAAGAAAGAATAAGATTAAAAAAGACTTTATTAAACATTCCTCAATATGTTTCAAGACAACAACTAACTGATGATGCTATAAATAGTGCAAAAGAAGAAATGAAAAATGAATTATTATCTCAAGGTAAGCCTGAAAAGATTATTGATAATATTTTAAAAGGTAAAATTGCAAGATGGATTACTGATAATTCTCAATTAGATACTAAAAATGCATTATTATCTCAAGCATATGTAATGGATGACTCAATGACTGTTGAAGAAGCAATTGCAAATGTTGATTCATCTATTAAAATCACTTCTTATGAAAGATTTGAATTAGGTGCTGGAATTGAGAAAAAAGAAGAAGATTTTGCGGCTGAAGTTGCAGCTCAAATGGCTAACTAGTAGTATATTTTTGTGTATAGTTAAGCTTTGATGAATAGTGAAACTAACAATCAATTGCAAAATATACATGAAGATCTTTTACTTTCTGTAAAAGATCTTACTCATAGCTTTGACTATGAGTTATTTCAAGATATAAACTTATCATTGTACAAAAAAGAATCAGTTGCTATAATTGGTGTAAGTGGCAGTGGTAAATCTACATTACTGAATATTTTTTCTTCACTTTTAAAACCTATTAATGGTGAGATATTTTATTTAAATAAAAATGTATATACTTTAAAACAAAATGATATTTTAAAATTAAGAAGAGATGATTTTGGTATTATTTTTCAAGCGCATTATTTATTTAGAGGTTTTTTAGCAATTGAAAATTTGCAAATAGCACAATTACTTAGTGATGAAAGTATTGACTTTGAATTATTAAAGCAATTAAAAATAGATCATATAATGCAACAAGGTATTGGTGAACTAAGCGGTGGGCAACAACAAAGGCTCTCAATTGCTAGAGTATTAAGTAAAAAACCAAAAATAATATTTGCAGATGAACCAACAGGAAATTTAGATAAAGTAACAGCTTTAGAGGTTATGGACGTAATGTTTGATTATACTTTTAAGAATAATGCAGGTATGATTTTAGTAACACATGAAGATGATTTAGCATTTAGATGCGATAAGGTGTATAAATTAGTAGATCAAAAACTACAGAGGCTAAAATGATAGATTTAAACAATAAATTACAATATAAAAATATTACTCTTATTTCAAATACTAATATTGTAATTAAAATATTTTCACTTGTTTGTAATAAATTAAATTTAAACTTAAATATTATAAATGATGATAGTAACTTAGAATCAACAGACGTACTAATTTATGAACATAATGATTATAATAAAAATAATATTATAAAATATAAAAGTTTTTCTAAAGTTTTAGTTGTAATTGCTAATGAAATGATATTTGAGTATGAATCATGTCACCTTATTAAAAAGCCATTTTTACCATCTCAATTAATTAATGATTTGAATAACATTATTACATATGATAAACAAATAATAAAAAATAAAAATACTATAGATGATATGATTGATAATGCATCATATAAAAGTGATACAAGTGTCGATAGTGTAGATGATTTAGTCGATTTTATTGATTCAATAGATGAAGATGAAATTGAAGTTGATGATGAGTCAAATTTAATTATAAATAAAGATGAATTAGGACATGGTGGTGTTTTAGATAAAGTTGAATTAGATGCATTGCACAATATTATAAATGAAACTGATACAAATAATAATATAAACGGAAATGATATCCAAAATAAAAGTAATGAATTTAATGCATATGATACTGATAAAAGCGATTGGTTAGAATTATCAGATATAATAGATAAAGCCATAGTTGATGTTGATAATAAAGCAAATGATGATGTTAAAATTATTTTAAGCAATAGTTATATTCAAGAGCTACCTTTATTATTCGAAAAACTTAATCAAGATGCTATTGATATATTATCTTCAGGAGAAGAATTAACTTTGAGTATTAAAATAGAGGGTAAAAATGTATAAATTGAAATCAAAAATTAATAAAGGGTCAATATTGATTTTATCTGGTCCTAGTGGGTGTGGTAAAAGTTCATTATTAAAAGAACTTTATAAAAAAATAGATAATTATTATTTTTCTATTTCAACTACAACAAGAGAACCTAGAAAGGGTGAAGTTCATGGAATTGATTATTTTTTTGTTAGTAAAGAAGATTTTGAAAGTGGAATAAAAAATAACAATTTTTTAGAATTTGCCAAAGTACATAATAATTACTATGGTACTTCTGCAAAAGAAGTAAATAATGCTTTAGAGCAATCTAAATTAGTAATATTTGATATAGATGTACAAGGACATGATTTAGTGCAAAATATATTTAGTGATATTACAACCTCTATTTTTATTACTACTCCTAGTTCTCAAGAGTTAAAAAATAGATTATTATCTAGAAATACAGATAGTGATAGTTCTATTATTAATAGATTAAAAAATGCAAAAGAAGAAATAAAACATATTTCTAAATATGATTATCTTATAATAAATGATAATTTAAAAGAATCAGTTAAACAATTAATTAGTATTTCATTTGCTGCAAAATTAAAGATGAAATTATTTAATAGTGAAGATATAATTACTTCTTGGGAAAATAAATAAATTAATATTTAGGTATTTTATTTAAAGGTTGTGGTTGCGAAAATAAATATCCTTGAGCGTAATTAATATCTAGATTTTTGATTTTTTTATAAACTTCATCACTGTATACAAATTCAGCTATAGTCTTAAAATTCATTCTTTTTGTATAATTAGATATTACATCTACAATAACTTCTTGATTTTTGTTTGTTGCAATTTCTTTTATTAAAGAACCATCAATTTTAACAAAATCAAACTCCAACTCTCCTAACATGTTAAAATTAGAATAACCAGAACCAAAATCATCAACACCTACTTGACATCCATATTTTCTTACTTTATCAATAAATGACTTAACTAAAGTAAAGTCCTCTATCTCTTCACTTTCTAATATTTCAAAATGTAAATAATGTGTAATTTTTTTGTTTTCTTCTAGTATTTTAATAATATAATCATAAGTAGCTTTAGTTTTTATGTCATTAAAAGAAACATTTAATGAGACTATAATCCTTTTTTCTTTGATAAAATTTATACATTCATTTATCATAAGTTTAACAATACCAGAATACAATCTAGCTTTTTTAGCAATTGGCAAAAATTTATAAGGAGGAACTGCAATTCCATTTTTTCCTATATATCTTATAAGAGATTCATACTTATAAACCTTTTTTGTTTTTACATCAACTATACCTTGATAATAAGCCCTAAATGAACCATCGTGTAAGCCATTTTTTAATGTTTGTATCCAATTATAGTTTTCTTTAAATTCATCAGCATTTGTACTGTGTATAGTTTTGTCATATACTAAAAGTTGTACATATTGTTGTTTAGCCAAAGATAGTACCCTTAACGCGCTAGTATAAGTATCTAGATAATTAGAACTTGATATGGCAATAGTTACATTAAAGTTTATATTTTGACCTTGCACTTTTAACCCACTTGATTCAAAAGAATTTAAAAACTTTTGACATTGATTATGAAGTTCTTCTTGACTTATACACTCATAATTTGTACATAAGACAAATTTATCATCTCCTACTCTATAAAGTATATGTTCTAAATTAGCAAAACTTTTATTTATAATATTTGAAAAGGAAATTAATATTTGATCTCCAATAGTATCTCCATACAATTCATTTAAAATTGAAAATTGAGATATATCAAACATTGAGATTCTAGCTTCTTTTAAATTTTTTAAATTTTTTATGAGAGAATTTCTATTTGGTAATAAAGTTAATGTATCTTTATACAAATACCTTAACTCATGGTACATAAGAGATTGCCCAATTATATGAAATAGTTTTCTAATATCAATTGGCTTTAGTATATATTTATCAATACCTAAGTCTATAGCTTCTAGTAAATATTTTGAATTATCAAAAGCCGTAGCTACTATGATTGGTATATTGTTATTTAATTTCTTAATTTCTTTTGCCATGTCTAAGCCATTCATTCCTGGCATATATATATCTGTAATTATTAAGTCTATTTCATTAGAATATTTTTTATATATTTCTAATGCCTCTTGTCCATTGTTTGAACAATATACTTTTTTTGTATAGTTACTTAATAATTTAGTTGTTAATTCTCTTAATTCAAGTTCATCTTCACAATATAAGATAGTTATATTTTTAAGGTGCTCATAGTCAAGTATATTTTGTGTAGTATGCATATCTAAGCCCTTTAGATTATTGATTTAGTTATAATGTAGCATTAAAATATTAAAGGAAGTTTAAATGTTAAATAACATACTAATAATTAATACTGGAGGTACTTTTAATAAAAACTACAAACAAAATCCAGGAGTACTTGAAGTAAGTGATTCTAATATTTATATTGAACGAATATTAAGTGACATTTATAAAACAAATAATAAACCAAAAATACATGGAATTATCTATAAGGATAGTTTAGAAATCACAAAAGATGATAGAAAAGAATTAGTTAAACTTATCAAAAAATCAAAATTTGAAAAAATAATCATAATTCATGGAACAGATACTATGAATAAAACTGCTTTATTTTTAAGTAAAAAAATAAACAACAAACAAATAATACTTACAGGTTCAATGCAACCACATATAATAAGTAGTATTGAGACTACTGGTAATCTAATGACAGCTATTGGCTATATGCAAAATAATATGCAAAATAATATTTATATTAGTATGAATGGTAATGTTAAAAAGCATAATAAGATAAAAAAAAATTATGAAAAATCGGTTTTTGAAATACTAACATAATATGAAAATTAAAAAGGAAGTATGTTCTCATTGTAGTTTAAAATTTGAAAAATCACATTTGATTGAAGAAAATATAAATAATGAAACTTTGTTTTTTTGTTGTAAGGGATGTCAAGGAGTTTATCATCTTTTATACAATAAAGGTGTAGGTGATTTTTATGAAAAAAAAGGTACAAATACATTAAATAAACCTCTTGCTCTAAATGATGATTCTTCCACATTTAATATAAGCAGTTTTAAAGACATATATATCACTCAAACTAATGAAGGCTTTTGTAAGATTAATCTCATTATTCAAGGTATACACTGTAATGCATGTATTTGGTTAAATGAGAAGATTTTAAATGATGAGAAAGGAATTTTAGAAGCTAGTATTAATTTTACAAATAACAAAGCTGTTATTATTTGGGATGAAGATATACTAAAAATTAGTGAAATAATAGATAAAATTAGATCTATTGGATATGATGCAATTCCATATGTTTTTGGAATAAATGAAAAGAAAAATGTAAATAATAAAAGAGATTATTTTTCAAAACTAAGTGTAGCAATATTTTCTACTATAAATATAATGATGATAGATATTGCAAAATATTTTGGTTATCTAAGTTCAATTAATAATGATATTTTGTCATTAATTCATATTGGAGAATTTATATTTGCTTCACCTGTATTATTTTATAGCGGATGGATATTTTTTAAAGGTGCATATTATGGACTGAAAAATAAAATAGTAAATATGGACTTTTTAATTTCATTTGGTTCAATATTAACTTATATTTATTCAGTATATGTTTTATTAACAAATAATGGAGACAGTTATTTTGATAGTGTAGTTATGATTATAACATTTGTACTTGTTGGGAAGTATTTGGAACTTGTTAGTAAAAATAACGCTAATGATACTCTAAATAGTATAAAATCAGAACTACCTTATGAGTCAACAATAATTAAAGACAATAAAAAAATAGCATGTAAAATTGAGCAAATACAAATAAATGATATTATAGAAGTTAAAAATGGACAACAAGCTAGTGTTGATGGTATTTTACTTGATTCTTATGCATCATTTAACCAAAGTAGTATAAGTGGTGAAAGTAAAGATATTTTAAAAAAAAGAAATGATAGTATATATGGTGGTACAATTAACACAGGTGATGTTATTAGATATAAGGCTAATAAAATATACAAAGACTCTACTCTTAGCAATATTCTCTTAGCATTGGAAAACTCTGTTAATTCAAAACTAAAAATACAAGATTTTACGAATAAACTATCAAAACAATTTTCATTAAGTATTTTGTTTTTATGTGTACTTTCTTTTATATCTTGGTATTATTATAGTGGTGATTTTGAAACTTCATTAATCATAGCAATTAGTGTTGTAGTAATTTCATGTCCATGTGCCTTAGCTCTTGCTACACCTATTGCTTCATTAGTTGGAATATCATGGCTTTCACAAAAAGGGTTGTTGTTTAAAGAAGCAAAAACTATAGAAGTATTTACTAGATTAGATACGATTGTATTTGATAAAACAGGAACAATAACAAATGGTATGCTAAGTGTCGAACACAGCAATGAAGATAAGTTAAACCAAAGTAATATAAATATTTTGTATTCATTGGTATCTTCTTCTACTCATTTAGTGAGTGTAGCACTAAGTAATTATTTAGAAAATAAATATAAAGATCTAAAACTTGTTGAATTGGAAAATGTTTTGCAAATTGAGTCTATAGGCATTAATGCCAAATATGAAAATAAAGTGATATTTGGTGGAAAAAGTAAAAAGCAAAGTTTGTATACAAATTTTGATTTTATTATAAATGATGAAGTAATTGCTAGTTTTGAATTAAAAGATAGTATAAAAAAAGATGCGATGCAAAGTATGCAATATTTAAAAGAAAATAATATTGATATAATTATTTGTAGTGGGGATAATAATAATGTAGTAAAAGAAGTTGCAAATGATTTAAACATAAAACAATATAAATCAAATATGTCTCCATTACAAAAAGCAGAATTAGTTGAAAATTTACGAAAAGAAAATAAAATCGTAGCATTTGTAGGTGATGGTGTAAACGATGTATTGAGTTTAAGTAAGGCAGATATTTCAATATCTATGGCAAGTGGATCAGATTTTTCTTTGGATATTAGTGATGTTGTTGTGTTAAATAATAGCCTTGAATCTATTGTTAATAGTATTTATATATCAAAAAGAACATACATGTTTATAAAACAAAATTTATTTATATCACTGTTGTATAATGTAATTACTATACCTATTGCAATGGCTGGTTATGTAGTTCCATTTGTAGCTGCAATATCTATGAGTTTATCATCTTTACTTGTTGTAGGAAATAGTATGAGAATTAAAAATACAAAAATAAAATAGGAATAAAAATGAATACAGGAATTGCAGCTTTAGAGTTAGCTGTTGGAATATTTATAAGTTTTACGCTACTTTTACTTTTTATTAAAGCAATAAAACAAGGACAATTTGATGATAGTAAAAAACAAATGGGTGGTTTACTTTTTGATTCAGTACAAGATTTACAAGATGCACAAAAAAAAGAACAAAAAATGAAAAAAATGAAAGAGGATATGAAAGTAAAAAAAGATTCAGATATAAAAAAAGCCTAAGTGATAATCACTTAGGCTTTTATATTTTTAATAAAGTAAAAATTACTTTCCTAGTCCTGTTGCTCTTAACTCATCTTCAGAATATTTTGCAACTTGACCTTTCATAAGACCTTTCATAGCTTTACCATATGTGCCATTTTTATAACCAACCAATGCATCAGATACTTCTTGTTTAGTCATTTCTGAAACGATTTTTGATTTACCTAAAGCTTTCTTTTCAAAGTTTGCACCATGACAGCCTTTACATGCTCCCAAATTTACTGCAGCAAATGCAGCAACACCACAAATTAATGTTCCTAATATGATTTTTTTCATATGATATCTCCTAAGTATTACTAATAATATCTTAACAATATTAAGCTTTTAATATTCTTAAATGTTAATTAAGAATAGGCTTATTATGTTGTAAATAGTGTGTATTATATATGTTTTATCATTTTTTGGTTAATATACAAATAAACTACAATAAGAGAAGTGATGGAAAAGACAAAGGCTTTAGTATTATTAAATATGGGTGCTGCTAGAAATAAAAATGAATTAGAAACTTTTTTACTAAATATGTTCAATGATGAAAATATTTTAGGAATAAAAAGTAAATTACTTCGTTCGATTGTTGCATCAATAATTGTAATGTTCAGACACGAAAAAGCGTGGAAAAATTACAAATTAATTGGTGGACACTCACCATTACACAAATTAAGTGAAGAATTAATTCATAAATTGAATAAGTATTTACCACAGTATTACATATTAACAGCTATGCGTTATACTCCATTATTTGCAAAAGATACAATTAAAAAAATAAAACAAAAAAATATTACAAATGTAACGTTATTACCTCTATATCCACATTATTCTACAACTACTACAAAATCTTCACTTGAAGATTTTTTAGATTCTTGTGAATATAAATTTAATTTAAAAATTATTAGTGGATTTTATAAAAATGATTTATACAACAAAGCCATAATACAAAATATTAAAAATACTGTAAATGATTATGCTTCTTATAATTTGATATTCTCAGCACATGGTTTACCACAAAGTATTATAAATAATGGTGATCCTTATGAAAAACAAATTGAACATAATGTGCAAATACTAAGAGATATATTACAAAAAGATAATATTTATTTTTCTTCAATACATCTTGCATATCAATCTAAAGTAGGACCTATGAAATGGCTGCAGCCTAGTTTGGATGAAAAATTAAAAGAATTTAAAAATCAAAATGTATTGATTTATCCAATATCATTTATTATTGATAATAGTGAAACAGTTTTTGAATTAAATATTGAGTATAAACAAATAGCGATAAATGTTGGAGTTAAAGATTATAAAGTAATTGAATGCTTAAATAGCAGCGATATATTCTGTGAAGCTATACAAGATATCATCAATTAATAATTTACAATATAAAGTTTTATTGTATAAGGTTTATTTAATTTTAATTAATAATGATATAGACTAAAGTAAAACTAAAAAAAGGAAAAATCATGAAAAATACATTAAAATACAATGCAAGTGTTGAAGTGCCTTTACCTGCAGTTTTAACTTTAGCAACTTCTTATGCTTTTGGAAAAAATATTTTAGAATTTAATAAGCTAAATGGTACTTCTGCTCATTTGGTATCGTTTTCATATGGATTTAAATTTTAATGAAACTAGAGTATAAATACAATAATTTTTATGATATTATTCAAGCAAATGCAAATAATAATCCTAAAAAAACTGTAATTTTTACAGCAAAGGATAAAATCAATAATCTGCAATTAAAGCAAAGAATTGACGTATTTGCAAGATTTTTAAGTCTTAGTGGAATAAAAACAGGTCAAAAAATTGCTATGGTTTTAAATAATAGTGAATTTTTTATTATTGCATTATTTGCTATTACAAAAATAGGAGCTATTGCTGTTCCTATTAATAATTTCTTAAAAAATGAAGAGTTATTGTATATTATAAATAACTGTGATGCAAAACTTCTAATAACTGATCCTATTTTTCAAAATGAATTAGATGGTATATTTGAAAAAACAGATGTAAAGAAAATAATATGGACTGAAAATAAAATAACATTGAATGAAAAAAATTTTTGTTTTGAAGAAATATTGACTTATTACAATTGTAAAGACACTAATACGTGTAATAGTACACTTGATGATACTGCTATTTTGATTTATACTTCAGGAACTACAGGTTATCCAAAAGGTGCTATGCTTAGCTTTAGAAATGTATTATCAAATAGTGTAAGTGCTACTATGTTATTAAATATAATTAGTAAAGATAGATTTGTAGTATATTTACCAATGTTTCATTCTTTTACTTTATCTATTATGGTTATTTTACCTTTGTTTAACAATTCAAGTGTTGTGTTGATTAAATCAATTTTTCCATTTGCAAATGTATTAAAGCAAGTATTACTAAAAAGAGTTACAATATTTTTAGGTGCACCACAAATTTACAATGCATTAAATAAAGCTAAAATACCTTGGTATTTTATGAAATTTAATAATATAAGAGGATTCATAAGTGGATCTGCACCATTGAGTGAACAAGTCTTAGTTGATTTTAAAAATAAATTTAAAAATGCGATGATGCTTGAAGGATATGGACTTAGTGAATGTTCGCCTGCTGTTTGTATTAATACTGAGGAAAAACAAAAAGTTTTAAGTGTTGGTATACCATTGCCTTCATATGAGGTTAAAATAGTTAATAATGAACTAATTGAATTGCCTGTTGGTGAAGTTGGGGAGCTTATAGTTAAAGGTGATTGTGTAATGCAAGGTTATTATAAAAATAAAAAAGCAAGTGAAGAAACAATTGTAAATGGATGGTTAAAAACTGGTGATTTGGCAAAAGTTGATGATGAATTTTATATTTATATAGTAGATAGAATAAAGGATTTAATTATATCTAAAGGAATAAATATATACCCTAGGGAAATTGAGGAACTTATATATAAAATTGAAGGTATTGATGCAGTTGCTGTTGTTGGAATTCCTAATGAAACTAAAGATGAAAAGATAATAGCATTTGTACAATTACAAGAAAATAATACAAATGAAATAAATCCAAGTAGTATTAGAAAATATTTACAAGAACATCTTGCAAATTTTAAAATACCTAAAAGCATTTATATTATAGATAAAATACCTAGAAATGCAACAAATAAAGTTTTAAAAAGAGTATTAAAAGAAAATATAAATGAATATATTAAAAAATAAGGAAATAAATGACTAAATGTGGATACGTAAGTGTAATTGGGAGACCAAACGCTGGTAAAAGTTCTTTACTAAATTGGTTAATTGGTGAGAAAATAAATATGGTTTCACATAAGGCTAATGCAACAAGAAAAAGATCAAATACTATAGTAATGCATGAAGATAATCAAATAATATTTGTAGATACACCAGGACTTCATAAGCAGGAAAAACTTATAAATCAGTTTATGTTAGAAGAAGCTTTAAAAGCAATGGGTGATTGTGATTTAATTTTATTTTTAGCACCCATTACTGATAAAGTTGTTCATTATGAGAATTTTCTAGAACTTAATACTAAAAATATAAAACATATTTTACTTTTAACAAAAACAGACTTTGTGACACAAGTTGATGTTGCTAACAAAATTAAAGAATACCAAAAATATGAAAATACATATGAAACATTAATGCCTATTTCAATTGAAAAAGGTACAAAACAAGAAAAAATATTAGATGAGGTTGTCAAATTTTTACCTCAATCTCCATATTTATATGATACTGAAATATTAACTACTACACATTTACGAGAAATATACAAAGAATTTATTAGAGAATCTATCTTTGATAATATCTCTGATGAAATACCTTATGAAGCTGATGTTATGATTGATAAAATAGAAGAAAAGAAAAATGTAGAAGTTATAAAAGCAACTATTATTGTTGAAAAATCAACTCAAAAAGGTATGATTATTGGTAAAGGTGGTGAGGCTATTAAAAGAATAGGATTAAATGCTAGGAAAAAAATAGAGAAGTTATCTGATAAAAAAATATATCTTGAACTTTTTGTATCTGTAAAAAAAGGCTGGAGTAAAAATAAAACTAGCTTAAAAGAACTAGGCTATGACTTCGAGTGATATTTCTTTAATATCACTTTCAAACATTAAAAACATATCAATACAAACTTCTCAAAAAATATCTTCAAAATATATTACAAAATTTATACAAACATCTTTACAATTAAACGACATAATATTAATTGAAAATGATAAGGTATTTTTTTCATATATAAAAGAATCAAGTATATATGAAATTTATATATTAAATTCTAAATCACCAAATATAAGTATTGAATCAAAAATATTTGAAAACAATACAAAGAGTAAAAATTATGATTATGAAATATATATTTTAAACAAATACTACATAGTATATAAAAATTCGAAATGCTATTTTTTTAAAGAAAATAAGAATTATGCTAAAAATGATATTATTAATTATATTGAATTTAAATATAAAATAAAAATACTTAATTGCAATATAGTTTCTCATGATACTCACGATGGAATTAAAAATGATTATTTAGATAAAAATTATATTCAAAGTATAAATTTTATAAATATTCAAAAAAACAAATTTTTACTTTATTATTTTGCTTATCTTTTTACTTTTATGATTTTTATATATTTTTCATTATCAAATAGTAGTAATAAAAATTATAAAAATACACATAATCAAACTTTACAAAATAAAATTATCATAAATAACAAAGACACAATAAAAGTTCTTATAAAAAATCTGAATAATTATAATATAAAAGTAAATCAAATTATATTTAATAATTATAGCTATGATATTTCACTATATAGCACCAGTGTTAAAAAAATATATAAATTTTTAAGCTTATATGGTAATAAATTAACTATAAAAAATGTCAATGAATCAAAAAAGAAATATTATTTGGAAATAACAATTGCATTATAATATATATAATTTAAGTAAAATAAACAAAATACAATTGATTCTAATACCAATATTACTATATGCTGTATTTTTAATAAATTATGACTCAATGCTAAATAAAAAATACAATAATAATGTAAGAGTAATAAATCAATCAAGTAGTAATAATACATTACATATAAATGTTTTAAAATATTATGAAACATTATTAAAAAAAAATAATTTGAAAAATTACAATATACATTTTGAAAAGACAAAAATGATTTTAAAAGTAAAAGGTAAATTTAAAAACTTAATTGAAGTAATACATGAAAGTAAAAAACATTATAAAATATCTTTTTATAGTCTATATCAAAAAAATAAGAAGTTATATTTAGATATTGAGTATAGTTTAAAATCAAATTATAAATATCATATTCAAACTAATAAATTAAAAATAAAAAATCCATTTACTAATAAACGCGCAAGGATTAAAAAAAATACAAATGCGATTATTTCAAATTATGTTTATATAAAAACAAAATGGTATAAGTTAAATGATAGGTATAAATCTTATGTAATTAGCAAAATAAATAAAAATTCAATTGAGTTGAGTAATAAAAAAGAAACAATCATAATGGAGATATTCAATGAAAAATAATTTGCAAGATTATGTTATTGATTATTCTTTGCTGAAATTACTTAGCAAAGAAGACAAAAATAAATATAAAATAATACCAATTAATAAACATAATATTTATATCTTAATTGCTTGTGTTGATGATAATATTGATATAAATAAAATTAGTAAAATATTTAATTATCCAATTAAAATTATAAATATTTCAGATATACAATTTGAATCTTTTTATGAAAATATAGACATAAAAATTTTAATGCATTCTCTAAGTGAACAATGTCTAAATCAAGTCAGTAAGTTTAATACACATGAATCTAAAATAACTCTATTTTGTAATAATTTATTTGAACTAGCAATTAAAATGAATTCTAGTGATATACATGTAGAAACACATAAAAACAACTTAATTATTAGATTTAGAATACATGGAGTACTTGAAAACATATTTTCTTATCCTATTTTATTGCATAGTATACTTAGCTCCATATTAAAGCTATTTGCGAGCCTTGATGTATCTATGAATAACTTACCTCAAAATGGTAGGTTTTCCAGATATGTAAATTCTAAGGAGTATGATTTTAGAATATCAATAATGCCTTCATATAATGGTGAATCAATCGTTCTTAGAATTTTAGATAACGAAAAAGTGTTTATAAAATTAAAAGAAATCGGCTTTGAAAATGATTTGTATGATGTAATTAAAAGAAATATTAATACAACACAAGGACTTATTTTAGTTACTGGACCAACTGGAAGTGGTAAAACAACAACAATGTATTCTATGCTTAATTCAATAATAAAAAAAGATAAAAAGATAATCACTATTGAGGATCCAATTGAATATAAAATTGATGATATTACACAAATAAATATTAATAAAGACATTGGTTTAGATTATAATGTAGTATTAAAAAATATTTTAAGACAAGATCCTGATATATTGATGATAGGCGAAATCAGAGATAAAGAAGCTTTAGATATTGTTATTCAAGCTGCATTAACTGGACATTTAGTAATAGCTACCTTACATACTAATGATGCTATTAAAACTTTAAATAGATTATTTGATATGAATGTTAAGCCATATTTATTAGCATCAGTTTTAAAACTTATAATATCACAAAGACTTTATAGAGTATTGTGTGAAAATTGTAAAAAACAAATAATAAAAAATCAAAAGGTAATATATGAAAACAGCGCTTGTAATAAATGTAATTTTACGGGATATTCAAATAGAGGAGTAATTGCACAGTATTTACAAATTACTAAAGAAAATGAGAAATATATTCATGATGTAAATAACATAAATAAATTCAAAAAGTATACTAATATAAAATCTCTCAATGAGAGTTTATATTGCAAGGTACTTGAGGGTAAAACTACATTGAGTGAGTATTATAAAAATGAAATATAATGTATATTATCAAAAAGATGAAAAAATAAATAAGATTGAAATGTATGCACACAATTTAACTGATCTAAAAAATCAAAGTGAGTTTCCTAAAAATGTAATAAGAATAAAAAGAATAAATAAAATCACTTTTAAACTTTTTAAAAATCATGATGAACAATTAGAATTGTTTTATGAATTAAAAATAATGTTAAATGCTAATTTGAATTTTGAACAAAGCATAGATATTTTATTGCAATCAAAGTTTAGTAAAGAAAACAATAAAGTACTTAAAAGCATAAAATATGCACTTGAAAATGGACAAAGTTTATACAAATCATTAAAACAACATGAGCAATATTTAGGTTCAAGTACATTATTATTTTTTCAAATAGCAGGAATAAATGCTAATTTTAAAACTTCAATAAATGCACTTTATGAAGTATTATATCAAAACCATATAATAAGAAAAAAATTAATAGCTACTATTACGTATCCTTTACTTTTATTAGTAAGTTTGCTTATTTCAATATTTATTATTTTGTATTTTGTTATTCCTAAATTTGAATTTATATTTTCAAAATTTACAAATGATTTACCATTTAGTACAGTAGTACTTTTAGATTTGAAATATATACTAAGTGAATATTATGTATTTATAAGTTTTGGTATTTTTTTGATTTTAATTTTGATAAATATTATGTATAAATATTTTGAAATTGTTTTTGACAAATTGTTTTTATTGTATATTCCAATATTTAGTCCTTTGTATAGATATATTTTATTTTATAGATTATTTTTAAGTATACAATTAATAGTCAAATCAAAATATGATTTTTATGAGGCTTTATTAAATTCAAAAAACATTATACATAATAAATATGTTTTAAGTAAGTTAGAATATATTTTAAAAGATATTAAAAATGGGGTTAGTATTTCAAATGCATTTACTCATACTAAAATATTTGACTATACAACAATAAGGCTTTTACATACAGCTCAAAAAACAAATACATTAGAACAAATCTTGCAAGATATTATAAATATATACAATGAAAAACTTTATAAAAATATAAAATATTTTTCTTTAATTCTAGAACCTGTATTAATATTTATAATTGCTAGTATTGTGTTGTGGTTAGTTTTAGCAATTATGACACCCATATGGGACTTAAGCTCACTTCTTAAGTAATATATAGTTTACTTTGATATAATAAAATAAGTTATTATAAAAAGGTTAATGATGCAAGATGCAGTCAAAGATATGTTAATTCACATTGGTGAAGATACATCAAGAGAAGGTTTACTTGATACTCCTAAAAGAGTACAAAAAGCATGGGAGTTTATGTGCAGTGGTTATGAACAAGATGCACAAGAAATTATAAAAAAAGCATTATTTACATCAAGTAATAATGAAATGGTCGTTGTAAAAGATATTGAATTTTATTCTATGTGTGAACACCATATGCTTCCAATTATTGGAAAAGCATATGTAGCATATATTCCAGATGGAAAAGTAATAGGACTTAGTAAAATACCAAGAGTTGTGGATGTTTTTGCTAGAAGGTTGCAAATACAAGAACAATTAACAGAACAAATAGCAAGTGCAATCAATGAGGCTATTTCCCCTAAAGGTGTTGCTGTTATGATTGATGCTAGACATATGTGTATGGAAATGAGAGGAGTTGAAAAAGTATGTTCAACAACTGTCACTTCAGCACTTAGAGGACTATTTAAAAAAGACAAAAAAACAAAAGATGAATTTTTATCAATTGTTTCTAATCGAACATTTAAATAAAAACTATAAATATTTAGCCTAGATATGAACAAAATGCATTAAGTATAACTATGCTAACATTATAAAAATTAAAATAGGAAAACAAATGAAAAGTACTATAATAAAAACTATCTCAATACTTACTTTATCTAGTATATTGTTTATTGCTTGTAGTTCAAAAAAAGAAGTAGAAAAAAAAGAAGATTTTAGCTGTAAGCAAGATGGTGTTTTAGCTCCTAAGTGGACATGTAACCCATATGTAGATGGAAGTGTGGCTGCACTTGGAATTGCTAAAAAAAATGCAGGAAATGATAAATCAATGCAAAGAAGTGAAGCTTTAGCAGATGGAAGAGATGGGCTAGCTTCTCAAATTTCAACAAAAGTATCAAATTTATTTAAATCATATAAAGCTACAACTGGTTCTGGAGTTGATGCTACATTTGATGCTTCAAATTCAAAAGTATCAAAACAATTATCTAGTCAATCGTTAAGTGGTAGTAGATCAGTTGATGTATGGACAAATAAGAACACTGGTGAACTATACTTATTAGTTACTGTTTCAAATGAATCATTGAAAAAAACAATGGATAAAGCTATTAAAACTTCATTTAAAAATGATAAGGCAATGTATCAAAAATTCTTAGCTTCTCAGGCTAACGGTGAATTGGATGCTGAATTAGAAAAATCTTATAATAAGTAAATAGAACGTTGTTCTATTTTCTTTTTAATTAAAATCATAGTAGTAAATACCTGAATATTTTTAATACAAACATGATATAAATTAAAGGAAAATAATTGAAAAAATATATATTTATATTGATAATTGCTTTATTTTTTATTTCTTGTAGCTCTCGTACAATAAATCTCAATGATTATAATAATGAATTAAATACAAAATTGCAAATGCATGATGAATGTAAAAAATATTATGATAAAGAAAAAATAAAAGTAGCTGTAGTTAGTTTTACAAATAATTCAAATTTTGCTGTTGCAAATAGCAATGATCAATACAGTGATTCTGGTATAGGAATTGGTGTTAGCATTATAGGAATTGGTGCAAGAAGTAAATCAAATTCTTCTAAAACTACAAGACTAGTAGATCCAAAACTTGCAAAAGCTTTTATACCATCTATTGAAAATATTATTATTAATACAAGTGGTGCTGAACTATTTACAAGATCTGATATGCATAAAATTGATGCTGAATTAAAACTACAAGATAGTGGACTTTTAGAAGAAACAAGTATAGTTGAATTTGGTAAAATTTCTGGAGTTAGATATATAATTACAGGTTCAATTGATTATGTTGATCATAATTACAAAAACTATTCAAATATCACAAGAAAAGTTACTAATGTTGCTATGCACACAAATGATGATGATTTAAAATTAGCTAGTGTAGCAGTTCATTTGGCAAGTTCATTTTTTGATGGAACAACTATTAAAACCGCAATTACTGTTAAAATGATAGATGTTCAAAGTGGAAAAATAATATTTTCCAAACAAGTTAAAAATGAAAGTAAAATTAATTCAAATTCAAAACCTACATATGGACAACTTGTAGGAGCAGTAAAGAAAAATATCAATGAAGTTTTACCTAAGTTAAAAAATAAATTTGAAGAAAAATTTCAAGCAAATGCATATATAAATCGTCTTAAGGAATTTGATGGAGATATTATTGCACAAATAAATATGGGTACAAACGATAATATAAAAGAAGGAAATACATTCGTAGTATATAATACACAAACACACACTGATCCATTGAGTAATGACAAAGTATGTGAAAAAGTTTCAAATAATATTGAATTAGAAGCAAGTAAATATATTTCTGCAACTCATACATGGCTTAAAGTAATAAATGGTGAGCAAAAAAACTTGAAATTATTACAACTTATAAATAGGAAATAAAATGAAATACATATGCATAATTATTTTTTCTGTTATATTTGTATCTTGTACTAATAATAAAAATACAAACTTACCATCTTGGTATTTAAATTCACCAATAAATACTAATGAATCACTTTATGGTACTGGTCAATCAAATAAGTTAAATGATGCAAAAATAAATGCTTTAAAAAATATATCTGAAAAGTTAAGTGTATCTATAACTTCTTCAATGAAAAGCATAACTACTACATCAGACAATGGAAAAACATCAAGTTATTTAAAAGAAAATATAAAAGATATTGTGTCAAAAACTAAAGAAATAAATTTTATAAACTATCGCGTAAATAAAACTTCCCAAAATTCTAATAGTTTTTTTGTACTTGTTAGCGTTAATAGAGATGCACTTTTTAATGAGCAAAAAAAGCAATTTGATATTTTAGATAATAAAATATCTATAAATGTTCAAAATAGTAAAAGAAAAGATAAACTTGAAGAAATTTATTTTTTAAGTTCAATTACAAATACAATCACAGATGCCAAAAATAAATCTATGATATTACATAGTATAAAAAATAATTTTGATTATAAATACATACATACTAAGTATGAAAATATTTTAAATGATTTAGATTTATTAAAAAAATCATTAAAAATCAAAATAAATTCTAATAAAAATAATATGTATAAAGAAGAACTAATATCATTTTTAAATCAAAATAAATACAAAGTGGTATCTTCAAATGAAGATGTAGTAATTGATCTTTTTAATAATATAAGGTACTCCACATACAATAGTTGGAAAATAGCAAAGATTACTTCAACTATTAGCGTGAAATCAAATAATAAAGTACTCTCAACTCATATTATAAATACAGTTGGTAGATCATCTTCAAGTAATGAAAATGCAATAGCTAATGGTGTAAAAAGTTTTAATAAAAAAATAAATGATTTAGGCATACATAAAATTTTGTATGCTAAATAAACCATATTAATAAAATAGTACCAAATACTATTCTATATATTCCAAATGCAAGGAAAGTGAATTTTTCTAAAAACTTTAAAAATAATTTTATAGTTATAAAAGCAACAATAAAAGCAACAATAAATCCTACGGCTAAGACAAGTAAATTAGCATTACTAAAATCGTTATAATGTTTTAATAAATCATAAGCAGTTGTAGCACACATAACGGGTAAAGCTAATAAAAAAGAAAACTCCGCACTTGCTTTTCTGCTAAGTCCTACAAACATTGCTCCTAAAATTGTACTTCCTGCTCTACTTGTACCAGGTATTAGTGCAGTTATTTGAGCTAAACCAATAAGTAAAGCTTGTTTATAAGATACTTTTTCAACATCATTTATAGTATTTTTATCTTCTTTGTAGTATTTCTCAGCTATTAAAAATACTATACCTCCTATTATAAACATAATGGCTACTGTTTGAATATTAAACATAGATTTTATACTTGAAGCAAAAATAAAGCCAACTATTCCTATAGGAATAAATGATAAAATTAATTTTTTCCAAAGTTCAATTTTTTTTATTGAAAATTTGTCTTTATAGTTTATTACAACAGCTAATATAGCAGCAAATTGGATAATAACTTCATAAGCTTTAGTTACATTAGTTTGGTCAATATTTAAAAACTTTGATGCTATTATTAAATGTCCTGTTGAACTAATAGGTAAAAATTCTGTAAATCCTTCTATTATTCCTAATAGTATAGAATCAAATATGTCCATTTTTATAATCCTTTTTGTTTTGCTAATTTAAAAAATAACTTCAATGATCTTTTTTCTTTATATGATATATCATAAGATATTTTTAAGAGATAATCGTTGATTTGTTTGCAACTTAAACCAGATTTTTTTGAACAATCTTTTAAAATATACTGAGGTATTTTTACCTTTGTTTTTTTAAAATTATTTGCTAATTTTGTTATATATGTTTTATGTTTGTTAAATGATAATCTAGCAAAAACAAAAGGAAGATTGTATTTATCTTGCCAAAATTCTGCTAAATCAATAAAATTATCTTTTGGATTATTGTGATAATACTGTAAAGCTTTATCTCCTATGATAATTTTACCTTGTATATTTAATATTTGTGCTAATACGTTTGATGTATTAGATTGATAATCTGCCTCAAATTTGCCTTTTATTGCCAAAACAGAAAATACATCTTTTTTTGCAACAATACCCAAATCAACTGTATTTTTATTTCTTGAAGCAATAGAGGATATAAACGCAGCATCTATTTGTCTTTTTTTAAATTTTTTGTTTATTGCAGAAGGGTATGATTTTTTGTAATTAATAATTTGTTTAATTTGAGTAGAGCTAATTTTTTTTTTTATGTAAGTATAAAATGGTAATAAATTAATAAAGTCAATTTTAGCAAAAATCATTAAATGGTATTCCTTAACATAATTGTTGTATAATAGTACAATTTATTTAAAAGGCTGATTAATATGATTACAGTTGAGTTTTTAGGTCCTATTAACAAAAAATCTTTAGAATTAGAAATTACAAACTTAAATCTTTTAGGTGATATATTAAAAGAAGATGAGAATTTACATAAATGGCTTGATAATAGTGCCGTGGCAATAAATGATGTTTTAGTAAAAGATAAAAATCATATTTTAAAACATGGAGACAAAATTTCTTTACTACCTCCCGTGTGTGGTGGCTGATGTGAACAATGATTTGCAATTAATACAAGGTGATTTAAAAGTCGAAAGTATTACTAATGCATGGTATGAAAAATATAAATATTCAAATTATGGTGCAATTATTACATTTGTTGGTGTAGTTAGAGATGAAAATTATATTGATGGATTAAGTTTTGATATTTATGAACCTATTTTAAAAAAATGGTTTAGCAAATGGCAAGAAAAAGCTAAAAGCAATAATGCAATAGTATTAATGGCTCACAGTATTGGTGATGTGTTAAATCATAAAAGTTCATATATAGCTGCTGTTTGTTCTCCCAAAAGGAGAGTTGCGTTAGATTTAATTGATGAATTTGTGGAAGATTTTAAAGCAAATGCACCTATTTGGAAATATGATATAGTTTCTAAAAAAAGACAATACGCTCTAAATAGAAGTACAAAAATACAAGGCGCAGGTATATTAAGCTAATGAATAAAATATTAATAGTATGTGATGATAAACTAGTTTCAAAATATTTAAAAGATCAAATTTTAATAAGATTAAACATTGATGCCATAATTGCATATTCATTGGAAGAATGTAAAAAAGTATTAGTAGATTATGAAGAAGATATTTCAATATCTTTACTTGACTTTGTATTGCCAGATGCTAAAAATGGTGAAATTATTGAATATATAAATAAATTTAATATTCCAAGTATTATACTTACTTCTTCAAGTAAACAAAAAGAGCATATTTTTGAAAATGAATCTATAATTGATTATGTAATTAAAGACAATACATTCTTTGCTTATGATTATGCTGTTGAAATTATACAAAGAATAATTAAAAATAAAAATAAAAATAAAAAAGTTTTAGTTGTAAATAAGTCAAAAACTATGGCAGAATCTTTAAAAAATCTTTTGTTAAGCTATCAATTACAAGTAATAGTATCATACGATGTTAATGATGCACTTGAAGTTTTTAAGAATAATAAAGATATTTCTTTAGTGTACATAGATTGTGATAAATCAAATATGAATAACTTAGAATTGTTAAAAAGTATTAGAATGGATTATGGTAAAGATGAAAAATCAATTATAACAATTACAGATAGCAAAGATACCAATTTAGTATCTATGTTCTTAAAGTACGGATCAAATGATTTTTTATATAAAGAATTTACAAATGAGGAATTTTATGCTAGATTAAATTCATCATTAGAAATATTGGATCTTTTTGAGGAAATAAGAAATAAAGCAAATAAAGATTTTTTAACTGGTGCATACAATAGAAGATATTTCTTTTCACAAGGTAGTGAAAGTTTTTTAAAATATAAAAATACAAAAATGTTTATGATAGACATTGATAAATTTAAAAAGATAAATGATACTTATGGACATAATATCGGTGATATAGCTATAAAAGAAGTAATTTCAATACTAAATAAAAGTTTGAAAGGTTTAAACTGTATTATTTCTAGATTTGGTGGTGAAGAATTTTGTGTTTTAGTATTTGAAATGAAAAATCAAGAATTTTTAGCAAAATTAGAAGACATTAGAAACACTTTTGAAAATAATATTATAAAAACTAAAGAAGGAGATGTTAGGTATACTATTTCTATAGGATATTGTCTTGAAAAACTAGAATCACTAGATCAAATGATTTTATCTTCAGACAATGGTTTATATAAAGCAAAAAATTCAGGAAGAAATCAAATAAGAGCATGAGAATTGACTTACACAATCATACAACTCTTTGCAATCATGCTACAGGGAGTAATGAAGAATATATTCAAAAAGCAATTGAATTAGGAATTGATATTTATGGTTTTAGTGATCATGCACCTATGAAATTTGAACCAGAATATAGAATGAATCTTACAGAATCAAAAACATATGAAAAAGAAATCCTACAATTAAAAGAAAAGTATAAAAATGATATTGAAATATTATTGGCATATGAGGTTGATTTTATGAATAATGAATCATATATTGAAAATGACATATTAAATTCTAAAGTTGATTATCTTATAGGTTCAGTACATTTTATAAAAGAGTGGGGTTTTGACAATCCTGCGTATATAAAGTATTTTAAATCAAAAGATATAAATAGCATATGGATTGAGTATTTTAATACGGTTGAACAAATGGCTAAAAGTAAGTATTTTGATGTTGTCGGACATTTTGATTTAATTAAATTATTTAATTATTTACCTAAAAAAGATATCAAAAGCATTGCATACAAGGCTTTAAAACAAATCAAAAAATCAAATATGGTACTTGAAATAAATAGTGCAGGACTAAGAAAACCAATAAATGAGATGTATCCTTCAAAAAGTATTTTACAATTAGCCTATGAGCTTGATATTGATATAACTTTTTCTTCAGATGCGCATAGTATTGATCAAGTTGGATATAAATACGATGAGGTTTCAAAAATAGCTAGAGAAGTAGGATATAAAAATTGTGTTAGTTTTATACAAAAAGACAAAATATTGCATAAATTTTAATAATTAAGTAAAATATTGCTAAAATAAATTAACTGGGAGTTAATATGTTAAATAAATTGTATAGGCTTGTTACTAGAAGTGATATGGATGGTTTAGTTTGTGGTACATTATTACAATACTTAGGTATTATCGATGAAATATCATTTGTACATCCAAAAGATATGCAAGATGGTAAAGTTGAGATTACTCAAGATGATATTACAACAAATTTACCATATGTAAAAGGTGTGCATTTAGCATTTGATCATCATTTTAGTGAAACTATACGAAATGAAGTAAATGATAATCATATTATAATACCAGAAGCTCCGAGTGCAGCAGAGGTTGTTTATCAATATTATGGTGGAGATGAAAAATTTCCCAAAAAATTCAAAGAAATGATGGATGCAGCTAATAAAGCCGACTCGGGACAATTTTTAAAAGATGATATTATTAGTCCAAAGAATTGGGAATTATTAAGTTTTTTAATGGACAGTAGAACAGGGCTTGGAAGATTTAGAAGCTTTTCTGTTTCAAACTATCAACTTATGATGGATTTAATACATCATTGTGCAAATCTGGGAATAGAAGAAATAATGGCATTACCAGATGTTAAAGAACGAATTGATTTGTATTTTAAATATGAAACTGAATTTATTGAGCAATTAAAAAGATGTTCTACTATTCATAATAATCTAATAATAATTGATTATAGAGACGAAGAAATCATTTATCCAGGTAATAGATTTATGATATATGCTTTATATCCAGAAATTAATATATCAATTCATGCAATTTGGGGAAAAAATAAGCAAAATGTTGTTTATAGTACAGGTAAATCAATCATAAATAAATCATCAAATACTAACATAGGTGAATTGATGTTAAAATATGGTGGTGGTGGACATGAAGCAGCAGGTGGTTGTCAACCACCTTTTGATGACTCTAAAGAAGTTCTACAATCATTAATAAAAACAATAAATAGCGACGGATAAATCACAATAAATTATAAATGGTTACTTTTTAACCATTTATTACATCAAAAAAAAAATATATTTAGTTATACTAATTTAAATTTTAAGGAGAATATCAAATGGGTAAGTTTGTAAATAATGTTGAAGAGTTTTTTTCATTTTGTAAAGAAAATGAAGTTGAATTTGTGGATTTTAGATTCACAGATATAAAAGGTGCATGGCATCATATTTCATATAGAATGAGCGCAGTAACACAGGGACAATTAGATAATGGTATGCCATTTGATGGTTCAAGTATAGATGCATGGCAGCCAATTAATAAATCGGATATGATTTTAAAGCCATCAGTAGATACAGCTTTTATGGATCCATTTACAGCTGATAGTACTGTTATTGTTATATGTAGTGTATATGATATTTACAAAAATGAAGAATACGCAAAATGTCCAAGATCAATTGCTTTTAAATCTCTAGATTATATGGAACATGCAGATGTTGGTGATGTAGCGTACTTTGGTCCTGAAAATGAATTTTTTATATTTGAAGATGTAAGAGTAAAAGATACACCAAATGAAGCTCATTATTATGTTGATACTGAAGATGGTGAATGGAATACAAATAGAAATGTAGAAGGTGGAAATATGTCACATATTTCTGGAACTAAAGGTGGATACTTTCCAGTTGCTCCTATAGATAAAGGTGTTGATTTAAGAGCTGAGATTATGTTAATTTTAGAACAAGTTGGTCTAGAAGTAGTTTTAGGACATCATGAGGTGGCACAAGGGCAACATGAAATTGGTATTGTTTATGATACACTAGTTACAGCTGCTGATAATGTACAAAAACTTAAATATGTAGTTAAAATGGTTGCACATTTAAATGGAAAAACTGCTACATTTATGCCAAAACCAATTTTTGGTGACAATGGAAATGGTATGCATGTACACCAATCAATTTGGAAAGATGGTGAAAATACATTTTATACTGAAGGTAATTATGGAAACTTATCAGATAATGCTAGACATTATGCTGCTGGTATATTCAAGCATGCAAATGCAGTTGCTGCTTTTACAAATGCATCAACAAACTCATATAAAAGATTGATTCCTGGATATGAAGCTCCAAATATATTAACATATTCTTCACAAAATAGATCAGCTGCATGTAGAGTTCCATATGGAGCTGGAGCACCTGCAACTAGATTAGAAATGAGATTTCCTGACTCAACTGCAAATCCTTATTTAGCTTTTGCAGCACTAATGATGGCAGGAATTGATGGTATTAAAAATAAGTTAGAACCTGTTGGTCCAATGGATGAAGATTTGTTTGAATTATCTTTAGATGAAATTAGAGATAAAAATATACCACAAATGCCAGCAACTTTAAGAGAAGCTCTTGAAAGTTTAATTGTTGATAATGATTTCTTAAAACCAGCATTTTCTCAAGATATGATTGATACATATCAACATTATCAATTTAATAGACAAGTTTGGCCTGACGAATCTAGACCTACAGCATACGAATTTATTTCAACATATTCTTGCTAATAATATAAAAGTAGAGTAAGCCTCTATTTTTATAATTCTTAATTAATTTTTATAATTAGTTAAAGTTAATTCTTTTCCTATATTGACATCATATAATAAAAAATAATATACTATATCAAATATAGTTATTACGATTAATTATTAACTATAATAAAAGGAGGAATATATGAGATTAATAAAAGGCTTATTGACAATTATTGGTTTTTTAGTCGTAGTTACAGTAGGGATTGCGTTTGTTAAATTTGATTTAGGTAATAGAATTTCACAAGTACAGCAATTAGATGCTAGAGCACTTCCAGAATACATTAAGATGTTTGAAAAAGTACTAGATACAGGTGATGCAGCTCAAGCTATGATTAGAAGAGTTAAAGTAAACCCTGATGTTACTAATAAAGAAGTTGCTGAAGCACTAGAAAGTATTGCTACAGAAAGAGGTATTAAACCAGTTGGAATTTTACCATTATCAGAAGAAATTAATGCAAGAACTGGTGGAAATAGAGGTTATATTAAAATATTTTCTTATTGTAACCCAATTATTGCTGGAGATTTTGTTGATTATTCACTTGCATTTGGGGCATTTTTGCCTTGTAGAATTGCTTTAATGGAAGATAAAGATGGTAACAGATGGTTATATGCAATGGCAATGGAATTAATGATTGAAGGTGGACATACACTTAAGCCTGAAATGTTAAAAAAAGCTAACAATGTTAGAAAAACTATTTATGATATGATGGATTTAGCAGCTGAAGGTGAGTTTTAATAAGTTATTTATT
>CAZEXK010000001.1:0-6101 GCA_964516815.1 uncultured Helicobacter sp. | reverse complement strand
AAGTTATTTATTTAGAAAATTTAAAACATTAGCCACAAGATTTAAAAATCTATTTGTTCTTTAAATAAAGTATCTAATTGATTATTTTGTAGTTTTGGTAATGGTGAAATTTTTGTAAAATATTCTTCTTTGTTATTAAACTTCTTTACTAATACACTTTTAGGTATATCAAATTTTCTTTTTATCTCGGGATGAATTTTTAAATAATTTTTATAAAACTCAGCAAATACAGGTGCTGCTGTTGTACCACCTGTCTCTGTTTTACTCATAGGTTTATTATCATCATTACCAAACCAAACTATTGTTTGAATACTTGGGCTATATCCACAAAACCATGCATCTTTATTATTATTTGTAGTTCCAGTTTTTCCAGCTAATTCAATGCCTTTTACTCTTGCTTTTCTTCCTGTACCATTTTGTACAACGGATTTAAGTATACTAGTAATTAAAAATGTTTGTGCTTCATCTTGAATATTTTCTTTTTCTGATTCAAATTGAATTATTTGTGAATTGGGTTGTTCAACTGACTGAATTATATATGGTTTAACTTTAGTTCCATTATTTGAAAATATAGTAAATATATGGCTAAGTTGTAATGGAGTAATTGAGAAACTTCCAAGACTTATTGATAAATCTTTTGGGATATTTTTAAAACCAAATCTTAAAAGATCTTTATATAAAGTATTCATTCCAAACTCATTTACTAAGTTTATAGTAGCTAAGTTTCTTGAGTTTACAAGTGCATATTTTAATGAAACAATTCCTTTAAAATTATTTCCATAATTTGTAGGTTTCCATTTTTTAGTCTTATTATTTTCATCAGTAACAGTTTCATCATCATATTCATAAGTTCTAGATATATCAATTAAATCAGTCATTGTCGAATATCCATTGTTTAAAGCACTTTGGTATACAAATGGTTTCACTGAACTCCCAGGTTGTCTTACACCTTGACTTACTCTATTAAATGAAGATTGTTTGTGATTGATTCCTCCAACTAAAGATATTATTTCACCAGTATTACTTTGTATGTTAATTATTGCACCATTTATAGTTTTACTAGTACTATTATTATTATCAAAATTTTTATCTCTTTTAATAATATTATCATATCCATCTTTAAGTGCTTGTCTTGCTATTTCTTGAGCTTGTAAATCAATAGTAAGTTTTATTTTATATCCACCCGTTCTTAAGTTTGATACTTTGCCTTCTAATTGCTTTAATGCAAAATCAATTACATAGGGTGCTTTATTCTTAGTTAGTGTTTCATTGTATACTGTAGGCTTAAAGTTTATTGCTTCATAGTGTTGAGAATTACTTATCCAACCTAATGTCTTTAATCTTCTTACAACTTGATTTGCTCTACCCAAAGATTGACTTAAATTTTTAGTGGGATCATAAAAACTAGGTGCTTGAGGTAAGCCAACAAGAATAGCAATTTCTTTTATATTTAATTCATCTAATTGTTTATGAAAATAACCAATAGAGGCTGTTTTTATACCATAATAGCCATGACCAAAATAAACTTCATTAAGGTATCTTTCTAATATTTCTTCTTTACTTAATAATGTTTCAAGTCTAATAGATAATAATATTTCTTTTATTTTTCTTAGTATTTTTTTATCTCTTGATAAAGTCATTGTTCTTACTAGTTGTTGTGTTATAGTACTAGCACCTTCAACCATTTTCATGTGTTTTAAGTCTGTAATTATAGCTCTTAATATAGCATCTATGTTTATTCCATTGTGTTCAAAGAACTGTGTATCTTCTACTGCAATTAAGCTTTCAATAATTTTTGCTGGTATTTCATCTAATGGAGCATAAAATCTGTGTTGACCTTTAAATATATTGGCTACAACTTTGTCATTTTTATCAATAAATTGTGTAGTTAAATTTGGTTTATAATTAACTATGTTGTTTAAATTGTATCTCATTTGAGAGTATAAATACCCAAGCCATATAACAATTGCAATACCTATAATTATATTTAGTATTATAAATTTTTTAAGCATATTTTTTACCTATATATTCTTTTATTAAAATAATGATTTATCCATTTCGTTTGGTATATCCAAATCCATTAAAGTAAGTATTGATGGAGCAATGTTATTTAAACCACCATCTTTTATTTTAGTAACTTTAGAAGAAATTACAAAACAATATACATCACCAACTGTATGGTTTGTCAAAGTATTACCCTCATCATCTTTCATTTTTTCACAGTTACCATGATCACTTGTTAAAACAACATTATAGTTATTGTCTTTTGCTTTTTTTAAAATTCTAGCTAATTGTTTATCTACACATTCTACTGCTTTTATACTTGCTTCATAATTTCCAGTGTGACCAACCATATCACCATTTGCAAAATTAACGACAATAAAGTCCTCGTTGTCGTTCATGGAATTTAAAACACCATCACAAACAAGAACTGCTGACATTTCAGGTTGTAAATCATAAGTTCTAACATTTGGAGAAGGTACTAGAATTCTTTTTTCACCTTTTAGTGAATCTTCAACTCCACCATTGAAGAAAAATGTTACATGTGCATATTTTTCTGTCTCTGCTGTATGGACTTGTGATAAGTTTGCATTACTAATAACTTCAGCTAGAGTATTTTTTGGTGCACTTTTTGGGAACATTACTGGTAATGGAAAATTTTTATCATACTGAGTCATTGTTGAAATATTTAAGTTTAATTTTTTATTTTGAAACTCTTTAAAATCATTATTAGAGATTGCATTTGAAATTTCTCTAAATCTATCTGATCTAAAATTACAAAAAATAACACCGTCATTATTTTGTATTCCATTATAATTGTTAAATGACATTGGCTTTATAAATTCATCAAATATTTCATTTGAATATTGTTCTTGTAAATAAGATAAAACATCTAATGATGTGTTATTAGAATTTACCATTGCATTATACGCTTCTTGAATTCTTTCCCATCTATTATCTCTATCCATTGCATAAAATCTACCTGATATACTTGCAATTTGTATATTATTGTCACATATTTTTAATATTTCATTAATATATAACTGAGCACTAGTAGGGGAAACGTCTCGACCATCAGTAATTACATGTATATATACTTTTTTATTATTTTCTTTAGATATTTTTGCAAGTTCAATGATATGAGATATATGTGAATGTACTCCTCCATCACTTAACAAACCTATTAGATGTATATTATTTGATTTAGATAATGTAACATTTAATATTTTATTATCTTTTAATTTGTTGTCTTGTATTGAGTTGTTTATTTTAACTAAATCTTGGTATAAAATTCTTCCACTTCCTATGCTCATGTGTCCAACTTCACTATTTCCCATTTGACCATCTGGTAGGCCTACACTTTTACCGTAGGTTTTAATTAAAGAGTTTGGAACATTGTCAAATAAATAATCATAAGTTGGTTTTTTTGCATTACAAAAGGCATTAAAATTACATGAATTATTATGTCCTATACCATCAGTAATTATTAAAATTGTTTTCTTACTCATTTATTCATATCCTTAAAAGTAATGCATTATACTAAAAAAATCATTTATTCTCAAATCAAAATAATAAGAAATTAGTAAATTATACTTATTGTAGCACTTCAGTTACAATTTGATATAATTTGTGCATTATTATACAAAAAGGTTTAAATTTGTTTTATTGGTTTTACAGACACATGGATGTTAATATTTTTCAATATATTTCTATAAGAGCAGCAATTGCATTTTTTATTGGATTCTTTTTAACATTTTATATTATGCCAAAATTTTTAAAATGGGCAAAAAATAAAAATATAAGCCAGCCTATTTATAACCTAGCGCCTGATTCACATCAACTAAAGTCTGGTACACCAACTATGGGTGGTTTGGTATTTGTATTTGCTACTATAATAGCTACATTATTAACAGCAAAACTAAACAATCCTTATGTTATAGGCGGACTGTTAATTATTACTATATTTAGTCTTATTGGAATAAAAGACGATTTTGCCAAAATAACCAAAAGTAAAAATGACGAAGGACTTAGTGTTAAGGTGAAATTATTTTATCAATTTTTAGGTTCTTTTGTTATTATTGCTGTGTTGTATTATGCTTCTCATACCACAACATTTTATATACCATTTTATAAATACGCATTGTTTGATATGGGTATTTATTCTATTATATTTTGGTCTTTGATCATGGTTGGTAGTTCAAATGCAGTTAACTTAACTGATGGCTTGGATGGATTAGCTACAGTGCCATCAATAGTTGCATTTCTTACTCTTACAATAATTGTTTATATTACAGGTCATGCCATACTTAGTGAGTATTTATTGTTGCCAAATATAAAACTTGTAGGAGAATTAGCCATAGTAGGGTCTGCTTTTTCGGGAGCTTTAATAGCATTTTTATGGTATAACTCACATCCGGCGGAAGTTTTTATGGGGGATAGTGGTTCTCTAGCTATAGGTGGATTTATAGGATATTTGGCAATAGTTTCCAAAAGTGAAATATTACTTTTACTTATTGGATTTATTTTTGTTATTGAAACTTTATCAGTTATTTTACAAGTTGGATCATTTAAAATTAGAAAAAAAAGAATTTTTCTTATGGCTCCTATACATCATCACTTTGAGCAATTAGGTTGGCATGAGAATAAGGTTATAGTTAGATTCTGGATTATAGCATTTGTATCAAATTTAATAGCATTAGCAAGTTTAAAAATACGGTAAATTTTGAGAGTATTGGGAAAAGGTAAAACTGCTTTAGCTATACAAAAAATATATAAAGATGTCAAATTATTTGATGACGATGATATAAATGAATATGATAAAAATTCAAATGAGCTTACTGTTGTAAGTCCTGGCATCCCTCCTTATAATAGAATAGTAAAAAGTAGTAAAAATATTATAAGTGATTATGATTTATTTTTGAGTAACATTTATAAAAAACAAGATAAAGATATTTTTACTATATGGATAAGTGGTACAAATGGAAAAACAACAACTACTTCTATGTTAGAACATATTTTGAAAAAAGAAAATTTTTTGAGTGCTGGTAATATTGGTTTACCATTGGCAAATGCTATGCATTTAGAAAAAAATCTTATATTAGAAACTTCATCTTTTACATTACATTATACATCTTATGCTAAACCAAATATTTATATTTTATTACCAATAAGTGATGATCACCTTTCATGGCATGGAACATTTAGTAAATATGAACAATCAAAATTGAAACCATTATCTAGTATGAATGAAAATGATATAGCTATAATACCAAGTAAATATGAAAAATCTATAACAAAAGCAAAAATAATTACATATGAGAATACAAAAGATTTATGTAAAAAATATAATATAAACGATAAAAAAATTCAATTTAAAGAACCATTTTTAATAGATGCAGTTTTAGCATTGTGTGTGAAAAAAATATTATTTAACAATATTGATTATGATAGTATTAATACTTTTAAACAAGATGCCCATAAATTAGAAGAATTTTTAGATACAAAAAATAGAATGTGGATAGATGATAGTAAGGCTACAAATGTTGATGCAGTAATACAAGCTCTTAAAACCTATAAAGGTAAAAAAATATATCTAATACTGGGTGGAGATGATAAGGGTGCTGATTTAAATCCTTTATTTGAAATGTTAAAATTATCAGAAGTATGCATTTATACAATTGGAACAAATGCAAGTAGATTGTATAAACTTTCAATTAAAAATAATATAAATTGTGAAATTTGTAATTCATTAGAAATTGCAGTTAATGCTATTAAAAATATTCATACATCCAATGATAATCACATCGCAATGCTTTCACCCGCAGCGTCTTCATATGATCAATTTAACTCTTATAAACAAAGAGGAGAATTATTTAAACAATGGGTTTTGGAATAATAATGTTAAGAGAATATTAAGATTATTGCGATATAATTTCATTCGTTTTAAAGACTATACGTGGTCTGGTAGCTCAGGGGTAGAGCAAAGGATTGAAAATCCTTGTGTCGACAGTTCGATTCTGTCTCGGACCACCACTTTAAAATTTAAGCTGGATTAGCTCAGTTGGTAGAGCAGCTGATTTGTAATCAGCAGGTCGTAGGTT